>NZ_JQJH01000009.1 GCF_000745425.1 Beijerinckia mobilis
CGCATCGCCTGCGGGCACGACCTTGTAGAGATCGTTCTGCTTGAGAACCACCGCATTGATGCCGGTCAGCGCCGATTCCAGCAACCGCACGAGATATTTGCGCGGAACCGGCCGTGACGATGTCAGGCTGAGCTGCCCGTTGATGCGCGGATCGATGACGTAATTGGTGTGAAGAACATCGCCAAGGATCGTCTTGACGACGGTGACCGCGTCGGCATTCTCGAAATTCAGCTGATACCCATTAGGGTCCGCCACGGCGTCGCCGGCGGTCTCGTCTCTGACTTGCGCCTCGGCATTGCCGACGACACTGCCGCGCACGATCGTCGGCCTCGGTGCCGCCCCGAGAGCGGAGGACGCACCGCCCGCTTCCTGCGAGCCGGACCGGGCCGCAAGATCCTGCGCGCCAAGACCGTGAGCCTGATCGAAGGCCGAGGGAATCTCCGGGCCGCCGACTGAATTGCATCCCGTAAGGGTCGCGGAAAGAGTCGCAGCGAGAGTCAGAAAGAGCGCAGCCTGAACCTGTGGGAAACCGGCACGACTTTGCGTAAAACTCTTCCAGACTTTGTCCAGCCCGCCCCTTAAACTCGAAAAGGCGTGCCAGCGCTTTGTGGAAGCAAAGGCTTTCACTTCGACTCCTGCATGTCGTTCGTTGCTGATCATTATAAATTATTGTTTATTGCTGTTCATGATCGTCAAAATTCCTGCACACGGATTTTTTATACGCGTGATCCTTATTTCTATGAACTCAAGCTAGACGCAAGCTGACCTCATAGACTTCTACACTCATCCGGTTCCAGGAGTTGCTACGGCAGTGATTCCACTTCATCGCTGGATAGGCTTCTCAAAAAAGAACACATATCGAGAAGTACGCGCCGCAGCGAATTTTATTACACAGGTACAGTTCCTGTCTCGATAGTAGAACCAAGCTTGGGCTGGTCATTTATTTTTGCATAATGTCAAACTTATGAAGGCAACTGACGAAACAGGATTTTTAACCGGTGTCTTTCTCCGATCCGGCCGCAATAAAGGCGCGCCCAATCCCGATGAACAGCTCCATGAAAACAATGCATCCGATTTGAATCCCTCGTAACCGTCTCCGTTCGGATCGCTCCTCTCGAAGAATTGGCCCGCACGAGGCCGGTTGCGGTTGTTTCCCGGACTGAATTGATCACAATTCCGTCGTGATAATGCCGTTCGGTCTTAAGCAGAACTTGCTCGGTGAGCGTGAAATTATCTCCGGGCTTTGCCGATGGTCCATGATGATGAAGTCAGACGAAGCCCAAAACACATTTCCCATCAAGAATTATGACAAAAGCCCTGAACTCTCGAGGCTCGGTCTGGCCGATCTGCGCGCGATGCATTCGCTGGCGGCGCAATTTTCCCCGGTCTTCCTGCGTGAAACCGGATTGTTTCCGTTTCGCGATGAAAAACATGTGATCTGGATCGCCACCGCCGATCCTTCGGCGATAGAGCCAATTGATGCCTTGCGTTTGACCTTGGGCGGCGACGTCATGCTAGTCACCGCAGCCCGCGAGGATATCGAGACCGTTCTCGAACTTGTGGCGGCTGGCCCGGGAGAAGAGGAAGAGCGGGACGAGGAAGCGCAAAATCCTGATCTCACCGCCGATGATGCGGAGAGCCTGCGCGATCTTGCCAGTGGCGCGCCCGTCGTGCAGGCTCTGGATCAGATTTTCGAACGCGCGGTAAGCTGGCGCGGCACCGATATCCATATCGAGCCGCTCAAGCGGGATTTGCGCGTTCGCATTCGGGTCGACGGCATTTTGCGCGTTTTGCCGATGAATCAGAATATTTCAGCGCGGGCGCTGGTCTCGCGCGTCAAAATCCTGAGCGGGCTGAATATTGCTGAACATCGCCTGCCGCAGGACGGAAGGGCGCGCATGCAGGTCCGTGGCCGTGAGTTCGACCTGCGCGTCGCGACCATGCCGACAATGGGCGGCGAAGCCGCGATTCTGCGTTTGCTGGAGCGCAACTCCAAACTCGTTACCTTCGACAAGATAGGTTTCAACGCCCGTGACGAGGCGGTCCTGCGCCGCCAGCTCGCGCGGCCACATGGCCTGCTCATCGTGACCGGGCCGACCGGTAGCGGCAAGACGACGACCCTTGCCGCCAGTATCGCGGAAATGAACGATGCGAGCCGGAAAATTCTGACGATCGAGGATCCTGTCGAATATGAAATTCCCGGCATCAGCCAGTCACAGGTCCGTTCCGCAATCGGCCTGACCTTCGCGAGCGCGCTGCGCGCCTTTTTGCGCCAGGATCCCGATGTCATCATGGTCGGCGAGATTCGCGACGGAGAAACGGCCAGCATCGCTTTGCAGGCGGCGCTCACGGGCCATCTGGTGCTCAGCACATTGCATACGAATAGCGCGGCGGCGGCATTGAATCGTCTGACCGATCTCGGTGTCGAGCCGTTTCTCGTCGCCTCCACGCTGACGGCGGTCATCGCCCAACGACTCGCCCGCATGCTCTGCCCGGATTGCAAGAAAGCGGCGCCGCTGACGCAGGCTGATCTCGATGCGGACCCGCGTCTCACCGGATTCGGTTTCGAGAAGGGGATGATCCTGCACCATGCTGTCGGCTGCGATCGCTGTGCGCATACCGGCTACCGCGGTCGCAGCGCCCTGTTCGAGGTGCTGGAAATCACCGAGGAGGTCCGCCGGCTGATTCTGAATGGAGAGGATGAGGGGAGCATTGTCGCGACCGCCCGGAGCCAAGGCATGCAGACCATGCTGGACGATGGTCTTGCGCGTTGCCGCCAGGGTTTCACCACCATCGATGAAGTTTTCCGTGTCGTGGCGCAATCCTGAAACAGCTGCATCTGGAAGGTTCGGCCCGCAGGCTGACAAAACCGTGAACGGGATCTTTCAACTTCCGTCATGATCGTACAGCAAGACCATGGCTAATCAGGCGAAATCTTGCGTGGCGACCTCCGGACTGTGATCCAGCCTGATGTTCGAGAGAGGAAATTAAGTGTTTCACTTGCTCGGCGCGGTCTGCAGGTCGGGAGGGAGGAACCTTAGAGCGTTTCGGATATATCCAGAAACGCTCCACTCAGAAAATGCCCTAGAGCCATTATCTCGTAACAAGTTCGGAACGGCAGGCGTAATATCCAGGTAGATGGCTTACGATTTATCGTGAGCCATGGTGTTCGGTGAAACTGCGCCGCCCTGCGTAGCAGGTGCCGAAAGGCGATGAGTCAGGCTTCGCGCCTTTTGTTATAAGCAGGAAATCCTGCTTTCCTTGCCAATTGACCCGGCATTTCGGCCCGATATCGGATGATGGGATTGTGACGGTCTATCGCTACAAGGCACTGGCGCTTGACGGGCGCGCCATCGAGGAAGAACGGGAACTCCCGGATCTCGCTGCTGTTCGCCGCGAGCTCGAGCGGCGTGGCCTGGTGCTTGTCAGCCACCGGGAGGTTCAGTCCAAAAGCGAACTCTTCTCATTTTCCGCCTCGGTAAAGCCGGCCGCCGTCACCTCATTTCTTAATGAGCTCGCGCTCTTGCTGCGCAGCGGTCTGCCTCTCATCGAGGCCCTCGATCTTTCTCTTCCGGGTTTGCCGAAGCCGCTCGCACGTGCCGTGACCAGCGTGCGCGGCGCCTTGCTTGAAGGCAAGAGTTTCTCGCAGGCGCTTCGGCAGCGGCAGGACGTTTTTGGACCGCTTTTGCCGGCGCTTGCGGAAGTCGCGGAAACCATCGGCGATCTCGATGGCATGCTGGCCTCCGTCGCCAAGCAGCGTGCGAGTGACCAGGCACTTGCCGACAAAGTCTCGGGCGCATTGCGCTACCCGGCTTTTCTCACGGTTTCGGCTGTTCTCGTTCTTTTGTTCTTCCTCCTGCAGGTCATCCCGCAATTTGACGGGGTCGTTTCCGAGGGGGCAGGGGATCCGGGTGTCCTTGTCTCGACCGTTTTCGGCATGTCCCATTGGCTGGTCGAGCGAGAGGAATGGCTGATGTACGGGGTTCCGGTCTTCATCGCCATGGGATTCCTGTTTTCGCGCAGCGTGCGTATGAAAACGGCGATCGCCAGTTTCTGCACGCGTTTGCCGATCATTCGCGGGCTTGCCGAAATGCGGCGGACGGCGGTGTTTTTTTCAACGCTCGCAATTCTCGTTCGTCAGGGCGTGCCGATGACGGAAAGTCTTCGCGTCATCGAAAATTGCCTGGGCGTCACCGTCAAACAGCGCTTCGCGCTGATCGGCGACGCCGTTCGGCAAGGCAAACGCCTCCACGAGGCCGTCGCTTCAGTCGCGCTGCTGCCGCCGGTCGCCTTGAGAATGCTCAGGATCGGCGAGGAAACAGGTGAATTGGCCAAGGTCTCGGCCGAGGCTGGAGCGCTCTATACGCTGAAACTCGAACAAAATCTGGTGCGTTTGACTGATATTATCGGTCCTGCAGCGATTCTGTTCATTGCCGGAATGATTGGCGCGATGATGGCGGCCATTATGTCGACCATCGTTGGTATCGATCAGATGGCGACATGATCCGGGCGTCGACTATCGCGGCCACGAACGATGGAAGACAATAAGACGATGCGCCGGCCTTTCTACGGAAGAGCCAACGGAATGAACCGCTATGTTTTTGTAAATACTAAAAATCTGCTGAAAGATCATATCCGCATTGGAGTTTGTTCTATATAGCTTGGTAAACAGGAATTCTTGGATGTCGAAGCTCGGACATTGAACGACCGGGCACGATTGATAGAGGTGATTGATAGGGCATCGGCTAGATAAGCCGTGACAGGTCCAGGGCGAGCGCATTGCAACCCTGGCTTGATTTCCACTGTCAAGCGATCGACATCATCTTCGACCAAGAGAGGTCCTCTGCTTTGGATCGCCTCGCCGATGATCCACCCGGCACGCCCCTCGGATCTTGGGCGAAGTAGCGTGGAATTGCTCCTCTTTCGTATGGACTGCTTGAACTGATGGACCTCCTGATGACGATAAAAGGTTTTAGCCAGCTACCCTTGTTCCGAAATGTCCTGACGACACGCAGAACGCTTTCGAAACTCGAATTGCGCCGCAAAAGCCGGCATTCCGAGGCGGGTTTCACACTTGTCGAAATGCTTGTCGTGCTGGCGATCATCGGCCTGCTGGTTGGCCTCGTCGCGCCGCGTGTTCTCGGCCAATTGTCCGAAGCGAAAGTGAAGACAGCGCATATTCAGATCGAGAGTTTCAAGAATGCCCTGGATCTCTATTTCATCGATGCGGGGCGCTATCCGACGACGAATGAAGGATTGACGGCTCTTGCCGTCCAACCGCCGGGCGTCACCAGCTGGAACGGCCCCTATCTCAAGGGCACTGGCGTTCCGCGTGACCCCTGGAACCATGCTTATCTGTATCGCTCGCCTGGCGCGAATGGACGACCCTATGACATCGTTTCGCTTGGACCGAGTGGCCATGAAGGCTCTACCGAACCCGGCAACGGAGCCGTGACCAGTTGGTGAAAACAACGCGGCCTCATCTGATAGCAAGTCTCAATGAGCATGACTCATTGAGACTTGACCCTCGGAGACTTGGCCCCCGCGACGGCCTACGGCCGAATCCCCTTGATCCCAACCTATTGGGATCAAGGAGACTTGGTATGAGAGACGATAAAGAGGCGGGTTTCGTCCTGCTTGAGATCGTGGCAGCCATGGCGATTGCCGGGATGCTGTTTGCTCTGGTGATGCCGTGGATCGTGCAAAGGACGTCGACCTTGCCTCTCGAAGCTCTTTTGGCGCGTACAGAGGCGACGTTGAGGGATACGAGATCGGCCGCCTTACTGGCGAATAGACCGGCAGCGGTTCAGTTCGAACCACAGGTCCGGCGTTTGAGTGGCAGAAGCGACAGCGTGATCTTTCCTGCCGATCTCGCGGTCACCATGACGACGGGCGGCGGCTGTGATCAAAGCGGGCGCAACGTGACTCTGATTTTTCAACCCGATGGGAGCAATTGCGGCGCCATCATCAAATTTCAGCATGGGCGCCGTGTCGTCCGTTTGCGCGTCAATGGCCTGACCGGAGCGGTGGATATCAGGAATGGGGAAGTTGCGGCGAGCCGATGAGGGCGATCGCACGGGGCTGGTCCGAGACCGCAATTTTCTCGGAGGGCGATTGTCTTTCAAACGGAAGGTTTCCGGCGGCTTCACCCTGCTTGAGGCGTTGGCCGCTCTGGCTATCGCCGCTATTTGTCTTGGCGTTCTCACGCGCGGTTTCATCGCGGCGCGCGCTTCGGCTGGGATTGGAGAGACCACCTTGCGTGGCATGATGGTCGCGCGGATTCTCGCAACGGAATGGCGCGATAACCGCCTGACTGCGCGCTCAGGCGTCAGGGACGGCTTTCGCTACCAAATCAATATTCGATCGGTTCGTCTGCGCACTCTTCCTTCGGCTTTTCCGCCGATCCCGCAATCCTCGCAACAGGATGCGAATGAGCGCAAGCCTCCTCCGCCCGATGCCGAGAATGGATCGCCACGGCTTCCCGTTGACGATAAGGGCAAGCCGATCATCAACCGGCTTCAAGCCGTCATTCAGATTACTGCTCCCAACAGACGCACTCTGCATTATGCGACCATCAAGCTTGAAACGCCTCATTGATGATCCGGCAGCGGCCAAGGTTTTGTTCCGCGGCTGGAAGCCAGTGGGAACAAGGCAACACTGCCGTAACAGGGCGGCATTCCGGCACGCTGCGAGTGGTGGGTTCACGCTCGTCGAAACGATCGTCGCATTGGCCCTGGGGGCCCTGCTGCTGTCCTTCGTCATTCCGAATCTCAATTACACGATGATTCATTGGCGCAGAGGCCAGGGGGCATCGGACTGGCAGGACCAGTGGATGCAGGCCATCATGCGGTTGACCCAGGAGCTCGATGAAGCGCTGCCTTTAATGGTGGGTGACGGAGATGCGCAAAAACTGGCGTTCAACGGCAATGCGCAATCCTTGACCTTCGTGCGGCTCACGCGCGGCGTAACCGGCGAGCAAAAACTGAAAACCATTCATATTTCGGTCGAACATGATGATGACGGCGATAAATTGCGGCAGAGCGCACAAACGTTCGATGCCGAGCATTTCTCCGATTCACAGGATCAGTCGGGTGGGATGGTCCTGTTCGAAGGTCCCTATCAGCTGAGCTTCAAGTTGGTGGAAGCGCCGGAGCCCTCAAACAGCGAAAAAAGACCACCGGTGCCAAACGAGGATGGCCCCCAGCGCGATGGATCAAGGCCCGATGCTCCAAGAGGGGATCGCGCGAGGCCGAATGGACCGCCACTCGGCCGGCAGGAATTGCCGCAGCGTATCGTCCTCAGCGCTATACCCGCTGCGCCCGGCATCAAATCGATGCCGCCACTCGTGTTGCCGATCGTGGCGCGCCGGCCCATGAAGCGCGCCGAAAACGGGCAGGACTCGCAGAACGGTCAAGATCAGCCGCCGGCACCCTGATTGCCCAGGGAAAAGGCGGTTTCGGCACGATGCCTAAGGGCAGGAGGATCGCCATGAAGATTTGCGTGAGAGGTTAGTACGGCGCGGAAATGGAGGCCTGGTACGATATAGCTGCGTCAATTTGTAGCAACTACCAAATTTTTTAATAAACCTTGCGCATGCGTTGAAATCAGGGCATGCTTATCTACATAATAGAGCGTTAAGCTCAGTTAGAGTCTGCCAGTAAGACAGATAATAAAATTTCAATACTGTTCGACAGAAGAACTTCCAAAGTTTTCGTCGTTTCACCATCCAGGGAGGATAGCGAATGACAGTCGCGCGCATACTCGCGACCAAAGGACGTGGCGTCATTGGTGTGCAGCCGCACCGGACCTTGCTCGAAGTCAGCGAAATTTTGACCAAAAATAAGATTGGTGCTGTGGTCGTCACCGACGCCCAAAGCCATCTTCTCGGCATTATTTCAGAACGTGATATCGTCAAGGCCATCAGCCGGCGGGGCCCGGAATCCCTACACGATGCGGTTTCCCTGCACATGACTTCGCAGGTCGTCACCATCACCGAGGATGAAACCGTCCACGACATTGTCAGCAAGATGAGCCGGGGACGTTTCCGTCATCTTCCCGTGCTGATGAGTGGTCGCCTCTGTGGCCTCGTTTCCATCGGCGACGCGGTAAAATACCGTCTCGAAGAAATGGAAAAAGAAAAGAACGCGATCCTCGAATATATCGCGATGGCGTAAAAATTCCCGCCGCCGAATGTACGTCATTCGGCGTCGGGCCAGGATTTTCGGAAAGGAATTCGGCGCGGGACATCCCGCCTGAAGAGTACGTGGAACGATCCTTCTTTATTCTTCAAACACCAGCCGAGCCCCATTTTCATCGGCAATGACACGCCGATAAAAACAGCTTCTGCGTCCTGTGTGACATGCACCTCCGTCACCCCCCGGCACGACGCTCAGAAGAATCGCATCCTGATCACAATCAGTATGAATGGCGTGGATCTTCTGGATCTGGCCCGAGGTATCGCCTTTGTGCCAAAGGGTTTGGCGCGAGCGTGACCAATAATAGGCCTCACCAGTATCGAGACTCAGCCGCAATGATTCTGCATTCATATGCGCAAGCATCAGGATTTTGCCGTCACGGGCGTCCAGAGTCACACAGGTTATCAGCCCATCCTTGTCGAATCGCGGCGCAAAAGCCGATCCTTCTTCCAGCTCCGTCTTGGTTTCGGCAATGGGAAAATCGGCTGCCTGCATCGTCGCAAAACCCGCTTTGGAAATTTGCCGGAAAATCCCCGTCTTTGCGAAGGCATGCCGGCAGTCAAAAATATCGGAATGGCCCCCGGCAGGGGCCTTCTACCTCTGATGCTGCAAGTGGTTTAGATGAATCCGCGAGGCTCCATCAGGAAATGGCGCAACGGGCATCAGCAAAAGCCGAGAGCGTTTCGAACATATCCGGAAACAGTCCGCTAAAAACGCCAGAGCATTCTCACGGTAATGGAATCGCGTAGCGATTCCATGTGATTGGAAAATGCTTTCGGTTTCGGATCAGACTTTACCCTGGCGGACCATTCCAAAGAAACGGACCTGTTCGGCGGGATCATCACGGAAAACGCCAGTAAATTGCGTCGTCAGCGTGGAAGTTCCGTGTTTCTGCACGCCGCGCATCGACATGCACATATGTTCGGCTTCCAGCATGATGGCGCAGCCGCGCGGCTGCAGATGCTCGTCGATGGCGCCTATGATCTGCGCCGTCAAAGCTTCCTGAGTCTGCAGCCTTTTGGCGTAAATATCCACGAGGCGCGCCAGCTTGGAAAGGCCGATAACCCCAGCCTCGGATGGATAATAGGCGATATGAGCAACGCCGAAGAACGGCACCATATGGTGTTCGCAATGAGAGGAAAACGGGATATCCCGCACCAGCACGATATTGTCGTAGCCATGCACTTCCTCGAAAACCCGGGAAAGCACGTCCGACGCATCGGCCTCATAGCCTGAAAAGAATTCTTCAAATGCCTTGACGACGCGTTTGGGCGTATCGCGCAGTCCCTCCCGGGAGGGATCATCTCCCGTCCAACGCAGGAGAACACGGACGGCAGCCTCGGCCTCTTCACGAGTCGGGCGGGCAAGGGCAGGTTTGGTCAAGGAAGAATTCGTCTGCTCAAGTAAGGACTTAACCACGTCATCCATGTGGTGCCTCCGTAAATGAGGGAAGGGCCCTGCCGTTTCGATCCAGGCATCGTGGCAGGATAATGCGGGCCTGGGATGGTATTTGCTAGGGATTTCGAACCGAAAAATTCGGGAGCTCGTTCGCCGGTTTCTCAAACCCTATATAGGATAGGTTCCTGGCCGTCACCTGAACCGAAGTGGAATCGATGCTGACCAATATTTACAACCAACAGATTCTCGATCTAGCAGGGAACATACCAAGGCTGGGGCGGCTTGAGTCACCGGACGCGACGGCCAAGGCACATTCCAAACTCTGCGGCTCGACGATCGTCGTCGATCTCAAGATGCAGGACGGCAAGGTGACCGATTTTGCGCATGACGTCAAAGCTTGCGCTCTCAGTCAGGCGGCGGCTTCGCTCATGGCGCGCAACATTCTCGGTTCGACGGGGCCGGAATTGCGGGCTCTGCGGGAGACGATGCGGGCGATGTTGAAAGCCAATGGCACACCACCCGAGGGCAAGTGGGCGGATTTCGGTGTTTTGGAACCGGTGCGCGATTTCAAGGCGCGGCACACGTCCACATTGCTGACTTTTGAGGCTGTCGTCGATTGTCTTAACCAGATCGAAGCGGCTGAAAGAAATTCCGGGACGCAAAATTCAGCCGCGGCAAATCCAGGTTAGACCGCATCCGAAGCGTCCTGAACCGAAGGGCAGGGCGCATCTCAACCGGAGCTTTAATGCTTCACAGGCGCGTTTGCATCCCGGACGGGTTTAGCTCACGCACCTCGCCCGCATCACAATAACAAGTTCAGAAATCGAAACCGATGGAATGGGCCGCCTGCTTCAGATCGAACGTATAGGCGATGATGCCGCCGGTCGTCCATTGATTGCTCGAACCGAGACGATTGGGGATCGGGCTGTCGGCTGCGCTTCCCATAAGGCGGTTATAGCCGCCGAACAGGTTGAAGCTCCACGTCGGCGTGAACTGATATTTTACCGAAAGCATGGTGCCGAGCGAAGCCAGTCCGCCATTCGCCTGATAGGGATAGACGCGGCCGTTCAATTGCGCTTCCCAGGGGGTCACCGAGAAAAAGGCGCGCATGAAAGTGTTGTTGCCGAACGCGAGACGGGGGCCGATCGATGCCGTCCATGGGCCGGAACGATAGACATAATCGATCATGACGTCGGCGACGAGGCCATTATGACCATTCACACCCTGTCGGACCTCGGCGCGTGTCCGCAGGAAATCGGCGAGCCATAATTCGCCAAAACCGCCGATTTCGAAAGTCCAGCCGATATCATGGATGCCATAGAAATTCGCATTGCCGTTGCCGAGCGACCGTTGCTCCCGCACGCGGGCAACCGGACCAAAGGCGACCGTCCCATTATTGAAGAGGGCAACGTCGAAACCATCATCCGGGGCATAGAAAGGGTCGGTTTTTCCCCACCCGAAATGGGCTGTCGGGACGGCGCGGAAACCTTTCGATCCCGGAAAGGATGGCATCATTTCAGGCCCGATACCGAGCGTGACATAAATGCTGTCAGCACTTTCCTGAGCAGCGGGCTTGGGCGGCGCGACATCCGCCGCGGAAGCGTTCCCGACTCCAGCCAGGAGGACAATGATCGCTGAGCCCAGGAATTTGCATAACGACACGGCAAGCACTCTAATCGTAAAGATTCGTCACGCAGCGCACTATGATCCCTTGAGCTGGGCAAAACCAGTGCATAATTGCAACAGGTTATGGTGATCCATTTCGAGAATCATTCGGGCCTTCCCAAGCAGGGCCTATCAATCGCTGCCTTGTTTGGGCGCCGCTGATGGAGACAGGAATGGATTGCGGATGCGGAAACCATGGGCACGAGCCGCTTTCACCCGCTCGCCCAGCGGTGTTTCTGCTGCGAAAGCTGCTGCGCCTTTATCAGCTCACACTTTCCTCACTCATCGGGCGCCAATGCCGGCATTTGCCGACCTGCTCCGCTTATATGGACGAGGCCTTGGCGCGGCATGGCTTGTGGGTCGGTTTATTCATGGGCCTCGCCCGCCTCTCACGGTGCCATCCATGGGGGACGGCGGGATTTGATCCGGTCCCGGAGCTATACGATAAGCGCATATCAGCCTTTCAGCCATGGCGGCATGGACGATGGTTTTTTGCGCCGAAGCCGGTGAAGAATTGCGGGATTGGGGACGAATCCGGAAGATCGTCCTGATGGATCTAAAGAACATTATTATTTTCAAATGGATATGTTTAATATCGAAAGAAGAGGGTCATCTGAATGAGCAGGATTTTACCTGCCATAATCCTTAAAGAAAACAGTATAACTTATTAATAATAATATATAAAATGTGAATTAATCTAATAACTTGACAATAATTGTAGAATTTATAGGGTTATGAGACTGATCCCTATCAATGGTGGTTCATGCTGCAGTTCCCAATTCGTCGTCGGCGCAATTCCCTCCGGGCCATGTTCGTTTGCCTCAGTGCTTTCGCTGCAACCTGTGCAGCCCAGGCTGAAACGGCTCTTTTAAATGTTTCCTATGATCCGACCCGGGAGCTCTATAGGGCCATCAATGAGGCGTTCATCGGAGATTGGAAGGCGAAAACCGGAGAAACCGTCACTGTCCGCGCCTCTCATGGCGGTTCGGGCGCGCAGGCACGCGCCGTCATCGACGGTCTCGATGCTGATGTCGTTACTCTCGCTCTCGCCGCCGATATCGACGCGATAGCCGCCAAGACGGGAAAACTGCCGGCCAATTGGCAAAGCCGGCTTCCGCATAATTCGACTCCTTATACTTCGACGATCATTTTCCTCGTCCGCAAGGGAAATCCAAAAGGTATCAAGGACTGGAACGATCTCGTGAAGCCGGGCATCTCGGTCATCACGCCAAACCCCAAAACCTCCGGGGGGGCGCGGTGGAATTATCTCGCCGCCTGGGGTTATGCGAACAAGGCTTTCGACGGCGACGAATCCAAGATACGCGCCTTCGTCGGTGCGCTTTATCGGAATGTTCCCGTGCTCGATACGGGTGCGCGGGGTTCGACCATCAGTTTCGCCCAGCGGGGCCTGGGTGACGTGCTGATCTCATGGGAGAATGACGCTTATCTGGCCAGCGAAGAATTCGGCAAGGATAAGTTCGATATCGTCGTTCCTTCCATTTCGGTCCTTGCTGAACCACCGGTCGCCCTGGTTGACGGCAATGTCGATCGCAAGGGGACGCGGAAGGTGGCGGAAGCCTATCTTAACTTCCTCTATCAGCCGAAGGCGCAGGCGCTCATCGCCAAGAATTTCTATCATCCTGTCGATCCGTCAGCGGCGGCTCCGGAGGATCTCGCGAAACTCGCCAAGCCGGCGACGCTGGTGACGGTCGACAAGGATTTCGGCGGTTGGACCAACGCGCAGAAAACCCATTTCGCTGATGGTGGTATTTTCGATCAGATCTACGCCAGACACTGATCGCCTATTCCTGAGCCTGTGAAGCACGACCTGTTGATACCCCGATGATCCGTTTGCCATATTGCCTTCAGAGTGATCGTGATAGCCTTCACGGGCCGGTCGCCCTCTCTCTGATGGGCAGCAGTTGGTCGAGCATGACGCATCCTCATCGATCCCCGGATCGATCTTTGGACCGGAGGGTGCGCAACTTTGTCGTCGAGGTTTTACCGCTTGAATTCGTGATGGCCCGCGAGAGGTCTTCAACCAGAACCAGGCGTGCTCAATGAGACTTGTTATATGAGCGGGCGATCGCCGCCGATCTTTCCAACGATGCCGTCTCCGCCCGGCATCGTTTTTTGTGAGATTCCATCATGACGCAAGCCAATTCCCGTAAGGCCGACCACCCGGTCGATTCCGTTTTCCTCGAGCGATGGTCGCCGCGCGCCTTCAGTCCGGAGGCGCTCCCGGAACAGGATTTGCGCACCATCTTCGAAGCGGCCCGTTGGGCACCTTCCGCTTATAATTCACAGCCTTGGCGTTTCATCTTCGCGCGGCATGGAACACCGGAATTCGACAAGATTTTGGGGCTGCTCATAGAGTTCAACCAGTCCTGGGCAAAGAATGCGCCGATCCTGGCAATTCTTCTCTCGAAGAAGACTTTCGTTCCGCCGGGCAAGACAGAGCCGGTTGCCATGCATAGCCATTCCGCCGATGCGGGCGCTGCTTGGGGGTTTCTCGCCTTGCAGGCGACGAAACTCGGTTATGCTGTCCATGCCATGACCGGTTTCGATATTCCGCGCACCGCGGTGGAATTCGAAATCCCCGATGATTATCAGGTGGAGCTTGCCTTCGTGCTTGGCCGGCGCGCCGATAAATCCATTCTGCCGGAAGCCTTGCAGGCGCGAGAAACGCCGAGCCCGCGCAATCCTCAATCGGTCTATGTGTTCGAAGGCGCGTTCAAGCCCGAATAAGCGGGGATGGGAGTTTTCCGACTCCCATCCCTTTTTGAACGAAAGGTCAGGCGGCGAGAGCCGCTACCGCCGGTTTCAGCTCGAGCTTGAGGCTTTCCGCCACGGCGGGGTGAGTCAATTGGCCGCGGTGGATATTGAGGCCGGATAAAAGACCTGGATGTTTGACTATGCCTTTGATGCCACCGGCCGCAAGCGCCAGCCCATAGGGCAGGGTGGCGTTGTTCAGCGCATGGCTTGACGTATAGGGGACTGCGCCGGGCATATTCGCCACGCAATAATGGACAATCCCATCGACGATATAGGTCGGGGCGGCATGGGTGGTCGCATGCGATGTCTCGAAACATCCGCCCTGGTCGATGGCGACATCGACCATGACTGCGCCCTGCTTCATCGTTTTGAGCATTGCCTTCGTTACGAGTTTTGGCGCGCTTGCGCCCGGCACGAGAACCGCGCCGATGACGACATCGGCGGTCTGGACTTCTTCCTCGATGGCCGTCGTCGAAGCAAAACGCGTCTTGGCACGGCCCTGAAAGAGCTCGTCGAGCTGCCGCAAACGGGGCAGTGAACGGTCGAGAATCGTCACTTCGGCGCCGACGCCTGCCGCCATGCGCGCCGCATGGGTGCCGACCACGCCGCCGCCAAGAACGAGAACCTTGGCTGGCAGGACGCCCGGTACGCCGCCAAGAAGCATGCCGCGCCCGCCGCTGTGGCGCTGTAGCGCCGAACCCGCGGCTTCGACAGCCAGACGCCCGGCGACTTCGCTCATCGGCGCCAGCAAGGGCAGGCTCACGCCATCGGGACCAACAACCGTCTCATAGGCGACCGCCGTCACGCCTGAAGCGAGGAGCCCCTTGGCCTGTTCCGGATCGGGCGCGAGGTGCAGATAAGTGAAAAGAATCTGGTTCTCGCGCAGTTTGATCCATTCGGAAGGTTGCGGCTCCTTGACCTTGACCACCATCTCGGCCTTGGCGAAAACCTCATCGGCGTTGGGGACGATTTTGGCGCCGGCCGCTTCATAGGCGGCATCCGTCGCATTGATGCCGGCTCCGGCGCCGGTCTCGACGATGACGTGATTGCCTGCCGCCACGAATTCGCGCACCGCCTCCGGCGTAAGACCAACGCGATATTCATGCACTTTGATCTCTTTTGGCACTCCGACCAGCATGTTCCGCACTCCCTTCGCTCTGAGGCTTTTCCCGCGCCTCGAATGCGTGCCATGATAGGAGGCAATTGGCGCAATTTGTGATCTTATTTCCCCTGATAATGTTGATTTTTGCTCGAAAATTGCGTCAGATGCGGAGATCACGCTGGAATCATGCATCGATGGATTTGGACCGTTTCGACCGCGCGATCCTCACCGCCCTCGTCGATGATGCACGCCTCAGTATCGTCGATCTCGCGCCACGTATTGGCCTTTCGGCAAGCGCCTGCGCGCGCCGGCTTAAGGCTTTGGAGGAACAGGGGATCGTCAAGGGCTATCATGTAGCGCTTGATCCGCATCGGATGGGCTACAAGATGACGGTGCTGGTGAGGGTGACGCTCGACAGCCAGCGCGAAAACGCCCTCGAAGCCTTCGAACATGCGGTCCGGCGTTCGCCATCCGTCATGCGGTGCCATCTTTTATCGGGGAGCGCCGATTATCTTTTGACGCTTCTCTGCCGCGACATGGAAGATTTCGAGGTCATCTATCGGACCGAATTATCGCGACTGCCGCATATCGCCCGTCTTGAATCAAGCTTCGCCATGCGCGATGTCGTGGATCGGCTTTATTCACCCTCCATGCTCGCGCCTCCGGCGCCACCACCCGCAAAACGTCGGCCGGTGTGACCATGGTAAGCGCCATCTTCGGTCACTGCGAAACGAGAGTCAGTCTGGCTGTTCGTCAAACCATGTTAAACTTTTATGAAACGCTTGAAACGGTGCTGTTCGTCACTCTGATGTCATCAAACATGATGAGGGTCGCGCCGACCCATTCGCGCCAATTCCGGATTGGAATTCCACCGGTCCGGTGAAGCCCTTTCTTAATAGACGCGGGTTCGGAAGCAGCCAGAGATCCGAAGCTTCATCCTGCAGGAGAATCGCTGTGAGCACTGAGACCGAAGGACAGGGTAACGATACCAATCCCTCCGCCAAAGGCCCCGCGTCATCGCAACACGATGGAAGCACGGCATCCTCTGTGTCGGCCAAAGCGGTCTCTGATCCCAAACCCCTTGCTGACAAGTCGCTTGCCGACAAGCCACTCGCGGTTTCGAAACCCGCAGACCCCAGACCCGCTTCGAAGGTGGGGAGCAAGGCGGCTGCTGTGCACGGCAAGGCTGCCGTTGAAAAAGCCGGCGACGAGGCTGCGCAAAGCAGTGCTTCGATCGATGACAAGCATGATGATCCGACGAGCGAGACTCCTGCCGCGGCCATCCCTGTCATGGACGAATTGGGTGAAATCGCCGATTCCCCGGCGGAGCTGGCGCAATCGCCGCTGCGCTTCATCAATCGGGAATTATCCTGGCTCGAATTCAATCGCCGCGTCCTGCAGGAAGCCTCGAACCGCAACCATCCCTTGCTTGAGCAATTACGCTTCCTCTCGATTTCCGCGAACAATCTCGATGAATTCTTCATGGTCCGTGTCGCCGGTCTGCGCGGGCAGATGCGGGAAGGGGTCTCGGCGCCGTCACAGGACGGTCTGACGCCGGCCGAGCAGCTCAGCAAAATCCGCGAGAGAGTCATGTTGCTCGCCACGGAACAGCAGCGTCGCTGGCGAGAATTGCGCCATGAGCTCAAAGGGCAACATATCCACCTCATAGAGGCGCAAGAGCTCAGCAAGGCGGAGCGCAACTGGCTCGAGCAATATTTCCTCGTCCATATTTTCCCGGTGCTGACGCCGCTCGCCGTCGATCCGGCGCATCCTTTCCCCTTCATCCCCAATTTCGGTTTCACGATCGCGCTTGAGCTGATCCATCCGGGCGGCAACAAGACGTTGCACGCGCTCATTCGCCTGCCGTTGAAGGTCCAGCGCTTTATCCATCTGCCAGATAATCTCGGCGAGGCGGGACAGCGTTTCATCGCGCTTGAAAGCGTGATCGGCCTCTTCACCGAGAGCCTGTTCCCGCGTTATCAAGTGCATGGTCATGGTGTCTTCCGCGTCGTGCGCGACAGCGATCTCGAAGTCGAGGAAGAGGCGGAAGATCTCGTTCGGCTCTTCGAGAGCGCGCTGAAAAGACGCCGGCTCGGCTCCGTGATCCACCTTGAATGCGACAGTCTCATGCCCGAAGGGCTGCGGAATTTCGTTGCGGCGGAACTCGACGTCCTGTCGGAAGAGATTTCCATCGTCGACGGCATGCTTGCCCTCAACGAATTATCGGAACTCGTGAGCCTCGACCGGCCGGATCTCAAATTTCCTCCCTATACCCCGCGTTTTCCCGAACGCGTGCGCGATAATGGCGGCGATTGCCTTCTCGCCATCCGCCAGAAGGATCTGATCGTCCATCACCCTTACGAATCCTTCGACGTGGTGGTGCAGTTCCTCAATCAGGCTGCTGCCGATCCGAATGTGGTCGCCATCAAACAGACACTTTACCGCACCTCTTCGGACAGCCCGATCGTCCGGGCGTTGATCGAGGCCGCGGAGGCCGGCAAATCGGTGACGGCTCTCGTCGAACTCAAGGCACGTTTCGACGAGGCGGCGAACATCCGCTGGGCGCGTGATCTGGAACGCGCCGGCGCCCAGGTCGTCTTCGGCTTTATCGAATTGAAGACGCATGGCAAATTATCGATGGTCGTGCGCAAGGAAGGCAGTGGGCTCATGACCTATTGCCACATCGGCACTGGTAATTATCATCCGATCACCGCGAAGATTTATACGGACGTCTCATTGTTCACCGCCGATGAGGCGATTGGTCGCGACGTCGCCCGGATCTTCAATTTCATCACCGGCTATGTGGAGCCTGTCGGCCTTGAGCGTATGTCAGTCTCGCCGATCAATCTCAAACAACGGCTGCTTCAACATATCGCGGAGGAAATCGCCTTCGTGAAGGCCGGCAAACCGGGCTCGATATGGGGCAAGTGCAACGCGCTGGTCGATCCCGAGATCATCGATGCGCTTTATGCGGCGAGCCAGGCCGGCGTCAGCGTCGATCTCGTCGTGCGCGGCATCTGCTGCCTGCGCCCTGGCGTTCCAGGTCTGTCCGAGAACATCCGGGTCAAATCGATCATCGGACGCTTTCTGGAACATGCCCGCATCTATTGTTTCGGTGGCGGCTATGCGCTGCCGCATCCGAAATCCTACGTCTATATTTCCTCGGCCGACCTCATGCCGCGCAATCTCGACCGCCGTGTCGAGACCCTGATGCCCATTCTCAATCCCACTGTGCATGAGCAGGTGCTCGATCAGATCATGGTCGCAAATCTCATCGACAATCAGCAAAGCTATCGTGTATTGCCTGACGGATCGAGCATGCGGATAACGCCGCGCAAGGGCGAAGAACTCTTCAACGCCCATTCCTACTTTATGACAAACCCGAGTCTCTCAGGCCGTGGCAAATCCCTCAAAGAATCAAGTCCGAAATCACTCTACAAAAAGCTCGAAAAGTATTCGTGATCTGATGCAGCCGCCGCCCCGGCCTCCCATTCTCGCTACCGTTTCCGAGCGGCCGGTGGCGATCGTCGATATCGGGTCGAATTCGGTCCGTCTGGTCGTTTATGAGCATCTGTCGCGTTCTCCCCGCACGATTTTCAACGAAAAATCCATGTGCGGCCTCGGCAATGGCGTCATCACGACCGGAAAACTCTCAAAAAGCGGCGTGGAAAAAGCCTTGATGGCGCTACGCCGCTTCCGTGTCCTGTGCGGCATTATGGAAGTTGGCGAAATCCACGTGCTGGCGACGGCGGCAGCGCGCGATGCCAGCAATGGCGCCGAATTTCTCGCCGCGGCGACAGAGGCGATCGCCGCACCCATCACGCTTCTGTCTGGCAGCCGCGAGGCGGAATTATCCGCTCAGGGCGTGCTTTCGGGGATTTCCAAGCCCGATGGCATCGTCGGTGATCTCGGTGGCGGCTCTCTCGAACTGGTCGATGTCAAACATCATGACATCGGTCGTGGCGCGACCCTGCCGCTTGGCGGCCTGGCCCTGATGGATGCCTCGAACCAGAATCCGCGCGAGGCCGTGAAGATCGCGCGCGCTCATCTCGCCAAATGCAAGATTCTCGACCATCTCGAGGGCCGGACCTTCTATGCCGTCGGCGGCACCTGGCGCGCGCTCGCCAAGCTGCATATGGGCCAGCATAATTATCCTTTGAACATCATGCACGGCTATACGATCTCGGCGCGTGATGCGTCCGATCTCGCAAGTCTTGTCGAGAAGGTGAATACGGATACGCTGGTTTCGATTGAATCGGTGAATGCGGCGCGCCGCCCCTTGCTTGCCTATGGCGCCGTGGTGCTCGACGAAATCATCCGAAAGGGTAACCCCAAGAAGGTCATGATTTCGACGACGGGCGTGCGTGAAGGGCTGATCTATGAAAAGCTCGACGGTAAGTCGCGCCATCTCGATCCCTTGCTCGTCGCGGCGGAGGAGTTCAATACTCTCCTGTCACGCTCTCCTCGCCACGCCGAGGAATTATGCGACTGGACCGATGTTTTCGCCCAATCCATGCCCATGGATGAAAACGATACGGAACAACGCCTGCGCCAGGCGGCTTGCCTGCTGAGTGATGTCAACTGGCGCGCCCATCCGGATTATCGCGGCGAGGAAAGTCTCAATCTCGTCGTTAATGGATCCTTCATCGGCATCGATCATCCGGGCCGTGCCTTTTTGATCCTGACGGCTTCCTATCGTTATCTAGGGCTTGAGGAAGATGTGAACCCGCATCTGCGTGGTCTCGTCTCGTCGCGTCTGCTCGACAAAGCACGCACGCTTGCTGGAGTGATGCGCGTCGCGACTGTCATTACCGGTTCCATGGGCGGAATATTGCCCCGCACTTCACTTACCTGCGTCAAGAGCAAGGTAGTCCTGAGTCTGCCGGGTGATCTGGTCGATCTCGTGAGCGAGCGCCTTCAAAATCGTCTGAAGCAATTGTCCAGGCTGATCGGCCGCGAACCGCAGATCGAAATCAAAGGGTAATGGCCCGATCTCTGCGCAAAGTGCATGATGATGAGCAAGGTTCGGGACGAACAGACGAAATTGCGGGCGGCGGCGCTAAACACCGTCGCGACATCGTCCTTCACCGTGGGAATCCTGGCGCCGATCGGCGCCACGTTCTATAATGTGAATGGACAGGTGGGGATTCCTGTCAACACCCTGGCGATCGGTGTGGCGATTTGGTTTTTCGCGGCAATCGCCTTACATTTAGCGGCAAATTTTGTTCTCAAGGGTTTGTCCGATGAATGAAACCCAGATCTTCGCCTTTGTAGTGTTGCCGATCATTGTGGCGGCGCTCGGCTGGGCAGCTGCCCTGGCCGACCGCTATTTCCGCTCGCATGGGCATTGAATCGAGTGGGTAACGCCTAGCACCTGCCTTTGCAGGTGTTCACTTCAACACCACCACCTTGGTGCCGACTTTCACCCGGTTGTATAAATCCTCAATATCCTTGTTTGTCATGCGGATGCAGCCTGAGGAAACCGCCGCGCCAATCGTATCCGGTTCGTTGGAACCATGGATGCGATAATTGCTGGAGCCGAGATAGAGCGCACGGGCCCCAAGAGGATTATCCATTCCGCCCGGCATATGTTTCGGTAAATCGGGCCGGCGTTTCAGCATTTGCGGCGGCGGCCGCCAATCCGGCCATTCGCGTTTGCGCGTCACCGTCTTCGTGCCAGACCACGAAAAGCCTTCGCGGCCGACCCCTACACCATATTCGTAAGCGCGGTCCTTGCTCAGAACATAATAAAGACGGCGTTCCTTGGTGGAGACGACGATCGTGCCTTCCTTATATTCGGGATGTTTCCACACCACGAGTTGGCGCGGAATGGCCTGTTGACGAAACAGGTTCAGAAAATCCGCTAACGGCCCGCGATCAAGAGGGTTTTCGAAAGCAGCGGCGGGCAGGGCGATGACCACGAAGAGCATGATCGCCATATGGCGCAGAGCTGACCATTTCACGCTGCGAACCCTCCGCATTCAATTCTCCCGTCGAGGTGACGCTTTTTGCCATTGAATATGGCTGCATTATGCTGGCCATTTGGCCGCAGTGCGAAGCAGCGTCGTTCATACTGGCTTTTCGGGCGCGTGGCCCCTAAATTGCCGGCGTGTTGCAGCCTGTCCTTCCCCCGTCCGAACGCCTTTTTCTCAATGTCGAGCGCTCCGTCCTGGGACGGCCCTGGCGTGACCGGCTCGACGTCCCGGGTCAAGCGCTCGCCCTCGCCATGACACAAATTCACGGCCATGGTGATCTTCTGGCGCGTGTGCTCGCCGGACGCGGCGTCGGACCGGATGCAGCCGAAGCCTATCTCGACCCTAGCCTGCGCCGGCTGATGCCGGATCCAGCAAGCCTGCTTGATATGGAACGGGCCGTCGCGCGCATTGCGGAAGCCGTGACGCGCGGAGACAAAATCGCGATTTTCGGCGATTATGACGTCGATGGCGCCGCCTCTTCGGCCTTGCTCGCGGATTATTTCACCGCTTGCGGGACACCTTTCCAGATCCATATTCCCGACCGCATTTTCGAAGGCTATGGCCCGAATGTGGAGGCAATCGAGGCGCTTGCCGCCGGGGGTGCGAGGCTTCTCGTGACCGTCGATTGCGGCACGACGAGCCACATTCCCCTCGCGGAAGCAGCAAAACTCGGGCTTGATCCGATCGTGCTCGATCATCATCAGGCTCCGGCCGACTTACCGCAGGCGGTCATCGTCAATCCCAATCGGCAGGACGATCTTTCGGGGCTCGGCCAGCTCTGTGCCGCTGGCGTCACTTTCATGATGCTGGTTGCGCTTAACCGGCATTTGCGCGGGCAGGGGTTTTTCTCGAAGGCCCGACGCGAGCCTGATCTTCTCTCCGCGCTCGATCTCGTCGCCCTCGCCACTGTCGCCGATGTCGCGCCGCTCACGGGCTTGAACCGGGCTTTCGTCACCAAAGGTCTTTCGGTGATGCAGATGCGCGGCCGTCCCGGCCTGCGCGCTTTGTTCGATATTGCTGGCGCGCGTGAGGCGCCCAAGGCCAGCCATCTCGGGTTTCTTATTGGCCCGCGGATCAACGCTGGAGGCCGCATCGGTGACGCCGCGCTTGGCGCTCGGCTCCTGATCGAAGCCGATTCCCTGAAGGCGGAAGCAATTGCCCGCCAGCTCGACCAGCTCAATCGCGAACGCCAGATGATCGAGACAGAGACACTGGAGCACGCGCTGCTTCAGGTCGAGGCGGAACGTGGAAGCGATGATGGAGCTGCCATCGTTGCATCTGCGGATGAATGGCACCCGGGCATCGTCGGTCTGGTCGCGACGCGCTTGAAGGATAAATATCGCTGTCCGGCCTTTGCCATTGCCTTCAACGAAGCGGGGATTGGCACCGGGTCAGGACGTTCCGTGGCGGGCGTCGATCTTGGCCATGTCGTGCGCGAGGCGGTGGAAGAGGGGCTTCTGGTAAAGGGGGGTGGTCATGCCATGGCGGCCGGCGTGACCCTTGTACGCGATAATCTGCAGCCATTTCGCGATTTTCTCGAATCGCGTCTGGCGGCGGGCGTCGCAGCCAACCGTCTCAGCGACGCGTTGAAGATTGATGCTGCCCTGACCGCCTCAGGCGCCCAGCCCGCCCTCATGGAAGAACTCGAAAAAGCGGGCCCCTATGGCGCGGGCAATCCCGAGCCGGTCTTCGTCCTCCCGGCACATCGCCTGCTCGATGCCTCGGTGGTCGGTAACGGCCATGTGCGTTTTCGCGCCGAAGCGGGGGATGGAGCGCGAATCGAAGGCATTGCCTTCCGTGCAGCGGGTGAACCCCTGGGCGACGCCTTGCTCGCCGGGCGTGGTGACAAAATGCATTTTGCCGGAACGCTGCTCCTCGACCGTTTCGGCGGACGCGAGCGTGTGCAGATGCGGCTTCTCGATCTGGCGCGAATTGATTCCACAAGACGCGCGACAAAATAAAGACATGACCCTTGCCAGCCGGCCAAAGCTCCCTTATACGTCCGGCATCGCGACGCCGCCGTTGCCCGGTGCGATCGCTGCGCTCTTCGTCTATCGGTTAGGACGGCACCCTTTCACGGTGCAGAGAGGGGTTCGATTCCCCTAGAGCGCGCCATTGTCGCTTAAATCCCCGCCCTTGTTTCCGTGAAAGTTTAAACAAGCCATCTGCTTGTGGGTTGGCCTTTCGGAGAGCGTCGTCTTACGTCCCCGAACGCGGGCTTCAGAACGGCAACACGTAATTCAAAAGCGCCGTCTGCCGGATCAAGACTTTACGAATAATATGGGTGGCGTTGAAATGGGCGGTGTAGATTGCCGCTGTACCGGCACTTCCTGCCGGCAATCGTTTGCCAATCTCCGCCGAATCGAGCGCGACGCGAACCGTGAATGGCGCCGACACGAATTCTGTCGGGGTTGACGCGGTTCCCGATGGAGCGCGCTGTCCGGTAGAGATCGCCTGCAACACCTCGGTGACGGTGCCGGTGAAGATCTGTCCCGGAAGGAATTTAAACGTTACTTCGGCCATTTGGCCGGATTCAATATAGCGGGCGTCGTTCTGGGCGATCTCGACGAGAATCACCGTTTCGGATGTGTCGATGAATGCCATGGCTGGCGCCGATGGGGCGACACGCGCTCCGACCCGCAGGGCGAGATTGGTCACATAGCCATCGGCGGGCGCCCGCACGACTGTCTTGTCGAGGTTCCATCGTGCCTCATCTACATCGGCCCGCAAGGCGTCGGATTCCGCCTGACGTTGCTCGACATTGAATTCAGGTGTTGCCTGCCGTCCGGCGAGTGCCTGCATCTGCTTCAACCGCAGTTCCGCAAGACTGAACTGGGCCATACGCGCCCTGAATTGTGCATCATAGGGGACCGGATCGATACGGAACAAGACATCGCCGGCCTTGAGCGGTGTGTTCGGCTTGACCGGCACATCGATCACCTCGCCCGCGACATTCGGCACGATGGCCACAGACTGGCGGCCGAGGAGTGCGGGACCCGATGGCGCTCCCCAATTCATCGGAATGAAGAAGCCCACCAGCAGAAGAATGAACACCAGAATGGGTGAGATCTTCCAAAACAGGTTGAGCCGGATAAACTTCAGCCAGACCAGCACCAGAAGCAGTGCGATATAGGCGTTGAGAAGAAAGACGATCACGGTACTGGCTCCCGCGGTACCGGTGTGTGCGCAGGCACGTCAACATAGGCCCAGATGAAGGCAAGCGGCCAGAAGATCAGTCCGAAGACGAGCGTGATCCAGCCGGCCACGGCCACGGCTTCCGCCCAGGGATGTCCTCTCTTACGCGCCACATAGCCGGGTGCGAGGCCGAGCAGCAAAAAGACGCCGATGGCGGATGCCACCGCCACCAGAAGAACGATGCCAGCGAATATGTCGAGAAAAGACAATGCTCGGCCTCCTGATGGTTAAAAAGATCCTTGGGAGAATTGCCGGTATGAAAGGCCTTTCCGGCGCATCGAGGGTTTCCGAAGGAGTTTTGTCTCAAAAGCTTGGAAACGGGCTTGAAAAACCAGCTTGAGTGGATGGCTTGGCGTATGCATGTTAGCTGCTTTCTGTTCTAAACGCGAGAAAGCTTGCCCGATGGATGCTCCCCCCAAATTGGCGGATGTGATCTTGACCTTGTGCCGCGAGGCCGGTCCAGACAAAACCATCGACCCGGAGCAGGTTGCCAGAAAGTTCGTCACCGTGGATGGTCGTGGGGCTGCAACGGCTTGGCAGACCTATTTGAATCCGGTCCGCGACAACGTTGTGAAATTGGCCCTGGAAGGCAAACTGGTGATTTACCGCAAAGGCGTGCCCGTGGAGGATCCGGCAACCTTCAAGGGCGTCTACCGTTTCGGCATTCCGGCTTCCGGCTGAGCCATTAGAGCATTTCGGATATATCCGAAATGCTCCCGGGTGTTCTCGAATGGACTATCCTGAAGACGCTTAATTCTCAGGATATGAGCTGGATAAATTCACGGCTCGATTGATCAGGGAGAATCATACGCGTCAGAGCCGTCCGGAGACTCTCCAACGGCTCTAATGTCGGGATGGAAAGTTTTTTCCAGTCACTGGATTATTTGATCACCGCACAGGCGATACGGGCTCCGGCGCCACCAATGGGTGGATGGATGTAATCGTCGGGGTTTTCGTGGATGACGAGGGCCGAACCGTCGGTGTCCAGCAGGCCGGGGCGATTCTTTTCGCCATGAAGCGATACGAAGGTGGTGAAAGTGTCGCTGAGAACGGTTCCGTCTGACGCTACATAAATATTCGGCAGATCGCCGGAATGCGTGCCTTTGGGATTGAGGAAGCCGTGTTCGAGCGTCTCATTGGCGACAGCGACATGGCCGCCGGAATTCATGAATTTAGGATCGCTGCAATCGCCCTTCGCGTGGAAATGGGAACCATGCCAGCCGGGTTTGAGGCCGTGGAGATCGTAATGGACGAGCACTCCCGCGGGGCCTTCCTGCAGAACGATTTTGCCGAGGTCCGCGCCATCCGGACCCTTGACGGGAGCGGTCAATTGGGCCGGATCGGCCGATGCCAATTGGCTGAGCAACATAAGGCCGGTGGCAATAAGCAATCCTCGCATGGGATAGTCTCCGAAGACGATTTTGCGGGCGAGGATAGAAGAGAAAAAATGCAGTGGGAAGACGCAGACGCCTTCCCGACGATTTTTGGGAAAAATTCGGTTATCGTTTTTGCTGTGCTTGCGGCCACAGCGCTGCGGCCGCGCGGAATTAAATATCGCCCCGATCACAAATCGCGAGCTCTTTTTGCAGCTGATGCAATTGCCGGTGATGATGGAGAAGAATGGCCCGGCTGTTTCCTCCAAGCGCTGCGGAATTGCGGGCCTCGGAAAGGTGTTTCTGGTGCAGCCGTGCCCGAAGCTCCAGTTTTCTGCGCCGGGCAGGATCAATTTCTGCCATCAATTTTCCTCCCTTAATGAATTTTTATGAGTCTTTAGATCGAGAATGTCTTCTCTCGAAAAAGGTTTCGGTCCGGCTTCACGTGCCTGAAAGACTTTTACCCTTTTGCGCTCCGCCCTGACCGGCCTGGATCATGCTTGTTACAAGCCCCTAGACATGACAAAAGGCGCTGATTCCATGCGATCATCGGCGTGACTCTCGGACGATCGAAGCGCAATCACGCTTTTCGCACGCGTTGGGATCATCCGGTGCCTGGTTCGCTCCCGGCTCAAAATGGTTTCCCGTTAAAAGGTTCTCGCTCATGACCGATGGCACTTCGATCGGACCCCGCCTCAAGCCGATCCTCGCCCAACGCCAGGACGATGTGGACAAGGCCAAGGCGAAACGTTCAATTGGCGGCCTCACTGGCGCTATTGGCGAGGCACCGATGACACGCGGTTTCCTTGCCGGGCTTTACGAATATTACGCGAAGCATGGGAAACCAGGTATCATCGCCGATATTCGCGGCAGTTCGCCGGTTTCGAAATCGACCCGTTCGCGCCTCGACGTCATGGATATGGCGGAAGATTATCGCGACGCCGGAGCCGCCGCCGTTTCAGCCTCTCCCGATCGCCGTTTCTTTCGCGGCAGCATCGCCGATCTCGCCACAGCCAAGGCGTCGAATCTGCCGATCCTCGCCAATGATATCGTCGTCGATCTCTATCAGGTTTACGAGGCGCGTTACGCAGGGGCGGACGCCAGCCTGCTGATCGCCAGTATTCTCGGCGATCAGCTCAAGGAATTCGTCGCGCGCGCGCAATCGATCGCTCTCGATCCTTTGGTCGAGGTCCGTAACGAGGCGGAACTCGCAATGGCGCTCGAGGCCGGCGCGAATCTGATCGCGGTCAATAATCGCGATCTTGAAACACTCGAAGTCGATCCGACTGTTTGCGAGAGGCTTCTGCCCAAGATCCCGCAAGATAGTGTGCTGGCGATCGCTTCCGGCGGCATAAAGACGCAGGAGGATATCGAGAAAGTGGCTGCCCTGGGTGCCAAGGCCGTGCGCGTTGCCACGGTGCTTCTGGAGGCCAAGGATCCTTATCTCGCCCTCCATCAATTGCTCGGGACCACGCCGCCCGATGAGGATGCGGAGGGCTGATCACCTTTTCGCCAAGCACTCCAGAACGCGAAAAATTTTTAGAGAATTTTAATGTCACACCCTCGAATGTATCGCCATCGAGGGTGTGATTTTCTTTTTGCCACGCTTGCGTTGTGAGCGCGGCCGAGGCAGTAAGGCGCCATCGGGGACAGAAAAAGTCGAAATGGTGCCTGCGCAGTGTGTGTGTGGCTCCTGCCTCAAGGAGGAAGCATGCAGCATGAACCGAGCGCGCATTTTCGCAAAATTGATCTCGGCTCAGATCGCAAATTCGGCCTTGTTTTTGGTTCTGTTTTTCTTGTCATCGGCGTTTGGCCGGTGGTGTTCCATGGCGGGTCGCTCCGTCCATGGGCGCTTGTCATCGCTGTGGTTTTTTTGGCCGTCGCACTGCTTGCGCCCCATCTCCTGGCGCCCCTGAATCGTGCCTGGTTCAGGCTTGGACTCGTTTTCAACGCGATCGTCAGCCCCATTCTCATGGCCGTGTTGTTCTTTGGCGCCATGGTGCCTTTCGCTTTGTTTCTGCGTCGAAAAGACCTTCTGCGGCGGCAGTTTCAGCCACAGATGGAAAGCTATTGGATCCTCCGTGATCCTCCCGGTCCCGCGCCGGATTCCATGAACAAACAATTTTGAGGAACGTCGATGTCGATGGTTGCGGAACTCTTTGATTTTCTTAACTCTCGCAAGAAACTCTGGCTTGTGCCTCTGCTAGCACTGTTCCTTGTTTTCGGCGGTCTGTTCGTTCTGAGCCAGGGTTCGGTCGTCGCTCCGTTCATTTACACTCTATTCTGATTTCTCGTGATCGAGGGATGGCGGGATTACAGGATTCCGTCGTCCTGGGCGCGTGGTCGCGGACTGCAGCTTGCCGACGGAAACACGAACGTATTTTCAGAATGCTCTGGCGTTTCGTACCGATTCCGACCGCATCTCCCTTATGACGCGCCAGCAGCATCAAGAGATCCATCAAGAGATCGATAAATCCTCATGATCGTGCTTGGTATTTCGGCCTTTTATCACGACAGCGCCGCCGCGCTCGTGCGTGATGGCGAGGTTATCGCGGCGGCGCAGGAAGAGCGATTCACCCGCAACAAACATGATCCCGCCTTTCCGCTGAATGCGCTGAAATATTGTCTTGATGCGGCGCGCATAGAACCCGCCCGTGTCGATCGCGTGGTCTTCTATGAAAAGCCGTTTCTGAAATTCGAGCGTCTGCTCGAAACCTATCTTGCGTTCGCCCCAAAGGGGTTTTCGTCCTTCCGCAAGGCGATGCCCTTATGGATCGGCGAGAAGCTCTTTCAACGCGATATGATCCTGCAGGAATTGAAAGCCGTGGCACCAGATCTCGCGGCGCGCGAGAAGCTGCGGTTTTCCGAGCATCATTTTTCCCATGCGGCCTCCGCCTTCTATCCTTCGCCCTTCGAGGAGGCTTTGGTCCTCACTATGGATGGCGTCGGCGAATGGACCACCACCTCGGCGGCGATCGGGCGGGGAAATGCTATTGAAATCATAAAGGAAATTCATTTCCCTCATTCGCTCGGGCTGCTCTATTCGGCATTTACCTATTATACGGGGTTCAAGGTCAATTCCGGCGAATATAAGCTTATGGGGCTCGCGCCCTACGGAACGCCAGTCTTCAAGGATCTGATCCTCGAAAAGCTGATCGATCTGAAAGCGGATGGTTCCTTCCGCCTTGATCTCGATTATTTCGACTATTGCACCGGTTTGACCATGACCAACAGGTGTTTCGATGGCCTGTTTGGTGGTCCGCCACGAAAACCCGAAGAGCAACTGACGCAGCACCATATGGATCTCGCGGCCTCTATTCAGGCGGTGACTGAGGAGATCGTCCTGCGGCTCGCAAAATCGCTGCGCGAGGAGACCGGGCAGACGAATCTGTGTCTTGCGGGCGGTGTGGCGCTCAATTGCGTCGCCAATGGGAAAGTGTTGCGCGAGGCCGTTTTCGACAGGATCTTCATTCAGCCTGCTGCTGGCGATGCCGGTGGCGCCCTCGGTGCCGCGCTTGCCGTCGCGCATCGCGAAGGGGATCTAAAGCGGACGCTGCCACAAGGTCCGACAGCACCACGCGACGGCATGAAAGGCTCCTATCTCGGTCCCGAATTCACGCAGGACGAGGTCGAACGCCGTCTCAAGGCGGCGGGGGCGGTGTTTGCCGTTGCCGCGGATGATGAAAGTCTCATCGAGCAGACAGCGCAGGCGCTTGCGGATGGCCAAGCGGTCGGTTGGCATCAGGGCCGGATGGAATTTGGTCCGCGATCACTTGGCAATCGCTCGATCCTTGGCGATCCGCGTTCGCCGACCATGCAGAAGACACTCAATCTCAAGATCAAATATCGTGAGAGTTTCCGTCCTTTCGCGCCTTCCGTCCTGCGCGAGAAAGTGTCCGACTGGTTCGAACTCGATGTCGATTCGCCCTATATGCTGCTCGTCGCCGATGTGAGGCAGGACCATCGAAAGCCGATGAGCGAGGCGGAAAAGGCTCTCTTCGGGATCGACAAATTGAACGTGCCGCGTTCCGATATTCCCGCAGTCACCCATGTCGATGATTCAGCGCGCATACAGACCGTCCATGCGGACACCAATCCGCTTTATCATGGCTTGATCAGCCGTTTCGCCGAACTCACGGGCTGCCCGGTGCTCGTCAATACGAGCTTCAACGTTCGCGGAGAGCCGATCGTCTGCACGCCGGAAGACGCTTTCCGCTGTTTCATGGGCTGTGAGATCGACCTTCTTGTTGTCGGACGTTGTATCCTGCGCAAGAGCGAACAGGATCCCGCGCTCGCCCGGGATTACAAGAACGCCTTCACCCTCGATTGAAAAAGGGAAGGCTGTTCTCGCGTCCCAAGTCATTTGTGTTGCATGGGCAGAGAGGCGGCCGGCCGTCTCTCTTGCAACGAGCAAGCCTTTGTTCCCGGCGTTGCGACAAAGACCTCAAGTCTCGGCAACAAGGGCCCACGGCGGCGCCGTGTGTCCCTCCTCACTCCGTCTCGGGATATCACTTCGCCTCCGCGGGCGCGGCAACCTCGATGCCTGCCGCCTGAATCAATTGCCCGGCACGCAGGCGATTGGCGAGAGCAGTGGGATGACCGTCGTTGGGTATATTAAGAACGAGCCCGCGCTCCTGCACGGAAGCGAGCGAAGCGTCGATGACCTTGGCTCCACTGGCCTCGAGCCGCTTGATGATGTCGTCATCCGTAAAACCAGTTCCGGCGAGATAGGCTTCCGGCACACGGAGATAAGGAATGATGGTTTCGACGCCATATTTCGTTTTCGCTTTGCGGATCGCTTCCGAGACGACGCGAATGTAAAGTTCGACGTCATCATGAGTGAGACGTTCGAAGTAAGGCGCGAGGAAGTAACGATAAGTTGCCGTATTATAGAGGAATTCATGCCACAGCATGGCGTTGCCCTCCTGGCACCGTCCAGCAAAGGCGATCCCGTCGCCTTCAAGGCGATAATGCGGCGAATGCGGTGCCCAGGACACTTTGCACGTGGTGCGCTGGGCGTGCCAGGCCGCCGTCAAAAAGAGGAATAGCCTGGGCTTTTCGCCGATGATCTCATCATAATAACCGGTCTCTACGCCGCGCAGGAATTGCTGCGGGCCATAGCCGGTAAAACCCAGATTGAGGACGCGCTGCTGCTGGCGGGTCAAAGTAGCGAATTGCTGCGGCAATGTATCGGGATCATTGAGCCCGTCGCCGAATGTATAGGAATCGCCGAAAAAGACGATTGCTGGTCCTGTCGCGGCCGAATGAGTCTCGCGAAGCAGATGGTCGTCGATCGTATAATCCACGTCATAAATCACCTCGCCACTCCAGGGCATGGTGCGTTTGGCATGGAAGACGCCGGCATGAGCCGGACCCCAGCCGATGATGGGACGCGGTACCGACCAGCCTTCCGTCATCGTGATGAGCGGGCGGCGTTCCAGGAAGATCGCCGCCGTCTCGACAAGGCTCAGTCCGACCATGATCGTCGCAACGATGAGTAACAGGTCCCGAATCCGTCCGCGTGCGAGCGTCAGCCCCACGATAGCCGCAGCCGCGAGGGAACAGAAAGTGAAGAGACGGAAATCGCGGATGAAATGATGGAGCTCGCCACGTGTCGCCACCGCGATGATGAGTATGATCAGGCCCAGGCGAAGGACATAGGAAGGCTTAATGGTCATGAAGGCAACGATCCTCACGGCTGCAGCCAGAATTTGTCAGGTCTCAAAGGGGAGGTTGGACCATGTTGGATGGGATCCAGACGGCGCTTATGAAAAGACAGAGCTATTTTTGGACGTTTTGAATCGCGCAGCGAGCTGCCGCAGATCGAAAACGCTTGGAGAAATGGGCGGAAGGTATCAACGCAATGGCCTTCAATCTCCTCATGGAAACTCCGTCGCTGAGTCTATCGGTACCATGGCGGACAGTCTTCTCTCAATCAGAGGGCGGTGAGACAAGCCGTCCGTACCAGGAAGTCCTTTCAATCCAGCCTGCGCCGCAGGCGCAGGGTCTCGGCCATCGGCGCCTGTCCATAGATGCCCGCGACATTGGTGTCGATAGATGAAGATTAATAAAAACAATATTTTAATTTGATTTGTCGGCGATATCAATCGGCGGCGAACCGCGTTGCGGTCCTGACCGTCACGCATTACCTTTGAGGGAGCGATTTTGACAGGGCGGCGCGGCATTTGCGAAACACCGGCCATATGAAAAGGCGACGCCACCCGGCGCGGGTCGATTGCCTTCAAAAATGCCGGAATCGCTTGACGCCGTCGCCTGGGTGAGTGCCGGCATTGCTTCGAAGGGCAAATGAAACTGTCGCTTTGTCGAGCAGGGTGGCGCTAGGAGGTTGAGGTGATTGTGAATCAAATTGGGGAAGCGCGAACGGCCCTGCATGAATTGATAGAGCAATCCGAAAATATCGTTGCTTTCACTGGAGCCGGTATTTCCACGGAATGCGGCGTCCCCGATTTTCGTTCGAAGGATTCGCCCTGGCTGCGTTACAAGCCAATCGAATTCGATCTCTTCATGTCGGATGTTCTGATGCGTGAGGAGGCTTGGCGCCGCAAATTCGCGCTCGATGACATCTATTCAATGGCGCAACCGGGACGCGGCCATTATGCGCTCGCCAACCTCGTGCGGCAGGGGAAGATGTCGTCGATCATCACGCAGAATATCGATAATCTCCATCAATTGTCCGGCGTCGACGACGAGCATATCATCGAACTGCATGGCAATGGCACCTATGCGACCTGCCTTTCCTGCGGCTTGCGTCATGAAATCGCGGATGTGCGCCGCGCCTTCGAAGCCTCGGGTGCCGCACCCGAATGCCGTTCCTGCGGCGGCCCGGTGAAATCGGCGACGATTTCCTTCGGCCAGGCCATGCCCGAGGAAGCCATGCAGAAAGCCCATAAGGCCACGCAGGCCTGCGATCTGTTTCTGGCGATTGGTTCCTCTCTTGTCGTCTATCCCGCTGCGGCCTTTCCATTGCTCGCCACGCAAAATCAGGCGCGCTTGGTCATTCTGAACGGCGAACCGACTCCGCTCGATTCGGAAGCAGATCTCGTCCTCAGGGGCGATATCGGCGATATCCTTGAGCCGTTTGCAAGTTGATTCGAATTGGGCTTTTCCTTATCGACGGCAATGGTATTCTATCTGAAAAGGCGTGTGATCAGCCGGCTTCCAGATGTCGTCGCTCGGGCCAATATACTGCGCTCAGCATCCCGAAGCGATCTTTTGGGACACGCTTGCAACCGGTGAAGCGGGTTGCATGATTTTTCTCTGGAATCAAAAGCTTCCAATCAGTCTTTTGAACATAACATCAGGTGTGTGGAATTGGCCGAGGCGTGACGTGGGAGGCGGGTTTGCCAGACAAGGAGCAGATGGAATCCCGGATCGCTTTGCATCCCAAATCTCTTGAGGGGATTGGGGAAACCGCCGCCTGCGCCGACCTTGTGGAAGTGACGGGACGGATCAAATGGTTCGATCTCGTCAAGGGCTATGGTTTCATTGTGGCCGACAATGGCCTTGGCGATGTTCTGCTCCATGTTACGGCCTTGCGGAAGGATGGCTATTCCAAAGCCTGTGAAGGTGCGCGTCTGGTTTGTGAAGCCACGCGCGGTTCCAAAGGATGGCAGGTCTTCAGGGTGCTGGCGCTTGAGCCGCCGGAGAGGCTGGTCGCTCCTGTTGAAGTGAGCAGTGATGGACCCCTACCGCAGAAAAGCGGCGCGCAGGAGGTTCTGCCTCTCGGCGGGTTCGAGACTGTCACCGTCAAATGGGTCAATCGGGGGAAGGGATTTGGCTTCCTGTCGCGGGGAGACGGTTCGGAGGATATTTTCGTACATATGGAAGTTTTGCGGAGAAGCAGAATCGTTAATCTGCATCCCGGCGAAGCACTATTGGCGCGTTTCGGTCAGGGACCGAAGGGATTGATCGCGATCGAGGTTCGACCTCTTGACGCACCGGCTCCCCTCCAGCATTGAACTCGCAACAATCCGCTTCGCGCTGATACGCGGTGGCTGATCAAATATCTCCGAACGAATTCCGATCTGAATTGAGAGTATTTCCAATGGCTTTGAATAAAGTGTTCATTCAGTCCAGATGGAAAATGCTCTAAATGCTCTTGTTCATAAAGCTGGCGCGCAAGCTCATCTTCGCCCTTTTTGGCGTCTTGATGCTCACCATCGGCGCGGATTTCACGAAGGCTGCCGATGATGCTTTAGAACCCCTGTCGATCACGACGGGTTCGGGTGATCATGCCTTTTCCGTCGAAGTGATGCGCACGGATCCGGATCTCGAGCGGGGGTTGATGTATCGGCGTTATCTTCCGGCTGATCGTGGCATGTTGTTCGACTTCAAAGAAGAGCGGCCGGTCATGATGTGGATGAAAAATACCTATCTGCCGCTCGACATGATTTTCATCGCCCGCAATGGCAAAGTCGTCGCTCTCGCTGAAAATGCCGAGCCTTTGTCGGAGGCGATCATCCCGTCAAGGGTCCCGGCCTATGCCGTCCTTGAGGTCAATGCAGGAACGACGCACAAGATCGGTCTCAAGATCGGCGATAAAGTGCATCACACTCTCTTTTCCCGCTGACCGTTTTCATCTTCCAGCGGCATAGACCCCCAAAAGGTGCGGAGGCAGGAGGCTTGCGGTGCTTGTTCCCGCAAATTCCCCATGCTAGAGCATCAACGGCATCTACGAACGATGTGTTACCGGCATTTGGCGGTGCCAAATGCCGGGTCGATGGGGCAGGTGGTGGGGATCTCTCCCGATACCATTTGCTTCCCTCGAATTCTGTTATTATGTGCATGATCAAGGCTGGCGGGATTAACGATTCTGCCGGGAATCGGCGTCCAGTCTCGGGAATGCAGTGTCCCGAATTCGGATTTACGGGGTATAGCGCAGTCTGGTAGCGCGGAAGTTTTGGGAACTTCAGGTCGCAGGTTCGAATCCTGCTGCCCCGACCACTCCGAAGCGGGAGCTTTGTGGAATGGAGGACGCATGAGTGTCAGGATCTATCGTCCCGCCAAGAGCGCGACACAGTCAGGAACGGCACGCAGCAAAGTGTGGCTGCTCGTTTTTGATCCGGCATCGCCGCGCAGTGCTGATCCTTTGATGGGTTGGACGAGTTCACGGGATATGAACAGCCAGATCCGGCTGCGCTTCACCACCAAGGAAGAAGCGATCGCCTACGCAGAGAAAAATGGTCTGGATTACCGCGTCGAGGAACCGAAGCCTTTCGAGCGCAAGATCGTCTCCTATTCCGACAATTTCCGGTCGACACGTTCGGGTCCGTGGACGCATTGAGCCATGGAACGATTTTCTTCCTCCCATCACGCAATGGCGTGATTTCCTGCCTTGCGATGCGTGATGGGACGATCGGGGATTGATATGCATTTTGATCTTCAGGCCCCATAGCTCAGCTGGATAGAGCAGCCGCCTTCTAAGCGGCAGGTCGCAGGTTCGAACCCTGCTGGGGTCGCCATCATTCAAACGCTTGGGATACAGACTCAAGCTGAATCCAAATCTTTCCCGAAAAATTTTGAACTTCCGTTCGTTTTTCGGCGCACACGATTCGCTTTTTGGATTCGATGGACAGAACTTCTGGCTCATCTCCGAAGCGTGAGATTGAGCCATACCGCTGAACCCACCATCACACCTTGAGTCTTATCGAAACAAAGGTTCAGGCGACAAGCCGATGGCGCGGTGGGATTCTTTTGATTTTCTATGGCAGGGAATGGTGGGCGCGACAGGGTTTGAACCTGTGACCCCTGCCGTGTGAAAGCAGTGCTCTACCGCTGAGCTACGCGCCCGATATGACTGTCCTTGTACGATTTTTTTTCGATTACGCAAGCTGGAAACATGCAAAAGTCTGGAAGCGCCTCTTAGCAAGGGGTCTTCGAACGATTTCCGCACATTGGTGCAGCGCCCCATTCGTTTTCCATCAGAGGTCATGGTCAGAGCCCGTGACCATGGGCATTACAAAGGCTTCTCATAAATTCGAAACGTCCTCGTATCGCGCGCCGGCAGGCTACGGATGAGATTGAGGACGGCATGGTTGGTTTCCAGCATCCAGCTGATCTCCATTTCTTCCACGCCGGCTCGACGGGCTGTTTCGATCGCATCGGCGAGTAGCAGGCTCACACCCAGAGTGCCGATTCGGGTGCCACGCCAGCGCCGGGCGACGCCAATCATCGGTACGCGGGACATGCGGGTGCCGCGTGCATGGATGTGCCAGAGAAGTTTGGCCCATCCGAAGGGAAGCAATTGTCCCTTGAGATCGGCCAAGGCTTCGTTGACGTTTGGAATTTGACAGAGAAGGGCTACTGGCTCGCCATGCCATTCCGCAATGCGAATCCAGGATGGTTTTGAGACGGGCAGAGTGAGATTGCCGATCATGCGCGCTTCGGCCTGGCTGACGGGCGTTGAACCCCAATTGAATTGCCAGGCATCATTATAAAGCGCGAGAATTTGCGGAAAACGCTGCCGGAGATTGAAAAATGAATGTCCATGCGTTTTCAGGGCAGCGATATCAGGAAAATGTTTCGCAAGTCTGGCCGCACGCTCGGGAAAATCGGATTCGGAAAGGCGACAGACGCAGGCGAGAAGGTCGATGGATTTCCGAAAGCCGAGCGCTTCGATCTGCGCTGCATAATAGGGAGGAGCGTGATTCGTCCGCACCACATGCGGCTGATCGTAGCCTTTGACGAGCAGTCCCGATTCATGATTGATCGTCAGGCTGAAAGGGCCCTGTAGCCGTTTGAGCCCTTCAGCCTTGAGAAATTCAGAAACCGCCCCAAAAAGCGCGCCGAAAACTTCCGCATCGTCGATCGCGTCGATGAAGCCGAAATGGCCGGTGGCATCCTGATATTTATCAAGATGAGCCTTGTTGACGATGCCAGCGATTCGTCCGACTGGAATACCGTCGCGTAAGGCGACAAAAGCCTTGATGTGATTCTCCTTCATGAAGGGAGAATGGCGTTTGTCGAATGCTTCCCGGATTTCCTTGTGCAGAAGCGCCACCCAGCGCGGATTATCGGCCTGTGCGCGATGACCAGCCTCTATAAAAGCCGTGAAATCTTTCGGCGTCCTGCATTCACGAACTTCAATGGCGCTCAAGGCGAATACCCGACATGATCAGAAATCTATCGTCGTCCTGCCGTTCCCGTGAACGGGGGGAGGAGACCAGCGACAGCCAAGCGAGGAGTTGAAACTTAAGTCACTCGACTTTCCATAGGATGAATCAATAAAGAGGATAAAAAAGGATATTTTCTCGGTGATCATCACAGAGCGGAATGAAAATATTCGGATGTGATGGGCACCTGTATGGACGACACTCTATCGCATCTGGGCCGCAGGTCGCTGCTTTTTTCACAAGGACGTTTTGCAGCAGTCAGAGAAGACCAGATCCTGAAAATTCTGGCGTATGGCCAGAGGGCATGGTTCGCGATCGTGATGAAGAAACCATCTTGATCGCTTGCTTCTGAAGGCGGCGGCGGGAAAGGTGTTTTTGCGATGAGAGATTCCAGCGTCACGCAAGGTGCGTCCTTATATAAAATCGTGCAATAGGTTTGCTCATGTCTGTTCTTGCTTCGATCCAACGCCAGGTTACGCCCATTCATCCGGAAGGCTATCCCTTCATCGGCGGTTTTGCCGTTGGCACGCTGGTTTTGAGTTGGCTCTGGAGCCCGTTGGGATGGCTCGGTCTTTTCGCGACGCTTTGGTGCGCCTATTTCTTCCGCGATCCGGCGCGTCTCACGCCGCTTGACGAATCGCTGATCATTTCGCCCGCTGACGGGGTCGTCTCCTCGGTCGGATATTTTGTACCCCCACCGGAACTCGGGCTCGGGGCGGAGCCGATGCAACGTATCTCGGTGTTCATGTCGGTCTTCGATTGTCACGTCAATCGCGCTCCGGTGAGCGGCAAGGTCACGAAGATCGCTTATCGGCCGGGTCTGTTTCTGAATGCCGATCTGGACAAGGCCAGCGTCGACAATGAGCGGAATGGAATCGTCATCGAAAATGCTTATGGCCGGTTTGGCGTCGTCCAAATTGCAGGGCTGGTTGCCCGCCGGATCGTCTGTTTCTGCGACAAGGGCACCCATCTGGCGACGGGTGAAAGGTTCGGGTTGATCCGCTTTGGTTCGCGGCTTGATGTTTATATGCCGGATGGTGTGCGGCCGGTGGTTGGCGTCGGCGCCAAGGCGGTCGCGGGGGAAACCATTCTGGCGGATCGGCAAATGGACAAGCCTCGGCCAGCCTTTCGTTATGGCTAAAATACAATCTTTCGGCTTGGGGGCGGCGTAATAAAAGGCGTGGCTGGAGCCGCTGCGCCGTCTTGAAATCCGGCTACTTTCGAGGATTCGCCTTGAGAGCTGCCTTCAAGGGCACCCTGGAAATCCTTTTGAATCACACGCCCTTTCAAACCTCCGGATTGAATTGCCCTTCAGGGCAGGGTGGAATAAGCAAGGGCGATCCGCAGGCGCGATACAGCAATCGGCGCGGTGCAATCCACAGGAGAGCGATCATATCCGATCCATTTCGATCGAGAAGCGTGAATGAGATTTCTCAGCGTCGCCGGCGGTTCCGGGCCGTGCCGGTGCGGTACATCATTCCCAATCTCGTTACACTCCTCGCTCTTTGCATGGGGTTGACCGCCATTCGCTTCGCGGTGGAAGGTGTCTTTGAAATCGCCGTGCTGGCAGTGATTGCAGCAGCCATACTGGACGGCCTTGACGGTCGTCTGGCTCGGGCATTGCGTGGTACGTCTCGTTTCGGTGCGGAACTCGATTCCCTTGCCGATTTCGTGGATTTCGGGGTGGCGCCAGGGCTCATCCTCTATTTGTGGAGTTTGCAGGGCGTCAAAAGCCTCGGCTGGTTCGCGGCCCTTGTCTTCGCCATGGCCTGTGCGTTGAGGCTCGCGCGTTTTAATGTGATGAGCGACGATCCTCATACGCCTGCCTGGCATGCCCATTTCTTTACCGGGATGCCGGCGCCTGCGGGCGCGTTGGTTGCGCTGCTGCCGCTTTATCTCCATCTGTCAGTACTTGCGATTCCGATGACGCGGGGATTGATCCCCTTCGAGATCGCTTATCTGCTCTTTGTTTCTTTCCTCATGGCCAGCCGCATCCCGCATTTTTCAGGAAAGAAAATCGGCCGGATACCGCGTGAATATGTCGTATTCGTGCTTGCGGGCATCGCCATGCTGGCTTTGCTGCTGGTCATGTTTCCGATGGAAGTTCTTGCCCTGCTGACATTAGGTTATCTGGCGACGATCCCGCTGGCCATTCGGCGCTTCAAACAATTTGAGGCCGAATCGCCACAGAATTCTGGAAATATTGTCAGGATTGAAGGCACAAACTCGCAAGGCTGAGAAGTCTTCTCAGCTCGAGCATGCCCAGTGACATACACGGCTTCATCTTTCGTCATAGGCTATCTCTCGAATCCGGTTGAAACGGGATACAGAGATATAATCATGACGCTTTGCCTCTGTTGATGAGGCGCTGGCTTTCGACCGCGCAATTCTTCTTCAATATCGAGCTTGGATGATTACGAGCGGTTTTCCCATAATTGGTTTATTCCAAATGACGACCGAGAGCTGATCCCATAGAGAAACCAGAATTACCGTTATCTTCAGTCATGAATCTTCACAAAATCGAGAGCTGAAGACTTTAGGGATCAGACTTGTCTCAACTTACCTTCTGTTGATACTTTTCGAACGAGACAATCACCCTTGCCTTTGCCGGAAGCGTGAAAGGGAAATCGTGATACCTCCATCGAAACCGAAGTATTATGCTCGAGTCATTCTCTTTTCTTTTCTTATTATCTTACTCGTCGGTTCGCTGGTTTTGAATGTCGCCTTTTCTTACTTGTTTTATAGAGGAGCTATAGAGCATAAATCGACGCTCGATTTGGCACGGGGGATTGCCAAATATATCCATATAGCGCCCCCATTCGGCCGTTTTCAGCCGAGTTTGAAATTTCAGCCCAAGCGTTCCTGCCGATTTGGAGAGAACAAAACTATTCTCGTTCTTGGCCAGAGCAATGCCGGAAATTCAGCCTACACCTTCACCAAGGCAAAAGATCCAAATGCGGCGGCTTTTTACGATGGCCAATGCTTCGCTTTGGTCGATCCCGTGCCTGGAGGTGATGGCACACGCGGCAGTCAGTGGCCCGCTTTTGCCGATGCTTTTCGGCAGCGATTTGGTCAATCGGTCACGATCATCTCTGCCGTCTGGGGTGCGACATCGATAAAAGATTGGAAAGACAATGGCTTCGAGAATTACGCCCTCAATCAGATCCGAAAGGTCAAGGCTTCGGGAGGAACGATCGACGCTGTTTTCTGGCAGCAGGGCGAGGCCGATATAGATCTCGACGGAAAAACCTATGCTGCTGACCTGCGGATCATCCTCGAGCGCATTCGTGCGCTTGGCGTCAACGCACCTATTCTGATCGCACAGACGACATTGGAAAACCATCGCGTCAATGAATCCATACGCGCGGCGCAGCGGGCAATGGCTGAAGAGCCGGGCATGGCGGCAGGACCCGATGGCGACAAAATCACCGATCGGTATGACGATGTGCATTTAGGAGCGGATGGCACCCGCGCAATGGCCGATGCCTGGATCGAGGCGGTTGCTAATTGCAAATGTTTATGATGAAGGCCTCGCAGACTTGAGAAAAGCGTGCCTTCAAAAAGCTGAGGTCGGCGATAGTCCGGGAGCTCGAAGGCTGTTTTTTTAGGAGCGCGCCATCAATTCGACCGCGAGTCCATAAATGCGGCTCCGCCCCGGTTCCGGCATGGCGGCAAGTGTTTCGAGATAAATCTGGCCTGCTTCACACATACGGGCAGATTCGATCGGTGGATCCGACATTTTTCCGTCGAGTACGGCAGAAATTTCTGCGTCGTTCAGGCCTTTTTCCCTCAACGCCTTGTCGAGCATGGCGAAATCCTCATCCCCCGGAGGGCCGTGCTCGACAGGTTGCGCCTCTCCATCGGCTACAGCCGCCAGTCCAGCCAAAGCCATATCGCCAATGAGCATCCGATGCGTGGCGGAAAAATCGAAGAATGCGCTGCTGGCATTGCCATAAAGAAAATCGACGCAGAGTTTTTCATCGGCGATGGCAAGTGCCCGCATAACATTGAGTTGCATCGCAAAAATGCGACTCAATGCTTCTGAATCCGCTTTTGACGCCAATATTCCATGCGAGAGGCGTAAAGTACGCATGGCATCAGATAGAAGCCGGTCCACATTCGGCGCTTCCCCTGTCACGACCGTGCGTTTGGCGGCATTGGTCAGAAAGGTCTCATAGTCGACGGGATAAAGCGTTTTCAGCCGGTCGAAAAAAGCCGCATATTCGGGCGCCGTTGAAAGAGCCAGGATGATGGATGCCCGGGCATTCCGCATTTCCGAGAAAAGGCGTCCTGAACTCGCTCCCGATGTTGTCTGGCTTGCCGTGACCAGCTCTGGGGGTTGCAAAGCCTGCTGCATGAAACTGAAACTCAGAAGGAGCGCAGCAACAGCGGCAAGGCCGAGCAGCACGAGCCGCAAAATATCCATTTCGGCCTCTAGAATCCCTTTATCATTAATTTTGCCCGATGCTTCGGACCATTTCATAAAGGCGGCTCGGACCAATGCCGTCAAGTACGCATTGAACGGCTTTAGTCCAAATCGATTATTGGGATGTATCGTGGGCGAGAGGCGTCTCTCCCCCACCACCTCTTACGACGCCCGCATAGCTATGCCCAGATGATTAAGTCAAATCCCGAGCGATCCAGCTGGTGGATTTGAAAAACAGAAAGCAGATAAGAAATTTGTTCGCACGCTTTATTTAGTTCCATTTTGTAACGGTACTGCGGCTCGTTTCATTTAAATCGGCTGTTCTTTTCTGAAACAGTCGATGCCTCTCGTAAGCGTTTTCCAAGAATTGGTTCGCTCGTATCATATTTCGACATGGCCTACCGCTGCTTTTTTCTTGGACTTCTGTAGCTTAAGATCGATATCAAGTCGTCCGTGACCGATCCCGCGCATCCCTGCTGTCACCGGAGATTGGTGATGATCATTTGTAATCATCATCACCAACCAAGTGACATTCATCCCGCGAACACTTGGATGCTTCACCCTGCGCCGGCGTCGTGTATCGTTGCCTATAGGTGTTATAGCTGCCTGATACAGGGTCACGATTCAGGCGGTGATCGTATCTCCGGTCTGGGCGTTGTTCATGGGGCGTTGTTCATGGGGCGTTGTTCATGGGGACGACACCTTGGTATTATGGGTGTTGAAGCGTTCGAATCCGGCGGCGAGATCCGCCTGTAAATCCTCGATATCCTCAAGGCCGATCGAAAAACGCAAGGCTGGCCCCGGCGGGTTCCAGGTCGTGGCGGTCCGATAAGTGCGGCAATCGAACGGAATGACCAGGCTCTCGAAACCGCCCCAGGAATAGCCCATGCCGAATAATTCGAGACCATCAAGCATGGCGGCCAGCGCTTCGCGCGAAGCTGGCTTGAGCAAGACAGAAAACAATCCGCTGGAACCCAGAAAATCACGTTTCCAAAGATCATGCCCGGGGCAATCGGGAAGGGCAGGATGAAGCACCTGCACGACCTCCGGTCTCTGCGCCAGCCAGCGCGCCATCGCAAGACCCTGGCGTTCCGCCTCGCGCAGACGCAATTCCAGGGTCCGCAAACCGCGCAGCGCCAGAAAAACATCCTCCGGACCTGGACACATGGAGAAAGCGTCCCAGGTTGCACGCAGCCGCGGATACCAACGCTGATTGGCGGAGACGAGGCCGAGCAGGAGATCTGAATGGCCGGAAAGATATTTGGTCCCGGCTTCGACCGCGAGATCCATGCCGCGCTCATGCGGCGGGAAGAACAGCGGGGTTGCCCAGGTGTTATCGATGATCGTGCAGAGATCATGGGCCGCCGCCACGGCTTCGATCGCGGCAACATCCTGAATTTCGAAACTTTGCGAACCTGGCGTCTCGAGAAAGACGACACTCGTATTGGGCCTTACGAGCGCTTCCAGTCCGGCGCCGATCAGAGGATCGTAATAGGTCGTTTCGACCCCCATCCGCTGCAGGATCGTGTCACAGAAATTTCGTGATGGACGATAGACCGAATCCGTCACCAGAATATGGTCGCCCGCCTTGACTGCGGTGAGCAGTGCGAGAGTGATAGCGGCGAGGCCTGTCGGCACCAGAACCGTTCCCGCCGCGCCCGCGATCTCGCTCCAGGCGGTTTCGAGCGATTGCGTGGTCGGCGTCCCCTGAGTGCCGTAGGAGAACCGTCCGCGCCGGGCCGAAAGATCCTCGAAGGTCGGATAAAGCACCGTCGACCCGCGATAGATCGGAGTATTGACATAGCCGAATTGCTCGGATGGTGTACGTCCTGCGTGAACCAGTTTTGTGCGAGATTTGAATCGCTGGCGTGTTTCTCGAGTCGTTTCGGTCATTCCTGCCTTCCAATCAGACGCATGCTCGCCAAAATTGCCTCGCGGGGATTCTTTTGCCTCGACTCATGGCATCCTCTCGAAGACCGCTCACATGAAAATTTCTATGAGTGAAAAACGGTCAAGTTTTCGTTGTAATTTTATATAAAGGGAAGAGCTTCGATGTGAAATCCCCGGGTACTCGGGCTTCACAAGCATGGACGTCTCTGTGGGAAGGGAAAAGATCTTCTGAGCATCGGCTCGCGCCCATCATTTGCCTATGAACCTCTATAGAGGTCCGCGGCACAGCCTTTCTTGGCTCGATTCATCCCGTCAGCCTATGGACTCACCTCATCATTGTCACATCTCCGGAAATTGTATCAGCTTGGCTTTGCTTCATGCGGTTCAGGATGTATGCCAGATGCGACGGGAGGTTTCGGAGCATCTTCCTGTTTCGACACATAAACTGGATCGTTCGCATGTTGAAATCCCTTATCGTAGCCGTTCTGATCGGATTCTCTCTGATGGCGGGCGCTTCCGCAGGAACGCTGGATGTCGTCAAGGGACGCGGATTTCTCAATTGTGGTTCAAATCCGGGCCTTGCCGGTTTTGGACTGCCCGACGACAAGGGAGAATGGCATGGATTCGATATCGATTTCTGCCGGGCTGTCGCGGCGGCCATTTTCGATGACCCGACCAAGGTCAAATTTCTGCCGCTGAGCAGCAAGGACCGTTTCACCGCGCTTCAATCGGGCGAAATCGATCTTCTCTCACGCAATACCAGCTGGACGCTGTCACGTGAGGTCGGTCAGGGATTTCTTTTCACCGGCATTACCTATTACGATGGCCAGGGCTTTATGGTGCATCGAAAGCTCAATGTCTCTTCGGCGTTAGAGCTTTCGGGTGCGTCCATCTGCGTGCAGCAGGGCACGACGACTGAACTCAATCTTGCTGATTTCTTCCGGTCGAATAATCTTCCCTACGAGCCGGTTACCTTTGCCACTGGCGATGAGGCGCTGAAAGCCTATGAGACAGGACGCTGCGACGCTCTGACAACCGATGCCTCGGGCCTTTACGCGCAGCGGGCCAAACTGACAAATCCGGCGGACCACGTCGTCCTGCCGGAGATCATTTCAAAGGAACCTCTTGGTCCTCTGGTCCGCCAGGGCGATGATCAATGGTTCAATCTCGTCCGCTGGGTGAATTTCGCGATGGTCAACGCCGAGGAAGACGGCGTCAATTCGAAAAACCTGGAAGAGAAGACGAAGTCCGAGAGCCCCGAAATCAAAAGGCTGCTTGGCTTCGAGGGCAATTTCGGAGAAGGGCTGGGCCTGACCCGAGACTGGATTTATCGGATCATCAAACATGTCGGCAATTACGGCGAGGTCTTCGACCGCAATCTCGGCGATGGTTCGAAATTGAAAATCAAGCGGGGAATTAACAGTCTATGGACCAAGGGCGGATTGCATTACGCGCCACCGGTTCGCTGACTTCCCGCGAGTCAGTCGGACTGCGCCCCGGATCATGAGCCTCTGGCTTTGCTTTCATGCGCATTCCGTCCTTTGGAACAAATCCCGATACAGGAGATTGAATCGCTCCTGGGCGCAGGCCAAGAAATCAAGGCCGCGCCGATTTATCGGTGTAAGCAAACCCTGGAAAATTTGCTTGGGGACGCCGCTCACTGTTTTGTAAACGCATCGACCCGAAAAGTGGTATCCACATTTCGGGTCGATGCTGTAGGGCACTCGTGTGGAAGCAATGAATGTTTCCGGTGTCAGGCGTGCCAAGATTTGGATTGATGATTGGATTTCAACCATTCTCCCTGAAACGGTCGATAACCAAAATTCTGGCGGGCAAGGGGCTCGCGGGCGAGGTTTTGGCAAGGTGGTATAATCCAGCTTGGCGCAATACGGCTGTGCAGGTTTTGTTCGTCCTCGTCTTGGCTGCCATTCTGGCCATTCTGGGCTGGAATTTGCGGGCCAATATGTTGGCACGCAATATTCCGACTGATTTTTCCTTCTGGAACGACACGGCCGGCTTCGACATCAACCAGACGCCGATCGCCTATTCTCCCTTATCAACCTATGGACGCGCCTTTTTCGTCGGCTTGCTCAACACTCTGATCGTAGCCGCGATCGCGCTCGTCCTTACGACCATCATTGGGGTCATTGTCGGCATTGGGCGGCTTGCGGAAAACCGCCTCGTCTCGCTCCTGGCGGCGACTTACGTGGAAGTTTTGCGGAATATTCCGCTGCTTCTCCAGCTCCTGTTCTGGTATAATGCCATTTTGAAGCCGTTGCCGGGGCCGCGCCAATCCCTGATCATGCCCTTGGGCGCCGTGCTCAACAATCGCGGTCTTTTTCTGCCACGGCCGAGTTTCGAGGCGGGAGCAGCAGGCGTTGCCGGTGCTCTCGCGATCGGGCTGGCTTTGGCCTATCTTGTTTGGCATTTCTCGATTCTCAAACCGGGTTGGCCGAGAAATCTCCTGATCCTTTTGCTTGCTGTCGGTCCGGCCATTGGCTTTAGCTTGCATATGCCGCCGCTTGCCTTGGATTTTCCGATATTGAAAGGCTTCAATTACGCTGGTGGATTCCGTGTATCTCCGGAATTTGTCGCGTTGCTGCTTGGTTTGAGCCTTTACACAGCGGCTTTCATCGCGGAAATCGTGCGTGCTGGCATCAATTCCGTCCCGCGCGGCCAAAGCGAAGCTGCCGCTTCCCTCGGCCTGCCGCCAGGCCTCACCATGCGTCTGATTATTTTGCCGCAAGCCCTGCGCGTCGTCATTCCGCCTCTGACGAGTCAATATCTCAATCTGGTCAAGAATTCCTCGCTGGCGGTCTTCATTGGCTATCCTGATCTCGTTCAAGTGTTCACCGGCACGGTTCTGAATCAGACCGGCGCCGCCGTGCAGGTCATTCTCATCACAATGGCCGTTTATCTCGGCCTGTCGCTCATGATCTCATTTGCCATGAATCATCTCAACCGCCGCATGGCTTTTGTGGAGCGCTAGGTCATGGCGTCCAATTCCATCGCGCCCGGCGGGACCTATCTCAGCCATAAAAATGCGCCGGTGCTTCCGCCGCCAAAACAAAAAGACGCCTGGTGGGAACGGCTGCGCAGGAGTTTCTTCGGTACGCCGCTTTCGGCTTTTCTGACTCTTCTGTCGAGCGGGCTCATCCTCTGGCTCACCCCCGATTTGCTGCGTTTCGTCCTTTTCGATGCTGTCTGGAATGCGCCGGATGGGGAGGCCTGCCGCGTTCCCGGGGCGGGAGCCTGCTGGGCATTCGTCTGGCACAAATTGCCCTATTTCATTTTCGGCTCCTATCCGGAGCATGAGCGTTGGCGCGTCGTCGTCACTCTTGTCCTTGGCGCTTTGCTGCTCGCCTGGCTTTTGTGGCCGCAAAAGATGGGAAAACATCCGGACAAGCCTTTTGCCGCAGCACTCCTGTTTCTGGTCTACCCGCTTGTCGCGCTCGTACTGTTGCTTGGGGCGCCAATATTTGGTCTTCCCATGGTCGATACGGATCTTTGGGGGGGCATTTTCCTGAGCCTCGTCGTCGCCGGCGTCGGCATTGTCGTGTCCATGCCGCTCGGCATCATTCTGGCGCTCGGACGGCGCTCCAGCCTGCCGGTCATTGCCCTTGCCAGCACTTCCTTCATCGAATTCGTGCGTGGCGTGCCTATGATCACGGTCTTGTTCATGGCCAATTTCATGCTGCCGCTATTCCTGCCGGAAACCGTGCACATCGACAGGCTCAGCCGGCCGCTCGTGGGTGTCGCGCTCTTTGCTTCGGCCTATATGGCGGAGGTCGTGCGCGGTGGATTGCAAGCCGTGCCAAAGGGACAATATGAGGGGTCTGCCGCGCTTGGGTTCACCACCTGGCAGAGTCTGCGCCTTGTCATTCTGCCGCAAGCGATCGTTCACGTCATACCGGGCATCGTGAATACGTTCATCGGATTGTTCAAGGATACGACGCTGGTCGCCATCGTCGGGATCTTCGACTTTCTGCGGACGGTCGAGACGGCGCGGCTTGATCCCGTCTGGGCCGGCCCGACGATCAGCGCAACGGGCTATCTTTTCGCAGCCCTGTTTTATGGCACGATCTGTTTCGGTATGTCGCGTTATTCGATTGGTATTGAGCGCCGCCTCGCCGAGCGCAAGAAGGGCAGGGTGGCGTAATGTCTTCCACCAATGTTCATGGTGCAAAGTCGCCGAATAGCCAGATGCCGAATAGCCAGAACTGGGATCAGGAGCTTGCCGTTTCGATCCGCGGCCTGAATAAATGGTATGGGGCGTTTCAGGTCTTGCGCGACATCAATCTCGATGTCGGCGTCAGCGAAAAAATCATTTTATGTGGACCTTCTGGGTCCGGCAAATCAACGTTGATACGCTGCGTCAACCGGCTCGAAACCTTCCAGGCGGGGACATTGACCGTCGACGGCATTGCCTTGACGGATGATCTCAAGCGGATCGAGGAAGTCCGGCGTGAGGTCGGCATGGTGTTCCAGCACTTCAATCTGTTTCCTCACCTGACCATTCTGGAAAATTGCACGCTTGCACCGATCCAGGTGCGCAAATTGTCCAAAGGGCGGGCCACGGAAATCGCAATGCATTTCCTCGAAAGGGTGCGTATTCCCGAGCAAGCCCACAAATATCCCGGCCAATTGTCTGGCGGTCAGCAGCAGCGGGTCGCGATTGCGCGGGCTCTCTGCATGAATCCGAAAATCATGCTGTTCGATGAGCCGACATCGGCGCTCGATCCGGAAATGGTGCAGGAAGTGCTCGATATTATGGTGCAATTGGCACGGGAGGGGATGACCATGTTATGCGTGACGCATGAAATGGGTTTTGCCCGCCAGATCGCTGATCGTATTGTCTTCATGGATAGCGGAGAAATCCTGGAAATCGCACCACCCAGGGAGTTTTTCACCAATCCTCGCCATCCTCGCACGAAAATGTTTCTTGGCCAGATTTTGTAAACGTGTCCTTTCGGAAGGGTAACCGCGTCATGTCCTCCCTATCGCGCTTGGTCATCTTCCTACTCTTCATCAATGCTGAAACGGCACTGGCGCAATATGCCATACAGACCAACCCGGGGCCGGCCAACGGACTCGATCATATCTATCGGTCTCTGAACGACTTACGGGATGAAGCGCGTGCGCAGGCGGGTTATCACAAGCCGCGCTGGGTATGCCATACTTCAGAATCCTGCGAATGGCAGCCGGGCTATTGGGGACCTCCTCCACCATCACGAAATCCGCCCGTGCGTATCCGCCCGCTCGACCCATGGTAATATACACGAATTCCGGGTTCTGTTCTTGTAAATCATTTGATTCCAACGATTTACAAGCATGTAGCGCTTTATTCCTTCGGAATGGTGGTATACCAAGTCCCGACGAATATGATTTACCGAGACTTGGTATAAGTCATGATTACGTGTTTAAGAACAATTTGTCGTCGATTAGCTTCATGGTAACGCGCCGCATTGCATGATAGCCGGCAGAATAAAACAAGCCTTGATGACAAGGAAGCTCGCGAAAACAAACCAGACCAACGCCGTGCACAGGATCATCGCCACGATCCACACGATTATCATTGCAAGCAATCGCATCAGCAAGTGTTCCAGGAGGATGGCGCCCGAAACGGGCGTCGATGCTTGCCATGTTCAGATGTAAATGGAAATTCTTCAATATCACGCCGGCGCGCTTGATCTTCCTGAATGTAGCCGTCTTCTGTCTGTTGGCTGGATCCGTAGGCTCTGATTTTTTGAATCGAGCGTCTGTGGATATATTCAAAACGCTTCAGGCTCTCGCACGGCGTCTCAACGAGACTCCCGCCACGCGCAGGCTGGTGATAAAGACCAGGCCGTAAAGACAGGCGCCGGCCAGGCCCAGACCGATCAGGGTGATCTCGTTTCGCAGGAATGGCAGGCGGGAGCCGAGTTCTCGCGCGTAATCCTGGAAAAAAATGGCGAAGAGTGTCAGGGCAATGGAGGCGATAAAGACACAGGCGATCGTCTTCCACAAAAGACGATCCGGCTGCATCGTCCCGCGTCGCATGGCAAGGATGATGAGCAGGGAAAGATTGATCCAGGCGCCAGCCGCAGTCGCCGCGGCGAGACCTGCCGCGCCCATGGGATGGAACAGAATGATCTTGAGACAGACATTGAGCGCCACGGCGGTGAGGGAGATCATCATCGGCGTCCGGGTATCGCCAGCCGCCTGAAAGCTTGCGAGGGCGGAGCGGATCAAAATCACCGCCAGCAGGCCGAAACCATAGGCCGCGAGCACGCGGGCCGAGGCTTCGCCATCAGCGGCAGTGAAGGCACCGCGCAGATAGACGCCGCGCATGATGAGATCGGGGATCGTGAGAAAGGCGATGCAGAAGGGCGCCGCAAGGCTAAGGGAAATGGCCATTGCGCGGTTTTGCGCATGGAGCGCGGCCTCAGGCTTGCCGGAGGCGAGGAGCCGGCTCATCTCAGGAAGAAGAACAGTGCCGGCGGCAACGCCGATGATGCCGAGCGGCAGTTGATAAAGACGGTCCGCGTAAGTGATGGCGGCAATGCCGCCAGGTAGCAGCGAGGCGATGATCGTATCGGCGAAAATCGCGATCTGCACCCCGGCCGAGCCGATCACGGCAGGTCCCAGCCGGCGCAGGAAACGGCGGACATTGATTGTGAGTTCCGGCCAAGCGGGATGTTCGAGTATGCCGGATCGCCAGGCAGCGCCGGCCGTCATGAGATATTGCAGAAGCCCTGAAACGATGACGCCGAATGCGGCGACAACGCCCGGGTTCCCGAAATGTGGCGCGATCAGATAGGTAACGATCAAGGTCACATTCATGACAATGGGAGCGGTCGCCGCGGCGACAAAGCGCCCACGTGCATTGAGCGTTCCCGATTGCAACGTCACCAATGTGATGAACAGAAGATAGGGAAAGGTGATGCGCGTCAGCGTGATCGTCAGGGAGAATTTTTCGGGATCATCACGGAAACCCGGCGCCAGCAGATCGACAAATGTCGGCATGAACAGCCAGGCCACTGCCAGAAGGATGATCTGAGAAATCAGGAGAAGCGCCGCTACCTGCGAACAGAATCGACCGGCTTCCTCTGGGCCTTGATTTTCCAGAACCTGCGAATAGCAGGGCACATAAGCAGCGGAGAAGGCGCCTTCCCCGAAAATCGTGCGGAAATGGTTGGGCAGTCGAAAGGCCACCAGAAAGGCCTCCGCCACGAGGCCGGAACCGAATGCTGCTGCAAACAGGACATCGCGCAGAAAGCCGGTTCCACGTGAGAGCAGGGTCAGGCCGCCGACGGAAAGAAGATTTTTATACATGGAGAGTCGATGTCCGGGGCAGGCTGCGGGAGCGGGAAAAGCGGAGAAAGCCGGGACTGATCAGGGCGATTCCTTTTTGGGCACGCTATCGGCGGCTGGGCTGCGAAAGCCTGAGACTTCCTGTACGAGATAGAGTGGACGCTTTTTGACCTCGGTGAAAATTCGACCGATATATTCGCCGAGAATGCCGAGCGACAGCAATTGGACGCCGGCGAAGAAGGTGATCGAGACGATCAATGAGGCATAGCCGGGGACTCTGACGCCCATAATGAGGGTTTCAGCGACGAAATAGACCGCAGTTCCAAGGGCCATCAGCGAAATGAGCGTGCCAAGATAAATCCAGACCTGAAGGGGCAAAGTGCTGAAGGACATCAGTCCATCGAGCGCAAAACGGGTCAGTTTGCGGTAGCTGAATTTTGACACACCGAAAGCGCGTTCCTCGACGTGGAACGGAACACCGATCGATTTGAAGCCGATCCAGGCATAAAGCCCTTTGGAAAAACGCGCATGTTCTCGCATCTGGCGCAGCGCCCGCACCGCCTGTGCGTCGAGCAACCGGAAATCCCCCGCGCCTTCAGGCAGCTGGGTCTCGCCGAAACGGGCAAATAATTTGTAGAATCGACGGGTGAGAAGACGCCGCATGGGACTATCGACCGTGCGGTCGATTCTTTGCCCATAGACGTTCTTGTAGCCCTGCCGCCAATATTCGACGAAAGTTCCGATCAGTTCCGGAGGATGCTGCAAATCCGCATCGATGATCACGCAGGCGTCGCCGCGCGCATGATCGAGGCCAGCGGCAATGGCAATCTCCTTGCCGAAATTTCGGCTCAAGGACACGATGGCGATTATCGGCTCGACGTCGCGCATCTCGTGCAAAACATCGAGCGTCTCATCGTGCGAACCGTCGTCGACGAAAACGATCTCGTGACTTTTGGAGCAGGTTTCGAGGATCGGAACGAGCCGTGACAGGAGCGGGCGCAGATTCTCGGCCTCGTTGAAGACCGGCACGATCACGCTCAATTCGATGAGACCTGGTTTCGTTTCTGAATGTTCTGTCGATCCAACCATCGATGGCTCCGGCCGCCGGCCCGGTCCGTGCGGTGAAAGGCTTTGAGAGGCGATTTAACCTGGAGCATTTCAGATCTCTCGAGAAACGCTCCACTCAAAATAATCTGAGCATTTTCAAAGCAATGGAATCGCTAAGCGAGTCAACTTTTTCGAAAAATGCTCTCATTGCAGGTAGATGATGGTCTTGCCCTGCACGATCCCAGCCTTTTGGGTGGATTGGTTCAGGAGATCTTAGCGGCAGGCAGTCCAATCGCAGGTCAGTCCCAGGCATCCAATCCCGCTGCGGTCCGCGATGGCCGCCGCGCGAGCAGACCCGTACCTGTGAGCTGCTTCCTTCCCCATAGAAAACCGTCGCAGTGAATTATCCATGAACACCCGCTTGCGTGCCCGAAAGGGTCAGGGGCAACCTCTTGTCGGGATTGCGCCGAGCGATGGTCACTCTTCTTGAAAACGCACCAAATTTCTTCGAAAAGTGGCCTCGTTCAAGCGCTTTCATGATCTGGTGGCAGCTGGCGGGTCAAGAGGAAAATAATGATGGCACCAAGTGGCGATGGCTTTTCTTTTACCCTCTGCGCCGATGATTATGCCCTGTCACCCGCGGTGAATCGCGGCATTCTGGAAGCCCTTGCTGCCGAACGCCTGAATGCGACGAGCGTCATGACCAATATGGCGGGCTGGCGTCTTGCCGCCCGTGATCTTATGCCGTTTCATCCTCGGATCGAAGTCGGTTTGCATCTCAATCTCACGCTCGGCAAGCCACTCGGCCCCATGCCAGGCTTTGCGCCCGGCGAAGAATTTCCACCGATCGGGCGGCTGATCCGATCGGCTTATGGCAAAGCCTTGCCGGAGGCGGAAATCCGCTCCGAAATCGCACGACAGATCGACGCCTTCACCGAAGCTTTCGGCCGGATTCCGGATTATGTCGACGGGCATCAGCATGTTCAGGTGCTGCCCGGAATCCGACTGTGGCTTATCCAATGTCTTGAGAAGAAGGGAGGCGAGGGATCTGCTCCCAAGGGCACGGCTCCAAAGCCCTGGCTCCGCAACAGCGGCGATCTTCTGCCGCGCATTTTCGCCCGCGATGGAGAGCGGTCCAAGGCCTTGATGGTGACGGCCATGGCGCAGGGATTCGCGCGATTGGCCGGAAGACATGGCTTTCTGTGTAATGACGGCTTTGCCGGCTTTTCCGCTTTCGATCCGGAAGCGGATTATGCGCATGCCTTCACGCATTTTTTAAGCGCGCCGGGAAAGCGTCATCTCGTCATGTGCCACCCGGGCTATTGCGATGAGGAACTGACGCGTCTCGATCCAGTAACGCTCACGCGGGAGAAGGAACTCGCCTTCCTGCTCTCGGAGGATTTTGCGCATCTGCTCGCGTTGCGCAAGGCACGTATGACGCGCCTCGCACCCTTGGTGGAATAGGAGCCTGAGCTTCTTCAACCTCATCCTTGAAACGGCCGCACCTTCGTCCGAGAAATTAAACATCTCTGCGAGGTCAGGTGCATCGCTTCAGGGCTCGCGGCGATGAAGACGGATCAGCCGACTGCCTTCGAGTAAAGTTCATCGACATATTCCCAGTTGACCAGGCTGTCGACGAAGGCCTTGATGTAGTCGGGGCGGCGATTGCGATAGTCGATGTAGTAGGAATGCTCCCACACGTCGCAGCCGAGGATCGGCGTCGCGCCATGGACGAGCGGATTCTCACCGTTCGGAGTCTTCGCAACGATGATCTTGCCGTCCTTGACGGCGAGCCAGGACCAGCCGGAACCGAATTGCGTGACACCGGCCTGGATGAATTCTTCCTTGGCCTTGTCGATCGAGCCGAAGCTGTCGATGATCGCCTTTTCGAGACGGCCGGGAATCGCGCCGCCGCCATTCGGCTTCATCCACTGCCAGAAGTGCAGATGGTTGTAGTGCTGGCCGGCATTATTGAAAAGGCCGGGATTCTTGCCGTAAGATTCCTTCACGATGTCTTCGAGAGACTTGCCCTCGAGACCGCTGTCCTTGAGCAGGTTGTTGCCGTTCGTCACATAGGCCTGATGGTGTTTGTCGTGATGAAATTCCAGCGTTTCCTTCGACATGAAAGGTTGCAGCGCATCATAGGCGTAGGGCAGGGGAGGAAGCGTGAAGGACATGGAGTGCTCCTGAATTTCGAATAGCGTGCAGCAGAAGGCAGAATTGGCGCATCACTCTGCCGCTCACCTATAACTAAACGGCTCCGTCCAGCACGGCAACCATTCGCTCGGCAGGAATGAGGCTGGCGCGCAGTCGGTTCCGTCGCCGACCCGATGAAATGGCCGCCTTTTCAAGCGTATGTGTTCTCTTGTGCGGATGCGAAGCAATCGACTTTCTGCAGACTTGCACAAGACATTCTTCTCATTATTTCATCCTGACGTGGAGCCCGTGTGACTTCGTATCGATCCTGCCCAATCAGAATCCGGGAAACCCCTCGATTAACGAAGGTTGCTGGGTCCCGGTGCATCATGCCTCTCCGGTTGGGATATCAATTCCCCTAGGGTTACAGCATGTGTGATCAAAGTGACTGGACGTAATGGGGTAATGCGTCCTGCTATAGACGAAGGACACATCGGAATTGGCTGATGCTTTGAAATGAATTAAGCAAAATAATAAAAATTGTTTATATTTGATTCATGGCTTGATGGATTGAGTCATGATTCCGGCTCTTGAGGAATTAAAGATCCGGCGATTGGTCATTCCATTGATGCAAATGTATTTCCTTCATCGGAAAGATTTCATTTATTCTTCTGACTTTACGCTGCCGGTTGGTCGATTCCATTGAATGGTCAAGCGCCATCTGGCGCGGACGGTTTGGGTCACGGCCCGGCCGATAGGATGCAACTTATCTCTGTGGTCGCTCGTAACATGAGGACTGCAAGGAGAAGAGGGCAGAATTGGATTGGAACTATGAGCTATGCCGTCCTCGCCGTGGGCTTTTTATTGGCTGTGACCGGAATGCTTACGGCCTACCATGGCTATGGCATTATTGAAATCGAACGTGGCTGGACCGCAGTCATTGCCGGTGTCGTGGCGCTTGCGGGTGGTCTGATCATTGTCGTGCTCGGGCTCATTCTCCGGCTTCTCGGTCAGATCAAGCAGACGTTTGAATCCGCAGCCTGGATGGAGACACCCTCCTACGGGATTCCCGTGCCTGACGAACTGCCGTTCCGGGCAGGGCTCGATCTTTCGCGTTCCGCTGCCGCCGTCGCACCTGCAATGGCCGGAGCCGCGCTTTACGAAACCATGTCGGAGCCGGTTCATGTCCGGGCACCTCTCATGCGCGAGGAATTTGAGGCGCCGCTTCACCAGGATGAAATCCTCGCCACAGAACCTTCCTATCCTGATCTTACGCCTGACATCGAAGCCGCTTTGCAGGAAGAACTGGCGCGTAGTGTGATTGCGCCTCGGCAGGATGATTGGCTCGTCAAACTTGATCTTGGGCCGGCCCCGGCCATGGCGCCGGAACCGATGGCGGAGGAAGATCTCCTGAGCGAGGTCGATGACGTGTCACGAGCCGCCGCAGCACTTGCCGCGCCGATCAATGAAGTCGGCATTCCTCAACATGAAGTGGTCCAGGACAGTCGCCTGACGGACCGATACAACATCATCCCGGACGATCTGGGAATGGACGATCTGGAAATCACCCGAAATATCGAGGCGGCTATTTTTGCGGAAATGAATGCTGAAATGCTGGCGCATGAGGATCATGGCCAAGCCGTCGATCGCGAAATTGTTGAGAACCAAGCCATAGAAACCCCGGTTCCTACCGAGCCGTTTGCGCCTGCGTGGCACGAATTGGAGCCGGAAATAGCCGAGCCCCATGAGGATATCGCCTTCTCGCCGCCACCGGAGCCGTTGCTGTTCGAATCGGAGGCAAGAGAAAGGGAAATTCCTTCATTGGAGGTCTCTCCCGAGCCCGTGGCGGAACCGGAACCGATTGTGGAAATACCGGCTGAACCAGAACCTGCGCCACCGCCACCCGAACCCGAAAAGACGATGATCGGCCGCTACGAGGCCGACGGAACCACCTATATCATGTTCAGTGATGGCTCGATCGAAGCGCATTCGGAACAGGGTGTTGCCCGCTTCAAATCAATGGCGGAACTGAAGGCCCACATGGAATCGGAGGCGACCTGAGCCAGCAACAGCGCAGGTTCTTGCCGTAATCGGTCGATGACAGTCTGCAGATAATCATCGGCCGACTTGTTTGAAAGTTGGATATATCCAGAAACGCTCCACTCAAAAAACCAGAGCATTTTCGAGGCTATGGAAATCGCGAAGCGATGCCACGCCATCGGAAAATGCTCTAATTTTCCTCGAGGAGCAGTTCGGAAACATCCGAACATGCTCTAGCCTTCCGCTCATCAATTCCGTTATTGGCGCGGCAGGAGATCAATCAGTTTCGAAATGGCTGTCGGCTTTTGCGGCACGTAGGTCGGCAATGTCACGCGATAGACGAGAACCAGCGTATCGACATTGGCTCCCGAGGCATCGGCATAGGGCTTGCCGACCATATGGCCATCCTGGGTGATGAAGTCGTTATCACTGCCCACAAAAAGGAAATAATCATTCGGTGTTTTGGGGTCCAAGGCGGACACGATACCGATGCTTTCCCATTTCTCGTAAAGATTGTTTGAATCATTCGGTAGACCGTTGTGGAGTCCGAAGCGGTTCAATTGTGTATTGTCATTGATGTCGATGAAGCTTTGATAGGTGACAGGCGTAATCGCGCTGTTCAACACGCCGAGGGGTGCGGCTGAGACGCCGGGATTATCATAATTGCTGTTCGCGAGATTGGTCGCCGCGGAAATATCGATCAGGTCGATATGGCGATAGACCGAAGTCGGATTCGTATTCGTGAATCCCGCGCTGCTGTCACGGGCAAGAACGAGAAATTGATGATCGTTGAGCGCGAAGAACTCGCTCTGTGCGGCGGTCAACAGTTTCGTCTTGGTTGTCGTCGGATCCTGGAAGAGCGGAAGCTGTACGACATATTCAGCAGTCAGCTTCGGCTTGCCGCTCAGGAAAGGCACGCGATGCTCAAGATCATAAACAAGCAAGCGGGTGTTGCGCCTCGTCGTCTTGATATTGTTGGGATCGAGATCCTGAATCAGGGCGCTTTGCAGCAGAACATAAAGCTTCGACCGGTCGGGGCTCATGGCGAGACCCTCGAAGCCCTGGTTGTTTTGACGACCGGAGACCGGATTGCCCGGAGATGGATCATAGGTCACACCGACCGGCGGGCTGTTCGCGGAAAAATTATCGACCGCCGCGCCAGAAGCATCTTTCCGTTTGGGGATAAAGGCCTCCGGCGGCCGGATCGCTTCGAGAAGATGTCCATCAAGCGTATAGTGATAAACATATGGACCATATTCGTCGCTGATCCAGACCGTACCATCGCCCGGATACACGACAGCTTCATTATCGACGGGAATCGAATTGTTCGCCTTCGGCAGTTCGGGGAAGGTGGTGCTTGCCGGAAAGATCCCTGTCGGATCCAGGCCGGTTGTCTTCGTTCCAAACGGCTTCGAAAATTTGATGGAACCCTTGTAGTCGAGAACGAGCTGGTTTTGTGCTGTCGTTGACGTGCCAGTGAAAGGCTGCAACGTGAATTCGAACTTATGAAGGCGCCCCTGGAAATCGACCGTGCCCTGCGTGTTCCATCCACGGTCCGGCAACATATAGACCGTGCCGGCAAAACTTCCGTCCCCCTTTTTGTGCCAGGCGAGGGGATCCATAGCCATGCCCGAACCCATGCCTCCAAGCGTATCGCCGAATTGATCGACCGCATTCGAAGGAATACGGGTGACGCCGACGAGACCCTTGTTGACGAAGGTCTGGCCTTCGAAGGTGATGGATTGGGCCGATGCCGTCGCGAGGCTCGCGAAGACAGTCAGGACCGAGGCGATACCGGTCGCGGAATAAGCGCGTAGGCGCCAGAAACGAGTTTGAGCAGCCAGCCCAGCCAATGTTTGATCCTTTCAAACAAGTATTCAGCGACGACGGCCGCTTGCGAATGCGCAACTCGCAGCAATACCTTCGTGTTGAACTGGAAATGCGATCGGACACCGGCATGTCATGCCGAATGAATAATCCGTCCGCTTGAGATGAATTGGCTGAGGCTAGTTCGATTCAATATCAGTAATATTACAAACATTCCGAGGCGAACTGAGCGCGTTTTGAGAAGAACGTTTCCCAAAACGAACTAGCCGCCACACAGATCGTGTGGCGGCTTTGCGTTGAAGCTCACGAATGGGGTTTGCCTTATGGAATTATTGGGCTTTGCCCGATGTGAAAATCCGATCAGCGCATTCCATCATGCTGACGGATTTTGCGCTGGCGATGCAAAGCCTGGCGCGATACAGGCCAGGGCAAATGCATATTGGATCGCGACTTCACCGAGACGGTCGAAGCGGCCGGACGCACCGCCATGGCCAGCCCCCATATTGGTCATGAGCAGAATGGGACCGCCGCCGGTCATTGTCGCACGAAGACGCGCGACCCATTTGGCGGGCTCCCAATAAGTCACGCGCGGATCGGTCAATCCTCCGAGAGCAAGGATGGGTGGATAGCGTTTGGCTGCGACATTGTCATAAGGCGAATAGCTGAGGATGGTCGCAAACGCCTCGGGATCGAGAATGGGATTTCCCCATTCCAGCCATTCCGGCGGGGTCAATGGCAGATCCGCATCAAGCATGGTGTTCATGACATCGACGAAGGGGACGTCGGCGATGATACCGGCGAAAAGCTCCGGAGCCAGGTTGACGACGGCGCCCATCAACATGCCGCCGGCACTGCCGCCCTGGGCGACAATACGCCCTTCACGCGTCAGCCCCTCCGAAACGAGATGGCGTCCCGCCGCCACGAAATCCAAAAAGGTGTTTGGCTTCCTGGCGAGTTTCCCATCCGTATACCAATGCCAGCCCTTGTCCGTGCCGCCTCTTATATGGGCAATTGCGAAAATAAAGCCGCGGTCGACAAGACTCAGTCTGCTCGCCGAGAAGGAGGCCGATGTCGGGTGGCCATAGGCGCCATAGCCATACAGCAGGACGGGTGCGGAACCATCCAGCTTTGTCTCCTTGTGGTAGAGGATCGAAACCGGGATGATCTCTCCATCCGCCGCAGGAGCAAACAACCTGCGGGTTACGTAATCAGCGGGCTCATGCCCGCTCGGCAGGATCTGCCGTTTACGCAGCACGCGCTGATGCGTGGCGAGATCGTAATCATAGACCTCTCTCGGCGTCGTCATCGAGGAATAGATGAAACGCAGAATCGCCGTATCATATTCATAATGATCGGCGAGGCTGAGATGATAGGCTTCTTCCGGGAAATTTATTGTTGTTGTAGCGTTACTCACGAAGTTGTGAATTTTGAGGTTCGGCAGTCCGTTTTCGCGTTCGAGCCAGATGAGATAATCGCGGAACAGAACGAAGGCGATGATCATCCGCCCGGCGGAATGCGGAATGAAATCCGTCCAGGATGCTTTCGCTGGCGAGGCGAGAGGAGCGGTGACGATTTTGAAGTCCTCTGCGCCATCCGCATTGGTGCGGATCAGAACCTGGTCTCCGTGATCCTCGACGTCATAACGCAAGCCAGGGCTGCGCTTTTCGATCAATTGCGGTTTGGCCTGCGGATCGGCGAGGTCGAGAAGATGGCATTCCGTGGAATCATGGTCGGAGACGCTGATGATCGCGAAGGCAGCCGATTGGCTGCGGTGGATATGCACGAACCAGGCAGGGTCGAGTTCTTCGAAGACCAGTTCATCACTCGCGCTGTCATGGCCCAGAAGATGCCGAAAGACCTGCGCCGTACGGTGGTTCGCATCGACACGGACATAATAAAAACCGCTGGAATCGCTGAGCCAGACAATTGTGCCATCGGTATTCAGCACGAGATCGGAGCGGTCGAGGCCTGTTGCCGGATCGCGGACCTTGATCGAATAAAGTTCCGACCCTTTTTCATCGACGCTCCAGGCCACGAGACGATGATCAGGAGAATGCCGGACCATTCCGAGATCGAAGAAGGTTTTGTCGTGGCCTTCCTTTTCGCCGTCGAGAAGGACGGTCTCATCCTTGCCGGACAGGTCCGTGCGGCAAAAGAGCGGATGCTGGCCTCCGGTCACATGGCGAGCGTAATAAAGAAAATCGCCATCCTTGACGGGAACTTCGGCGTCATCTTCCTTGATGCGTCCGCGCATCTCCTTGATGAGCCGTTCGCGCAATTCCTTTGTGGGAGCAAGGACGGTCTGGGCATATTGATTTTCCTCATCGATCACCCGGCGAATATCGGCGGGCAGGGCGGAAGGGTCGCGCAACACCTCCTGCCAGTTCGCGGCTTTCAGCCAGGCGTAATCATCGACGAGCGTGACGCCATGGATGGTTTTCGATTCCGGGCGTTTGTCGGCGAGCGGGGGGACGGGCGGAGCGGCTATGGTTTGGGTCATCTTTTGACAATCTATGTCCAGCGGAAGATGGAGCTTCAGAGGCCTTGATTGCGATTGCAGGCAAAGCTCGACGCATGGGAGCAAAAGGGGTGGGAAATCGCGCCGACGACATTCACCGATGAACGGAAACGCCACTGGAGCCGAGGAAGGAATGGCCTCTCCCGGCTCGGGCTACCGTCAGGTGAATGAAATACCTCCGTTCAGGGCCGTGCTGATCCTATCCTTCTTTTTTCTGGTCGAATTTGAGCGAGAGACCATTGGTGCAATAGCGCAAGCCCGTGGGTTGTGGCCCGTCCGGGAAGACATGGCCGAGATGCGCGTCGCATTTCGCACAGCGGATTTCAGTCCGGCTCATGAAATGGGAACGATCCACATGTTCCTCGATGGCTGTTTCCGAGACCGGTGCATAGAAACTTGGCCAGCCTGTGCCGGAATCATATTTGGTTTCCGACTGAAACAAGGCTGCCCCGCAGCAGACGCAAGAATAAAGCCCGGGCTTCTTCTGATCCCAATGGGGACCCGTGAATGCCGGTTCTGTCCCATGCCGCCGCGTGACTTCATATTGGGCCTGGCTCAATTGGGTGCGCCATTCTGCATCGGATTTGTTGATCTTGCCCTCGGTGGTTTCAGATGGTTTTTCTGTCATTCGAGCCTCCGGCCCCGGCCTTTATTGTCATGGGCGTAATTTTATAAATCGCAAGTGGATATTATGGTTTAGCTTGAAAACAACATAACGTGTCTGCAATTCACCTTCGTGATCTCATTGCAGGAAGTTATCTGTGAAATTATTAGGAGTTTCATGATTGAGGTCTTTTTTCAACTCGGTATCTATATATATGAGTGGTAGAAGGGATAGTGCAGCATTAATACCAAAGCTTTCCATCTTTTGGCTTACTGGATCATAAGATGGATGAAATCTTCGCTTTCACGGAAATTTTCCTCTTAATTCAGTTCAATCTATCTTAGTGCTGCTTGCGGATAGGAAGTTCTGGTTTTAGAAAAGATGAAAGTTGTCGAAAGTCGATTCGGAACGCGTCTGTATGACCTTGTCTTTGGCAGCTTGTAAGCATCTAATTTGACGCTTCTCTTCAGGCGCGCTGTATTCCGTCTGACTCAATTACTCCGGATATTTACCGCCATGAGCGAGACATCAACTTCCAATAGTTATATCGAATTGGCCGCCGATATTGTTTCGGCCTATGTAAGCAACAATTCTGTGCCAGCCAGCGATTTGCCTGCTTTGATCAACGAAGTACATTCCGCGTTGCTGCGCGTAACCGCCGGAACTGTGGTTCCACCGGTAGAAGTTCCCAAACCCGCTGTTCCCACAAAGAAATCGGTGACGAATGAATTCATCGTCTGTCTGGAAGATGGGCGGAAGTTCAAATCATTGAAGCGCCATTTACGCACACAATATAATATGTCCCCCGATGAATATCGCGAGAAATGGGGTCTTCCTGCGGATTATCCGATGGTTGCTCCAAATTATGCCAAAGCCCGGTCCAACCTCGCGAAACAAATGGGTCTTGGACAACAGCGTCGCCGCAAGCGGTGAGTACCGTGCAATAGGCACGGATATAGCCTTGTCTTTCCTATTTGACGGCGATGCAAAACTTTCCGTGGCAATGGGATGGCTTCACGGGAGGTTATAATAATCTCAATCTGCGTTTTCGAGAGTGGGCGGAGAATAGCCAAGGCTGAGCAAGTCTAATTCAGAGAAGATCATTTTCCTCGCTGGCCGCACTTTGGTTCTTCCTTGAGGATGTTCTTCTTTGCCGTGCCCTGTTCCGGGAACAGCGTGCCCGATCGCGTCATGTTCATGCGAATGAAAAGCGCATCGGATCCTCGTCGAAGCAACTCGTTTCGATCAGGATCCGATGCGCTTAAAATTGTTTATCGATGAATTGGCTGTCCGCCATTGTGGAAGCTTTATGCTTCCACAATGGGAAATCGGATCAATCAGGCAACTGCTGCAGCAGCGCGCGCATCATTCTTGATCCGCTCGACCATTGAGCGGACGCCATTCGTCCGCTGAGGCGTCAGATGTGCGGAAAGGCCGAGGTTCTGGAAGAGTTCCTGAGCGTCGATGCTTGGAATTTTCGCGGCGGGCTGGCCGGAATAAAGCGCGAGAATGAGAGCGACAAGACCGCGCACAATATGGGCATCGCTATCGCCCTTGAGGTTGAGCACGGGGGCGCCCGTTTCGTCAGTACCGATCTTGGTTTCAAGCCAGACCTGACTTGCGCAGCCCAGAACCTTGTTCTGGTCGTTGTGGGCAGCCTCGTCCAGGGGTTCCAGCGTGCGACCGAGTTCGATGAGGTAACGATAGCGGTCGTCCCACTCGTCGAGGTAGTTAAAGTTTTCAATGATCTCGTCGAGGTTCATAATGATCCACAGGCCCGAAGTTGTTCTCACGCTCATCCTTAAGGGATCTGGCGAGAGTTGCCGCAGGGAAAGAAACCAAGATAATCCTTGGCAATCTATATAACCCAGGTCTCGACGCGCGAGAGGACTGGAAATGAGCAATTGTACTCGTTCTTCTCTGGCTTCTTATTGTTTTCCTTCTCCTTTGAGAAGAAAGAACATTGATCCGATCCTGCGATAGATCGGGTATTTCCGAATGGCTCCATAAACTATGGAGCATTTCTGAAGTCATTTGAATCGCGGCGCCATGCGCTTTGCCTCATGAATGCTTCAGCCAATGTGCATGGTCTTGCACATGATTATAATAATCATGCAATCTCGCTGCCACAATAAGCGCATAGGAAGGTCCGCCGTGCGGCATCAATGCCGCTCTGCCTGTGCCCCTATTTCGAGCAGATGAGAGAGGCTTGCCCCGGTCGAGGTGCAGGTCTCTCGATGATTCCGGCAAAATTCAATCAGGGCATCGGGCGATTCGGTGACAAGTGCGCGCACGGCCTTGTCCAGAAGTCTTTTGTCGCCTGCCAACTCGTCGCGATTGCTCTGTTGAGAAGGGGAATGGGGTTGAACCGTTTCAGCGGCACCCTTTGTGACGTGTTCGGAAGGAGCGGTTCCACTCGTCTGCCGCCCGGGGTTCACCACGGAGCCCGAAATAAGCGTCTTGGGCGATGGGAAGATCGCCGAGAAGACGATTGTGAGCCAGAAAAGGACGCGGATCAGAAACATCATGCGTTATCTTCGCATGAGCCTCTTTCGGAATCGTTGCGCAATCTGATCGTCGTTGATCCTGTCAGCTGTTGCCGATGAGGCATATTCCGAATCTCATGACTTCCAACCTCTTGGGATCAGTGAGGTCCAGTGGGAAGCTGTTCCGCAGTCACAAGGCCAAGTCTCGATTATAGATTCACGAAGACCCATTTTTCAGCACGAACTTTTAACCTTAGCATCGTTTTGCTGTGGTTCAGGAAACGAGTTCTTTCATCAAAGGATTCAATTTAGCGCACCTTTAAGATCAATCTGCGACGACTCGTGAGGCCGGCCCTGATCCCTTCCCGAAGAGATGCCGGAACGGAGTATGATGCGTTGATTGTCCTGCGCAATCCTGAGATCCTTTTCATGCGATTTTTGGGCGGTTTTCTGTCGCCCTGGCTCGTATGCCGGGAGCGATCCTTCATGTTGCGGCAAGGTCTGCAATGTCTCGCCGTCATCGGCGCGACGCCTTTCGTCCTGCCGTCGCATGCTGTCTTCGATTGGGCGGAAGCGCTGGTTCTAGCCGCTCTGCTGCTGCCTTTGAGTGCACTTGTGTTCGTCGCCTTGACGGAAGTGCTCATTGGCGCGCAGACCATCGTCACACTGGGTCTCTGTCTCACATCGATTGCGTTGGCGTTGGCGGGCGCTGGTATCGGGCCGGTGGGCGCTGCGCTTTTCATTGCCGCGATCGAGGCTTTTTTGACGCTCAATCCGATCGTGATCGGCATTTGCGGTCTGTCGCTCTTCAGTGTGCTCACAGCGATGGTTCTGGTTCCTCTGCCTGTTTATGCAAGGGTAAGCGGAATTGGCGACGCAGACATTCTCTGGCTTGGCGGAAGTCTTCTTTATGCTTCAATCCTGATGCTGCACGGCGCCCTCTTGCGCAAGCGCGATGAGCGGCGTCATCTCTGTCGTGCCACACCCAATATGGCCGAAATTCTCGACAATCTGGTCGATCTAGCGGTTGTTCATGATCGTATGGGATGCGCTCGGGCCTTGAACCGGATTGGAGAACGTCTGCTCGGTATCGATGCCACTCAATTGCAAGGCCGTGGCTTTTTCGATCATGTTCATGTGCTTGACCGGCCACTGTTCCTTCAGGCACTCGCCAACGTCGATGAATCCGCTGAACCATGCCGCGCCATGGTCAGATTACGTGGTGTCGGTGAAACTCCCCCGGTTCAGGAACCATTTTTTCGATGGTTTGATGTTTCGATGAGCCAGATGCCGCCATCAGCTTTCGATGCAGAATCGCGTATGAGCGGGGCGACCTCAATTCTCGCCATTTATCACGACATAACGGAGCTGAAACAACAGGAAGAGCGATTGGTGCGGGAGAGCGCCGAGGCGCTGGCGGCGCATCAGGCGAAGGATCGTTTCCTCGCCAATATGAGCCATGAGCTGCGGACGCCGTTGAACGCCATCATCGGCTTTGCCGAGATGCTCAGCCATCCGAATCTCTGCCCCAGCGATCCCTTGAAGCAGCGTGAATATGCGACGATCATCCACGAGTCGGGCGAGCATCTTCTGCATGTCGTGAATTCCATTCTCGACATGTCGAAAATCCATTCCGGCACATTCATTCTGGAACCACAACCGCTGCTGATTGCTCCCTTGATCGAAGCCTGCTGCGACATGCTTCGCCCGAGCGCCGAAGCAAAGCAAATTCATTTCGAGCAGATCCTCGACGATACGCAGACGGAAATTCTGGCTGACAGACAGGCCTGCAAACAGATTCTCCTCAATTTGCTTTCCAATGCCGTCAAATTCACGCCACCTTCCGGCAGCGTCTCAGTCGCCATGATGGTGGACGAGCAATTTCTGTGGATCAATGTCCGTGATACCGGGATCGGTATAGAGGCAAGTGATATTTCCCGGCTTGGCGAACCTTTCTTTCAGGCCGGCGATAATCCTCGGCGCCAGGCTGAAGGTACCGGTCTCGGGCTTTCGATCGTGCAGGGACTTGTGGATCTGCACGGAGGGAAACTCGTGATTGAAAGTGAGCTCGCGAAAGGGACCAGCATGAATGTGTATCTGCCGCGCGAGGGTTGTCCTGATGACGCAATCATCACCGCGATAGAGGATACAGACGGCAGGGCAGGACGGAAGGATCAATGTCTCGACACCTCCGGACGGCGTCATGCAGCGGCAGAGATATCGATGCTCAAGGATGCAAAGGTGAGAAAAATTGCGTGAAGCCCTCGCAGCCACCGACTATGATTTCGTGATGGCCGAACCAAAAAAAAAGAAATCCGCCAATAAAAATACTGGCGCGCGAAAATCCGCGAGCCGGACCAAAAAAGCGCCAGCAGGCAGCCGTGTGAAACGCTATGCCGGTATTATTGCCGGCACACTTTCCGTTGCTGCAATCGGCGGTATCCTCATCAACGCTCTTGTTCTGCAGAAGAGCCGTCATCCGGCACCGCTATTTAGCCACAATACCACGGCTTCGAAGCGGACGGCACCGGAAACCCATTCCGTAACCGTTCCACCGCCTCCTGCCAGCGTGGCGCCGCAGCAGCAGGTGCCAGTGCCCCCGCCGGCGGAACGGGCTATCCTTGAAAAACTTGCGACTGGAGAGACGAATTCCGTTGCGGCGCCGGCGCCGACACCGGTCGTAGCGGAACCGCGCAAATCCAAAGACGAGATTGCACAATTCCTGCTCGGCAAACCGCATGAAATCAGAAAAGCCGACACGCCGGTTGCGCCGAAGGCTGACACCCATGCGGTGCACCAAAACGCGCATATCCAGACAGTGGCGAAATCGGAATCCGTCAAAAGCATTCATAATGACGGGACTCCCACCACGAAACATGACGCCAGCAAACACGCTAACGACAAGCAGACCGCAACCAAGCAGGAAGTAGGGAAGGCCGCCAAGCCCAGCAAGGCTGTTTATGCTGCCCAGAAAGCGCTGGTGAAGCTTGGTTTTGTCCTCAAGCCGGATGGCATAGCCGACACAAATACACATCATGCGATCGCCCAGTTCGAGCGCGATCGCAAACTTCCAGTCCATGGCGTCGTCAGTCCCCAACTTCTGCACGCTCTGGAAGCGGAGACGGGAGTAAAGGTGCAGTGATATTCATTTCAGGAATTCGGCAGTAGCCGATTTCCTGAGAACACCATTCCTTCATGCCTATTCTGTTGAGAAAATCAGCCTGGATTTGGATGGAATACCAATACAGGAGGGAAGGCATGTCTGCCTCCTGTCTGGCTTAATCGAATCGAAAGCGGGGGAATTGCAGGCCAGGATGGCGCATTGTCCTTCATCGTGTCTCGGCTGATCGGGTGCATATTGCGTTTGCGACCGGACAGAACCGAGAGAGGCATTTGGTACATTCCCGAATGTTAAGATTCCGGCGCCGATTGCCGTAACGATTTCTTTCCTTACTATTTGTCTTGGGCGGGAGGTTTTGTGAGCGATTTTTCGCTTCCCGCTCATATTTCTCTAAGAGGAGCAGATGCAAACTATGGCATCTGTTCTCGACGCGCTGACCACGAAGGCATTCTTCAAACATAGGTCCTGATTCTGTTCGGAGGCAATATTCCGGGCAATGCTCCGTCATCTCCATCGTAAGCAATTGACACAGATAACGCGTCCGATGGTTTGGAGCGAAGGTGAGAATGCGCGGTCACCTTGTATCAGGGATGGAATCGTTTCCATCAATATTCGTTTCTTGAATGCTTCAAGCGAAGGCGGTTTCGGATCTTTCCGAGACGTATTCCTAAAATTTCTCGTAAATGACAACGGTCCAGGAGCGTGATGATGATCACACTCCCGGCCCGATAATCTATTTTTACATTGGATCAGCACAGGCCACCTTCTGGTGGCTTTTTTATTGGAGACAACCATGTCTACAGTAACCGTCGCTACTGATGCAACTGGCAACATTGGAGCTACAAGCTACACTAAACCGCCATTTTATAGTAATTTCGCTATTGTAGGGTGGGGATCAACTCAAGGTCTGACACCTGGTACGCTGTTCTTCGAGAGCAGTTCGATCTCCGGTTTCAAGAACAGCTCTTGGATGGCTGCGGCACAACAGGCATCGAGTGATGCTTTATCGAAAGGATTGATACCCTATTGCGGCGCTCAGCGGTGGGAGGATAGTGTCATCGCTTCTCTCCCGGCGGGGGCCGTTATCTCGGATGAGTCAAACTATCCCAATATAGCGAGCGATCGGGCGGCTGGAACCCCTGTCGCATCGACAATGGATACGGATCCAGCCTATGTTGCCTGGGCGAAATGGATCATTGCCAACGCCGACAAATATTGCATGAAAATGTATGATGGCGGTACTTACCCGCAAAGCGGACGGACAGACGGTTATTCCGCCTTCCATATTTCAATGGCGATGCCGTTGGATGCGGCCGACGTTCCAAGTGATCTGGTTTTGACGCGTACGAATGACACAACCGTCTACTATGGCGACGTCTTTGCCTATTGGTACGGCAAGGCTGCAGCATTGTCTGGAGCGACAGGAGTCGCGCTATCCGATTTCACGGACGGTAATCCCTACACGGCAGACTGGGCTGATTTTAACCCACGCATCATCGCCCGCTTTGCCACTCTCTATGGCTACACGATTTCGGGTAGCACCATCGCCGATCAAGCTACCTGGATCCTGCAGCACGCAGGGAGCAACTGGGTTGACTTCCATTGCACCATGTACAGCTATTTCTTCAACGCCCTTGCTGCGGAAATCGGACGTAATACGGGCCTGTCTGCCTTGGTTATCGATCAATGTGGGTCCTGGGCCCAAAATCGCCGCTTGAATGGTGTCGATGGCCGCAAGATCGTGCGCACGATGAATTCCAAATATTATTTCGCCGGATGGGATTGCAAGACCATTCAATCCGATCGGCTGGGCCTCAAGGCTGGCCAGCATCCCATCCGGGCATTGGCCGGTCCGATCATCGCAGCGGCACGTGAACCCTACACGCGGAACGGCTCGAATATCGAGGCCCTGGACAACACGCTGACGCAGGGGATCAAGGGTAACTACCCCACCATGAGCGATTCAGACGTGTCCGAATTCGCGACGAAGATCGTTAAGCAGATTTGGGTATCCCATCTGTGGGCGCATATTTGCGGTTACTATCGGGACTTCCGCCGTGCAATTTGCGTTGTTAGTCGCGATTATTGGGATGCGGGCGACATCAGCGCGATTACAAATCTGCAGACGCTTGTTCAGGATATTTGTCCAGCCAAACCTTTCGGTCCGGCGCTTTATTATTCCGTAACTGCCGAACGTTCGCTCGAGAATACGACGCTTAAAAATGGTCCCTACGAGGTCCAATATCTGCTCGACACCGATGATTTTCAGACAATCATGAACAGCGGCAAAGCGCCCATCGGCTATTTCATATCCGATGCGGCTTTGTCCAAAGGCAATCTTCGCAATGGCGACGCCGCTGCGCCGAGTGCCTTTTTGATCGCGACCCATTCCGATCTTATCCCGTCCAGTGAACTTTCGGCGCTTCAAGCGATCGCTCCTGTTGTGACTTCCGTTGATGCTCTCGATGCCTTGACGGGGCAGCCGCTGAAATTCACTGGCGGTGTCTGCGGCTTTGGCTTCATCGCGGCTGATGGCCGTTTGATCATCGTCGCGCGGCACCCGAGCGCGGCGCAAAATGCCACATCGATAACAGGCACGATCGTCCTGAACGGGCTTGTAAACGGATCTTATACAGCAACGGAATTGTTTACGAATAGCACTGTGTCGGTGACAGTTTCTGGCGGCACCACCACGATCTCGATTACACTGTCACGCTGGGATACGCTGGTCTATGCGCTGCCTGCGGCGGCTCATAGCTGAGCGATTGAACTAGCATGTTCCGGAATTATCCGGAACGCTTCGGTAGAAAAATTAGAGTATTTTCAGATTGATGAAATCACTACGCGATAGAACTTTATCGGAAAATGCTCTGGACATTTCTATTCAACTGAAGATTCCCGAGAGTATACTCGGATATACAGACATTGCCAGCTCTTGAGAGACTGTCTATCAAGAGCTGGCGCCTTCTTTTGCAAGATCAGGCCAGCAGAACTTCAGGTGAGAGTGCATGGGAATGGTTACGAAACATTCCGATCGGAAAGCATGACCAGTTTCGCGTATTCTGTACCCAAAGCGATTTATCGAGAAATTTCCGCATTCATTCACGAAACTCGATACCGGGCAGCACACGTAAAATTGCCCGGTCCAAACGCCAGATCGGATGCGCCTTGAGCTCATCCGGCATGGCGCAGCAATCGACCGTCAGATCAATGAGCCGCTCGGCGGCATCAGGCAATTCATCTTGTAATTCCTCATAGCTTTCAATGGCATAGGATTTCAGATTGCTTGAGTCTTCCATGCCTTGCTTGTTGTAGGAGGAGACGCCACGGATCACGAAACGAATGAAGTGGATGAGGATCGTGATGAGTTCATCATCATTATCGGGCGACGCCAGAAAAAACGGCCCGTCGAGAGGTCCCGCTTTCTCGCCAGGCGTCGGAAGGATTTTGACCACAGCCATTGATTGAAATCTCTGCGCGAAAATTGGTACAACATATCATTGCGTTGATTGTTTTTACCGTTCTTGGGAGCGGGGAGCGCCTCTATTGTGAGGTTTGGAGCATGATCGCCGGAGCCATCAGAAACGGATTCTCGCTTCGCGGTGATGGGGGGCAGGCTCCGTGCAATATTGTTTACGAAGAGAGAGTCAATCGCCGTCATCCGGGAGGATCAGTTCGCTGACTGGCCGATGACCGAGCAGGTGTTCCCGCAGAATACGAAGCAGATGAGCGGGAGAAAGATGATGATAATAAACCTCATCAGGATGAACGAAGGCGAGAGGTTCGCCCGTACATTTACCGAGACAGGCACGGCGCATGCAGGAGGCCGTGCCGATCATCTGTTCATCGATTTGTTCCGATTGCATTGCCTGTCGCAATTCCTCGACAAAGGCTTCTGCTTCACCGGATTTGTTGCAGCATGGGCCAACGCAGATGATCAACCGTCGTGCTTCCGCCGGGCGGCCGAATATATCCTTCAGTGCCATAGGTTCGGTCGATCCGCGCCTGTTGTCATTGAGGACTTCTGGAAGAAGGGCCGTCTCGGCTGAGACCGTCACTGATCATTGGCGGATCCGATGTGACGATATTGGACCGATTACGATCCTGATGCACGCAGCCGATATGACCCTCAATCGGAATGTCCATCAATATATTCATGAATATATTATTGTGCAAAAGCAACGGTCATATAAGCAAGATTTGCGCCCTATTTCCCGTCCATGAAGTCTGGACGGTTTAAAAACCCTCGAATTAACCAAGAATTCGAAACCCTGTGGCAAATTTCCATCTCTGGACAATTTGGACTTCAACGTTGCCTAAATTTAAGCAAATTTAGTCATGAATTGTAAGCTTGCTTGAGCTCGGGTTTTAAACGAACTTGTGTTTCATGAGCCCGGTTTGATCCGCTGCCCGTTGCCAAAGGCAGGGGAAAGAACGAAACGCATGCGCCGCGTTTCAGGCTGAAGCAAATGAGTGCAGGATGGCGCGCGTAGACAGGACTGATCCCATGCGAAACGGACGGATGATGATTCTTACGCCCGAAACCGCCCGTTCCGACGCGAATGTGTCGCAAAAATCCCTTCAGTCCCTTTCCTTTTATGCTGGTTTCAGCGCATTCCTGCGCGGGCGGACCTTCAAAAGCGTTCTCGCCGCTGGTGGTGCCGCTTTGAGTCTTGCCGGATGTGCCCATAGTCCGCAGCCACGTGTTGCGGCGAGGTCCAAGGAATATTTTCCCTCGTCGGTTTACGGGAAGGCCAGCCCGCGCGTCATTGCCGATGGGCAGCCGATTCCGCGTGGCGGCGGTACCCGGATGGTTGGCAAGCCCTATACGGTTGCCGGCCATACTTATTATCCGAGCGACAAACATGATGCCAAAATTGGTCTGGCGTCCTGGTATGGCGACGCCTTCCATGGCCGTTTGACCGCCAATGGCGAGATCTATGACCGTGAAGCGGTGACAGCCGCCAGCCCGACGATGCCGATCCCGAGCTATGCCCGCGTCACCAATTTGCGGAACCATTATTCCATGGTCGTCCGCGTGAATGACCGCGGTCCCTTCGCTTCCGACCGCATCATGGATGTCTCGCACACTGTCGCTCGGGCGCTCGATTTCCACAAGTCGGGCACAGCCAAAGTCAAGGTTGAATATCTCGCCCCGGCGAGCCTCAACGGTTCGGACGACAAGATCTTGCTCGCGACCCTGCGGCAGGATGGGCGTCCCGCGGGGCTCGGTGGCGAGGCTCCGGTCATGGTGGCGGAAAATCCGCAACCTGCGCGCGCTGCGGTCGTTCAGCCCACGATCGTCACACCGACGATTGCGCCGCCGCGCGTCAAGCCTCTGGAAAAGGCTTCGACTCCTTCCGGCGCTCTTTCAAGGGCCGATGCTCAGGCGCTCGCGGCGCTTGCCGCGGCTTCTCTCGAAGAGCCGGTATCACGGGGCTCGAAAAGCGCGCCGCATGGCGATAAGATGAAGCCGGTACCGCCCTCCCGCCCGTTTGACCTCGCGACGATTCCCGGTGCGGGTGTGGCGATTTCGGCATCACCGAGCCGCCACGCCGCTCTTCGCTGATCTTTGTCAGGGCGTGATTATTTCTTTCAGCAGCCTGCTTCGCCGGGTCCGATTGCCAAGGGCCGTAGGAATTGGTTTTGGTGATGGGCGCAATACACCCGAACCTGCTCCAGCCTGCGATTGCTAACGATCAGGAGGCCGCTCGTGCTTTCCGTTTCGCGCCGCTTTCTCTTGATATTGACCGGCCTTGCCGCACTCACCGCAATGGTATCACCGGCGCGAACGATCGAAACCAGCGCGCCGAATGTCTTCCTGATCGACGCCGATTCCGGCGGAGTGCTGTTTGAAAAGAATGCCGATGCGGCAGTGATTCCGGCCTCCACTGCCAAGGTCATGACGGCGGAACTGGTCTTCCACGATCTGCGGGAAGGCCGCATCACACTCGACGATCAGTTTCTCATCAGTGAAACAGCTTGGCGGCAGGGCGGAGCGCCTTCCCGTGGTTCGAGCATGTACGCTGCCCTGAACAGCCACGTGCGCGTTGAGGATTTGATTCGCGGTCTGGTCATCGATTCCGGTAATGATGCGGCTATCGCGCTGGCCGAAGGTCTCGCCGGTTCCGAAGGGGCTTTTGCGACTCAGATGACGCGCCGGGCGCGCGAACTCGGGCTTGATCATTTGGTCTTCACCAACGCCTGGGGCAGAGACGATCCAGACCAGCGGGTGACGGCGCGCGATATGGCGCGGCTTGCCCGTCATGTGATCACGACCTATCCGGATTATTATAAATATTTTGGCGAGAAGGAATTCACCTGGAACAAGATCCGTCAGACCAATCGCAATCCGTTGCTGGCGATGGATTTCGGAGCCGACGGGCTTAAAACCGGCTATATAGATGCGGCAAGCGGCTATTCGGTCGTTGCATCTGCGGTGCAGAATGGCCAGCGGCTCATCCTTGCCCTCTATGGAGCGAGGACCTTCAAGGAGCGGTCCGAGGAAGCGCGCAAGCTGTTTCTCTGGGGGTTTCGGGCCTTTACCCCCAAAACTGTCTTTACAGCGAATGAAACAATCGGCACGGCGAGAGTATTCGGCGGCGCAAAAGGCGATGTGGCTCTCGCGGCGCATGAAGATGTGAAATTACTGGTGCCTGTTCTCACTGGGGAAAGATTCACCGGAAAGATCGTCTATTTGGGGCCCTTGCGGGCGCCGATCGAGGAAGGTCAGAAGGTTGCTCATCTGATTGTCAAGCGCGGCACGCTCGAAGCTGTCGACATACCGCTCTATACCGCCGAGGCAGTGCCGGAAGGTCCCCTGGCGCGTAAGGCCCTCGATGCAGGGCTCGAACTCGGCGTGGAGCTTTGGCGTAAATATGTGACCAAGCAATGAGTGCAGGCCAAAGGCCCGGATATTTCATCACCCTGGAAGGCGGTGAGGGGACCGGAAAATCGACACAGGCGCGCAAGCTGGTCAGCTTGTTCGAGGCGCGTGGCCGCAAGGCGATCGCCACGCGTGAGCCGGGCGGCTCGCCCGATGCCGAAATCCTGCGCGACATTCTTCTCTCAGGTGTCGTCAAATCGCTCGGCCCTTTTGCCGAGGCCTTGCTTTTTTCCGCCGCCCGCATCGATCATCTCGACAAGACGATCCGACCGGCACTCGCCAAGGGTATTACGGTGATCAGCGACCGGTTCTCCGATTCGACACGGGTCTACCAAGGCATTGCCGGCAATCTCGACCAGCGCAAGGTCGCCATGCTGGAGCGCGCAGTGCTCAATGGTTTCTTGCCGGACCTGACCATGATTCTTGATCTACCTCCGAAAATCGGGCTTGAGCGTGCGGCGGCGCGGCGCAGCGCGGTTGCGGATGGCGAGGCTCCGGACCGTTTCGAGGCAGAAGAATTGCAGTTTCACCGGCGCGTGCGGGAAGCCTTTCGGGCGCTTGCCGATACCGAGCCGAGGCGCTGCATATTGATCAATGCGGAGGGCTCCGAGGAGGTGGTGACGCAACGTCTCTGGGCAGCCATTGAACGGCGGCTGCTCAACGACGGCGGCGGCCTTTCCTGAAACGAGCGATAATCCGCTATGGCGACCGAGACCGACGAAAATTTCGAAGCTGATCGTCACGCAGGGACACGCCGCCCGCGCGAGACGATGGACTTGCTCGGCCATGAGGAAGTCGAGGCCGCCCTGCTCGAAGCCTATCGCAGTGGGAGGCTGCCTCAAGCTCTGCTAGTGGGCGGCACCATGGGGATTGGCAAGGCGACCTTGGCCTGGCGCCTCGCGCGCTTTTTATTGGCGCATCCAGATCCATCATCCGGGGAGGTGAAAGGCGCTGGCTCGCTGGCGCTGGCGCCGGATCATCCCGTGGCGCATCAGGTCGCGGCGCTGGCCCATCCCGATCTCGTCCTTTTGCGGCGGGAATGGAATGAACGCGGCAAGAAAGCCTACAGCGAAATTCGCGTCGATGACGTGCGGCGCACAACGCATCTTTTCCAGCAGGCGGCCGGCGCGGGCGGCTATCGTATCGCCATCATCGATAGCGTGGAGGACCTCAATAATTCAGGTGCCAATGCGTTGCTGAAATTGATCGAGGAGCCGCCGCCGCGATCTCTCTTCGTTCTCGTCAGCCATCGGCCGGGCCATGTGCTGCCGACCTTGCGCTCGCGCTGCCGACGGGTCCTCCTGAAACCCCTTGCCGCCGCCAATCTTGCCGCCATCATTCCGACGCTCGGGGCGCCGTGGAAGGATCTGGAAGCCGCGCTCGATCCTTCGCATCTGCTTTCCCTCGCCGAAGCGGCGCGTGGCTCATTGCATCCGCTGTTACGCCGCCTCGATCCAGCCGTACGCAGTGTCGAGGCGATTCTTGACCGTCTGCTCAATGCCTTGCCGCGTGTGGACTGGCGCGGCGTTCATCTGCTCGCCGATCAGGTGACGGCCGATTCCGACACCAATCTGGAAATTCTCCATCTGGCTATCCTCGATTGGCTCGACGCCCGCCTACACGCACAGGCGCGCAACGACGGCAATGAGCAGAGTGGTTCTCTTGCACCGCTTGCGGAGGTATGGGAAAAAGCAACCGATGCTCTGCGCGAGGCCGAGGCTCTCAATCTCGACAAGCGGCAACTCATTCTCACCCTGTTCACGCATCTCGCTGAAGCCGTCGAGGCGTCCGAGCATGTTCCTTTCAACTAGACCACATTACGATGGGCCAAAGCCTGGATCGTCAGAGACAGGTGAACCACCTACAACAAATTCACGCTGCTATCCGACAAGAATTCATGCTCAAGGTTGATGATATGGCTGGCCGACAACGCTTCTATCTGACGACAGCCATTCCCTATGCCAATGGCGCGCCGCATATCGGGCACGCCTACGAACGGATTGCCTGCGACGCGATCACCCGCTTCAAGCGGCTCGATGATTACGATGTCCTGTTCGTGACCGGCATGGATGAACATGGGCAGAAGATGCAGCAAACGGCGGCCCGCAACGGCATCACGCCGCAACAGCTCGCGGACCGGACAGCGGCGCAATTCGCGGCAATGGGCGAGGCGCTCGACGCGCCGACCGACGACATCGTGCGCACGACGCAACCGCGCCACCACGCCGCCACGACGGCGATCTGGGAGCGCATGGCGGCCAATGGCGATATTTATCTCTCCAAATATCCCGGCTGGTATTCTGTCCGCGATGAAGCCTTTTTCGATGAAGGCGAACTGACGGCGGGACCGAACGGGACGAAGCTCGCGCCGACAGGCGCGCCGGTCGAATGGGTCGAGGAGGAAAGCTATTATTTCCGTCTGTCCGCCTATCAGAAGCGGCTGCTCGCCCATTATGCGGCGCATCCTGATTTCATCGTGCCGGAACATTACCGCAACGAAATCGTCTCCTTCGTCGAGCGCGGCCTGACTGATCTCTCGATCAGCCGCTCGACTTTCGATTGGGGCATTCCGGTGCCGGGCGATCCGAAACACGTCATGTATGTGTGGGTCGATGCGCTGACCAATTACATCACCGCGACCGGCTTCCCCGATGAAGCCGCGCCGCGCGCCGCCTTCTGGCCAGCCGATGCTCACGTGATCGGCAAGGATATCACGCGCTTCCATGCCATCTACTGGCCGGCGTTTCTGCTTTCGGCGGGACTGCCGCTGCCGAAACAAATCGTCGTGCATGGATTTCTGTTCAATCGCGGCGAGAAGATGTCGAAATCGGTCGGCAATGTCATCGACCCGTTGCAGCTCATCGGCCAATATGGGCTCGATCCCTTCCGCTATTTCTTCCTGCGTGAGGTGCCCTTCGGGCAGGACGGCAATTATTCGCATGAGGCGATCGTCAACCGCACCAATGCCGATCTCGCCAATGATCTCGGCAATCTAGCGCAACGCTCCTTGTCCATGCTGGCCAAGAATTGCAAGGGCAGGGTGCCGCAGCCCGGCCCCTTCACCGAGGCCGACACGGCCCTGCTCGAACAATCCGCGGCGCTTGTCGGCAAGAGCCGCGCGCTCATGCAGGATTTCTCGCTACACCTTATATTGGCTGAAATCTGGCGTGTAGTCGGCGAGGCGAACCGCTATTTCGCCAGCGAGGAGCCGTGGATCAAGCGCAAGACGGATCCCGCCCGCATGGGCACCATTCTCTACGTCACGGCGGAGGTTCTGCGCCGCATCGCCATTCTGGTGCAGCCGTTCATTCCGCGTTCGGCGTCGAAATTGCTGGATCTCCTCGGCACCGCCGAAGAGGCGCGGATGTTCGCGAATGTCGAGAAAGGTCCAAACCTTGCTCCCGGCACGAAGCTGCCGGCTCCGGAACCGATCTTTCCACGTTATATAGATGCGGAAGCCGAGACGACCAAAACGCCGTGACGTGCCACCGCGCCCTGCCGTGTGAAGGCAGGGGTCGGGATCTCGCCGGACCTCATTGATCACAATCCTTGTGGTCAATAGGAAATGGCCAAAGACGGAAAAATGAGACCAGAATGCTGATCGACAGTCATTGCCATCTCGATTTCCCCGATTTCGCGCCCGAGCGTGATGCCGTCGTCGCGCGTGCGCGTGCGGCCGGTCTCAAGCGCATGATTACGATTTCGACGAGGCTCGACCGTTTCGACGAGATTCGCACAATCGCGGAGACCTATGAGGATGTCTATTGCTCGGTCGGCACGCATCCGATGCACGCCCATGAGGGCGAGGAAACGACACTGGCGCGGCTGATCGATCTCTCCGCCCATCCCAAATGCGTCGGCATCGGCGAAACTGGCCTTGATTATCATTATGACGACGCGCCGCGCGATATCGCTCTCCGGGTGTTTCGCACCCATATCACGGCGGCGCGGGAAACCGGCCTTCCGCTCATCATCCACTCACGCGAGGCGGATACGGATATGGCCGCCATTCTGACCGAAGAGATGAAGCAGGGCGCCTTCAAGGCGCTTCTGCATTGTTTCACTTCATCACTCGCGCTTGCGGAAACGGCCATCGATCTTGGCCTTTCGATCTCCTTTTCCGGCGTGCTCACCTTCAAGAAATCCGAGGAATTGCGCGCCATCGCCGATCGCTTGCCACTCGATCGCCTGCTTGTCGAAACCGACGCACCCTATCTCGCGCCGGTGCCCTATCGCGGCAAGCGTAACGAGCCGGCCTATGTCGCCGAGACCGCCAAGGTTCTCGCGGAGGTCAAGAGCGTGTCGGTGGAGGAACTCGGCTCCGTGACGACAGCAAATGCCCTGCGCCTCTTCGACAAGATGCCACCGCTCGATGATATTGCACGATCCGGCGAGAACCTTGCGGGGCAGGCGGCGTGAAGCGGCAGATCACCATTCTCGGCTGCGGCTCGTCCGGCGGCGTGCCGCGCGTGGGGCAGGGTTGGGGTGCCTGCGATCCGAACAATCCGAAGAACAGGCGGCGGCGCTGCGCCATTCTCGTCGAACAAAAAGGCGAAGACGGCGCCGAGACCCGCATCCTCGTCGATACCGGGCCGGATCTGCGCGATCAATTGCTGGGTGAAAATGTCAGCCATCTCGACGCGATCTTTCTGACGCATCAGCACGCTGATCATACCCATGGCATGGATGACGTCCGGCCATTGGTGCTTATGGCCCATAAGCGCCTTGATCTGTATATGGATGCAGCGACATCGGCCGATGTGCGGGAAGCCTTTTCCTATATTTTCGAGACCCCGCCGGGCAGCTATTATCCGCCTCTGCTCAATGAACATCGGCTGGTCGCCGGCGAGCCGGTGGAGATCGATGGCGCGGGCGGTGCCATCAAGGCGCTGCCGTTCCGGCTCGAACATGGTGAAATCGACGCGCTCGGCTTTCGTTTCGGCAATTTCGCTTATTCGCCGGATGTTGCTGGCATTCCGCCTGAAAGCGTCGGCTTTCTGGAAAATCTCGATCTCTGGATCGTCGATGCCTTGCGCTACACGCCGCACCCCAGCCATTTTTGCCTGCGCGAGACGCTGGAATGGATCGAAAAGCTCAAGCCTCGCCACGCGATCCTGACCAATCTGCACACTGATCTCGATTTTGAGCAATTACGCAGCGAATTGCCGCCCCATATCGAGCCGGCCTATGACAGGATGAAGATCGCGATTTGAGATGTTGAAATTCAAGGCAACTGTAGTTCTTGAGGTAATAAATATCAATGTTTATTATTTATAAGTATTTTGTTTACTTCTTCTAAAAAATTAGCAGCATCTCGATAGCTTGGATCATTTCCAGCTTGTTCTACAACAAAGCTTAGTCTTTCTTCTGCCTTCTTGTATTCGCCTAATTGAGCAAGAGCAATCCCGGAAAACATATAAGGAGTGAGCCAATTTGGTGTTAATTTAATTTGACCTTCACAAATATCTTCTAGCTTAGGCCATTCCTGATTTTTATATAAACTAATTATTATTCCAAATACCTCTGTTTCGTGCCCTATTGTTGTCTGGATACGTCCGCTACCTAAATTTTGACGATGCGCGCCATTAAAGTCGTAAGTATCGGAAATACCGCGCTCTGCGTTTTTAAGTTTCACTTTAAGATCTTTTTCATGTTCTTTTAATGCGAGAATATTTTTCTCTAGGCTGGAGATTTTTTCATTCTGTTGATAAATTTTATTTTCCTGCATATCTATTTTGTTAGACTGCTGGTTCATGACTGTCGCTTGTATTGAGCTTATTTTATCATTTATTATAATAATAAATAAACCTATTACGGCTGTAAATAAAAATGATGCTATCATGATCCATTTTCGCACTTGAAAGATGGTGATACAACTTGAGACAAGCGCTATAATAATACTGAAAATTGATAAAAATAAACCTATTTTATAAAGTAAATCTGGCGATTTTAAGAGGTTTTGCATAGGTGTAGCTCTTTAATATTTCTGTTCGATATAAGTCTACAGAGGCAGAGCCTGCGCATTCTTGATCTGCCCAAGCGCGAAGCTCGATTCGATCGAGGCCACGCCTTCGAGGCGCGTCAGTTTCTGCTTGAGAAAGGTTTCATAGGCGGCAAGGTCGGCGACGACGATGCGCAGGAGATAATCGCGCTGGCCGGTCATCAGATAGCATTCGACGATTTCCGGCCAGCGCATGACGGCGGCTGAGAAACGGTCGAGTTCATCCTCCCGTTGGCGCTCCAGCTTGATCGAGGCGAAGACGCTGATCGGCAGGCCGACCTTCACCTGATCCACGACGGCGACATAGCCCTTGATGATCTGCGCGGATTCCAGCAGGCGGACCCGCCGCGCGCAAGGGGAGGGCGACAGGCCGACGATTTCGCCCAGCCTTTCCGTCGTCAGGCGGGCATCCTTCTGCAGAGCGGCAAGGATTTTCCGGTCTATCGCGTCGATCTCTGACTTTGCCATCTTTCGCCACTTTCTGCAGAAGATTTAGCTTATTCAGCCAAAGAAGGGTTTATTCAAAGCTCGATTTGGCCACAATTCTTCCAGCGCGTCCATTACCTTCAAGACATGGATCCCGGGGCTTCAATCCCAGGAGCACGATCTGGAGGAGCCGCCGTGGACGAAACTATCGCCTGTCTCAAGGAACTTGAACGCAAGACTCTCTGGCTTGCCACCTGGATGATTCACAATGCCAATCATCTGCGCGACCATGCCGATGGTCTGAAAGTCGGCGGCCATCAGGCGTCTTCGGCTTCTCTCAACACCATCATGACGGCACTCTATTTAGCGGTCTTGCGGCCGGAAGACAGAGTGGCTGTGAAGCCGCATGCGAGCCCCGTCTTTCACGCCATTCAATATCTCTCCGGCAATCAAACGCTCGACAAGCTGCAGAATTTTCGCGGTTTCAAAGGCGCCCAATCCTATCCCTCGCGCACGAAGGATGTGGATGACGTCGATTTCTCGACTGGCTCCGTCGGGCTCGGCGTGGCGCAGACCCTCTTTGCCTCGCTGGTTCAGGATTATCTTCGCGCCAAGGGGCTTGGACTTGAGAGGCCGGAAGGCCGGATGGTGGCACTGATCGGCGATGCCGAAATGGACGAAGGCAATATTTTCGAGGCCTTGCTCGAAGGCTGGAAACATGGCCTGCGCAATTGCTGGTGGATCGTTGATTACAACCGCCAAAGCCTCGATGCAGTGGTGCGCGAAGGCCTCTGGCAGCGTTTCGAATCCCTGTTTCACGATTTCGGATGGGACATCGTCCTCCTAAAATATGGCAGCCTCCTCGAAAAGGCCTTCGCCGAGCCAGGCGGAGATAAATTGCGCGAATGGCTCGAGACCTGTCCGAACCAGCTTTATTCGGCTCTGACTTTTCAGGGTGGTGCGGCCTGGCGCAAAAAGCTTCTGGATGATCTCGGCGACCAGGGCGCCGTCTCGGCGCTCATCGATCGATATTCAGACGCGGAACTTGCGCAGGTGATGACCAATCTCGGCGGTCATGACCTGCCCGCCTTGCTTGAGGCTTTTGCGCAGGCACGGACGCATGACCGGCCGGTCTGTTTCATCGCCTATACGATCAAGGGTCATGGTCTGCCCTTGGCCGGTCACAAGGATAATCACGCTGGGCTGATGACGCCGGCGCAGGTGGAGAGCCTGCGTGAAAGTATGGGGATCAGGGCAGGGCATGAATGGGAGCCTTTCGAAGGGCTGTCTCTGCCGCAGGATATTCTTGGTGCCTTCATCAAGGCCGCGCCGTTCAATCGCCAGGGACAAAGACGGCTGCAGGCCGCGAAAATCACTGTCCCGGCACAATTGCCCGTTTCCTTGCAGGCGTCGATGTCGACGCAACAAGGATTCGGACTTCTCATGCACGAGATCGCCAAGGGCGATGGCGATTTTGCGCGCCGGATCGTGACCACTTCGCCGGATGTCACCGTCTCGACCAATCTCGGTGCCTGGGTCAACCGGCGGGGCCTGTTTGCCCGCGAGGAAATGGTCGATCTCTTTCGCAAAGAGCGGATCCCCTCGACCTTCAATTGGGATTTTTCGCCGAACGGCCAGCATATGGAACTCGGCATAGCGGAAATGAACCTGTTCCTGATGCTTTCGGCGCTCGGGCTTGCGGATTCGCTTTTTGGCGAAAGGCTTTTGCCGGTCGGGACACTTTACGATCCCTTTATCGAGCGCGGACTCGATGCGCTCAATTATGCCTGCTACCAGGATGCACGGTTTCTGGTTGTCGCGACGCCATCCGGCCTGACACTGGCACCTGAAGGCGGCGCGCATCAATCCATTGCGACACCTCTCATCGGTCTCGCACAGGATGGGCTGGCGAGTTTCGAACCGGCCTTCGTCGATGAACTGGCGACGATTCTACACTTTTCCTTCGATTATATGCAGCGTTCCGGCGAGCATGAGCCCGACGAGGCCACGTGGCTGCGCGATGCGACGGGCGGCTCGGTCTATTTACGGCTGTCGACGCGCCCGATCGAACAGCCGAAACGGCTGATCGACGAGGCGATTGCCGAGGCGATCATCAATGGCGGCTATTGGCTGCGCGAGCCTGGCCCCAATGCGCAGGTCGTCATTGCCTATAGCGGTGCGGTCGCGCCGCAGGCGATCGAAGCAGCGGGCCTTATTGGCGAAGATCGCCGGGATATTGGCTTGCTTGCCATCACTTCGGCTGACCGGCTGAATGCCGGATGGTCAGCTGCGCAGCGCGCAAGGGAAAATGGCCATCCGGGTGCTGTCAGCCATGTGGAACGGCTGCTCGCAGGTGTGCCGAGCCATTGCGGTCTGGTGACGGTTCTCGACGGCCATCCAGCCACACTAGCCTGGCTCGGTTCGGTCTATGGACACCGGACGCGCGCGCTGGGCGTGGAACATTTCGGCCAATCCGGCAGTCTCGCCGATCTCTACAAGCACTATGGGATCGACACTCAGGCCATTATCGCCGCCGCGCAAGGTGTGGCCATGGGTAAGCCGATCCGACATTTGCGCGCGATTCCGTGACGGCACCAGCTTGCCGCGCCCAAGCCAACCCCCAAACCCAAGCCGCCGAACTTGTAGATTCGGCGGCCGAAATCGCCACAGCCGGCAAAGCCCGGACCTTATGGAACTCCCACTTGTTGAAGTTCCATAATGTACCTTATGCGAATCAGACTGCACACGCTCTCTCGCCAAATTGGAAGGTTATGCGGGATTTCTTAAATCATTCCTTATGCTTCCATCAGCCGATTGCCGCCCCGGGACTGGCGCCGGGATTGAAATCGCATTTGCTCGGCGTCTCTCCATTGCCCATCTCTGTGGACCGGCTGCGGGTCTTCCACCGCACTGATGAAGACTTTCTGGATTTGCCGGCCAATTGGGCAATTTCATTCTGGTCTCGACCATCCAGATAAAAACGGTGAAATCGTCAAATTCATTTGAACCTTTTCCCGACTGAGACGTTGCAGTTGCGCGAATGATTCGATGGCGGTCGGATGAATCGTGGTCTTTCGAGCATGCGTGCTTGTCTCGTACATGGCCATGGCCTGCGATTTTGGCCGGAGATTCACAGCTATTGGGTGGTTTCGGACAATGCACCCGGCGGGTTTTCTTCGTGCTGCATCAATTAAGCTATGGCAAGCGCAGAGGAAATTCGCTATGGAAAGGCAAACACAGGGTTGATGGCATTTTTATCGCTTACCATGGCTGAAAATCAGGCTGGCACCTTTTGGTGACCGGCCTTTCGTGCTATGCTAAATCTTAACCAAGTTTGTAATTTCATTGTGAGCAGCAATTTCCGGTCGGTCCCAACGTGCAAAATGGTCGGCTGGTTTGGAAGCGGGCATTCTCCGCTTCGGGGTATGGCGAGTATAGGCGCAGATAAGCAGGCATATCATGAGCAAAGGTAGAGATTTCCGGGGTCCCAAGAAGCGTGGTTTTGATGATGATGGGCCCTCGCCCTATGATTCGCCGCGTCCCAGCCGTTCGCCGCGTCCCTCTTTCGGTGGGCCGTCTTCCGGTGGTTTCGGTGGTCCTGAACTGGCACCATCAGCACCGTCGAGCCCCCCAATCGACGCTATCGTCAAATGGTTCAAGGGCGATAAGGGTTTCGGTTTCGTTGAATTGAGCAACGGCACTGGCGATGCGTTTCTGCATATTGGTGCGTTGCAGGCCGCAGGATATGATTCCGTTCCTCCGGGCGCGAAACTCAAGGTCAATGTCGGCAACGGCATGAAGGGCGCGCAGGTCACGCGCGTGCTAGAAGTCGATACGACAGGTGCCGCCGAGCGTGCGCCCCAACGTTCGTTTGGCGATGCCGCCCCGCGTCCGCCGCGCCGTGCTCCCGATCCTTCGACCGCTGTCTCGGTCACCGGGACCGTGAAATGGTTTGATGACAACAAGGGCTTTGGCTTCGTCCAGTCGAATGATGGCGGCAAGGACGTTTTCGTCCATATCTCCATCCTCGGTTCCTCCGGTGTTCCCCACCTGACCGAGGGGCAGGCCGTGACCATGCGCGTCGTGGATACGCCTAAGGGCCGCGAAGCGCTTTCCATCGCGCTCGATTAATCGAGAAATCGAGACGGAAGTGGAGCAAGGCTTGTCTCCACTTCTTTTGCATTGCGTGTTTCTCATTCGTTGCCTGACGATTTCGGCCGCACAAGGTGCGACATCGTGCGCAGCGCGACTACAATGCAATCTGCTATAAATAACCCTGCTCTCTTGCCGCGCTTTCTTGCCGCCTTGCTCCTGATATGCAGCCTTCCCGCGACATCCGGCGCCTCCTCGACATTATGAGTGCCTTGCGCGAGCCGGAAACGGGCTGCGCCTGGGATCGTCAGCAAACCTATGCGTCGATTGCGCCTTATACGATCGAAGAAGCTTATGAAGTCGTCGATGCGATAACGCGCGGTGATCGTGGTGATCTGTGCGACGAGCTTGGAGATCTCCTGTTTCAAGTCGTCTTCCATTCCAGGATTGCCGAGGAGGAAGAGGCTTTTGATTTCGGCAATGTCGTCGAGGCGATTTCCGCCAAATTGATTCGTCGTCATCCACATGTCTTTGGTGAGCGCAAATCCGCCTCGCCTGAGGAAATCAAGGCGCAATGGCAGAAGATCAAGGCTGAGGAAAAAGCCGCACGCGCGGCTGCCAAAGCCGTTGAGCCGCAAGAAACCGGAGGAAGTGGCTCGCCAGTGGAAAGCCTCCTGGTGGATGTGCCGCTCGCCCTGCCCGGTCTGACCCGCGCCGTCAAACTCCAGGAAAAAGCCGGACGGGTCGGTTTCGACTGGAACGATGCCGCTCTGGTTCTCGACAAGCTGCGAGAGGAAACGCTGGAGATCGAGGCCGCTATTGCGGGAGGCTCAGCCTTGGAGATCAGTGGCGAGATCGGTGATCTTCTTTTCACCGTCGCCAATCTAGCCCGTCATTTGAATGTGGACCCGGAAGCCGCAATCCGCTCGACAAATGCCAAATTTGAACACAGATTTGGCTTCATCGAAACGGCATTGCACAAGGCTGGCAGAACCCTGGCGGAAGCCGAGCTCACCGAAATGGAAGCACTTTGGCAAGAGGCTAAAGCCCAAGAGGTTAAAACCAAGGAGCCGCCGGAAGCTTGAGAGCCTCCATCCTTGTTCAACGGTTGTCGCGCCGGTGAAGAAAGGCCAGACGCTCGAAGAGGTGAACATCCTGCTCGTTCTTCAACAGGGCGCCATGCAGTGGTGGAATCACCTGTTTCGCGTCGTTACCGCGCAGGATTTCAGGGGAAATATCCTCATTCAACAGCAATTTGAGCCAATCAAGCAATTCCGACGTCGATGGTTTTTTCTTGAGACCGGGCAAATCGCGCAGTTCGAAGAAAATGCGAAGGGCCTCTTCGACGAGCTGTTTTTTGATGCCGGGGAAATGGACATCGATGATGGCCTGCATCACCTCGACGTCGGGAAATTTAATGTAATGGAAGAAACAACGGCGCAGAAAGGCGTCCGGCAGCTCTTTTTCATTATTCGAGGTGATGATCACGATCGGCCGGCGTGTTGCCCGCACGGTCTCGCCGGTTTCGTAGACGAAGAATTCCATCCGATCGAGTTCGAGCAGAAGATCATTGGGAAATTCGATATCCGCCTTGTCGATTTCATCGATCAGCAGGACCGGTCGGGCGGGAGAGGTGAAAGCCTCCCAGAGCTTCCCGTGCTTGATGTAATTGGCGATGTCGGAAACCCGCGGATCTCCGAGCTGCGAGTCACGCAGACGCGAGACCGCATCATATTCATAAAGGCCTTGCTGGGCCTTGGTTGTTGATTTGATATGCCATGTCAGTAGCGGCGCATCGACCGCTCTTGCGACTTCCTCGGCAAGCACCGTCTTGCCTGTGCCCGGCTCACCCTTGATGAGTAGCGGCCTTTCGAGTGTGATCGCGGCATTGACGGCGACTTTCAGATCATCAGTGGCGATATAGGACTTTGTGCCGGTGAAACGCATGGCCTATAATTTTCCTTGAAACATTCTTGGAGACACTCATGCCGCACATCATCGGATGGCGGGACGCTCATGTTCCTTAAATTTTTCCTGAAATTGCGCGAAGCTCAAGTCCCAGTCAGCTTGCGGGAATATCTCGTTCTTCTGGAAGGCCTCGAGAAGGAGGTTACCGACAGAAGGATAGAAGATTTTTATTATCTCGCTCGTTGCTGCCTTGTGAAGGACGAGCGGCATTTTGACAAGTTCGATCGTGTCTTCTCGGCTTCCTTCAAGGGGCTGGAAACATTGGGACAGGCAGAGGCGCAAGCGGCAGAAACCGCCGAAATACCGGCCGAATGGCTGCGAAAGCTCGCGGAAAAATTTCTATCCGAGGAAGAGAAAGCGCAATTGCAGGCGCTCGGCTGGGACAGACTGATGGAAACCCTGCGCCAGCGTCTCGCCGAGCAGAAAGAACGCCATTCGGGCGGCAACAAATGGATCGGCTCCGGCGGCACCTCCCCGTTCGGCGCCTACGGCTATCACCCGGAAGGCATCCGCATCGGTCAGGCCGAAAACCGCAATTTTCGCGCGGTGAAAGTCTGGGACAAACGTGAATTCAGGGATCTCGACGGTACTGTCGAACTCGGCATACGCTCCATGAAACTCGTCCTGCGGCGGCTGCGAAAGCTCGCGCGCACTGGCGCGGCGGAGGAACTCGATCTCGACGATACGATCCGCGCGAGTGCATCACAGGGTTTTCTCGATGTGCGGCTAAGGCCGGAGCGGCGGAACGCCGCCAAGGTTTTGCTCTTCTTCGATATTGGCGGCTCGATGGATGCGCATGTGGCCGCGATGGAGGAATTGTTTTCCGCGGCGCGGAGCGAATTCAAGCATATGGATTATTTCTACTTCCACAATTGCCTCTACGAGGCGGTCTGGAAGAGCAATCAGAGGCGGCGCGAGGACCAGATCGCCACTTTCGACGTGCTGCACAAATATACCGCGGATTACAAGATCATTGTCGTCGGAGACGCCGCAATGTCGCCCTATGAGATCGTCATGACGGGTGGCGCCGTCGAACATCACAATCCCGAGCCAGGCCAGGTCTGGTTGAAACGCCTGACCGATACCTACCCCCATGTCGTGTGGCTCAATCCGACGCCGCGGGCGCATTGGCGGTATACGCAATCGATCGGCCTGATCGAACGGCTGATGAGTGGGCGCATGTTCCCACTCACCCTCGACGGCCTTGACGGCGCGATGCGCGAGCTGACCGGCTGAACAGGCCGGCAGCGAACCGCTGCTTATCGGCCTGCATATTCCATTGCGCCCTGCTCCACCACGGCCGCCCCAAAACGGCGTCGGATGGGTTCGGCCCGTTCCGGTGCGACACGGACCGATATGCGGACGGTGCCGTCGTCATCGTAGCTCTTGCCCATGACTTCCGTATGTTCATGCAGCCAATGCTGGCCTTCGCCATCCGCCGGTCCGAGCGTGATGTCGAAGAACAGGCGTCCTTGCGCCAGCCGACTCTCGATTTCGCTTTCCAGCGCCTCGATCCCCTGCCCGGTCAGCGCCGAGACGAGAATGGGCCGCCGTTCATCGCGCCGAGCATTGTTGAGCACGGTTTCGCGGCTATCATCGTCGAGCAGATCAGCTTTGTTCCAGACCTCCAGAATATGGCCTTCATCCGCCGTATCAATGCCGAGATCGCTAAGCACATTCTCAACATCGAGGCGCTGGGCCTCGGCGTCGGGATGCGAGATATCGCGGACGTGCAGAATAAGATCGGCTTCCAGCACTTCTTCCAGGGTCGCGTGGAACGCTTTGACCAGCATCGTCGGCAGATCGGAAATAAATCCCACCGTATCCGAGAGGATGACCTTGGATCCATGAGGAAGCGAAAGGCTGCGCAAGGTCGGGTCAAGCGTAGCGAAGAGCATGTTCTGCGCCAGCACTTCCGCTTTGGTCAGACGGTTGAACAGGGTCGACTTTCCGGCATTGGTGTAGCCGACAAGGGCGATGATCGGATAAGGCACGTCGCGCCGGGTCTTGCGATGCAGACCACGCGTACGCTTGACACCGGCGAGTTCCTGTTCGAGCCGGGTCATGCGCTCCTGCAAAAGCCGCCGGTCGGCTTCGATCTGCGTTTCGCCGGGACCACCCAAAAAGCCGAAGCCGCCACGCTGGCGTTCAAGATGGGTCCATGAACGCACGAGGCGTGATTTCTGATAGGAAAGATGCGCCAGCTCGACCTGGAGGCTGCCTTCCCGGGTCCGCGCGCGCCGTCCGAAAATTTCGAGGATCAGGCCGGTGCGGTCGATGACTTTCGCGGCGAAAGCTTTTTCGAGATTGCGCTGCTGGACTGGAGACAAGGCGCAGTCCATGACGACCAATTCGGCTTCGGCTGTCTTCACGGCTTCGCCGAGTTCGGCGACCTTGCCGCTGCCGAGATAGGTCGAGGGCTTGATTTCAGCGAGGCTCACCATGCGGCGATCGACGATATCGAGGTCGAGCGCCTCGGCGAGGCCGAGAATCTCATCGAAGCGCGCTTCTGGTGTTCGCGCCGCAGGCTCTGCGGAGCGGATAAGAGGGTTTGCGGGCTTTTGATTGAAATAGGGCCCGATGACCATGGCGCGTGTTCTGGTGGGGCGCCTGTCTATTCCCGGCGCGCCATTCGCGGCGCCGGAACGGGTGCTGGTAGTCACAGGAGATGGTGAAAAAGTCGAAGCGTCTATGGGGAAACTCCCGGTACGGTCATTATTATTCGCGGATCGAAGCTCCCCCGGCCCTGGAGCGTTTCGGATATTTCCAGAAACGCTCCACTCAAAAAACTAGAGTATTTTCAAAGTTATGGAATCGCAAAGCGATTCAATGTTTCTGGAAAATGCTCTAGCCGGCATTGGTTGCTTCGTCGCCCGGCTCGAACATCTGGATCGGTGCGCCGGGCATGATGGTAGATATGGCGTGCTTGTAGACGAGTTGCGAGTGGCCATCGCGGCGAAGCAGCACACAAAAATTGTCGAACCAGGTGACGACGCCTTGAAGCTTGACGCCGTTGACGAGGAAGATCGTGAGGGGCACCTTGTTCTTGCGAACGAAATTAAGAAACGTGTCTTGCAGGTTCTGCGGGCGGTCCACTGCCATTATCGGGTCCTGTTCTTGTTGTCCTGATTTCCTAACCGGAATAAAGCAAGCAATTCTTCAGGGATGACGGTTCAGCTATTAGAGCGACCTCGTGACGAAGCCGCAAGCCGCCGTTTTACCCAGTGTATAGATCTTTTTCCCTTCAGCGGGCTTTCATTGACGTTGAAAGCATCAGCCTCGAAAAGTTGCCAGTTTTTGTCAAGCTCGCGCTTTAAAATGATTGAGAGAGTACGTTTCATTTTGCTATGCCGCGTCTCTATACTCTGGAGCATTTTCGGACATCTCTGAATTGCTCTTTTTTGAAGACCGCAGATTTTTCAATGATTTTGATTGCGCGGCGATTTTCGTCAGCGATGCGATCTTCTAGTGTGTCCGAATTGCCATATCATGAAAAATCCGGCGCAGCTCGGTCGAAACCGGACCAGGCACGCCGGCTCCTATATCATTTCCATCAATATTCACGACCGGCATCACGAGGCTCAACGCGCCGGTAATGAAGGCTTCACGCGCGGCATAGGCCTCCGACAGGCTGAACCGGCGCTCTTTCAGGCGCCATCCACGCGAAGCGATTATATCGATCAGGGTTGTGCGGGTAATGCCGCGAAGGATCGAATGATCCACCGGATGCGTGTGAATCGTGCCCTCTTGATCGACGATCCAGGCATTCGATGCCGCACCTTCGGTGACGAGTCCGTCCTCATCGACGAGCCAGGCCTCTGAGGCACCTTCCTCTTTTGCCGCCTGTTTGGCGAGGACGTTGGGCAACAGGTTGATAGTCTTGATATCGACCCGTTTCCAACGCAAATCAGGCAGGCTGATGACACGGATACCTTTTTGCGCTGTGATTTCGCTTTTTTGGCGATCGACGGATTTGGCGCTGATGAGCAGGCTGGGCCGCACGCCGGGGTTCGGAAAGACATGTTCGCGCGGCGCGACGCCGCGCGTCACTTCGATATAGAGAAAACCGTTCTCGACCTTGTTTCTGACGATGACCTCACGCAAAACGCGGGCGAACGGCGCTTGCCCCATCGGCCAGTCGATCCGCAATTCCGCCAGGGAACGGTCGAGTCTTTCACAATGCCGTACTTCGTCGATGAGAGCACCGCGATGGATCTCAATGACTTCATAGACGCCGTCGCCGAAAAGAAAGCCGCGATCCTCGACGCTGATATTGGCTTCGCTCCGCGAAAGGTAGCGGCCATTGAGATAAAAGATCCGGCTCACACATGCTTTCCTGGAAGAATCAATCTTCGGCCTTGATCGGCCAAGTTGCATGTGATGGCAAGACATCCTTTCCGACAAATCTGATGCAGCTGCGAAATATGCGTCTCCTTACGACCGAAGCAATTGTCCGGGCTCAAAATCCGGTGATCCACCCGAGAAGCGCGCCACTGCCTATTCCCCATAAAGGATTGATTTTCGTGAAACTCGTCACGAGGATCATTGAGCCGGTGATGACTAGGCTCATCGAGCCGTGCCAGGCTTCTCCGGCGAGAATTGCGCCTGTCGCGAAAAGAAGCCCGACGGCGATCGGTGCCAGCGCCTTGCGGAGGATCACAAGCCCGGCATGCTGCGCGTAGCGCGCGAGTACGCGCCCCGCGGCGAATGCCAACAGGGAAGAAGGAAGAAGAAACGCAATCGTCGCCACGATGAAACCGGGGAAACCCGCGATCTGCCAGCCGAGCAGGCTGATGACGATGCAGTTTGGGCCCGGTGTCACCTGCCCCACGGCGATCAGCCGCACGAAAGTGGAAAAATCCAGCAAATGGTGAAGATCGACGAACTGCCGCTGGATTTCCGGCAGCGTGGCGGTCGCACCGCCGATCGCCAGCAGCGATGCCTCGGCGCAGGTTACCGCAATCTGTTTCAGAGCCTCGCTCATGCCTTTCTCCTGGAGAGAAGAACGGTGGCGGCGAGGCTGATGGGAACGAGACAGGCGATGGTCGGCGCGAAGGGAAAGCGGAAATAGCCGATGGCTAAAAAAACGACTGAAGCGATCGGCAGGACATGGGCGTCTGGCCAAATCGATCGCAGGATCTTCGTTGCCGTTCCGATGATCAGCCCTGCCGTTGCGGCTGCCGCTCCCGAAAGGGCGTTGTTGAGCGCAGGCATAGTGGCGAAATGATCATAGAGAGAGGCGACGCCGAGCAGGATGGTGAGAGGCATCGCGAGGAGACCCGTCAGAGCGGCAAGCGCTCCCGTCAAGCCACGGTAGCGATCACCGAGGAGGATCGCCATATTCACCGTATTGGCGCCCGGCAGGACATTGGCGATTCCCAAGAGTTCGGAAAATTCCCGATCCCCCAGCCAATGGCGTTCCTCGACGACGATCCGCCGAACCCAGGCCGCGACACCGCCGAAGCCGAGCAGGCCGATTTTCAGGAAAGCCAGGAAAAGAGCCACGCGAGAAGGGATTTTCGAGGCCTGAGCCGTGGAAGCCATCATGGTATTTTCAACGAAAGATTGGCTGAAAATTATCGAGCCGCGTCAATAAATTCTCACCTAGAGCATTTTCGATTCGGATTGAATCGCTATGCAATTCAAAATCGTTGAAAATGCTCTAACTTTTCCAAGTGGAGCAGTTCGGAAACATCCGAACATGCTCTAGAGCATTTTGCATTGATCTTGAATCGCTTCGCGATTCCATAGCTCTGAAAATGCTCTTGTTCTTTGAGTAGAGCGTTTCTGGATATATCCGAAACGCTCTAATCGATTCTCACTCAATCGATTCTCAAGGATTTCAATTTGCGATGCAGCGCCGAGCGTTCCATCCCGATGAATTCCGCCGTGCGTGAGATATTGCCCCCGAAACGGTTGATCTGGGCGACGAGATATTCGCGTTCGAACATTTCGCGCGCCTCGCGCAGCGGCAGGCTGAGCAGCTTTTCGCCGCCGGATCCATTGGGCATGGCCGGCACCAGCGCACCGATCTCGGCCGGCAGCATGTCAGCGGTGATCGCGACGGTGGGATCGCCCGCCGCAAGAATCATCAGACGTTCCACATTGTTGCGCAATTGCCGGATGTTGCCGGGCCAGTCGTGTGATTGCAAAACGGCCATGGCGTCATCGGCGATAACCCGGCGCGGCATGCCGGTCATCTGCGAAACCTGGTCCATGAAATAGGTGATGAGTTCGGCAATATCCTCGCGGCGTTCGGCCAGGGACGGAATGCGGACGGGTACGACCGCGAGCCGATGAAACAGGTCCTCGCGCAAAGCGCCATCGGTGATCGCCGCAGTGAGATCGCGGGCGCTTGACGAAATGATGCGGACATCGACATGGACCCGCGTCGAACCATTGACGCGCTGGAAGTTCTGATCGACCAGCACGCGCAGGATTTTGCCCTGCGTCTCGCGTGGCATGTCGGCAATTTCGTCGAGATAGAGCGTGCCGCCATGCGCCTCTTCCAGCGCACCAATCTTGCGCCCATGGCCGTCACCGCCTTCGGTGCCGAACAGTTCGATTTCCATCGTCTCGGGGGCGATGGTCGCCGCATTGAGTATGACGAAGGGGCCATTGGCCCGGTTCGATGCCGCATGGATCGACCGTGCCGTCAATTCCTTGCCGGAGCCTGCCGCACCGGTAATGAGGACGCGCGAATTCGATGCTCCGACACGCTCGATGGCCTGACGCAGCTGGTTGATTGCGGTCGATTTGCCGATGATCTTGTTGACCGCGCCACTGCGCGCGCGCAGATCGCTGACTTCCCGTTTCAACCGCGAGGCTTCGAGCGCATGCTGGGCGACGAGCACGAGGCGATCGGCCTTGAACGGCTTTTCAATGAAGTCGTAGGCACCGAATTTGATGGCGGAAACGGCGGTCTCGATATTGCCGTGGCCCGAGATCATGACGACCGGAAGGCTTGGATTCTGCTCCTTGATGATTTGCAGAAGCTGCAGACCGTCGAGTTTGGAACCCTGAAGCCAAATATCGAGGAACAAAAGCCCCGGCTGCCGGGCCTCGATCTGTGCCAGCGCCTCGTCGGAATTTTTCGCAGTCCGCGTCACATATCCTTCGTCCGAGAGGATACCGGAAACGATTTCGCGAATATCCGTTTCGTCGTCTACGATGAGAATGTCGCTGCCCATAATTCCGTATCTGGTTGCGGATTGAACTCAGGATTTTCACGGCGCCGAAATCCGGCCCGGTCTCGGCAGTGGCAAATCCCCTGGACACTTCCGATCGTGCGTCGATTCGTTTTCAAGACAAAACCTAAAATTGTCCTGCCGATCAAGCTTGGCATTTGAAGGCTTTGCTGTCCTTTCGATAATATTCCTGCTTTCGTAAACGCATCGCTCCCTGTTGGAGAGGGCAACAGACTATTCGGTTGTGCCTTTCGGCAGAATCAACCAAGGCTCGAAACAAGAGCGGCGCGCGTCGCCATTTCAGCACCAATCGGTACGATGAGCCTGACGCAGGCACCCGGCCCTTCCGGAGCATCCAGCAATTGCAGCGATCCGCCGTGATCCTCCAGAATTTTGGCGACGATCGGGAGACCCAAGCCGGTTCCCTCGGCGCGTGTCGTCATATAGGGCTCGAGCAGGCGATTCCTGTTCTCGCGCGGGAAACCCTTGCCGTTGTCGATAATCTCGATTTCAGCCCGCTCACGGGTGGCATCATCGGGAAGGGCCTCATCGCGCGTGACCCGCAGTTTGATGAGAATACGTCCAGGCGGTCTCGGCTTCACCGAAGAGGCTTCGGCGCTGGTACCGGGTTCGGCATTTTCTATCGATGCTTCCGCTTCCGCCGCCGCTATGCCTTCAGTCGCGTTCTTTAGGATATTCGTCACCGCCTGTGACAGGAGCCGCCGATCGAAATAGCCCATGACCGGCTCTTCCGGCATGTCCTCGTCGAAAACGATATCGGGATGCGCGACGCGCATGAGGAAGAGAACGCGCCGCAAACAATCGGAGAGATTGTCGGATTCGAGTTTGGCCTTCGGCATGCGCGCGAAGGAGGAAAATTCATCGACCATGCGTTTGATATCATCGACCTGCCGCACGATCGTATCGACACATTGATCGAAGATGTCGCGGTCCTGCGTGATTAAACGCCCGTATTTCCGCTTCAGGCGCTCAGCGGAGAGCTGGATCGGCGTCAGCGGATTTTTGATTTCATGAGCGATACGGCGCGCCACATCTGCCCAGGCGGCTGTGCGTTGCGCGGTCACGAGGTCGGTGATGTCATCGAGGGTGACGACATAGCCCTTGTCGGACCGTGCGGTCGGCTCCGAGGTAATGCTGATGTTGAACAGGCGGTCGCGTCCGCCGCGATCGAGGCTGATCTGGCCCTGCATGAGCCGGAGTGAACTGGCGCGGGCCTCGTTGAGCAGACTGGTGATTTCAGGCAGCACCGTTTCGACCGGCTGGCCGGTCACCGGGGCAAGTTCCTCGGCCCCGGCCGGCATCAGTTTTTCCGCCGAGGCGTTAAGGACCGTCACCTGCCCTTTCGGGCCAACGCCGACGACGGCGACGGGCACGCCGGAAAGAACCGCCTCGGTAAACAGGCGACGCTCGTCGATGAGATTGCTGGCGGCGATCAGCCGGTTCTGCTGCAGGCGTAGTTCGGCGATCATTTTGTTGAAGGTCTCGCCAAGCCGGGCCAGATCGCCTTCGTCGCGATAGACCGCGACCTGAACCGAGAGATTGCCCGAGGCGACCTGATCCGTCGCGGTGATCAGACGGCGGATCGGCGCCACCAATTGATTGGCGAAGGACAGGCCAAGCCAGGTTGCCGCAAGCAGCATGATAAGCGCGATCGAGACGAACATGGCCGCGAAGGCGAGCTGGATGCTGCGCCTGTGACTGTCGAAAGCATCATAGAGGGCGACGAGCTTCGACGCCTCGCGCGGAAAGGCGACACTGAACGGATCGACCGGCCGCGCGACATAGAGAAAGGTATCGGTAAAGGAAGCCACCGGCCGCAAGGCAACGAAAGTCGCGCCTTCGTCGAGGATGAGGCAAAGGGGTTCGTTCTTGCGCGCGTCCGCGAAATCGGAGGGTTCTGGTTTGACGATGGCGGTGCCGACCTTGGCGTGGGTGTCGATCCGCTCGATGACCTCGCCCTTCGAATTCATCAGCGCGGCGGCGGTAAAACCGAGAAAGCGCGCCCGCGAGGCGAAGAAATCCCGAAACAATTCACGATGGTTCTCGAATAATATGGTCTTCGCACGGTCGAGATCGGCCGCGGTCAGCAGAGCTTCCTGCAGGAGTGCCTTGCACTGCCCCTCACGGAACAGGCGTGCGGCGTCGATCGTGTTCAGCACGAAACCGCGCACATCCTGCATGAAAGAGGGGTTGAGGCTGCGCTCCAACGTTACCGAACCGACCCAGGCCATGAGCAAGGCCGGCGCCGCCGCGACGATCGAAAACAGCGTGACGATGCGAAGATGCAGTCCGGCGCCCGCCACCTTGCTGCGCCAGGCGGCGTAAAGCCTGTAGGCCTCGACGAGCACCAGACCGAACAGCAGAAAAATGCTGGCGATATTCGCGATGAACAGACCAAGCACGATATGGTCGCTCACCGCGACAGGCGTATAGCCCGCGAAGATCAGAAAGCTGCTGAGCGCAATGATCAGCGCGAGCAGAACGAAAACAGCGCCTAGAGGCGTCGTCCATCGGCGCTCGCGCTTGGAAAAACCTGGCGGGGCGTGATGCGGGGAAAGAATATCGGACATCAGGCCCCTGCGGCGTCAAACCGGACAGGGAGGATCCTTCCGGTCTCTTCAGCTCAACGTGGCGAGCGCATCAACCTTATATCGAGATCGCGGACTTTTTTGCGCAAGGTATTGCGGTTGAGCCCCAAAAGTTCCGCGGCTTTGATCTGGTTGCCGCGTGTCGCGCTGAGCGCGGCGGAGATCAGCGGATATTCCACTTCACGCAGGATGCGATGGTAGAGACCGGGAGGCGGCAATTGATCCCCGTGGGCCTTGAAGATCTCGGACAGGTGCCGCTCCATCGCCCCGGCGAGCGTGAGATTGCGATCCTGCTCCCGGGTCTTGTTGACTGCATTGGCCGTGGGCAGCGGAGGATTCGGCGAAACGAAAGTGTTCTGATCGGCGGCGAGCTCCGCATCGACCAGCTGTACCGTAATGGTTTCCTGCGGATAGAGCGCTGCGAGACGACGCGTCAGATTTTCCAGTTCGCGAATATTCCCCGGCCAGCGATAGCGCTTCATCCGCTCAAGGGCTTCGGGGTCGATGTGTTTCATCGGAAGCCCCTCGCTGGCAGCAATGGTGAAGAAATGATGCGCGAGATCGCCGATATCCTCGGTGCGTTCGCGCAGCGGCGGCAGGCGCAGTGGAACGACATTCAGCCGGAAGTACAGATCTTCACGGAATTGGCCCAGCTGGATCGAATTGCGTAGATCCTTGTTGGTGGCGGCGATGATCCGCACATTGGTCTTGATCGGCGTGCGACCACCGACGGTCGTATATTCGCTCTGCTGCAGCACGCGCAAAAGCCGCGTCTGCGCTTCCATCGGCATGTCGCCGATCTCGTCCAGAAACAGGGTGCCACCTTCGGCCTGTTCGAACCGGCCTGGCGCACGCTGGTTGGCGCCAGTGAAGGCACCTTTCTCATGGCCGAACAATTCGCTTTCGATCAAGTCGCGCGGGATTGCCGCCATATTGACGGCGACGAACGGTCCCTTCTTGCGCTTGCCGTAATCATGCAGGGCGCGGGCAACGAGCTCCTTGCCGGTTCCGGATTCACCGGTGATCATCACCGTGAGGTCGGTCTGCATGAGGCGGGCAAGCGCGCGATAGATCTCCTGCATGGCCGGGGAGCGCCCGACTAGCGGCATGCCTTCGAGATCCTCGGGCCTTTCCTCCTGAACGCGGTTCTTCGGCCCGCTCATCGCCCGGCCGACGATGGAGACGAGTTCGCGCAGATCGAAAGGCTTCGGCAGATAATCATAGGCGCCGCGCTCGGACGCCTTGATCGCCGTCATGAAGGTGTTCTGCGCGCTCATCACGATGATCGGAAGATCGGGCCTGAGCTTCTTCATCTTCGGCAAAAGCTCGAAGGCGTTCTCATCCGGCATGACAACGTCGGTAATCACGAGATCCCCGTCGCCGGACTGGACCCAGCGCCATAGGGTCGCCGCGGTCCCGGTCGCACGCACTTCATAGCCGGCTCGGGACAATGCCTGACTCAGCACCGTCCGGATCGCCGTATCGTCATCCGCAACGAGGATATTTCCGCTCGCCATGGCATGCTCCTGTTCGGGTCAACTGCGCTGAATTTTTGAGGGCAAAACCGCCCTTATTGTTTTGGATGGGTTTTGTGCAGTCGCTTGCGTGACGCCGAAGCGGCGTCCGACCAGGCTGATGCCTATCCGCGTGAAGTCCCGCGTCCGTCGCGAGGCGCGGACATGGGCATGAGCACCCGGAACGTCGTGCGATGCGGATGCGATTCACATTCGATGATTCCACCATGATCACCGATGATTTTCGCAACCAGTGCAAGTCCAAGGCCAGTTCCGGTCGCCTTGGTGGTGATAAACGGATCAAAAAGATAAGGCAGGACATCTTCCGGTACGCCCGCGCCATTGTCGCGCACACAGAATTCGAGCGGCAGGGACACGGGTGTCTTGGAACCGACCAGCTGCAGCCGGACGCCCGGCCGGAAAGCCGTCGACAATTCGATCTCGCCGTCGAGCCGCTCTTCGCCGATCGCCTCGGCGGCATTCTTCACGAGATTGAGGAGAATCTGCACCAGCTGATCGCGATTGCCGAGCACCGGCGGCAGCGAGGGATCGTAATTTTCGATGAAGCGGATGTGGCGCGCGAAACCCGCTTGCGCCACCTTCTTCACATGGTCGAGAATCGAATGAATGTTGACCGCCTCGCGTTCGATCGGCCGCTGATCGGAAAAGGCGCTCATCCGGTCGACGAGTTTGACGATCCGGTCCGTCTCCTCGCAGATCAATTGTGTAAGGGCACGATCATTGTCGTTGGCGTCGGTCTCAAGGAGTTGCGCCGCGCCGCGAATGCCGGACAGCGGATTTTTGATCTCATGAGCCAGCATGGAAGCCATGGCGGCGACGGAACGCGCGGCGCCGCGATGCGTCAATTGCCGTTCCATCTTATCGGCGATCGAGCGCTCCTGCAGCATGACGACGACGCCCTCGTCGAGATCAGGCAAGGGGGAGACGAAAATATCGACGAGACCCTCGATTTTCGGCAGGCCGAGATCGACCCTGTATTCATTAACCGCCGCGCCACGGCTGCGGACATGCTCAATGAGCCCGAGCAGCGGGGAACCAATCGGCAGAAGTTCCACCAGACGATGCTGCCACAGGGCCGTGCGGCTCATGCCGAAGAAATTTTCTGCCGCGACATTGGCGTCGCAGATGCGCCCGTCCGGCAGCACGGCGATGACCGGATGCGGCAAGGCATTCAAGAGCTTGGTGGATTCAGGTGCGATGTCGATCGGCGGCGCTGACATGGTTTCAGACGGTGCGAAAATGCCGGAATTAGCCCGGAAAATAACGGATGTAGCAGTCATGCAGCCTCCGCCCAAAAAGTGTGATGTGCAAGCGCCAGCAACAGGTTTGTAACCTCTGCGGGACGCTCGCTGGTGACGAGTTGCCGCCTGATATCGGCGGGCGCCCGGCGATAGGTAGCAAAAGCCGAAAGATGCTTGCGGGCATGCCGCAAGCCATGCTCCGTTCCATAGAGCCGAAGCAGGGTTTCGTAATGATCGATGGCGGCCTGCGCCTGTACGAGTGGTTCCGGCTCGGGCCGTAACGCGCCGGAACCAAGAAAATGTGCAATATCGCCAACGAGCCAGGGCCTGCCGACGGCGGCGCGGCCGATCATGACGGCATCGGCACCGGATTGCTCCAGCATGACACGAGCGGCAGTCGTTCCAGTACAATCGCCATTGACGACGACCGGAACGCGCACGGCCTCTTTGACCGCCCGCACGGCGGTCCAATCGGCTTTGCCGCGATAGAATTGGCAGCGGGTGCGTCCATGCACCGTCAGCATGGCGACACCTTCGGCTTCCGCAAGCCGCGCGATTTCAGTGGCGTTGCGCTCGGTTTCGTCCCAGCCGAGACGCATCTTCACGCTGACCGGCACATTGACGGCGCCGACGACGGTGCGGATCAGCATTGCCGCTTGCGCTGCGTGGCGCATCAGATGGGCGCCGGCGAAACCACCCGTCACCTTACGTGCGGGACATCCCATATTGATGTCGATCATCGCCGCGCCGGCTGCTTCCGCGCGTCGCGCCGCTTCTCCCATGGTAACGGGATCGCAGCCGGCGATCTGCACGACAGAATTTGCAATGCCCGCGCATTCCGCCTTCAGGCCGTTGTCGGCGCAGCCCTTCGCATATTCATCGCTTGAGACCATTTCGGACACGACGAGACCGGCACCGAAATGCCGGGCGAGCCGGCGCATGCCGAGATCGGTCACGCCCGCCATTGGCGCGAGAAAAGCCCTGCCCTCGATCCGCAAAGGACCGACCGACAGCGTCCCCGGCAGTAGCGGTTGAGCGTTGCTTGTCGTGCTCATGATATCAGCAATGGTCTTCATGCCCATATTATAGTCAAATCTTGCGCTGCGGCAATGTCGATTATGCTTATTTCTTTGTCAATGGCCGAGAGGAGCGTTTACCGGCATCAAGACGCATCGAAATGATTTTACGAAGATCCCCCAGAAGACTCGAGTCTTTCCAAAATCTTCGTAGCAAAGCTGTCGCAAAAGCCCAAAGACAGTTTCGATGTTTCGCAACTGTCACTCTTAAAAAATGAAAAATTTTTTCATGCTCTATGATCGCGCAGCCATCCGCATCCGATCGGGGGTTCCGGATGTGATCGGATGAGGCCGCCTCGCCTCGGTGCGCGTCGATTTCGGGGCTTAACGCCATGCCTTGGATTTTTTGCTTGAAACCTCGGCCTTTCCCGTTCTTGGTCTCGGCAATTCCTTCCCTCTTGGACATTCAACAGGTCTCATGCAGCAAAATCACGATGTGGCCATTCTGGTCGTGGCGGCCGGACGTGGGGTGCGCGCCGGAGGCGGCGACCTGCCGAAGCAATATCGCCCGCTTGCGGGCCGCAGCGTGCTGGCGCATACGCTGGAAGGCTTGGCGGAGGGCCTGCCCGCAGCGCGGATTTTGCCCGTCATCCATCGAGATGACGAAACGCTGTTCGCCACGACACGTGCTGAATTGTCCGATGCTGCATTGCGTCAACTTGCCGCGCCGGTTTTTGGCGGTGCAACGCGCCAGGAAAGCGTGCGGTCGGGTCTCGAGGCCTTGGCCGGGGCTGGTGATGCTCCGGAAATCGTGTTGATCCATGATGCCGCGCGGCCCTTTTGTTCCCCTGCCCTGATCATGCGCGCTGTCCAGGCGGCCAGAGACAAGTTGGCGGCGATCCCCGGTATTTTGCTGACCGATACGGTCAAGCAGATCGATCTTGGCGGCCCGGATGATTCCCTGATTGTCGCGACGCCGGCGCGTCAAAGCCTGCGTGCCGTGCAGACGCCGCAGGCCTTCCGTTTCAACCTGATTCTCGCCGGGCATCGTCAGGCGGCGGAGAATGGCGCCACCGATTTGACGGATGATGCCGCCATCATCGAATGGATGGGCGGCAAGGTGCATATTTTCGAGGGGGATCGAAACAATATGAAGATCACGACGCCTGACGATTTCGCCACGGCCGAAAGCCGCCTGCTATCGGATCTGCCTGATATTCGCACAGGACAGGGTTATGACGTCCATGCGCTCGGCGAAGGCGATCACGTCTGGCTCGGCGGTGTCAAAATCGCGCATGATCGCGGGCTGATCGGCCATTCGGATGCCGATGTTCTCTCCCATGCGATTACCGATGCTCTGTTCGGTGCGCTCGCCGAAGGCGATATCGGCAGCCATTTTCCCCCCTCGGACCCGCAATGGAAGGGTGCCGATTCGTCGATTTTTCTGCGCGTGGCCGCGCAGCGTGTGCGCGAACGCGGCGGCATGATCGCCCATATCGATGCCACTGTCGTTTGTGAACGGCCCAAGGTCGGGCCGCATCGTGACGCGATCCGCACGCGGCTTGCCGAAATCACCGGCTGTTCGCTCGACCGTATTGCCGTGAAGGCGACGACCTCGGAAAAACTCGGCTTCACCGGCCGTGAGGAAGGCATAGCAGCACTGGCGCTGGCGACCGTGCGGCTGCCCTTGTGAGCATCGCGCGTGAATAGTGCGCGTGGCTATTGAATGTGGATATCGACCCTGTGTTCTCGAGAAGCAGGAAAGAACACAGTGAGATCAAAAGGATGCCATCGCAAGGTCAATTGACCGCATCGTCTTCCGCTTCAAGAAACGAGGACACTCCACCTTTGGCAAATTTCCTCCAGGATCAGGTGACTCTCGTCGTTTTCGATGTCGATGGAACGCTCATCGATTCCATGGCGATCGGGGCTGAATGCTATATTGGCGCGTTTAACGACCATCTTCCCGGTGCCCGCGCCCGCGCGGATTGGGAAAATTACCGGCATGTGACGGATTCAGGCGTCGCGATCGAACTCTACCAGCGCCATTTCGGCCGCATGCCTACGACACAGGAACTTCGCTCCTTTCAGGACCTGTATGTGGAGCGGCTGAAAACACGGCTCGCGCCGCCAGCGGATAGCCTCACGGAAATCTCTGGAGCGGCACAGCTTCTTGCCGATTTGCGCAGAGATTCGCGCTTCGCGGTTGCCATTGCCACAGGTGCCTGGAAGGTCCCCATTCACCTGCGGCTTGCCGCTGCAGGCATTGACATCGGCAACTTCCCCTTTGCCTCTGCCGACGACGCCATCGAACGCCAGACGATCTTTGCGCTGGCGGCCGAGCGGGCTGGCGGGGTTTTTCGGCGGATTGTGCTGGTCGGGGACGGGATATGGGATGTCGCGACGGCCAAGTCGCTTGGCTGGTGCTTCGTCGGCATTGGAACGGGACCACAAGCGGCATCGCTGCGCGAAGCCGGGGCGATGCAGGTCGTCGAAAATTATCTCAACCTGACGAAGGTCGTCTCCTTGCTGGAAACCGCCGCTCCGCCACAGGAATGAAACCATGAGTTCTGCTTTTTCCGAAAGCCTGCTGCGCCGCGCCGAGGCATTGCTTGCACTTTACCGTGGGAAGGGCCTCATGCTCGCGACGGCGGAATCCTGTACCGGAGGCCTCGTCGCCGGATTGCTGACGGAAATCGCCGGCTCCTCCGATGTCGTGGAGCGCGGTTTCGTCACTTATTCGAACGAAGCCAAGATCGATTGCCTCGGGGTTCCAGAGGCGACAATCATCGGTTTTGGTGCTGTGAGCTCTGAAACCGCGCGCGCCATGGCGAAAGGCGCACTTGCCCATTCGCGCGCCGATGTCGCAGTCGCAATCACGGGCATTGCGGGACCCGGCGGTGGCAGTGCGGCAAAGCCGGTGGGTCTCGTCCACTTCGGCTGTGCCCGAAAGGAGCGCCCTTTGGTGCATAGGGTCAGGCGTTTCGGCGCGATCGGGCGGGATCAGGTGCGCGCCGCGGCCATCCATGTGGCGCTCGACCTGTTGTTTGAGGCTGCCGAAGATTGAAAAGCGCCTGCCCCTCTGCTCTGTAATGATTCCACGCCGGACAATGCGGCGTTTTCCTCACTCTCCGGGGTTTCTGTAAATTCCTAATCGAATGAAATAAAAGATCATTACGCCATAATTATAGTTAATATAAATCAGAATTTCGTAGTTTAGAATATTTATAATCCATTGCCATTGCAGTTTCTTGAATCAATATTCAGGAATGACCTTGTTCTCTGGTCAAGAAGACTGAGATGACAAAGATGTAACTTTGCTCATCGCCTCTCCTATTTTATTCAATAGATATCTCTGAACAGGCGAATCTATCGATTATTACCTGACACCGGAGCAATTTCTGTCTTTTCTCATCGGCCCATCACCATGCTCCCCAAGGTTTTGTCCATAAGGTTCCGTCCATGACACCAGGTGCTCTCCTTGCCATAGCGATGGCGGCTGTCTGTTTTTATCTCGGCGCGATGCGGCAGCAATGGCTGGAAAGCCCCTGGCCCCTGAAGGCAAGCCTGATCGGAACGGTCTTTTTTCTGATGATCGCCTGGAACCTGATTCACGCGTCCCTGCATGCTGGAACCGCGACCTTCGTCACCCTCAGCTTTTTCATGCTGGCCTGCCTGATCCTTCCCTGCGCTGTCTTTCTTCTCAAGGTGCCGGCGACGGCTGCGAAACAGGAAACCGGCCAAAAGCCGATCAGAAACTCCTCCCCAAAAGTAATCTCCCAAAAGAAATCCCAATGAGTGATCTCGAAAGTGATTATCGTCAGGACTGGATTGGCAAGACGAGCGCCGGTGTCCTTTTAGGGTTCGGTCTTGCGATTACGCTTGCGGGTTTCATCGCCTGGGTCGGGCCGCAGGGCCCCGACGCGATCAACAAATATCAATTCGTTCTCTGGATCGTTCCGCCGATCTGGCTCGGCACGGCCGCGGCTTGTTACTTCTTCAGCAGCGGCCTCAAGGCATGGCTCTGGCTCGGCAGCGCCAACCTGCTCGCTTACGGCATGATGGTGCTCGCACGGTCCCTCTTCCATTGATCCAGGGTGCTTGTCATGCGCAGTGAAATTCTCCGCACCTATCGAAAAGTGCATACATGGACCGGCATCATTGCGGGCTTATTCCTGTTTATCGCCTTTTATGGCGGGGCCATTACTGTCTTCCGCGATCCACTGACCCGTTGGGTCGATGCGCCTAATACCGCGGCTTCGACAGATTTCGATCGTGCTGGCGATCTCATCGCCAAGACTCTTGCTGCGCATCCCGAAGCCGCGCGTGAATTTTCGCTGCTGGTTTCCGAGAAAAGAGATGGGTCCGTCGAACCCGCCCGTGACGTCCAGCTTAGCTGGCAGAAGTCGCGGCGGGACGGTGCGCCATTCTCCGCGAGCCTCGATGCCGAAGGCGCCTTGAAAGTCGCGCAGATCCATCCCTCCGGGCTCTTTCCTTTTATCGATATCATCCATCGCACCGGCGGCTTGCCGTTCAATCGCGATATCGGCGAATGGATCATGGGTGTTGTCAGCGGCCTCTATTTCCTGGCTGTATTCGCCGGCGTGATCATCATCCTGCCCGCACTCGCACGCGAGATCTTCGCTTTACGCATCGGCCCCAATGTGAAGCGTATGTGGATGGATGTGCATAATCTCATCGGTCTGTTGAGTCTGCCCTTCCATATCGTGATCGCCCTGACAGCTTTCGTTTTCTGCCTGCATGACCTCATGCTTCCGGCTCTCGACAAAGTGGTTTTCGAGGGACGCTTGCCGGCGCTCATCAAGGCCGGCAATCCCGGTTCCCGGCCGCCCGCCGCAAATTCGCCTCCCGCGACCATGCTGCCACCGCAGGTGCTTCTTGAGAAGGTTGCGGCGCTTGCTCCAGATTTCCAGCCCACGCGCATGCAATATCGCGCCTTCGGTACGCAGACGGCGACACTCACTATCACGGGGTTCGATCCTCGCCACATGATGCGGCTTCATGGATCGGTCGTCGTGAGCCCGGTGACAGGTGATATCGTGAATGCGGAATATCTACCAGGCCATGGCGGCACCTGGGCCACCATCACATCCGCCTTTTTCGCCTTACATTTCGCCTCCTATGGCGGCACGCCGATCCATTTCAGCTATCTGCTTCTGGGGCTTGCCGGCGCGGTCCTGTTCTATTCCGGCAATCTCCTGTGGATCGAGAGCCGCAGACGCAGCGAGCGCAAGAACGGCAGCGATGTCACCCAGACGCGGGCGACACGGATCATGGCCGCCATCACGGTCGGTGTCAGCCTTGGCTGCATCGCCGGGATTTCCTCCGCCATTGTCATCGGCAAGTGGGTGAGCGGCCGGGTGATCGACCCTGATCTCTGGCACATGACCGCCTATTATGCAGTTTTTGCCGGCTGCGTGCTCTTCGCCCTGAAGCGGGGCGCAGCACGCGCCAGTGTTGAGCTTCTCCATTTCGCGGCGGTCGTCACGGCGGCGATTCCTGTAACCTGTTTCCTGGCGATGATCTTCCCCGCCCTGAAAATGGAAGCTGATCCGCAGATCAATCAAGCGGTCTTCATCGTCGGTCTGGTTGCCGCTCTGGTGCTTTTCCGTCTGGCGGGTCTCACCCAGCGGCGTGTCGAAGAGGGACCCGCAGATTCCATCTGGTCGCTCGCATCCTCACCAGAATTTCAAGTGCAGCGACGGGAAAGGCGCTTTCCAGCTCTGTCTTTGCCCTCTATTAAACTGCGGCAGCGCTGATCCTACTTATCCCGCCTATCCCGCTCTTGCGCGGGGCGGGCGCAATCTGGCCATTCTTCGATGGCTATCGGACAGGGCGCAATTCTTCCAATTGGTCCCTTTCCCGCCATGTCCGCGTCCCTGCGTCTGATCGGTGTCGTCGCCCTCACCTTTCTCGGCTTTTTCGCTGTGGGTCTGCCGCTTGCCGTGCTGCCGGCCTATATCGATCACGATCTTGGCCTCGGCGCTTTCTGGGCGGGCGTGGCGATGAGCGCGCAATATGTGGTAACGATCATCAGCCGGCCGCGTATCGGCCAATTGACCGATCGGTTCGGACCAAAACCCGCCGTTCTCTATGGTTTTGCAGGCTATGTCGTCGCGGGCCTTCTCACAATGGCCTCGGTTCCAGCCGCCTCCATGCCTTTGCTCAGTTTTCTGCTGCTTCTCGGCTCACGGCTCGCGCTTGGGCTCGGCGAAAGCTGCGTCGGCAATGGCGCCATCTTCTGGGCCATGACGCTTCTGGGGCCGAAAGAGACGGTCCGCATCATTGCCTGGAACGGCATTGCGACAAATGCCGCTTTGGCATCGAGCGCGCCGGTTGGCGCCGTGATCGCCGCAGACCACGGTCTCGGCGCCATTGGCGCGGCAACGGTCGCGGTCGCTTTCCTTGGGCTTTTGCTGGCGGGGCTGCGGCCTGGCGTCCAATCCCCGGTTTCCGGAGAGCCAGGCGGCACACCCGCGGAAGTTTTTCGAATCGTCGCGCCCTATGGGCTCACGTTGGCGCTGGCCGGCACCGGCTTCGGCGTCATCATTTCCTTCATCGCGCTTTATTTCGAAAGCCGTCATTGGCCGAATGCCGCCTTTGCCCTGACGACATTCGGACTCTCCTTCATGAGTCTGCGCCCCTTCCTCGCCCGCGCGGTCGAGCGTTTTGGCGGCGTGACTGTTGCCCGCACCGCCCTTCTCGTCGAACTCGCCGGAATGGCGCTGCTGATTGCGGCCCCTACCCCCATCCTTGCGATGATCGGCACTGCTTTGACGGGTTTTGGCTATTCCGCGATCTTTCCTTCGCTCGGCGGCGATGCGATCGGCCGGGCGCCGCCCGCCAATCGGGCGGTCGCGCTCGCGCTTTATTCCGTCTTTCAGGATGTTTCGCTCGGTGCTGTGGGTCCCATCGCTGGCATGCTCATCACCCGCTATGGCTATGGCGCGCCTTTCTGGTTCGCCTTGGCGGCGATCATCTCAAGCATTCTGATCAGCCTCAGGCTGAAACCCTTCGCTCCAAGGCCGCAGCTTCAATCGCTTTCAAGCGAACGATAGATTTCTTCCTCCTGGGCGAAGTGCAGTCTTGTGATCGCCTCCAGCCCGTAAAGCAGACGCTGAATCTCCGCACGCTGCGCCTCGCTTGGCCCATCGGCAGGGAGCGCCTTGCAGAGCGAGGTCAAATTATGAACCTGACGCCGGATCTCCATATGCACCCGGCTCATGCCGGCGAGAGCATCCGGCATGGATGTCTGTCGGCGGATCTTCGCATAGACTTCCTTATCGTCGCGCTGTTCATGCGGAAGCAGTTGCTCGTGCAGCAGAAGATCGAGTTTCGAGAGGTGTTTGCGAATATCCGCTTGCGGCAATTGCTGGAGATGATCAGCAGTCATGCGGATCTCATCGATGACGCTTGCTAGAGCATGATGTTCAGCCTCGAGCCCAAGCAAGGTTTCGGTGCTTAATCCCGCCTGTCGGCTGCCCGGCCAGATCGGCCGCCCGAGCGCGCGCAACGCATTGAGGATGACGGCGACGTCGATGATCTCCTGCAGCAATGCCCCTTCGACAGGCGCGAGATAGCCGAAGGCTGCAGCCACCATCGCGGCGATCGAGAGGCCCATGCCGGCGTAGACGCTTTGCAGAGCGATATTGCGAGAACGGCGCGCAATATGGATCGCGCTGACCAGCCGATCCAGCCGATCCACGAGAATGACGACATCCGCCGCTTCCGATGAAGCCGCGGCGCCCCGTGCGCCCATGGCGACCCCGATATCCGCCGCCGCAAGTGCCGGCGCATCATTGACACCGTCCCCCGCCATCAGGACCGGGCCGTAGGAGCGCTCTCGCGCTACAATATCCGTCTTGTCGGATGGCTTCATTTCGCTCGCGACATCGTCGACATCGAGGAAGGCAGCGACGCTGGCCGCCTGATCCACGCGGTCTCCGGTCGCGAGGACGATGCGTGCGACGCCGGCACCATGCAGATTGCGCAAGACCGTGCCGACTTCCGGCCTAACCTGATCCGCCAGCAGCAAGGCTCCGGCGATTGTGCCATTAATCGCCACCACGATGGCGGCCGTTCCATCTCGCTGGATCCAGGTCTTGATTTCCTGTGCGAAGGGCGTTTCGGCGGCATGGGCCTGCGCATAGGCGAAGCCGCCGACGGTAAGCCTGTGCCCATCGACCTGTCCGGAAATGCCGGAACCCGGCTGCTCCTTGACATCGACCGGCGTGTGGAGCGAAAGACCGCGATCGCGCGCGGCGCTGACGAGCGCCCGTGCCATTACATGCGGAGAGCTCTGGTCCAGCGATGCGGCCAGACGCAATAATTCAAGCGGATCGCGCCCGCTTTCCGATTTGATCTCGACGAGGCTGGCACGGCCGTCGGTAATCGTGCCGGTCTTGTCGAAAATGACGGTCTTGATGTTGGTAAGCCGTTCCAGCGCCCCGCCGCCCTTGACGAGAATGCCTTTCTTCGCACAGCGCGACACACCGGAAATGATCGCGACGGGAACGGCAAGCAGCAATGGACAGGGCGTGGCGACGACGAGAACCGCAAGGGCTCTGATGGGATCCCGGCTGAGCCCATAGGCAATTCCAGCGATCGCAAGCGTCGCGAAAAGAAAGACCAGCGCATAGCGGTCGGCGAGGCGCGCCATCGGCGCCTTGGCGGCCCCGGCGGCTTCAACCAGACGGATGATCCCTGCATAGGTGCTCTCGGCGGCCGTGCTCGTGGCCTGCAGGTCAAAAGGATCGCCGGCATTCGTGCTCCCGCTCATCACCGGGGCACCGGCCAAGCGGCGCACCGGCAGCGCCTCGCCGGTCAAAGCGGATTCATCGAGCACGGCCACGCCGTTTTCGATGACTCCATCCACCGGCACGACCTCGCCGCAGCGTACCAGAATGCGATCTCCGGGCAGCAAATCCGCCAGGGCAACTTCCTGCAAAGCGCCATCGGCATAGCGCGCCGCGCTTTTCGGGACGCGGCTCAGCAGCGCCGTCATTTCACGCCGAGCCCTGTTTTGCGCGAAATCTTCCAGCGCCCGCCCGCTTGAAAACATCAAAGCGATGATGATCCCGGCAAGCGATTCCCCGAGAACGAGCGCTCCACCCATGGCCAGCGCGGCAATGAGATCGAGCCCCGCCTCCAGTCTGAGCAGACCGGCGACGATGTCGACGAGCAGGATGGCCAGCACAAGCGCCGTGCCGCCGTTCCAGAGCCAGGCAGCGCCCTTCGGCTGCCCGATGAGCCAGAGGATCCCGCCGGCGATCAGCAGGCAAGCCATCAGCGGAAGGAGCAGTCGTCTCACGATGGATCCGAGCTCGTTGAGCATGTTTCGGGAATGTTCGGTTGGCAAGGGATGATTCCTTCCGACAAGCCAGAGCGGTAACGTCGCATGGCGTCGTCCGATGACACTATCATCACGAACAGATCGAACAGATTTGCGACAGGACTTGTCAGGTGAAAACGTCTGATCTACATTCATTTCAATATCTATTGAGATATCGAAATGAATGAAAGACAGGCGCTCGATATTTTTGCCGCGCTTTCGCAGGAAACCCGATTGCGGATCGTCCGCCTGCTGATAAATGCGGGACCGGATGGTCTGGCTGCGGGGTCGATCGGTGAAGCGATGGAGGCAGCCTCCTCACGCCTTTCGTTTCATTTGAGCCATCTCGAGACCGCTGGCCTCGTCCAGTCCCGCCGCGAAGGCCGTTCCATCATTTACAGCGCCGTCTATCCGACCCTTTCGGACCTCATTGAATTTCTTCTGCGTGACTGCTGCCAGGGCCATCCGGAAATCTGCACCCCGGCGCTGGCGGCGCTCTCTCCCTGCTGCGAAAAGCCGAAAGGCCCTGCCAATGCCTGATCCTGTCGCCTTCGATGTCATCATTTACCACAATCAGGATTGCGGTACGTCCCGCAATACGATGGGCCTTATCCGCAACGCCGGTGTCGAGCCGCATGTGATCGAATATCTCAAAACACCACCCTCGAGACTCATGCTGCAGCAGCTTGCGACGCGATCAGGCGCTGGTCTGCGCGGCCTTTTGCGCGCCAAGGAAAGCCTCTGCGGCGAACTCGGCCTCGACAAGGAGGGTGTGAGCGAAGAGCAGCTCCTCGATGCCATGCTGGCGCATCCGATCCTCATCAACCGGCCCATTGTCGTCAGCCCCAAAGGTGTGAAACTTTGCCGGCCGTCCGAAATGGTGGTCGATCTCCTGCCTCCGCAGCTCGGGGAATTCTTCAAGGAAGATGGTGAACGTGTCGTCGATGAACGCGGCCGTCGCGTCGCCTCCGCATAATCGACGGGGATCAGCCGATGTCATTCTTCGAACGGACCCTCACACTCTGGGTCGCTTTGTGCATTGTTGCCGGTATCATGCTCGGCCGTCTGATGCCGGATGTCTTCCAGGCGATTGGCGGCGTGGAGATCGCCAATGTCAATCTGCCGGTCGCGGTGCTGATCTGGCTCATGATCATCCCCATGCTGCTCAAGATCGATTTCGCGGCGCTGCATCAGGTGGGCCGGCATTGGCGCGGCATTGGTGTAACCCTTCTGATCAATTGGGCCGTGAAACCATTCTCGATGGCGGCCCTGGCGTTCTTCTTCATCGGCCATCTGTTCCGTCCCTGGCTGCCAGCCGACCAGATCGACAGCTATATCGCCGGTCTCATTCTCCTTGCAGCCGCACCCTGCACCGCCATGGTGTTCGTCTGGTCCAATCTGACGAAAGGCGAGCCACATTTCACTCTGAGCCAGGTGGCGCTCAACGATGTCATCATGATCGTCGCCTTCGCGCCCATCGTCGGTTTCCTGCTCGGTCTCTCCGCCATCACGGTGCCGTGGGACACGCTCTTTCTTTCCGTCGCGCTTTATATCGTCATTCCCGTCATTACGGCGCAATGGCTACGCCGCAGACTGCTCGCTTCGGGTGGCGAGGCTGCTCTGAACCTTTTGCTGCAAACACTCGGGCCACTCTCGCTTTCAGCCCTTCTCGTTACCTTGGTTCTGCTTTTCGGTTTTCAGGGCGAGCAGATCGTCAAACAGCCGCTGGTGATTGCGCTCCTTGCCGTACCGATCCTGATACAGGTCTATTTCAATGCGGCTTTGGCCTATTTGCTGAACCGGCTTGCTGGCGAGCAGCATTGCGTCGCGGCGCCTTCGGCGCTGATCGGCGCATCGAACTTTTTCGAGCTGGCGGTCGCTGCCGCAATCAGCCTGTTCGGATTTCAATCTGGTGCGGCACTCGCCACCGTCGTCGGCGTGTTGATCGAAGTGCCTGTCATGTTGTCGATCGTCTGGATCGTGAATCGGTCACGTGCCTGGTATGAGCGCGGCAGCGCTGCCAAAACGATTGCGGAGGCTCATCAGTGATGGTGCCGGATCTCCCAAACATCGATGCAACCAGTTTGCAGATCCCTGCTTTCGAAGGTCTGCGCCCGGCACAGGTCTCCAGCCATCCGCCGCGCATCCTCCTGCTCTATGGATCGCTGCGGGAGAGATCCTACAGCCGTCTCCTCACCCTTGAGGCGGAGCGTTTGCTGCGTCATTTCGGGGCGGAGACCAGAGTGTTCGATCCGCAAGGTCTTCCCCTGCCCGACGGCGCCGCGGCCGACCATCCAAAGGTTCAGGAATTGCGCGACCTTTCGCTCTGGTCCGAAGGGCAGGTTTGGACCAGTCCGGAACGCCATGGCGCCATGAGCGCCGTGCTGAAAGCGCAGATCGACTGGATTCCGTTGGCAGTCGGCTCGATCCGGCCGACACAGGGGCGCACGCTCGCCCTCATGCAGGTTTCCGGCGGGTCGCAATCCTTCAATGCGGTCAATCAGATGCGGATTCTCGGCCGCTGGATGCGGATGCTGACGATCCCCAACCAATCCTCGGTCGCCAAGGCCTATCAGGAATTCGACGAGCCAGGACGGATGAAACCCTCGCCCTATTACGATCGCGTTGTCGATGTGATGGAGGAATTGGTCAAATTCACCCTGCTCACACGCGATGTTTCACCCTATTTGACCGACCGCTATAGCGAACGCAAAGAGGCGGCGGCAAAGCTCGAGGAACGGGTTTCCCTCGGAACCATCCTCTCGGAATGAGCATCTCGTTAGAGCATTTTGTCTTTACGTTAGATCGCTAAGCGATTCCATTTACCTGAAAATGCTCTAATTTTCTGAGTGGAGCGTTTCTGGATATATCCGAAACGCTCTAGCCGTTCACGGACGACCATAAATCTCATCGGCTCTCTTTTCGAACGCCGATGAGAATTTATGAAAGGCCGCATCGAACATGCCGCCGACAAGCAGCCCGAGCGTCCGGCTTTTGAACTCATAGGCGATCTTGAACTGGACAAGACAGGACGAGCCATCGTCCTGATCGACGAAACTCCAGCGATTTTCGAGATGTTTGAACGGGCCGTCGATATATTCGACGAGGATGCGCGTGGCCTCGCGCTCGCTGGTGACCCGGCTCGTGAAGGTCTCCCGCAAGGCTTTGTAGCCGACGGTCATCTGGGCGATCTGAATCAATTCGCGTTCCGCCTCGATGCGCCGGCGCACGCGCAGATCGAGGCACATGGGCAGAAATTCCGGATATTTTTCAATATCCGTGACGAGATCGAACATTTTGTCGGCGCTGTGAAAGACGCGACGTTCAGTCTGGAAGGCAGGCATGGGCTCCTATAGAGCACTCTCTCGCGAGTGCCAAACCCCAAGCTGTCGCAGAATATGTTTACACAGCATTCTGATACAAGAGAGTCACCATTGACCAGATGGCCGGATAGCGTGTTAATATTGAAGCCTTTCCATCCGCGCCGCCTTCAGCCGCGCGAAATCCTCTCCCGCATGATGCGAGGAGCGTGTCAGCGGTGAGGCCGAGACGAGGAGGAAGCCCTTGGCTCCAGCCACTTCCGCATAGGCCGCGAATTCTTCCGGCGTCACGAAAGCCTCGACCGCGTGATGCTTGCGGGTCGGCTGGAGATATTGGCCGATGGTGAGGAAATCCACATCCGCCGTGCGCAGATCATCCATCAATTGCAGCACTTCATTGCGCGTCTCACCAAGGCCGACCATGATGCCGGATTTGGTGAAAATCGTCGGATCGAGCTCCTTCACCCGCTGCAAAAGCCGGATCGAATGGAAATAGCGCGCGCCGGGCCGGACGCTCAGATATTTCGATGGCACCGTTTCGAGATTGTGATTGAAGACATCGGGCCGCGCCTCGACGACAATTTCGAGGGCCCCATTCTTGCGCAGGAAATCCGGTGTCAGAACCTCGATCGTCGTGGCCGGGCTCGCCTCGCGGATCGCGCGGATCACCTTGGCGAAATGGTCGGCGCCGCCGTCCTCGAGATCATCGCGATCGACCGAGGTGATCACGACATGCGAGAGGCCGAGCTTCTGGACGGAATCGGCAATATGGGCAGGCTCATGCGGGTTCAGCGCATTCGGCAGGCCGGTCTTCACATTACAGAAGGCACAAGCGCGCGTGCATGTATCGCCCATGATCATGAAGGTAGCGTGTTTCTTTGCCCAGCATTCACCGATATTCGGGCAGCCGGCCTCCTCGCACACTGTGACGAGCTTGTGCTCCTTGACGATTTTCTGCGTCTCGACCCATTCCGGCGAGCCCGGAGCCTTGACGCGGATCCAGGCGGGTTTGCGGGCGACGGGCTGATCGGGACGATGCGCCTTTTCGGGATGCCGGAGCGCCGCCTCATGGGAGGGGGCGAGCGTTTCTGACGAAGCATCGGCGAAAGGCGGCATAGCGTTTCCCTGTCTTGCGGGGCGGCTGGCCCCTGATCATTGGGGCCGCGCCGTGGACGCGGCCCTGTTTCGATTGCTTTCTACATATGGATGACGCGGCCATAGGCATCAAGCACGCTTTCGTGCATCATCTCCGAAAGCGTGGGATGGGGGAAGACCGTATGTATCAGTTCTTCCTCGGTCGTCTCCAGATTCATGGCGATGACGAAGCCCTGGATGAGTTCGGTGACTTCCGCGCCGATCATATGCGCACCGATGAGCTTGCCAGTCTTGGCGTCGAAGATCGTCTTGATGAGGCCATCCGGCTCGCCAAGCGCAATCGCTTTGCCGTTGCCGACGAAGGGAAAGCGGCCGACCTTGATCTCGTAGCCCGCCGCCTTGGCCTTTTCCTCGGTCAGGCCAACGGAAGCCACCTGCGGCTGGCAATAGGTGCAGCCCGGGATCATGCTCTTGTCCATCGGATGCGGATGCAGCCCCTTGATGGCCTCGACGCAGATGACCCCTTCATGCTCCGCCTTATGCGCCAGCATCGGCGGTCCGGCGACGTCGCCGATCGCATAAATGCCAGCGACATTGGTGCGTCCGAAGCCATCGACCACGACAATGCCGCGCTCGGTTTTGACGCCGAGTTTTTCAAGGCCGATATTTTCGATATTGCCGGTAACACCGACCGCCGAAATCAGCTTTTCCGCCGAAAGCGTCGAGGTAGCACCCTTTGAATCCTCCAAAGTGGCGGTGAGGCCCGAAGCCGTCTTTTCGACCTTGGTGACCTTGGTGCCGGTGCGGATTTTAATGCCCTGTTTCTCGAATTGCTTACGGGCAAGGCCGGCGATCTCGGGATCTTCCACCGGCATGATCTGCGGCAAAACCTCGACGACCGTCACCTCGGCGCCCATCGTATGATAGAACGAGGCGAATTCGATGCCGATCGCGCCGGAGCCCATCACGATCAGGCTTTTCGGGAAGCTTTCCGGCACCATCGCCTCGAAATAGGTCCAGATATTTTTCCCATCCGGCTCGATGCCGGGCAGAATGCGCGGCCGCGCGCCCGTCGCGACGACGATGTGCTTGGCCTGGTAGGTCCCCTCACCCAGAATGCCCTTCGGCACCGGGTTTTGCGGCTGCATGATGGATTTCTTGGTCGCCGTAACGGAGACTTCGCCCACCTTGGTGATGGTCGCCTCGCCCCAGATCACATCGACCTTGTTCTTCTTGAGCAGAAAGCCGACGCCACCGTTGAGCTGGGCGGAGACGCCGCGCGAGCGCTTGACGACAGCGGCCGGATCGACACCGATCTTGCCCTCGACGATCAGACCGTAATCTTTCGGATGTTGCAGGTAATGGTAGATTTCCGCCGAGCGCAGCAAGGCTTTGGTGGGGATGCAGCCCCAGTTGAGGCAGATGCCGCCGAGATGTTCGCGTTCGACGACGGCGGTCTTGAATCCGAGCTGGGCGGATCTGATGGCGGTGACATAGCCGCCCGGTCCCCCGCCGATGATGAGAACGTCATAGGCTGCGGCCATGAAAACCTTCCTCCTGCTTGCTGGATGGCAAAGACTGCATGATGGCGAGCAAAACCCCGCAGTACCAAACAGTGCCGCGTCCGAATTGCTCGTTCCTATTGGCGCCTTGACTGGACGCGAAGACTGAGGGCGGGCACGCTACGCTTCCGAACGAAAGGCCCGGAGCGAAGCGCTTTACGGCTCAGACCAGCATCGCCATTGGGTTTTCGATCAGGCTCTTGAATGCGCCGATCAATTGCGCGCCGAGCACGCCGTCGACCGCCCGATGATCCGTCGAGAGCGTCACGGTCATCAGGGTTGCAACCGCCGGCGCGCCATTTTTGACGATAACGCGTTGTTCGCCAGCGCCGATCGCCAGGATCGTCGCATGCGGCGGGTTGATCACCGCCTGGAAGTTCTTGATGCCGAACATGCCGAGATTGGAGACGGCCGAGGTGCCGCCCTGATATTCCTCGGGCTTCAGCTTGCGGCCCTTGGCACGGGCGGCATAATCCTTCATCTCGTTGGAGATGGCCGACAGGCTCTTGGTATCCGCAGAACGGATGATCGGCGTGATGAGACCACCCGGAATCGAGACCGCAACGCCGACATCGGCATGTTTGTGGCGCAGCATGGCGCCTTCGGTCCAGGTCACATTGGCATCCGGCACCTGAATGAGCGCAAGCGCCAGACCCTTGATGATGAAATCATTGACCGAGACCTTGAATGCCGGCTTGCCATCCTTGTCCTTCGGCGCCGTGGCGTTCACCTGCTCGCGCAAAGCGAGCAGTGCATCGAGCTCGCAATCGACGGTCAGATAGAAATGCGGGATCGTCTGCTTGGCCTCGACAAGGCGGCGGGCGATGGTTTTCCGCATGGAATCATGCGGCACTTCCTCGTAGGAACCGGCGGGGAAGAATTTCTTGATCGTCTCGTCGGACATGCCGACGGCGAGCCCTGCGGCAGCGGCCGATACTGGCGCCGGTGCGGCAGCAGGCGCTGCGGCGGGAGCGGGTGCTGCCTTCGCCTGAGGGCCAGCGGCGATCGCCGCCTTCACATCGCGCTCGATGATGCGGCCATGTGGACCCGTGCCCTTGATGGCGGTGAGATCGAGACCGCCCTCCTTGGCGAGACGGCGGGCGAGCGGCGAAGAAAAGACTCGTGCTCCGCCTGTCGCCACCACGGGGGCCGGTGCCGGAGCGGATGCGACCGGTATGGCGGCAGGCGCGCTCGCGGGGGCAGTTGCCGCGGCAGGAGTCGGAGCCGCCGCCGGAGCTGCGGTGCCAGCGGAAGCGATGGCGCTGACGTCCTCGCCATCTTCGGCGATGATGGCGATCGGCGTATTGACCGCCACCTGCTCCGTGCCATCGGGAATGATGATCTTGGCGAGAACGCCTTCATCGACTGCTTCGACTTCCATCGTCGCCTTGTCGGTTTCGATCTCGGCGATCACATCGCCGGATTTGATCTTATCGCCTTCCTTTTTCAGCCATTTGGCGAGCTTGCCCTGCTCCATGGTCGGCGAAAGCGCGGGCATGAGAACATTGATGGACATGGGATCCCCTTTGCACCGCTGACTTACCGATAGCAGACGGCTTTGGCCGCCTGGATCACTTCGCCGACATTCGGCAAGGCGAGTTTTTCGAGATTGGCCGCATAGGGCATCGGCACATCCTTGCCGGTGACGCGAATGACCGGCGCATCGAGATAGTCGAAGGCATGGGTCATGATCTGGGCCATGATTTCGGCGGTGACACCGGATTGCGGCCAGCCCTCCTCGACGGCGACGCAGCGACCCGTCTTCTGAACCGAGGCGACGAGGGTCGCCGTATCCATCGGCCGGATGGTGCGCAAATCGATCACCTCGGCGTCGAGCCCTTCCTTGGCGAGTTCCTCGGCGGCCTTCAGCGCATAGGTCATGCCGATGCCAAAGGAGACGATGGTCACGTCCTTGCCCGGCCGCGCAACGCGCGCCTTGCCGATCGGGATCGTGAAATCATCGAGTTTCGGCACTTCGAAATGGTGGCCGTAGAGGATTTCATTCTCGAGGAAGATCACCGGGTTGGGATCACGGATAGCGCTTTTCAGAAGGCCTTTCGCATCCGCGGCCGAATAGGGCATGACCACCTTGAGACCGGGGATCTGCGAGTACCAGGCGGCATAATCCTGGCTGTGCTGGGCGGCAACGCGCGCCGCCGCGCCATTGGGTCCGCGGAAGACGATGGGACAGCCCATCTGACCACCAGACATGTAAAGGGTTTTCGCCGCCGAATTGATGATCTGGTCGATCGCCTGCATGGCGAAATTGAAGGTCATGAATTCGACGATCGGCTTCAGTCCGGCAAGCGCCGCGCCGACCGCGAGGCCAGTGAAACCATGTTCAGTGATTGGCGCGTCGACGACGCGCTTGGGGCCAAATTCCTGAAGCAGGTTCTGGGTGATCTTGTAGGCGCCCTGATATTCCGCGACTTCCTCGCCGATGATGAAGACATCCGCGTCGCGCCGCATTTCCTCCGCCATCGCCGCATTCAGCGCCTCGCGGACGGTGATCGTCTCCATCACGGTCCCGGCGGGAATTTCCGGTGCCGCCGGAGCCGCAACGGCTGCCGGCGTCGTTGCTGGAGCGGTCGGGCTAGATTCGGTGATCGTCTGGGCAGCCGGAGCCGCTTCTGCTGCAGGGGCTGCAGCTGGGGCCGGAGCCGCGGCAGCCGCCGAAACATCCTCGCCGTCGCTGGCGATTACCGCGATCGGCGTGTTGACCGCGACATGTTCGGTACCATCGGGAATGATGATCTTGGCGAGAATGCCTTCATCGACGGCCTCGACCTCCATCGTCGCCTTGTCGGTCTCGATCTCGGCCAGGACATCCCCGGATTTCACCGGATCACCTTCCTTTTTCAGCCATTTCGCAAGCTTGCCTTCCTCCATGGTCGGCGAAAGCGCGGGCATGAGGATATTCGTCGCCATTGCAGATCCCTGAAACCACGATCCTGCGCGGCGAGGAGAAGAGCCAGCTATTGGCATTCTTCTCCCGCGACGCCGTAGACATGCCCAATCATTCGATTTTCAGATGGAAAAGATCTGAAAGAACCGGACCCTTTTCGCGGCAGGGCACTCATCCGCGTGGGGGTGAAATGCAGGACGCTTCCGACCGAGAGGAGAACTTAACCCTCGATCACGACATCGGTCCACAAATCCGCGGGATCGGGCTCGGGATCCTGCGTCGCGAAATCCGCGGCTTCGGCGACGATCGCCCGCACTTCCGCGTCGATGGCTTTCAATTCATCCTCGGTGGCGATATTGCCGCCGAGAAGCCTCGCCTTGACCTGTTCGATCGGGTCATGCTCCTCGCGCATTTTCTGCACTTCTTCCTTGCTGCGGTATTTCGCAGGGTCGGACATCGAATGGCCGCGATAACGGTAGGTCTGCATTTCAAGGATCATCGGGCCGTTACCGCCACGGCACCATTCCACCGCATGTTCGGTGGCGGCGCGGACAGCACGCACATCCATGCCGTCGACCTGTTCGCCGGGAATGTTGAAGGACTGGCCACGCTTCGAAAAATCAGTCAGCGCCGAGGAGCGCACAACCGATGTACCCATGGCGTAGCGGTTGTTTTCGATGACATAAACAACCGGGAGCTTCCAAAGCTCTGCCATGTTGAAACTTTCATAAACCTGGCCCTGGTTCGCCGCGCCGTCACCGAAATAGGTGAAGGAGACATTATCGTTGCCGCGATAATGATTGGCGAAGGCGAGACCGGTCCCGAGCGGCACCTGGGCGCCAACGATGCCATGGCCGCCATAAAAATGTTTCTCGCGGGAGAACATATGCATGGAGCCACCTTTGCCTTTTGAAAGGCCGTGGCGGCGTCCTGTCAATTCGGCCATCACCGCTTTCGGGTCGAGGCCGCAGGCCAGCATATGAGCGTGATCGCGATAAGAGGTGATGGTCTGATCGCCTTCCTTGGCAGCCATCATGATACCGGTCACGACGGCTTCCTGACCGATATAAAGGTGACAGAAACCACCGATAAGGCCCATGCCATACATCTGGCCGGCCTTCTCTTCAAAACGGCGCAAGAGCAGCATGGTCCGGTAGGCGGAGCGTTCCTCCTCCGGCGTAAATTCTGGATTGTTGGAGGTCGAGCGCGGTTTACCGGTGGGTTTCACGCTTTTGGTCGGGGGGGCAGCGGCCATGACTGAGCCTCGATGAAGCGGCGGGATCGCCTGTGGAAAGGCGTGCACTGAAGAACTGGAGAAAGAATATCCCAGCCGCCTGACGAAATCGAGTCCGTCAATGGATGTTTTGCATCCGACTAAAGTATTGAACTCAGCCTAACTTTAGGCTGTGAACCACAATCAGGTTATTTTTTGAATCAACTTAATTTAGGTTATTTTTGCTCCGTCGCACGATGTCTCGGCACCCGAATACCAAACGAAATCACTGCTCTGGCACCTATCTTGGAATCCCCCAGAATCACGGCCGTCACGATCACTGCTCCTGTGGTAGGATCACCAACAGATCATTGGCGCCGATACGTCCCAGCCGGGTCCGGCTTTCTTCATCGAGCAGGTCGCGATCGACAGCGCTGTTGTGCATCAGTCCGATCCTGTGTTGCCATTGCTGCCGCTCGGTTTTCAGTTCGGCAAGCTGAGCGTCGAGAAGCGCGATCTGGCGCTCATAATCATCGTGGGCCTTGAGGCCGCGCTCACCATTGAGCGCATGCCATAGGAAATAAGAGCTCAGCGCCGCTGATGCGGCATAGAGGATGAGCGGAAAGAGGATGGCGCGCCTGCGCTTGCGAATGACCATGGGCGCAGCATGCGGCCGGCATAGTTAGAGATGGGTTAAGCAACTGAATGCATTTGATCGCGGCCCTTTGCTCCGATGAAAACTCGCATCGGAGCCCTCCCGACGCGAGGCATACCGAATGGAGACTGGCGAGCCTGTCTCGTCAGCTTCAGGCAAGGGAGATCAGCGACTATACGCAGGTCAGGTCATGACAATGGCTTGGCGAGTGCTAAAGTCACTTGCCGGCAGTCATAATCATCGCAAGCAGCTATTAACCGTTACGGGGCATGATGCGCCGTCCCTGCGGCCGGTATTCGCTTGCCAGGCTTGATCCATAGCGCCCTTGGCGCGGAGCATTGCGGCTGGTTCCGGGTTGCCCCAAAGACAGGCTCCGCCAGAGGAAACCCTCCAGAGAGAAGATTTGATGCCCTTCCGTCTTCCTTGCCTGCCCGTTCTTGTGCTTGCGCTCATTAGTCTCTCTGCGGTCATCGTTTCTGCGCAGGAGGACCAAATTGATCTGGCCGTACCACCAGCGATCCAGGCCGGGGTGGACCCAGAAACGGCACCTCTGGAGGTTCAGCAAGAGCAGGCCCCACTTTTGACTGTCTCGCGGCCGCGTACACAGCCGAAAGCCCAGCCCTCCCCGGAAGATCTGTTTTTGGCAAAAGATCCACAGCCGACATTTTCTCCGGATACTGCTGATCTGACCGCTGACGCCGCGCGCGCCTATCTTGCCATTGTCGAGGCTGGCGGCTGGCCGCAGGTGCCGGCCGACGCCAAGCTCACACCCGGAACCACCGCGCCCGCTGTCCAATTGTTGCGGCATCGGCTCGCGATTTCCGGCGATCTCGATGCAGCCGCGACCGAAAGCACGCTCTATGACGCCGATGTCGAAGCGGCCGTGAAGCATTTTCAGGAAAGGCACGGTTTCGAACAGACAGGTGCCATCGGTCCCCAGACATTGCGCGCACTCAATGTCAGCGCCATCATACGCTACAATCAGCTCGTCGCTTCCGCCGAACGCGCGCGCGCCATGAAATTCCCATTCGGCCGGCGTTATGTCGCAGTCAATATTCCGTCGGCAACGGCGGAAGCAGTCGAAAATGGCGCCGTCGTTCAGCGTTATCTTGCGGTCGTCGGGCAGATCGACAAACCTTCACCTGTTCTTGCGACAAAAATCACCGAGATCAATATCAATCCGACTTGGACGGTCCCGGCCTCGATCGTGAAAAACGAGATCATACCGCATATGCGCAAGGACCCAACCTACCTTGCGAGAAATCGCATTCATATTCTCGATCAGGCAGGGGCAGAAATCGATCCCGCCACGATCGACTGGAACGGTGAATCGGCAGTCGCCTTGACATTGCGGCAGGATTCGGGAGCCGACAATTCTCTCGGCACGCTCAGGATCGATATGCCGAACAAGGATGCCGTTTACATGCATGACACGCCATCAAAACGGGCGTTCGGATCGACATTCCGTTTCCTGTCGCATGGATGTGTGCGGATATCTCGCGTCAACACACTCGCTGCGTGGTTGCTCGAGGATAATATCGGATCGTCAGACCGCCCGGTCTGGACACCGCCCATGATCGAGGCGGCAATTACAATCGGTAAACAGGTGAATATCAAGCTCGAGAAACCGGTCCCCGTCGCCTGGGTCTATCTCACAGGCTATGCAACATCCGATCATGTCATTCATTTTCGGAATGACATCTATAATCGTGATATCGCCGAGGACGCTTCGGTGTCTGTGCCGGACAATCAGCATTTGAGCGTGTCGACCATGAACACACGCAATGAGATGCGCCTTTCCGGTTCCCGCGTGTCAGTACCGACAATGGTGGAATGACCCCTGCTCGCAAGAAGAAGTGGGCGTCCGTACAATCGATGATGGCAGAAAATCCCAGAAGATTGCACATCTATTTGCTGCTTAGCTCGTGGTGACGTTAGCAATCCGATCATAGGGCGAGAACGCATGTTCAAGAATGGCAGCCTGCGAGGAACTCTAGACAGTTTGAGATATTGATCACCGAAAGCAGATCTGTAGCGTGTTTGTCATATATTGTGGCACATAGCCTGTGACAGGGATCGCCCCTTACCCGCCAATACACGTAAATGTTCCTGGTTATCCGTCATTCATGCAATTTCTTTGCATTTCGTTTCAGGTGAAGGATGGACTAATGACCGATAAAACAATTCGGGAAGTCACGTTCCAGCTTTTGCGCGATCTCGATATAACAACCGTATTTGGCAATCCGGGATCTACAGAGGAGACATTCCTTAAGGAATTTCCAAGCGATTTCAGATATATTCAGACACTTCATGAAGCCTCCGCCGTCGGTGCAGCGGATGGCTATGCACAGATCATGCGGCGGCCTGCCCTGATCAACGTGCATACGTCGGCGGGCGTTAGCAACGCCATGAGCAATATTCTGACGGCGGCGCAGAACAAGACGCCGTTGATTCTGACGGCCGGGAATCAGACGCGTGAAATGCTGCTTATGGAGCCCTGGCTTACCAACGTGGAGCCGGCGCTTCTGCCCAGGCCCTGGGTGAAATGGGCTTATGAGCCGGTTCGGGCGGAAGATGTGCCGGCGGCCTTCATGCGCGCCTATGCCATTGCAATCCAGCCTCCGGCAGGCCCTGTTTTTCTCTCGATCCCGCTTGACGATTGGGACAAGCCGGCCCTTGGACCGGCTGTTGCACGCTCGCTCGCCTCCCGCATCGGCCCTGATCCGGTCCGCATCGCGGAATTCGCTGATGTGCTCTCCAATGCGCGGAAACCAGCGCTTGTGTTCGGTTCTTCGATTGCCCGCTCCGGTGGCTGGCACCAAGCCATCGCATTGGCGGAAAAACTTCAGGCCGATGTGTGGGCGGCACCGGCTACGGAGCGACCTTCATTCCCTGAAACGCATCCGCTCTATGTCGGCAGCCTTCCTTTCGCCAAGGGACCGCTCTCCGCGAAGCTTGAAGGATATGACGTCGCCATTGTGATTGGAGCGCCGGTCTTCCGCTATTATCCTTATGTGCCGGGTGATTACCTGCCGCGTGGTCTTCGTCTGCTGCATGTCACTGACGATCCGTCTGAATCGGGCCGCGCGCCGGTCGGGGACAGCCTGCTGTCAGATGCCGTTTACGCTATCGAGGCATTGACGCATCTCGTAGCCCCTCGATCCAGAGCATCGTCTACACCTGTGAAGCAAGAGCATCCTATCGACTCCAACTCCAGTGCCAGTCCCGCTAAGCCAGATGAGAAGGTAACGGTACAGCGGCTGTTCCACACGCTACGTGCGGCGACACCTGCAAACACTATTCTTGTCGAGGAATCTCCCTCCAACCTCGGTGCGTTACAAGCCGCATGGCCGGTGGATCAGGAAGATTCGTTTTTCACTTTTGCGAGTGGCAGCCTCGGCTGGAATCTCCCGGCAGCGGTCGGCATCGCTTTGGCAGAACGGGATCTCGGGCGTAATCGCCCGGTGCTCGCTGTTATTGGCGACGGATCCTTTCAATATTCGATTCAGGGTCTCTGGACGGCCGCGCAACACAAGCTACCCATCCTTTACGTCGTACCGCGGAACGGAGAATACGCGATCCTGAAATCCTTTGCCGAGATGGAGAAGACGCCCGGTGTGCCGGGACTCGATATTCCCGGTCTTGATATCGTTTCGCTGGCCAAGGGCTACGGCTGCGCCGCGTCGCGCGCGGAAACTCTCGACGAGGTGCGGCAAGTCTGTGCTGAAGCCTTCGACCGCTCCGGACCTACTGTGCTCGAAGTGCCAATCGTCGCGACCATTCCGCCGCTTTTGTAGGGCTGGATGGATAGCGCCCTCGTTCCAGAGGAATAATGGCCCAGGAGTTATCACGCCAACCCCGCCTGCATCTCTCAGACTTTAGGAATCTGCGGTCCAGCGCTCAATTTCATCCAGGACCGAGTTTATGACTTGGCGTTATGACTTGGCGGATAGGCGTGTGTAGCTGAAGAGAGCGGCGGCCATGTTCCCATGGCCGCCGGATGTCATCGATCAGACCAATAACCTTCAACCGAGAGCTTTCAAGGCAGCGCGGCCGGCATAGAGCGCCTGGCTGCCGAGTTCTTCCTCGATACGGATCAACTGGTTATATTTCGCCAACCGGTCTGAGCGGGCGAGCGAGCCGGTCTTGATCTGTCCGCAATTGGTCGCGACGGCGAGATCCGCGATGGTCGAATCCTCGGTTTCGCCGGAACGGTGCGACATCACGGCCGTATAGCCCGCGCGCTGTGCCATATCGACGGCAGCGAGGGTTTCGGTCAGCGATCCGATCTGGTTCACCTTGACGAGGATCGAATTGGCGACCCCCTTGGCAATGCCCTGCGACAAGCGCCCGACGTTGGTGACGAAAAGATCATCGCCGACGAGCTGGGTTTTCTTGCCGATCAGATCGGTCACGATCTTCCAGCCTTCCCAATCATCTTCCGACATGCCGTCCTCGATCGTGACGATCGGGAAGCTTTCGACCAGCTTAGCGAGATAGGCCGCCTGCTCCTCGGGGGTGCGAGTCTTGCCCTCGCCCTCGCCCTCATAAATATATTTGCCGTCCTTGAAGAATTCCGTCGAGGCGCAGTCGAGGCCGAGATAAATATCCTCACCCGGCTTGAAACCGGCTTCGCTGATCGCCTTCACAACAAATTCGAGCGCCGATTCTGCCGTGGGAAGATTCGGCGCGAAACCGCCTTCATCGCCGACATTGGTATTATGTCCGGCCTTTTTCAGCGCGCTCTTTAGGCCGTGGAAAACCTCGGCACCCCAGCGCACGGCTTCCTTGAGGCTCGGCGCACCGACCGGCAGGATCATGAATTCCTGAAAATCAATCGGATTATCGGCATGGGCGCCGCCGTTGATGATGTTCATCATCGGAACCGGCAGGACACGAGCCTGGACACCGCCAACATAGCGGTAAAGCGGCAGGCTAGAGGCCTCGGCGGCTGCCTTGGCCACGGCAAGCGAGACGCCGAGAATGGCGTTGGCGCCAAGACGGCTCTTATTCGGCGTGCCGTCGAGTTCCAGCATGACCTGATCGATATGAACCTGATCCTCGGCATCAAGACCGCTGAGCGCATCGAAAATGTCACGATCGACATTTTCGACGGCCTTCAGCACGCCTTTGCCATTGTACCGGCTCTTGTCGCCATCGCGCAATTCGACGGCCTCATGCGCGCCCGTGGAGGCTCCGGAGGGAACGGCTGCGCGGCCAAGAGAACCGTCCTCGAGGGTGACGTCAACCTCGATGGTCGGATTGCCGCGGCTGTCCAAGATTTCACGAGCAGCGATGTCGACGATAGCGGTCATTGAAACTCCTTGTACCTATGAACGAATGTTGACCAGCCACCGCGATTGGCATCGGGCGGCATATAATTTCAAGGGATAGCCCCGAGTGGATAGTTCTAAGCGGAATAGTTACAAGCGGAGCATCCGAAGTGGAAAGTCCAAAGTCATGCTTGAGCAGATGACGCTAAAAGGTCAAGTCTCCCCGCTTCCTAATAAGTGTGGCGTGGCTGATCCTTTGTGGCCCTACCGCGAGAATGTGGCTTAACGATATTTCTTCAAGCCTGCATGACGGCCGGATCAAGGTCCTGATCGTGATCCCCATCGTGGCAAGGAAGGTGGATCACGGCTCTACCATCCTTCGAGGCAGCTGATCGCCGAAATCCGAAACCTCTCGCTTCGCGTCCCCAGAGATCCCTTCTTGATCATGGCGGCTGGATCGTTACGGCACCGTCCACGGCCAGTTCACACAGGATTACCTTAACTTTTAACGATTAGAACGGCTTGTGTTCTGGAAGCCGTTGGATATGTGCCGCTTTCTGCTCCCGCTCGCCGTATTCCTGAAGTGTGGGCCCCATCGCTTGACCCTCGAAAATGCTGTCGTGCCGAGCATTGGGAGACCATTCCTGTCCGGTTCGCGCAAGCTACTTGCGGCGAAACTCGCGTGTCTCGTCGAGATCACTGTCATTATGCCGACTCTTGCCGCGACGCTGCCGCCGCAAGGCCCACGTCCGGCACCGAAACCAGATTCTGTTTCCGCAACGACCAAACCGCCGCAAACCGCCGCTCTTGAGCGTCCCTATCAAGCACTCATTGCCATGGAAGCGCGAAAGAACGGCCTGCCCCCCGAAATTGCCGATGCCGTCGTCGCCATCGAAAGCCATTATGATCCGAGTATCATCGGCGGCGTTGGCGAAATCGGTTTGATGCAGGTACGGCCGGAGACGGCGGCCATGCTCGGTTTTCGCGGCACGACATTCGAGCTGGCGCGGCCGGAGGTGAATATTCGCTACGGCACGCTCTATCTCGGGCGTGCCTGGCGACTCGCCAATGGCGATCTCTGCCGTGCCTTGATGAAATATCGCGCCGGCCATGGCGAAGAGGTGATGACTGCGCTTTCGCAGACTTATTGTCTGAGAGCCAAGGCCCATCTTGCAGCACGCGGCTCACCTTATGGATCCGGCACCGTTCCCGCCCTGATTTCCTCCGAAACATCGGCCCACGCAAAAATTGCAATGACTCGCTGGCGTCCGGGCAGCATTCGCACGCCGGCTGACAGCCGCTCCTTCTGGGCGGCTCACAATGCGCGCGTGCGCGCGATCAGTGCCCGAATCGAGGCGCGCTGGAAGCGCCTTGCGGCACGCTGAGGAGAAAGAGTCATGCTCATTTCTTCAAGGCCTTTGGCGTGCGGTCTCCAGACCGTGCATTGCGAGCGACCACACGGCTTCGAAGGCTTTATCGATAGCGGGCTGTTCCCAATCCGCCGCATGCGCCGGATGATGAAAACGGATCGTGGCATCGAGCAAGGCGGAAGCAGTATTATGAGGGTCGGCGCATTGAAATGCGCCTTGGCGGACACCGTCATCGAGGATTCTCGCGAGGTGGGCCCGCATCCGATCGTTGTGGCCCTGAAAGGCCAATCCGTCTTCCGCCGCGAGCGCGGTGTAAGTCGCGAAGAGATCGGCATCTTCCCGCGCCTTGCGCCGCAAGACCATCAGCAGAATGTCGAACCAGCGACGCAACCGTTCCGATGCGGGCCCGGGCTCGGCAGCGATGACGGCGAGCGGTCCCGAAAGACGCGAGAGCCAGCGCTCAAGCACAGCCTCAAGCAGAGCATTCTTGTGCGGGAAATGCCGGTAGACGCTGCCATGGCTGATCCTCAGCGAGCGGGCAACATCAATGACTGTCGCTTTGAGCGGGCCGAAGCGGCGCAGTACCTCCTCCGCCGCGTCGAGAATACGCTCGGAGGTCAAGGGGCCGTCATTCAGGAGAGATTTGCGAGGCGCCATGGAGGGGTCCGTAGAGGAAAAGGCCACCAAGTTTACACGGCCGCGATGGGCTTAACCGAGAGGACAGGCAGCATGGGAATGCCGTGCCGAGTCCGAGCTGAAGCCGATTGGTCTCCTTAGCGTATCACGAGTGGTCGGAAAGACGCAGAACAATCTCCAGTCATCGTAGTACCGATATCCAATGTTCGATATCAGAAATCATAATTGCAATATCAAATGACAAAATAAGAAAAATGATATTGCAATACTGATATTTGATGAATGATATCATGATAATAAATTAAAATTTCTCGTATGTGATTGATTTCCTGATATTAAAATCGGAATGTCGAACCGTGCCGCTTGCTGAACTGAAGGAATTTGCGCAGAAACCGGCTTTAGAACCGACTCGGATCTCTGCCCGGCCGGCTGATTGGCATAGCGCCCTTTGGGAGGCTTCCTTGTGGTCCATTTAAACCAAAGGACGACCAGCCAAGCTCATTGCCTTTGGCTTCCGCAATCACTAGGCAGCGGTATTCCGCTGAACCCTACGGATCACGACGGCTGGTGATCCATGAATCTTTGTATGGGATGATCGATCTTGGCTTCAGAGGCTCCCCTTCTCGGACGCGCCGTCGCATTGCCTGCTTCGCCCGAGGAGGCGCGGCTGGAGCGCGTGCCGAATCCGCATCCAGGCACGGCTTACGTCGCCCGTTTCACGGCACCGGAGTTTACCTCGCTGTGTCCCGTGACCGGCCAGCCGGATTTCGCCCATCTCGTGATCGATTATGTGCCGGGCGATTGGCTCGTCGAATCCAAATCGCTGAAGCTCTATCTGGGCGCCTTCCGTAACCATGGCGCTTTTCATGAGGATTGCACGATTCGTATCGGCAAGGATCTCGTAGCCCTGCTCTCCCCGCTCTGGTTCCGGATTGGCGGTTATTGGTATCCGCGCGGGGGCATTCCCATCGACGTTTTCTGGCAGACGGGTGACCTCCCCCAAGGCACCTGGGTGCCCGATCAGGGAGTCGCGCCCTATCGCGGGCGGGGATGAGGCTGAGATAGAGAAGAAAAGCCAGAGAAAAAGGCGGCTATCGGTCTGAAATTAGCGCCGTGAAGACGCGTGGGACCCCGCGATCACGTTCGCAGCCCAGCTCGGCGCTGAACCCTTCGCCAAGGCTATTGGGGATTCCCTAATAGCCCCGGCGGTTCTCGCCAAGGCCAAGACTCACACGAGGCGGCTCTGTTCCATGGCTGCGGCGATGAAGCTCGAAAAGAGCGGATGTGGCGCAAAGGGCCGCGATTTCAGCTCGGGGTGATATTGGACGCCAATGAACCACGGGTGATCGACGAGTTCGATGACTTCAGGCAGCAGCCCATCCGGCGACATTCCCGAGAAGATCAGGCCCTTTTCCGCCAATTGTTCGCGATAGGCCGTATTGACCTCGTAGCGGTGACGGTGCCGTTCGGAAATCAGCGTCGATTCATAAATGGCCGCGATCTTGGAGCCTTCCTGAAGCTGGGCCGGATAGGCGCCAAGCCGCATCGTGCCGCCGAGATCGCCCTCCGCCGCACGCATCTGCAATTCATTATGCCGCATCCATTCAGTCATCAGGCCGACGACCGGTTCCTTGGTCGATCCGAATTCCGTCGAATTGGCTCCCGGAATATGGGCGAGCGAGCGGACCGCCTCGATCACCGCCATCTGCATCCCGAAACAAATGCCGAAATACGGCACTTTACGCTCGCGGGCAAAACGCGCCGCCAGCATCTTGCCTTCGGCTCCACGCTGGCCGAAGCCGCCCGGCACGAGAATGCCGTGCACATGTTCGAGATGGGGAGCAGGATCGGTGCTCTCGAAAATCTCCGATTCGATCCAGTCGAGATTGACCCGCACGCGATTGGCGATACCGCCATGCGCCAAAGCTTCGATCAGCGATTTATAAGCGTCTTTCAGGCCGGTATATTTACCGACGATAGCGATCGTCACTTCGCCTTCGGGATTGTTGATCCGCTCCATGACCGCCTGCCAGCGGCTCATGTCCGGCTTTGGCGCCGGTTCGATGCCAAAGGCCGCCAGCACTTCAAGATCGAGCCCCGCCGCGTGATAGGCGCGCGGAACGTCGTAGATCGAGTCCACGTCGCGCGCCTCGATCACTGCATTCTCGCGGACATTACAGAAAAGCCCAAGCTTGCGCCGTTCCTCGAAGGGAATAGGCCGATCGGTGCGGCACAAAAGAATATGCGGCTGGATGCCGATCGACCGCAATTCCTTGACGGAATGCTGTGTCGGCTTGGTCTTGAGTTCACCGGCGCTCGGGATGAACGGCAGCAGTGTCAGATGAATGTAGATCGCATGGCCACGTGGCAGATCATTGCCGAGCTGACGGATTGCCTCGAAGAATGGCAGACCCTCGATATCGCCGACCGTTCCGCCGATCTCGACGAGAACGAAATCGATGCCCTCATTGCCCTCGAGAATGAATTCCTTGATGGCATTGGTGACATGCGGAACGACCTGCACGGTAGCGCCGAGATAATCGCCGCGCCGCTCCTTGGCGATGATATCGCGATAGATACGGCCTGTCGTGATGTTATCGTCCCGGACCGCCGGACGGCCGGTGAAGCGCTCGTAATGGCCGAGGTCGAGGTCGGTCTCCGCACCATCATCGGTGACAAAGACTTCGCCGTGCTGATAGGGACTCATCGTCCCGGGATCGACATTAAGGTAAGGATCGAGCTTGCGAAGGCGGACCGTATAGCCGCGTGCCTGCAAGAGGGCGCCGAGCGCCGCCGAGGCGAGACCTTTGCCAAGGGACGAAACCACGCCGCCGGTTATGAAAATGTACCGCGCCATGGTTCGACAGCCTTATCCTTTTTCGCGCGAAAAATGGAGTCTTTTCGCAAGCCGTCACACGCCTTTTTTCAAGCCGCGTTTCAATCTTGCGCAAGATCACCATTTCCAGAACGTCTTGAGAACTTCACCCGTTGCCGCAGGACCATGAGTCTTCATGCCCCGGCGGGAGCAGACGGATGCGGTGAAATGCCACTTTACGGAAAATGCCTGATCCCGGGATGGGAAGGTGCTTTCGGTCAGGGTTCCGATGTGGGTGCCGGAGGAGTGATCGGAGCCGGAGCCACCGGCGCGGGCGCTTGTACCCCGCGCTGCTGCTCCATCTGCCGCAATTGATCGAGAAGATTACCCTGCCCGGTTTCCTTCTGGCTTTGCGGTGCGCTTTGTGTAGCAGCCGGAACCGCACCATCGAAAATCGACTTGGGAGCGCGATGCAGATTGGCCAGAATGGTGAGCGCGAGGCTCGTCGCAAAGAACAGGCCGCCGAGAATCGATGTTGCGCGGGTGAGCACATTGGCCTGACCGCGGCCGGTCATGAACCCACCACCGCCGCCGACGCCAAGCGCGCCGCCCTCGGATCGCTGCAGGAGAACCGTAATGACCAAAGCGATCACGACGATCAAATGGATGACGATCAATACTGACTGCATCGATCAAGCGGCTCCACGCGCATTATCCTGATTGGCAAAAACCAATCAGGTGGCTTTGGTGAACGGTTAAAGGGATCTCGCCCTGGTTCGGTAATCAGGCTATCAGCGCAAGAATTTGCGGGGGCTCGGACCAACGACGTGTCTTTGCGAGAATGGCGACGTCATATACCTCTCCCGCGCTTCTGACTAGGGGAGGTTCACAAAAAAGCGCGCTGCCCGGCACAGCTTTCAAGAGCAGTCTCCTGGGAATGCCCGTGCGTGGCGCCGCGCTATTTTTTCGGGTGTAGCAGATGGGAAACAGTAGAAGCGCCGACACCTTATGCTTGGCAGGCACCGTTTGTCCGGCGCGGCTCAACCGGTGGGACAGGCATTCGCGATCGCAAGAAAATCAGCGGCGATCAGACTCGCCCCGCCGACCAATGCGCCATCGACATTGGCGATGGCGAGCAGCTTGCCGGCATTGCCGGGCTTGACCGATCCGCCATAGAGCAGGCGCACGCCCGCGGCCTTGTCTGGCCATCGTTCAGAAAGGTGCGTGCGGATGAACCCGTGCATTTCAGCGACATCCTCTGCGGTCGGCGTCAGGCCAGTGCCGATGGCCCAGACCGGCTCATAGGCGATGACGAGGGAATCGATCTGAGCATCCTGCGGGATCGATCCCTGCAATTGCTGACCGACGACTGCCAGCGCCTGGCCTTGCTTGCGCTGATCCTCCGTTTCTCCCACGCAGAGAATGGGAATGAGCCCGCCCGCCTGCGCCGCTTTCACCTTGTCATGGATCAGTGCGTTCGATTCCCCATGGAAAAGGCGGCGTTCGGAATGGCCGAGAATGACATAGGCTGCACCGGCATCCTTGAGCATGGGCGGCGCAATATCGCCGGTAAAAGCGCCTTTTGATTCCGTGTGACAGTCCTGGCCGCCAAGCCCGACACCGGACCCTTCGCAGAGCACCGCGGCGGCGGCCAGCAAGGTGAAGGGCGGGCAGACGACGACTTCAATCGGGCCAGCGGCCTTGACTGCATCGCGGATCGTTGCAATCTCCTCGAGATCCTTGCGCAAGCCGTTCATTTTCCAATTGCCAGCAACGAGCGGGCGGTGGGTTGTCGTCATGATCGGCCTTTCCTCAAAGTTTCTATGTGTTTGGTACCACGGCAACCGCCGGGTGCAACTGGCCCGTTGCGGGACCTGCCGGCTCTTTCTATAGTGCCGCCGCGCGGTGGAGAACCGGGGACTGGCGCGGGACCGGATGGTCCGGATCCGCTCCATCCAGGAAATCCGCTCATGCAATCCGGCAATAACTCCATGGATTGACGCTGCACGCCAGAACCTCTCCTCGATTGCGGCGGCGTTTTCCTTCCGGAATTCCCATTTCCGTAATGCCTGTGACATCCGATAGGCTGGGCTTGTGCCGTCCTGCCTGCAACAGCGAGACCTTTTAAATGTTGGAAGCGATGCGTGTCGCCACGCGCGGTTGGATCGGCCGTTCTCTCATGACTCTGGTGATGGGCCTCATCATCCTGAGCTTCATGATCTGGGGCATCGGCGATATATTCCGCAATCTCGGCGCCAATACGCTGGCGAAGGTCGGGGATGAGGAAATTTCCACACAAGCCTATCGGGAAGCCTATCTCACCATTCTCCAGCGCCTGCAGAGGCAGGCGCGGCGCACCATCACCAATGATGAGGCGCGCATGTTGGGGCTCGACCGGCAGGTCCTGGCCCGTCTCATCGGTGAAGCGGCGCTGAATCAGGAGGCGGTCCGCCTCGGGCTCGCGGTTTCCGATCAGGAAGTGGCGCGTGTCATCGCCAGCGACGAGATGTTCAAGGGGGCGAACGGAGGCTTCGACCGCCAGCGTTTCGAGCAGCTTCTGCGCGACAACGGCATGACCGAAAAAACCTTCGTGCATGAACAGCATGACCTTTTGTTGCGCCACATGCTCACCGATGCCGTCGTCTCGGGATTGACCGTGCCGAAAATCCTGCTGGAAGCAATCCACATGTTCCAGACCGAGGCGCGCGACGTCGATACGTTCTTTCTCCCAGTCGCCGCCGTCGGAGAAATTCCTGCGCCGACGGATGATGAAATCGGCAAATATTTCGCGGACCGGGCGCAGGCTTATGCCACGCCGGAACACCGTAAGCTGCTCATTCTGGCACTGGATCCTGCAAGCCTCGCAGGCTTGCAGACGATCGCCCCCGAGGACGTCCGCGCACTCTATGAGGCGCAGAAGGAAACGCGCTTCACCGTGCCCGAAACACGGCAGGTTCAGCAGATTTCTTTCCCCGATACTGCCAGCGCTGCGGAGGCGCGAAAGAAACTCGATGCAGGGGCGACATTCGAATCGCTTCTCGCCGACCAGAAGCTGACAGACAAGGATGCCGATCTCGGCATGCTGGCCAGGAAGGATATGGTTGATCAAAAAGTCGCCGATGCCGCTTTTGCTCTTCCGGACGGAGGGATCAGCCAGCCGATCGAAGGGGCTTTCGGGACCAAAATCGTTCGCGTCACCAAAATCGTCCCCGCTTCGGTTCAGCCCTTCGAGACAGTCGAGGCTGATTTGAAGAAGCAACTCGCCACTGATAAGGCCCGCAAGGAAATTGCCAGTCTGCACGACAAGATCGAGGATCTGCATTCCTCGGGCAAGACCTTGGCCGAGGTGGCGGAGGCGACAGGTCTCAAGACGCGTCTGATCGAATCCATCACGGCAACGGGTCAGGACGCGAAAGGCGCGCCCGTCGAGGATCTGCCCGACGCCCCTACCCTGCTGAAGGCCGCCTTCGCCTCGGATGTCGGCGTGGACAATGACACTTTGAGCCTGCCGCAGGGCGGCTACCTGTGGTTCGAGGTTCAGGGTGTCGATAAGGCCAGGCGCCGGACCCTCGAAGAAGCACGGCCGGAAGTGGAATCAGCGTGGCGGAAAGATGAGACGAGTCGCAAGCTCGCCCTTCTCGCTGCCCAGCTCGTCGAGCAGATCAGCGACGGCAAAAGTCTCGCCGATGTGGCGCGCGAGCACGGGGATCTGGAAATCCGCGAGATCAAGGACGTGACCCGCGCCGATGCTCAGGAAACCGCTGCCGCTGCGGGCAAAGGTCTTGCGCCGAATGTTGTCGCACAGATTTTCAATGTGGGCGTGCATGGCGTTGGTTCTGCCGCCGATGGCGACGGCCGTATCGTGTTCCAGGTGAGCGACGCCAAAGTGCCTCCTTTCGATCCGAAGGCGCCGGATCTCGTCGCGATCAGTCGTGAGACCGATCGGGGTCTCCAGGAAGACGTGCTGGCACAATATGTCGCCAGTCTGCAGAAAGACCTCGGCACCAAGGTCAATATGCAGGCCTTGGGCACCGCCACCAATTCATTCTAGTTGCACCGCTGATGTTTGATCCTCCTTTTGAGGCGGCGCGCGCCGCCTATGACGCCGAACGCCCGATTCTGATCTCGACGAGATGCGTCGGCGATCTGGAAACACCCGTTTCAGCATTTCTGAAACTCGCGCAAGGCCGAGCCGGTGGCATATTCCTTCTCGAATCGGTCGAAGGGGGTGCCACCCGCGGGCGCTATTCGATGATCGGGCTCGATCCCGACATCATCTGGCGCGCCTTTGCCGATAGAGCGGAGATCAATCGCGACGCGCTTCGGGACCGGATGGCTTTCGTGCCCTGCCCCGAGCCACCGCTCGACGCCTTGCGCGCCCTGATCGCCGAATCGGCCATTCCCAAAACCGCCGATCTGCCGCCCATGGCGGCGGGCGTGTTCGGCTATCTCGGCTATGACATGGTGCGTCAGATGGAAGAGCTCGATCCGGCAAAACCGGATCCCATCGGCGTGCCGGACGCCATTCTGATTCGCCCGACAATCATGGTCGTTTTCGATTCCGTGCGGGATGAAATCAGCATCGTTACGCCACTCAGGCCACGCGTGGGGATTTCAGCACAGATCGCCTATGAACAGGCGAGCGACCGTATCGAAAGCGTGCTCGCGCGGCTCGAGAACCCGCTGGTTCATCCGACCGAAGCCGACCCCTTGTTGGCTACGCAGCCCCCGGTTTCAAACACGCTTCCGGACCAATATGCGGCCATGGTCGAGCGCGCCAAAGATTACATACGCGCGGGCGATATTTTCCAGGTCGTGCTTTCGCAAAGATTTTCGGCGCCTTTCGTCCTGCCTGCCTTCTCGCTTTATCGCGCCCTGCGGCGGGTCAATCCCGCGCCGTTTCTCTGCTACCTCGATTTCGGCGCCTTCCAGGTCGTCTGTTCCAGCCCGGAAATTCTCGTGCGTCTGCGCGATGGCAAGGTCACGATCCGCCCCATCGCCGGGACGCGTCCGCGTGGCGCGACGCAGGAAGCCGACGAGGCTCTCGCGGCGGAATTGCTCGCTGATGAAAAGGAACGTGCAGAACATCTGATGCTGCTCGACCTCGGCCGTAACGATGTCGGGCGTGTCGCGGAGATCGGTTCGGTGAATGTCACCGAATGTTATGCCATCGAGCGCTATAGCCATGTCATGCACATTGTCTCCAATGTGGAGGGCCGTTTCGCGGCCGGGCACGATGCCATCGACGCACTTTGCGCCGGCTTCCCCGCCGGGACGGTCTCCGGCGCGCCGAAAGTGCGTGCCATGGAAATCATCGACGAGCTCGAAGTCGACAAACGCGGCATCTACGGCGGCTGCATCGGCTATTTCGGCGCCTCGGGCGAAATGGATACATGCATCGTTCTGCGCACATCCATCGTCAAGGATGGCATGATGCATGTGCAGTCGGGGGCCGGCATTGTCTATGATTCCGATCCGGTGTCCGAACAGCGTGAATGCGTCAACAAGGCGGCTGCTTTGTTCAAGGCGGCTGAGGAAGCGGTCCGTTTCGCAACGCGTCCCCGCCGGGGCCAGTGAACGGGCGCGCCACGCGGGAAGCAAGGCGCGGGATCAGCTGGAGAATCAGCCGGGGCCTTGGCCGAAGGGTTAGCCAAAGGGTCAGCAATGAGCAAATCTGCGGCCCCTGCCATTCTTTGGTTCCGTGACGATCTCCGGCTGGCGGATCATGCGGCGCTGACCGCTGCGTTTCGCAGCGGCGCGCCCCTTCTCTGCATCTATATTTCAGATCCGTCACGCGACCGGCCGTCGGCTTCCGATTGGTGGCATGCGAAAAGCGTCGATGCCTTTGCGCAATCGTTGCGGGAAGCAGGTGGAAAGCTCCACCTCTTTCAGGGCGATGCCGCGGAAATCCTGCCGGCGATCATTAGCCGTTCCGGCAGCAGGACCGTCTATTGGCACCGGCGTTACGATCCTGACGGCAAGGATTGCGATATCCTCCTGAAAAAGCGGCTCAAGGGCGAAGGCATCGAGGTTTGCAGCTTTGCCGGAAACCTCCTGCACGAGCCATGGACCATTCGCGGCCGAAACGGCCAGCCGTTTCAAATTTGGAGCGCCTATTGGCGTGCCGCGACACACGACTTCGTTCCACTTCCACCCTTGCCGGTACCAGACGGATTGCGGTTTTCATCTCATGAGACCGAGGGCTGGCCGGGCGCGATTCCGCCATCAGCCCTCGTGGCAGAGATGGGAAAATTGGTCTGGACCGCGAAACTCGAAACCCATCACGCCTGGGGTGAGGCGGCCGCGCACCACATGCTCGACGCATTCCTCGAAAATCATCTTTGCCGCTATGCGGAGGAACGGGATTTCCCGAGCCTCGATGCGACGTCGAAACTCTCACCTTTTCTGCGCGTTGGCGCGATCACGCCCAACCAGATCTGGCACGCCGTCACCTCCGCTTCCCTCCCCGGCGAAAGTCCGGCGAAATTCCTTGCGGAACTGGGCTGGCGCGAGTTTTCTTGGTCGCTTTTGTGGGAGCATCCGGATCTCGGCACGCGCAATCTGCACCCGGAATTTGACGCGATGGCGTGGCAACACGATCATGCCGCGCTGCGGGCCTGGCAACGCGGGCAGACCGGTTATCCTCTCGTCGACGCAGGGATGCGGCAACTCTGGGCGACGGGGCTCATGCATAACCGTATTCGCATGGTCACAGCCTCCTTCCTCGTCAAACATCTGCTGATCGACTGGCGTGAAGGCGAAGGCTGGTTTGCGCATACATTGGCCGATTACGATCCGGCCGCCAATGCCACGAACTGGCAATGGGTTGCGGGTACGGGTGTCGATGCCGCTCCATTTTTCAGGATCATGAATCCCGTACTTCAATCACGGAAATTCGACCCTTCCGGAGACTATATCCGAAAGTGGGTGCCTGAGCTTGCGGATCTCTCCAACAAGCAGATCCATGCCCCTTGGGATGTCTCAAGCGCAAACTCTGGCAAGGCCGCCGTGACCTATCCGCAACCCCTTGTCGATCACGCTTTCGCGCGGCAGCGGGCACTTGCCGCCTGGGATGAGATCAGGCGGAGCAAGGCGGCTGGTGCTGAAAGTTGAGTGACCTCAAAATACGGGGTCGTGCTGGACGATCCGTCTCTGAAACCAGTCGTTGAGAATCGCCTTTTCGTATTGAAAAGGTCCAGCGAGGAACTGGCCTGTCTGATCCAGAAGATTATTCATCGAAAAAAGCGTTTCCTGAGCGTCGATGAAGGGTTGGCCATGGACGGTCAGCGTATAGCGCAAGGTTATGCGTGGCGGCGGCGCCAGGAGGCTCGGCGTCCGCGCCCGATTGCCCGTAAAGGCCCAGGATTCCTGAAACCGCGCCAGTTGAATGTTCAAAATTTCGACGGTCAGATCCTGATCAGCAGGAAGATAGAGGTTGCCCAAGGACTGAATGTATTGATTGAGCTCGCTCATGACGAGGCTTGGCGTGCTGCCCTGGCCGGGATTGTGGAAGGCGCTGTCCGAGTAACGGTCCGGATGATAGAAAATGACCCGCGTTGTGGCATTGGCACCGGAAAACCCAGCCACGAGGCCGCATAAAGCCAATGCGAATGTCAGGAGGCATAAGCGGGACGACCCTTTTGGCAGCACGCCTTGAAACGGAGCATGGAAGGCGAATTTTACCGGATACATGAATCAATACTCCGTCGAGACGGCAAGGCGGGATGAAGTGAGAAAGAAGCGGAAGCGCCGGCATCACGAAACCATAGGGTCGCCGAAGAAAATCGGAGGATGGGCGCAAGAACAGACCGATTTCCTTTGTTCGGTCGATATGACCAGCGAGCGTCCTCTCTCATGCGGTTCTGACCGGATCGTCAAGATCAGGCACTCTATCAAGGTAGTCGACACGGGAACTCTTTGAAAAAGCGCATCCAGACCGATCGATCACCCGGATCCGCATCACGCTAGCGCGAAAAAAGCCTGATTCCGGTTGATCGTATCATGGACTAATGCTCTAAGAATTTCATGGTCAGCGTCCTTCTCATCGATAATTACGACAGTTTTACGTGGAACCTCGTGCACGGCATAGGTGCTCTCGGCGCGCGGGTCGATGTTCATCGCAACGACAAGATCACGCCATCGGAGGTTCTTGCGGCGCGGCCGGACGCGATCGTGCTCTCGCCCGGACCCTGCACACCGCGCGAAGCCGGAATTTGCCTCGATCTGATCAAAACCGCCGGGAGCCAGATCCCGATTTTCGGCGTCTGCCTTGGCCATCAGGCAATCGGTGAGGTTTTTGGTGGCAATGTCGTTCGCGCACCGGAACCCGTCCACGGCAAGCTTGCCGTCATCGATCATCAGGGCCAATCGCTGTTTCGCGGTATCAATGGGCCTTTCAAGGCCGCCCGTTATCATTCCCTCATCGTCGATCGGGAAAGCCTGCCGCAGGATCTTTCCATCACCGCCGAGACCCAGGGCCTGATCATGGGGCTTTCCCATAAAAGCCTGCCTATCCATGGCGTGCAATTTCATCCCGAAAGCATCGCTTCCGAACAAGGAGCGAGGATTTTCGCCAATTTTCTCGATCTCGCCACGGAATGGAACGCCGGCAGGCGGGCCGCCTGACGCAGATTGTTTCTCACATGGATCCCTTCAAACCCTTTCTGGCCAAGCTCGCGACCGGCTCCAGCCTGACACGCGCCGAGGCCGAGGCCGCCTTCGAGCAAATTCTGGCCGGTGAAGTCACGCCGGCGCAATTGGGCGGCTTTCTCATGGCCATGCGCGTGCGCGGAGAGAGCGTCGACGAAATCATCGGCGCCGTCACCGCGATGCGGGCGCGGATGGTGCGCGTCGATGCACCGGCTGATGCAATCGATATTGTCGGCACCGGTGGCGATGGCCACGGGACCTATAATGTCTCGACTTTGGCGAGCCTCATCGTCGCCGCCTGCGGCGTGCCCGTCGCGAAACATGGCAATCGCGCCGCTTCCTCCCGCTCGGGGGCCAGTGATGTCCTCACCGCTCTCGGCGTCAGGACGGGGCTTGATCCGGCGGGAGTCGAAGCCTGCATAAAGCAGGCAGGCATCGGCTTCATGACCGCTCAGGCGCATCACACGGCGATGCGCCATGTTGCAGCGGCCCGCGTGGAACTTGGTACGCGCACAATTTTCAATCTGCTCGGCCCGCTGAGTAATCCGGCCGGTGTCACCCGCCAGCTTCTCGGCGTTTTCTCGCAGAGCTGGCTCGAACCGCTCACGCAGGTGCTGCAGGCGCTGGGAAGCCAGAGGCTCTGGATCGTTCACGGGTCGGATGGGCTCGATGAACTCACCACAACAGGCCCCTCCTTCGTCACTGCATTGGAAGATGGCGTGATCCGTTCCTTCACCATAACGCCGGAGATGGCGGGCCTGCCACAGACGACGCTCTCGGAGCTCAAGGGCGGCGATCCCGAAACCAATGCCGCAGCCTTGCGCGCCGTCCTGCAGGGCAAAAAATGTCCCTATCGCGACATTGCCCTCCTGAATGCAGGCGCCGCGCTGATCATCGCTGGCAAGGCAGCGGATTTGAAGGATGCCGTGCTTCAGGGCACAAAGGCGCTGGAGAGCGGAGCGGCCGCTGCCGTGCTCGAAAATCTCGTTGCTGTTTCGAACAGACAGAGCCACGCTGCCTGATCTTGATTCGGAATTGATTCGATTCTGCCGTCTCTCCCACTTGGCCAATTCCAAGTCATGGGAAAACCGTTGCAGAGTTGTCTTTATCACGTTTTAGTAATCGAACCGCTGCATCGGCATAATGACGCAGCGGAAAGGCAGCAAAACCGGCTCGTTTTCATCGAGACGCCGGTTTTGATGTCCGATCGGTAATCGGCTGCATGGATTTCCAGGCTCATGACCCGTTTTTCAGCTCCCGACCGACGACGTATTCTTTGCGTCTTTCCCCGCTACGTTCCGTCGTTCGGGACGTTCGAATATGCCTATGAATTGACGGACGGGGTCAAAGCCTTCATGCCCCCGCAGGGCCTGCTCGTTGTTGCAGCGGTTCTGCCGGAGAACTGGGAAGTCCGTTTCATCGACGAAAATATGAGCGCTGCGACCGCCGAGGATTTTCGCTGGGCGGATGTGGTCTTCGTCAGTGGCATGCATATTCAAAGGCGCCAGATTGAGGATATCGGCCGCAGAGCCCATGTCTTCAACAAGGTCACGGCGCTTGGCGGCCCTTCAGTCTCGGCTTGCCCGCATTATTATCCGGACTTCGATTATCTACATGTCGGGGAACTCGGCGACGCCACGCAGGAACTCGTCGACATTCTGGCGAAAGATGTGACGCGGCCGCCTGAACAGGTGGTTTTGCGCACTGGAGTGCGGCGCGACCTCGCCGATTTCCCGGTGCCCGCATACGAACTCGCGCCGATCGACAAATATTTTCTCGGCAGCATACAATTTTCAAGCGGCTGTCCGTATACATGTGAATTTTGCGATATTCCAGGTCTCTACGGGCGGGTCGCGCGGCTCAAGTCGAAGGATCAGATCGTCATTGAACTCGATCGATTGCTCGAGGAAGGCGTCGTCGGTTCGGTCTATTTCGTCGATGACAATCTCGTCGCCAACCGCAATGCGCTCAAGGATCTCCTACCGCATTTGATCGACTGGCAGAAGCGCAACGGCTATGCGCTCTCTCTGGCCTGCGAGGCGACGCTTAATATCGCCCGTTCACCCGATATTCTCGCCATGATGCGGGAGGCCGGCTTCGACACGATCTTCTGCGGCATCGAGACACCCGAACCGCAGGCTCTGAAGGCCATTTCAAAGCAACATAATATGGCGGTGCCGATCCTGGAGGCGATCAATACGATCAACAGCTACGGCATGGAGGTCGTGTCCGGCATCATTCTGGGGCTCGATACCGATACTTTGGAGACTGGCGGCAATCTTATCCGCTTTGTGCAGGAATCCCATATTCCACTGCTGACGATCAATCTGCTGCAAGCCCTGCCCGGCACGCCTTTGTGGGAACGGCTCGAAAAGGAAGGCCGTCTCTGCGATAATGCCGAACTTGAATCGAATGTCATTTTCAAGCTGCCTTATGAGTCCGTGCTCACCATGTGGCGGGAATGCATGGACAAGGCCTATCAGCCGAAAGCACTCTTCGACCGCTATCGCTATCAACTCGACCACACTTTTCCCAATAAGATAAGGCGGCCCGCGAGCCGACAGCGTCTGTCGCCGCGCAACATCCGCAAGGGGTTGTATTATCTGACGAAAATCATCTGGAAAGTCGGCCTGCGCAGCGATTACAAAGCCGAATTCTGGCGTTTCGTCCTGTTCTCGCTTTCGCGTGGCCGGGTCGAGCCGATCATCCGCTGCGGTATCGTCGCCCATCATCTCATCGCCTTTGCGAGAGATGCCTGTGCCGGCAAGAACAATGCCTCGCATTATTCGGCAAAGGCGCGGGCGTTGGAACTCGAACAGCAGGTGAGTTCGTAACGGGACGCGCCATAAGGACGAGACTTGCCAATGCATACGGCGGATGGGATTGCTCCCATCCGCCGTGCGGCTCTCATACCGATGAGATTTGAGATCGGGTCTGTTATTGCGGCAGACGGCCGGCGGCAGGAGCGTTATCGAGGGCCTGATGCAAAGTTACAATGAGCATGACTCATTGTAACTTGTCCCCGCGACTGCGGCGCAGCGGCGCTCAAGCCGAACCTCACTGATCGCGATAGATTGGGATCAGTGAGGCTGCGCATGAGCCGCCGAGGTCAAAGCCGCGCGGCAGCCGCTGCTCACCTTGTCCCCCTGGCTCTTGAGACATTCCATGATGCGGCCGCCGCCGGGCGACACATTCGGGCAGAGCGCCTTCACGTCAGCCTGGCAGGCGGAGCGCGCTTGCATCATGGCGGCATTCTGCGCAAAAGCAGGGGCAGACGAAAAAGCAAGGGCCGAGGCAAAAGCCAGGGAAGAGAAGGCAAGTATATGTTTGTTCATCATTTTTCTCCACAATGACAAAGGATGGGTGGACAGGGTGTCGAGCGCCGGCTCTCAAGTGACGGCGGCCCGAACAGCACTCTCACGGCACCGATAAAATCTGGCGCGGAGAGTATGCGGCGCGTCAACGAAACCCATTCCCGCAGGATGATCCAAACCGGATTGACGCTGCGCCGCGCGCCACACACGCCATAGACCAGGGTTTCACCGGCGGGCGCTTCAGCAAAGGTGCCGAACAACCGGTCGAACACGATCAGCACGCCACCGTAATTGCGATCGAGACAGGCGGCATTGGATGCGTGATGTATGCGATGGTGCATCGGTGTGTTGAAGATCCACTCCAATGGACCGAGCCTCACCGGCACATCGGCATGGATGAAAAATTGATATAAAATTCCCACGCCGAACATCATCAAGACTGCGGCTGGCGGAAAACCAATCCAGACGAGAGGCAGCAGGAAAAGGAAGGAGCCGGACAGATTGGCGGCCCAGCCTAGACGCACGGCGGCACTCAGATTGAGCTTCGTCGCCGAATGGTGGACGGCATGATTGGCCCACATGAAGGCGATGCGATGACCCGCCCTATGCTGCCAGTAATAAGCAAATTCACTCAGGAAAAAGAGAAAGACCCAACTCGCGGCATTCATTTCGATGGTGAACAGCCGGAGATGGTGGACAAAGAGAAAGGGCAAGGCGACAAGCCCCACCTCCGCGGTGCGGATCAGAATATGCGTCCATGAGATGGCGAGAGAGGCCAAAGTTTCGGACAGATCATAGACCTGCCGTTTCATCGCACGGGAGACGACATATTCGACGCCCATCAAGAAAATCGCGAGGAGCGCGAACCGTATCGACATGCCGGCCTGGACGAGGAAGATTGCCATAAAGCCTCCAGCTCCAGCGAAACACGCGTCAATATCACTCAGGCCACGGAAGCCTGGGTATCATGAGCACAAGCGAGCGTAGGGGAAATGGGCAGGCGATCGCCTGCCCTTTGATTGAAGCCTGCAATGGGTGCATGTCCGTAGTTACCGGACGCATACATAAAAAATATTCGTATTCTCAAATATTTGTTATTCTAAGCTAATTTTCGTTCAATCGAAAATGCTCTGGATTCTTTAGTGGGATGTTTCCGGATCTGTCCGAAAACACCAGGATCAGCGGGAAACTGAATAGCCGTGCTGAACGGTTCCGCCTCTGGGTCCGGTGTAGGTGCCCGAGCCTGAGCATGTGCCGTTGGCGCAACTCGAAGAGCCTTGGCGGTTCCAGCTGCGTCCGGCCGGTCCTGTTCCACCAGCGCTATGCGAGCAAGAGCCACCCGAGCAGGAGCCGGAACCACCCCAGCTTGTTGTGCCGCGTGCGCCGGTGAAGGAGCCATTGCGGCTGAAGGCATTGGCGGGGTGAAGGGTGGCGAATATGACCGCACCGGCCACAAGGCCAGACAGGAGCGTCTTATACATGCGATTCTCCAATAATATATGCCCGGCAGGACTGCGCTGCCGACAGTCAGGAACATCGCAGTCTTTTGTCTCGCCCGTTTCATGCGGATGTCGCGATTTGTGCGCGATTTGTCATCTTTTGTAACAGGCCCGCCGCCCCTCTTGCTCAAAGACCGCTGTTCGGAAACAATGTTTCCATGAACGCCGATGAAAAACGATTGCTGCTTGTCGAGGATGATCCGGAGATCCGGCGTCTGCTTGCCGATTTCTTTCATCGCGAAAATTTTGCTTTTGATGCCGTCAGCAACGGCAACGAAATGGACGAGGCACTGCGCCGCGCGATGCCGGACCTGATCCTGCTCGATCTCATGCTGCCTGGCGAGGACGGGCTGGCGCTCTGCCGGCGCCTTCGTGCGCTCGGGAACACGCCGGTCATCATCATCACCGCCAAAAGCGACTCGGTGGACCGCATCGTTGGTCTCGAACTCGGTGCCGATGATTATGTCTGCAAGCCATTCGATCCGCGCGAACTGCTTGCGCGCATTCGTGCAGTCCTGCGCCGTGTGGGAACGCCCCTCTCACCGCCGTCGCGGCGTTTTGTATTCGGCGAGTATCAGATCGATATCGATGCCCGCAGCCTGACGGGTCCGGAGGGTGCCGTCGCCTTGACCAGCGCGGAATTCGAATTGCTTGCCTGTTTCGTCCAGCGCCCACGCCGGGTTCTGACGCGTGAGCAATTGCTTGATCTGGTTCACGGCCGCTCCCGAGATCCCTTCGACCGGGCGATCGACATGCTGGTTTCACGGTTGCGCAAGAAACTCGATTCAGTCGAATTGATCGCCACGGTCCGCAACGGCGGATATTTGTTTACCGCTGTTGTAACGTCTGCGCCATGAATGCGTCACGAATGCGTCGTGAGTGCGCCATGATGATTGCGTCATGAAAGCATCACATGGGCGCCGCGAGGAGTTGCGATGAGCCGGCCGCCTCTGTTTCTGCGCCGCCTTTCATTGTCTGCCCGGCTGGGCCTGATCGGCTTCATCGGCATCATCAATCTTTGGCTCATCAGCCTGGCCCTGTTTTACGTCCGGGATGGCCAGAATACGACACTTGCTGTTCTGCCCCCGGAGCGCGTGGCCGTCATTGCCACGCTGATCGACAATGCAGTCACCGAGCAGGAACGCAGCGTTTTGCTGAGTGCCGTGAACGGACCAGCGCTTCATTCATCGATCGAGAGCGAAGCCCGGCTTGACGATGGCAGGCCTCTGGAACCTCAGCTTGCTCAAGCCTATCGGGCGGTTTTGGGCGAAAGAATGCTCGCCGTGGCCAGGCCCCCTCGCCCTTCGCCTTTTGAGCCTTTGAAGCGGCTGAGACAGCGTTTGCTGAATGAATTCGATCTCGTCATCGCCTTGCACGACGGACAAAGATTGGTCCTTGCCGCGCGGGTTCCACCCTCCATTTCGCCTTTCGGCCTGCCCATCGGTCTTCTGAGCGGTCTCATCGCCGCGATCATCGCCTTGATCGTGCTTCTCGGCGTCACGCACGAAACGCGGCCGCTGCGCCAGCTCGCCCGTGCGCTCGACCATATCGATCTTGATGGTACGGCGACCCCAGTCGTCGTGCCGTCCGGCGGCGCGCCGGAAATCCGCTCACTCGCGGACGCCTTTACACGGCTTCAGAAACGGATCTCCGGGCTCTTGCGCGCGCGCATGGCTCTGATCGGCGGCATTTCCCATGATCTGCGCACCTGTGCCACGCGCCTGCGTCTGCGCGTAGAAGCCATTCCTGATCCTCATGAAAAATTGGCCGCCATCGGCGATATCAAGGATATGATCCGCCTGCTCGATGATTCCCTGCTCGCCACCCAGGCTGGTGCGGGGCAATTGCAGGAGGAATGGCTTGATCTTGAAGCGATCACCCTGACAGAAGCCGAGGCCCGCCGCAGGGCCGGTGCGCCGGTGCGAATTCTTCATAGGGAAAGCGCGCCAATTCTCGGCGATTCCCTGGCATTGCGCCGCATCGTCGCCAATCTGGTCGATAATGCGCTGAAATATGGCGCCTGCGCGGATCTTTCGCTGAAAGCCTACAATGGCCTTGTTCGCCTCGTCGTCGAGGATCGCGGTCCGGGTATCGCGCCGGAAGCGCGCGAAGCGGTGATGGAGCCCTTCACCCGGCTCGAGCCATCGCGCTCGCGGCAAGGCGGCGGTGCGGGCCTCGGCCTTGCCATCGCCCGCAATCTCGCCCGCGCCCAGGGTGGCGACATCGAAATCGCCGACCGGCCCGGCGGCGGCGCAAGGGTGTCTCTGATCCTTCCAGTCTTCAACCCGTCGGCCGGATTATGAGGGCCATGAAACCGGAACTTTGATTGTGTCCTGGATTATGCAGGGCAGCACTCACATACACGGAATATATACCACGCATCATTCCGGATGTTCATGCCAATGATCGACGACATTCTTCGCCTTGTTGTGCGTCATGCGCATAAAGGCCTCCGCCATCTCTTCCGGCTTCAGGAACGGCTTCATCGTTTCCTTGAAACGATAGAAGGCGACAGCGAGCAAAACACCCGTCAGCGCATGATTGATGAAATTCTGGAGATCGGCGTCCTCAGGCTTGGCGACGAGCTGGCGGGAAATGAATTCGAACGTATCTTCTTCCTCGGCGACGCAACCCCAGATGCGATTGATCAGCTCAACCTCGAGTCCCGCGAGCTGTTTGACGATCTCGTCCCTGTCCATGACCCAGTCCATCATTTCCGCTATTGATGCTCACCTTAAGCGGAATGCGAGAAAGGAGCCAGCGGGGTCCGGTTGAGCACCTGTGATTGGTCCATGCGTCCAGCCAAAGTGCCCGATCCTGAGTCAGTAACGCCGGATCAGACTCACGAGCTTGCCCTGGATACGTACGCGGTCTGGACCGAAAATCCGCGTCTCATAGGCGGCATTGGCAGGCTCCAGCGCAATCGACGCGCCGCGACGGCGCAGACGTTTGAGCGTCGCTTCCTCATCGTCGATCAGAGCCACGACGATATCACCATTTTCCGCTGTGTCCTGCCGCCGGATGATCACCGTATCGGCATCGAGAATGCCGGCATCGATCATCGAATCGCCGCGCACTTCAAGGGCGTAATGTTCCCCGAGAGGCAGCATATCGGGCGGCAGGCCGATCGTATGGCTGCGATGCTGCAAGGCGCTGATTGGTGTACCGGCCGCGATACGGCCCATGACCGGAATGGAGACGATGGCCGCCTCCTGCCCATCCTCATCGAAATGCGGGGTCATCGGCTTGACCCGGCCGAGATCTCCCTCGATGACGCTGGGAGAGAATTTCTTGGGCTTCACGGGCGCGGAAGGAGCCGAAGCTCCCAAGGGTATTGAGCCATCCGGCAGTTTGAGAACCTCAAGCGCCCGTGCGCGATTGGGAAGGCGCCGGATGAAACCGCGTTCTTCAAGTGCCATGACCAGGCGGTGAATGCCCGATTTGGAGCGAAGATCGAGCGCTTCCTTCATTTCGTCGAAAGAGGGCGGGACCCCGGTTGCCTGGAGGCGCTCATGAATGAAGCGCAGCAATTCACTTTGCTTCTTGGTGAGCATTGTTTGCCCCTTTCATCCCTCGAAAGATCGTGTGGTTCGCAGGTGGAGGCGGCAAACCGCCCTAATGACCGGAATCGCCGTGCGGCTTGCTCCAAACAAACAGTGAACAAACTATATATGTTCGCCCTGTGTTCCGCAAGCTGCATTCCAATCTGGGGGCGTTCTTTCTTGAACGTCAGCGCATCGAGGTGAAGAATTCCTTATGGCGGCAGGAGGAAACGAGATCGATTCTTACCGATCGATACGGATGATCCGGCAGGGCTCGCCAACCTGCGCGGGAACCGCATGAGGCGGACGGATCAGCAGGCAATTGGCATGGGACAGGACGCTCAGCAGGGCGGAATCCTGCGCCGCGAATGGTGTGACCAAGGGCAATCCCGCGCCGTCATAGCGGTAGACGGCGCGCAGGAAATCTTCACGCCCGTCATTTTCTGCGACTGCGGAGGCAAGCACCGCAGGTTCGCTGACCTCTTCCTCGAAAACCACCTGTTCTCCGCCAAGGGCGCGGACCAGCGGCTTCAAAAACAACAGGCCGCAAACCATGGCCGCGACCGGATTACCCGGCAGGCCGAGAATCGCCATATCGCCGGATTGATCATGGAGCCGTCCATGGATCAGCGGCCGTCCGGGCCGCATGGCAATGCGCCAGAAATTCAGCTCCATGCCTTCATCGCTGAGCGCCTTGCGCACGAGATCATGATCGCCGACGGAAACGCCGCCCGATGTCACCAGAGCATGGGCCTTTGCCTGCCGCGCGGCCTCAATGGCGCGCGCCAAATCCTCGAGCTTGTCGCCAGCTATGCCGAGATCGATCGGCAGGCCGCCCGCCTCGCGCACCAGCGCGGCAATGGCATAGGGATTGGACGAGACGATCTGGGATGGCCCAAGCGCCTCCCCTGGCCTCACCAGTTCATCGCCAGTCGCGAGAATCGCGATACGCGGGCGCTCGAACACCGGAACCGTCGCATAATTAGCCGCTGCCGCGAGACCGATATCGGCTGGCGTGAGACGGCGCCCGGCGTTGATGAGGATGTCTCCCGCCGCAAAATCCTGGCCTGCCGGGCGGATATAACGTCCGCGCGGCGGGACTTTTTGCGGGATGATCCAGGCGTCCTCCCGCGTCGCCAATTCCTGGATCAGGATCGTGTCGGCACCTTCCGGGACGGGCGCGCCAGTGAAGATACGCACCGTCTCCATGGGGCCGAGGCGTCCATCGAAGCCGTGACCGGCGGCGCTTTCTCCAATCAGCCTGAGCCTGACCACCGCGCCTTCGCCGCCAGCCAAATCTCCAGTCACATCCTCGGCACGGATCGCATAGCCGTCCATCGCCGAGACATCGAAAGGCGGTTGCGTGCGTCCCGCGACCAGTGGCTGCGCGAGGGTGCGGCCACAGGCCTCCTCAATCGGCACATGTTCCTCGCCATGCGGCCGTGCGACCTGGGCCAGAATGCGCCGCTTCGCTTCGGCGACGGAAAGACCGGTTTTGGGCGCATCACCGGCCGTGCCGGCAGCACCCGATGAGGGGAAAGCCACGTTCATTCCGCGTTTCTTTTCCAGGAGCCGGATTTTCCGCCCTGCTTTTCCAGAAGACCAATGCCTTCGATACGCATGAAACGGTCCACCGCCTTCAACATGTCGTAAAGTGTGAGACAGGCGATGGAAACCGCCGTCAAAGCTTCCATTTCAACGCCGGTCTGTCCCTTGACTTTGGCGAGCGCCGTGACGCGAAAACCCGGAAGGGTGGCGTCCGGTTCGATATCCACGCTCACCTTGGTGAGAAGCAGCGGATGGCAGAGCGGGATCAGTTCATGGGTTTTCTTCGCCGCCATAATGCCGGCGATGCGGGCAGCCGCCATAACATCGCCCTTCTTGGCATTGCCGGAGAGAGCGAGCTCCAGCGTCTCCGGAAGCATGACGACATGGCCTTCGGCAATCGCCGTGCGGTCGGTCTCGGCCTTGGCGGAGACATCGACCATGGCCGCCTCGCCCTGGCTCGAAAGATGGGTCAGGCTGGTCATGAGACGACAGAGGCCCGATCGTTTGCCTCCACGCCCGCCGGTTGGGCGAGCAGCCGGCGTGTCGCCGCCGTCACATCGGCCTCGCGCATCAGGCTTTCGCCGACGAGCACACAGAAGATGCCATGCGCTCTGAGCCGCCAGCAATCCTGCGCGGTGAAAATACCGCTCTCACCGACGATCATGCGATCAGCGGGAATTTTCGCCGCCAGCCTCTCACTGGTTTCGAGCGAGACGGTGAAAGTCCTCAAATCGCGGTTATTGATACCGACCAGCCGGGTTTCTAGCCGCAAAGCGCGCTCTAGTTCAGCCTCGTCATGGACTTCGACAAGACAATCCATGCCGGTCTCGTGCGCCGCATCGCGCAAAGAGCGCGCCAGCGCGTCATCGACGCAAGCCATGATGATCAGGATGCAATCGGCGCCCCAGGCGCGCGCCTCGTAAACCTGATAGGGATCGAACAGGAAATCCTTGCGCAGCACCGGCAGGCGGACCACATTCCGCGCGGCGGTGAGATAGGCTGGCAGTCCCTGGAAGGATGGCGTATCGGTTAAAATCGAAAGGCAGGCCGCACCGCCCGCCTCATAGGCCCGCGCCAGCGCAGGCGGATCGAAATCGGCGCGGATCAGTCCTTTCGAGGGACTGGCTTTTTTGATTTCAGCGATGAGCGCCGTCTCGCCGTTTTGTCGCTTCGCCGCCAGGGCATCGATGAATCCGCGCGGTTTTTCAACCTCTTCGCAGCGGCGGCGCAGAATGTCGAGGCTGACATTTTCTTTCGCTTGCGCGATTTCCTGCCTCTTATAAGCTTCGATCCGCTTTAAAATATCCGCCATATCCATCCGGTCCTTTGTTCCCCGCATTTTAAGGGGAAATCGCCGCCGAAACCAAGTCGGAATGCGGCTGTGGCTTCGTTGCCGAAGCATTTCGGCGCAATTCCTTGGAATGTCCTTCTGTAAGCGAGGAATCGATGTCCAAAAGCGCGATTGCCATTCGTCATCTGGCCTTCGAGGATCTTGGTGCTTTCGAATCGGTGCTGCGTGAAGCAGGCTTTACGCTCGATTACAGGGAAGCGGGTTGTGATCCGCTCGACGGGCCTGAGTTTACCGAGGCCGATCTCCTCTTCGTGCTCGGCGGGCCGATCGGCGCCTATGAGGAGGATATCTATCCTTTTCTGAGCGACGAAATCAGGCTCATCGAAAAACGGCTTGCCGCAGGCCACCCGCTGATGGGAATCTGTCTTGGCGCGCAACTCATGGCGCGGGCGCTAGGGGCGAAGGTGTTTCCCGGACCCGCCAAAGAAATCGGTTTCAAGCCGATCATTCTGACGGAAGCCGGACAGGCATCGCCCTTCACAGCCTTCGCGGGAGAAGAGGTTCTCCACTGGCATGGCGATACATTCGATCTGCCCGAAGGCGCGACGCTGCTTGCCAGTACCGACATTTGCGCCCATCAGGCCTTTGCCTTCGGACCGCAGGCTCTCGGAATCCAGTTTCATCCGGAAGCTGGCGGCGATGGATTCGAACGCTGGCTGATTGGTCATGCCTTTGAACTTGCCAAGGCGGGCGTTGATATCACGGCGCTCCGCGCTCGCAACGAGCAGCTGCGCGATGGCTTGAAGGATCGTGCCCAACGCTTTCTGAAACATTGGCTGGCATCGCCAGAGGTTGGGACCCTCATTCAATCGGGTGGCGTGGCGTCATCGGCCGCCTGATCGGGCATTCCATCCTCTGTCTCCTCACTGTCCTGTTGTTGGTCCGCCGTAGCCTCCGGCCGCGGCCTCGCGGGCTGCCACCATTCTCGTCCACTGCTTTTCAGCGGATTTGCGCGCCAATGCTGCGGCGGCGCTGGAGACCAGGGTCGGTTCTCGTCCGGTGCCCGCGCCGTTCGCAGCACGGGCACGGCGCGATCAAGACGTAGGGTAATCGCGCCGCTCTCTTGCAGGAACGGTCGGTCGATCAGGATTTCCGCGGCGCAGCCTTCAGGAGCCTTAAGCGGCGTGACGAGGATCGCGGCGCGGCGGCAATCTTCCACGAAGGCTTCCCGGTCGAGGACGAGGGCCACGGCGCGCCCGTCGGCAAGCCAGCCGACGCATCCCGATCGATCGCAGGCATCGTTCAGCCGAGCGCCGCGTGCCATGCGGCCATCCGCGTCGGCGCGCAACCATTGTTCCGCGCCGAAATCGCTCGGCCTTGGCCCGAGAATGCCGAGACGGCCATCGGCGCCGCGCAGAGCGAGATAGTCGCCGGTCGGAGGGACAGTGAGATCGAAGCGCGGGCCGGTGAAAGCCCCCGCGAGACCGATGAGAATGAGCGGAATTGCCGTTATCCGCAGCGGCAGGCTGCGCCACAGGACGGCAGAAAGGACACCGAGACTCAGAAAAATGAGCGACCAGGGTGCAAAGGCCGGAAGATGCAGAGTCGCGCCCGGCCAGCTGCCGATGATCTTCGCCAGCCAGAGGATGAAATTGATGCCTGCGCCCACATAATGCCAGACGAAGCCATCGAGCCCCAGTGGATAAAGCAGAGTGCCGAGAAGCGCACCGGGCACGGCGAAAATCTCGATGATCGACAGGGTCAAGGGATTGCCGATCAGGACATAGGGGCTGAGCTCGTGGAATTGATAGGCCATGAAAGAGGCCGTCGCCGAGGTTGCGCAGAAGGTCGCGAAGAGCAAGGCGCCCGGCCCTTGCCGCACAAAGCCCCACGCTGTTTCGTGCGCGATCCGCAGGAAATGGCGTACGCCTGTTACCGAGACGGCCGTTGCCGGGAGCGGTCGATAAGCCTCCGCATTTTCCCTAAGACGTTCCGCCACGCGCGATTCGTAAACGGCGACCAGAGCCGCCACAGCGGCGAAGGAGAGCTGGAAACTCGCCCCGAGAATGGCTTCGGGCTCCACAAAAAGCACGAAGAAACTGGCAAAAGCGAGATTGCGCATGGTCAGCGCCTGCCTGTCGCAGAGAACCGCCGTGAGCATGATGGTGGTCATGACCAGAGCGCGTTCGGTGCCGACGCGCGAACCAGTCGCTATATCGTAGAGGATGGCGGCGAGGATCGCCGCGCCTGCCGCCCATTTCTTGATCGGATAGGTCAAGACCAGTGTGGGGCTCAACGCCAGCAATTGCCGCAAGCCGACGAAGAAAATGCCGGCGACGAGCGTCATCTGCACACCGGAAATCGTGATGATGTGGAATATGCCCGCTTCCCGGATGATCTCCTTGGCGTCCTCGGAGAGGAGATCGCGTTTACCTGTCACCATGGCGGCGGCGATCGCACCGGCATCACCGCCAACGATCGTATTGATCCGCAGGGCAAGTGCATTACGCCCACGATCGAGCGCCATCATCATCCGCTGCTTGAAGTCGGGAGGATCCGGCGCCGCGACGGTCTCAATCCGTCCGAGTACTGAACCGACCGCCCCGATGCGGGCAAAAAAAGCGTCTCGCGCGAAATCATAACCACCCGGAAGGCTCGCGCGCGCGGGTGGCAACAGCCGCGCCTTCATGCGCACATAGGTCCCCGCGCCAAAGGGCGGGGCGCGGCGCGTGGATAGCCGCACCCGAAAGGGCGTTTTGGCCGGATCCATTCCTTCGACCGCGCCGACACGCAAGACGAAACGGGCGCCCCTCTGCCGGTAGTCCATCTGCTCGATCATGCCTTCAACGGTCACGATCGTGGTCCTGGCGATCATTGGCGCCACGACACGGGCGCTGCGCAGGCCGGCGGAAAGCTCGCCGGCGAAGACCGCGCAAAGACCGAGGAAGAGGACGAAGATCAATCGTCTTTCACGGCACACAAAAGCGAGGAGGCCGAAAAGCACGCCCAATGCGGCATTGAGCCAGAGCAATGGCTCACGCGCCGCGCAAAAATAGAGAATAACGCCCGCCCCCATCGCCACCGGCAGCCACAGGAAAAGGCGCCTATCGGCGATCTCAATTTCGAAGGCCCGCGCATAGATCCGCCACACCCCACCGAAGAGGCTGCGGCCTGGCAGCGCGGCAGCTTCCTCTCCCATCCGATCCCCGATGGGCGCCTCGGCGGCTCCGACTGATGTGATCGGGACAGGCGTCGTGGAAACTCGTGCCATTCACGCTCTTCGACAGGCGTTGTCCGGGTTGCGCACGGGGTGTGATATGGATGCCCCCGGCTATTTCTCCGCGGTGGAGCGCCAAGGCGCTTTTCTTTCGACTATTCCATGCTACACGACGCGGCGCGTCCGCGTCAGCCGAAAATGCCCGCGTTATGCATTATATTTTCCGTTCGATACTGCCGTCCACCGTTCGGCCGCTCGCCTGTTTTCCTGGATTTCGCCATGTCCGATGAAGTTGTTACCCGTTTTGCTCCCTCGCCGACCGGCTTTCTGCATATTGGCGGCGCGCGCACGGCTCTCTTCAACTGGTTGTTCGCCCGGCACGCGGGCGGCAGGATGCTGTTGCGGATCGAGGATACGGATCGCGAACGCTCCACCGACGCGGCCATAGCGGCCATTCTCGACGGGCTCTCCTGGCTCGGGCTGCAGTGGGACGGCGATGTCATCTACCAATTCCAGCGCGCCGAAAGGCATCGCGAAGTGGTCTATTCGCTGCTCGAAAAGGGCCATGCCTATCATTGCTACGCGACGCCGCAGGAGCTTGAGGAAATGCGCGAATTGGCGCGCAAGGAGGGCCGGCCACCGCGTTACGACGGGCGTTGGCGCGACCGGCCGGCGAGCGAAGCACCTTCCGACGTCAAACCGGTGGTCCGCCTCAAGGCGCCACGCGATGGGGAAACCGTTCTCGACGACAAGGTGCAAGGCCGTGTGACCTGGGCCAACAAGGACCTCGACGATCTCGTGTTGCTGCGCTCGGACGGGACGCCAACCTACATGCTCGCCGTGGTCGTCGACGATCACGACATGGGGGTGACGCAAATCATCCGTGGAGACGATCATCTGACCAATGCCGCGCGGCAGATGCAGATCTATCAGGCTCTTGGCTGGCAGGTGCCCTCCATGGCCCATATCCCGCTCATTCACGGCGCGGATGGCGCCAAATTGTCGAAGCGGCATGGCGCTCTCGGCGTCGATGCCTATCGCGGCATGGGCTATCTGCCGGAAGCCCTGCGCAATTATCTGGTGCGGCTCGGCTGGAGCCAGGGCGACAAAGAATTCTTTTCGACCGAGGAGATGATCGCCGCTTTCGATCTCGCGAATGTCGGCCGTTCGCCGGCCCGGTTCGATTTCGCCAAGCTCGAAAACATGAACGGACATTATCTGCGCCACGCTGATGATGCCTATCTCGTTGAGACGCTCACAGCCACCCTGCCCCATCTGCCGAACAAACCGGTGCTCCCACTGGAATTTACGCCCGAGCGGAAAGCGCAATTGCTGGCGGCAATGCCCGGGCTTAAGGAACGGGCGAAGACTTTGGTCGAATTGCTGGATGGCGCGCAATTCCTGTTCGCCAAACGCCCTTTGATGCTCGACGCCAAGGCGCAGGCACTGCTCGACGATAAAGCGAGGGAGCATATTGGCGCGCTGCTACCGCTGTTCACCGCCTGCGCCGAATGGAAGGCGGAGCCGCTTGAAGCCATCGTGCGCGGCTATGTTGCCGAGACAGGCGTCAAGCTCGGCCAGGTGGCACAGCCGCTGCGCGCGGCATTGACTGGCCGCGCGACCTCGCCGGGCATTTTCGACGTGCTGGAGGTCCTCGGCCGCGAGGAAGGGCTCGGACGCTTGCTCGATCAGGCGAGCGGGGCTTGATACCGACTGCAGCGCGGCAGTGCCCAGACCGAACCTCATCCATCACAACAGCTTGTAATGGAGACACGGCCATCATGAGCCTTGCCCATGAAATTGCGGCGAGAATCCGTTTGGAAATATTTTCTGAAAAAGCGAATGCCTGCCTAAAGGCGCAATCCTGCGCGCCTTGACAGAGACGGATGAATGGCTAGTGAATTGCGCGCTGCACAAGCCGTGTGGCTCTGGATTCCGGCAATGAATTTGGAATCCGGCCCCGATACATCGAACCAAGAAGGCGGTCTTGATGAGCGCGACGATCGGCTCCTTTAGTCTCGACGACAAGTCCTATAATTTTCCGGTCAAGGCCGGGACCATTGGCCCATCGGTCGTCGATATCGGCAAATTCTATGCGCAAACCGGCGCATTCACTTACGATCCCGGATTCACCTCCACGGCGAGCTGCGAATCCCAGATCACCTACATCGATGGCGATGCGGGCATCCTTCTTTACCGCGGTTATCCGATCGACCAGCTCGCCGAACAGGGCGACTTCCTGGAAACCGCCTATCTGCTGCTCTACGGGGAACTGCCCACCAAGGCGCAGAAGGAAGATTTCGATAAACGCATTACCATGCACACGATGGTGCATGAGCAATTGACCCGCTTCTACAACGGGTTCCGGCGCGATGCGCATCCGATGGCCATTCTCGTTGCCGTCGTTGGCGCGCTGTCCGCCTTCTATCACGACTCGACCGATATTCACGATCCCAAACAGCGCATGATCGCTTCGATGCGCCTGATCGCGAAGATCCCGACGCTGGCGGCGATGGCGTACAAATACACTGTTGGTCAGCCCTTCGTGTATCCGAAAAACGATCTCGGCTATGCCGCGAACTTCCTGCATATGTGCTTCGCGGTGCCTGCGGAAGAATACAAGGTCAATCCCGTCCTCGCCGACGCGCTTGAAAAGATCTTCATTCTCCACGCCGACCACGAACAGAACGCTTCGACCTCGACCGTGCGTCTCGCCGGCTCCTCGGGCGCCAATCCCTTCGCCTGCATCGCCGCCGGCGTTGCCTGCCTCTGGGGTCCCGCTCATGGTGGCGCCAACGAAGCCGCATTGAAGATGCTGGAGGAAATCGGCACCGTCGAGAATATTCCGAAATATATTGCCAAGGCCAAGGACAAGGATGATCCCTTCCGTCTCATGGGCTTTGGTCACCGCGTGTATAAGAATTACGATCCGCGCGCGAAGATCATGCAGAAGACCTGTCACGAAGTGCTGACCAATCTCGGCATCAAGGACGATCCGCTGCTCGACGTCGCGGTCGAACTCGAGAAGATCGCCCTTCACGATGAATATTTCATCGAGAAGAAGCTCTATCCGAACATCGACTTCTATTCCGGTATCACCCTGAAGGCGATGGGCTTCCCGACCTCACTCTTCACGGTTCTGTTCGCACTCGCCCGCACCTCGGGCTGGATCGCGCAATGGAAGGAAATGATCGAGGATCCGGCGCAGAAGATCGGCCGTCCGCGCCAGCTCTACACCGGCTATACGCAGCGCGATTACGTCACGATCGAAAAGCGCTGATTGCGGCAGACACCCTCGTATCTGTCAATCTGTTCATGGGGCTGGCGAACCGGGTTCGCCAGCCTTTTTGTTATGGAATGGGCTTATGGATCGGCATGAATGCCGATCGGTTCGCATTCGCATATTCATTCGAGCGGAAACAAATCGTGCAAAGGCCGTTTCCTTCACCTGTTGGGAGAAGGCGGACATTGGAGCACAAGCGGCTCCCTCTCCTTGGTTTTAGAAGAAGCTGGCCGGTTCATAAGCCACAAGGCGAGGCCAATCAGGATGCCACCGAGGGTTTGAGTGAATGTGAGCGTCGTTCCGAGCGTCAAAAAAGAAAGAATCACGGCAAAGAACGGAGCGAGAAACAGAAAGCCGCTCGCTCGTGTCGCGCCGCCGCGCGCAAGCGCAACGAACCAGAGCCCGAACGAGCCAGTCGAAGCCGGAATCGCCAACCAGAGGAAATAGACCCATTGCGCCGCACTCACATGAGCAGGCCAATGACCGCCACGCGCATAACCAACAGCGAGCACGACGAGTCCGCCAATCCCCATCTGCCAAAAGCTCAAGGTCCACACGCGTACAGGGAGGCGCGCGCGCTTGTTGACGATTGTCGCGCAAGCCCAGCAGAAAGCCGATGAAAGTCCGATGATTTCCCCATGCGAGGCATTCGGGGAAAAAATGGTCATGGGATTGACGCCCAAAGCGAGACCCGCGCCTGTGATGCCGAAAAGGAGGCCGGCGACCCGCGTGGGGTTCAGCGTTTCGCCTAGAAAGACCCTTCCGAGAAGGGCGACCCAGATCGGATTGGTGAACAGGAGAATGGCGGCGGTCGAGGCCGAAATGGATTGCATGGCCAGGAACAACAGGCTCATGACGCCAGCGGTCTGGAGCAGACCGATGAGGATGATGGTGCCCCAAACGCGCGGGTTCGTCTGTGCGGGGAGAATACCGGTGAGGAACCGGCCGTTTTCAAGGAAGGCGAGTGGCAAGGTCGCGGTGGCGGCTACGATAAAACGCCAGCCGACGAGTACCATGGGGTCGAATCCATCCTGCAGCAACAGCTTACCAGCGACGAAGCTCGATCCCATGAGGAAGGTGGCCGTGACAAGGGCAAGAACGAATCCCGCCGAACCATTGGTGCCTTCACCCCCAGCGTCCATTGTGACCTCCCTCTTTTAAACGAATTATTCATAATTTATTGATTTTTATAAATAATATGCATTCTAACCCAGCGCCCGGCTCTATCAGGCGCCCTGTTTCTCTCCACCGTGTCCATGGCCGCCCAATTCTTCTCCGGAAGGTTCCGGCCTATGGCGGGAGCGGAATGCCGCGCCCTTGGCCCGGCTGCCGCAACGGTCCATCGAGCACCAGCGCCGTCTCGAACTTTGCGAAGTATCGAGGAACAACATGCGGCAATCGGGTTGTTCGCAGGCCTTGATCTGTCCGCGCTGAGGGCCGCCGATCAGTTCAATGGCGTCTCTCGCAATTGAAGCGAGCGCTGTGCGGAACGGATTGTCGGCAATGAAACGGATTGCGCCTGTTACTGCGTCAAGTTGCGGTACAGCCAAAGGATAACAGGCATTTGTGTTCAGGAGCATCACGGCATCGCGCGGCAGGGAATCCCCGTGCAAGGCCGTGTCGGCAACAATCCAGATGGCCTCCCGCAGGGCAATTATTTCCACTTCCTGCTGTGGCGAAAGCGTCAAGAGATCCGAAACGAGTCCCGCATCGCGCAGCCAGCGCGCGGATGCGCCTTCTGGCGCGAGCACATCAATCCGCTCCGATGGCCGGCGGCGCAAAGTCGCCGCCAGATCAAGAGACAGACGGCCGGCAGTGAAACGAAACTCGCTTCTGCTTTTCATAAAAACCATATTAACCGGTTTTAATAGTTTGTAAACTGACCCGGATAAGCAGAAGAGTGTCTGGCGGGGTAAGGCTGCGGAACCAAACAGGAGAATTGGTTCGCGAGCCCTTCAAGCACGGCGAAAAACAAGGCATGATTCGCTATAACTTTTTGTAAAAGCGTCAAATTCTTCTCGCTACGACCAGCACCTGATAAATTGAGCCACACTGACACATCCGGATGGAACCGACCCAAGCGCAGGGCTGACAACGAAATGGGGGCCGAAATCGAGAGAAGATGTCGGAAGGTAAGCGTGATCAGTGTGACGCTGTCGCGTTTGATGCGGAGTGGTGCGCCGTGTTAGAGCCCTCCTGGTTCCGTTTCTCTTCACCCTGACAGCATGGGCCGAGGCGGCGTGCCGTTCGTCAAGGTTTTTAGCCAAGGTTGAGCCAAGGGTTTAGCAATGAGGGGGTCACGATCACCATGAGGTCTTCATCTGACGAGCCCGCTCCGTCCTCGCTTAGCTGCGACATTCTCGTCGCCGGTGCCGGCGCCGCTGGCCTTTCCGTTGCACTGGGCCTCGCTAAATCCGGTTTCTCGGTCATCTGTGCTGGCCTGACGCAAACGCGTCCCAATGGCCGGACGGTCGCTTTGTTCGAAGGGTCCTTGCGTTTCTACAGGGCATTGGATCTGTGGGGAGCTTTGCAGGTCCATAGCGCACCTTTGAAGGAAATCCGGATCATTGATGCGACCGGCGCGCGTCTCCCCATCAATTCCATCGCTTTCGCTTCCAGCGAAATTGGACTGCCGGCTTTCGGCGAGAATATCGAAAATGGCGTTTTGGTCGAAAGGCTTGCCGCCATCGCTGCGGATACGCCGAATCTTGCGCTTCACGAAAGCCTGTTGCGCGATGTGACTTTCCATTCCGATCATGTCGCGGCAGAGACCGGGCGGGGTCTGCGGATCAAAGCGAAACTCATTGTCGCGGCCGATGGGCGCGGCTCTCCCGCACGGCATAAGGCGGGCATTGGCGCGCGGAGCTGGCCCTATCCGCAGACGGCCTTCACCGCCTTTCTGGCGCATGAAAGACCGCACCGCTCCGTCTCGACCGAATACCACACGCGTTTCGGGCCCTGTACGCTTGTGCCTCTGCCGCCGCAAAATGATCATCCGCATCGTTCCAGCCTCGTCTGGCTCATGAATGCCGAACAGGCCAAGCGCCGCGCCACACTCGCCGATGAGGCGCTTGCGTGCGAGATCAAGGAACAGATAGCGCATAGTCTCGGCCAGTTGACTCTGGAGCAGCCGCGCGGTTTCTTCCCCATGTCGGGCATGCGTGTGTCCCGGCTGACGGGCCATCGCATCGCCCTCATTGGCGAGGCGGCCCATGTTTTTCCGCCTCTCGCCGCGCAAGGGCTCAACCTCAGCCTGCGCGATAGCGCCAGCCTCATCGAATGTCTCGAAGATGCGCGAGCGGATGGCCGTGATATCGGCGTGTCTGAGGTTCTTGCGGGCTATGCGCGGGCGCGACGCAGCGATATCGCCTTGCGGACCGATGGCGTCGACGTGCTCAATCGCTCGCTGCTTTCGGATTTGCTGCCAGTCGATTTCCTGCGCGGCGTCGGGCTCGCGGCATTCTCCGCCATCGGACCCTTGCGGCGGGCTATCATGCGGGAAGGTGTGCTGCCACACGGCCCCCTGCCCCGCCTCATGCGCCTGCCATCGGATCGCCCTACGCTGTTACGCGCAGCCAGCTAAACCGTCCGACGATTTCCGGATTCCGCGCGAAACGAAATGCCATCCTTTCATCAAGCGCATCGATTCAATAAGGACAGCCCGCGTGCAGATCGCGACATGGAACGTCAATTCGATCCGTCAGAGAACCGATCATCTCCTGCGCTATCTCGATGAGGTCGCACCAGACATTCTCTGCCTGCAGGAACTGAAATGCACGGATGACGCCTTTCCGCGCGAGGCTATCGAGGCCAAGGGTTATCATGCGGCTGTGCACGGACAAAAGGGTTTCAATGGTGTCGCCATTCTCTCCAAAACCCCGATCGAGACAAAATGCGGCTTGCCGGGAGACCCGGGTGATGAACATGCGCGCTTCATCGAAGGGGTGATGGACAGTGACATCGGCCGCTTGCGCGTCGTCTCTCTCTATCTGCCCAACGGCAACCCGCCGGATACCGAGAAATATCCCTATAAACTCGCCTGGATGGACCGCTTGATCGCCCATGCGCAAGAGCTGTTGCGCTGCGAGGAAAAGCTCGTCCTTGCGGGTGACTACAATGTGATTCCAACGCCCGGGGATTGTTTTGATCCCGCAGTCTGGGCAGGTGACGCGCTCTTCCTACCGCAGACCCGCACGAAATTCCAGACATTGCTTAATCTCGGCTTCACCAATGCGCTGCGTGCCGTCACGGACCAGATAGGGCTCTATACTTTTTGGGATTATCAGGCCGGTGCATGGCAGCGTAATAAAGGCATCTGCATCGATCACCTCCTGTTGTCACCGCAGGCGGCGGACCATCTGCAGGAAGTGGTGATCGACAAGGAACGCCGCGCCGAGGAAAAACCTTCCGATCATGTTCCCGTGCGGATTAGGCTGACGTGACATTGAACCGAAATAGTTCCGAGCATCGTTGCTTCGATTGTTTGCAGTCCAATCCAGAATTACAGGGGCTGGGTGTCGGCGAGCCCTATCGGCATCTGCATGATGACGGTATCGAGCCAGCGTCCGTTCTTCCAGCCGACTGATTTGAGCGTCCCCGCATGGACGAAACCAACCTTTTCATGCACGCGGATCGAAGCCTTGTTTTCGGAATCGCCGATGACGGCGACCACCTGACGGAAACCTTGCCCCGCAGTTTCAGCAATCAGACGCGATAGCAAACGCTGGCCGATCCCCTGTCCTTCAAGACCTTCACGAACATAGATGGAATCTTCGACGGTCTTTCGATAGGCCAGCCGATCGCGATAGGTATTGACATAGGCGAAGCCGAGAACCTTCCGCTTGTATTCGGCGACAATATACGGAAATCGCTTCGTTGCCATGACCCGCCAGCGGATCTTCATCTCGGCTTCACCAGGCGGTGTAATCTCGAATGTGCCGTATCCATTGAGCACATGATGCTTGTAAATAGCGGTAATGGATGGGATGTCATCCTCTTCAAAATCGCGCAAAATGAGACCGTCGATAAGCGCACTGGTAGGCAACCGAATATCCTTTCCCGCATATTGGCTTGGCACCACAGCAAGATTCTTGCCGCGTGGTCTCAAGCCGGACACCACCCGCACCTGCGGGGAGCCAAGCCTCAATAAGGCGTGATCATTGAGACTTGGTATAAGTCCCGAATTTGCGAAATTGTCTATGCGGAACTCTTCAATGTCCCGGTGTTTCCGTCGCGGAATTTATACGGGAAATGATAATACAGAAAATAGGGACAGATGAGGAGGAGATAGAGTATGAGATCGCGCGTAATCACGATGAACGTCCCAAGCTCATTTTCGACCTGAAAGTAATGGAAGATAAAATTATAAATACAGAATAGGCGCAAAGCGCGTGAGCCGAAGAGAGAATAAAGGAAAGCTGCGAAGCGAAGGCATAAAAAGCTCCCCAGTGTATAGATGGCAAACCCGAAATAGCCGAAGTCGGCGTAGCCGTCGAGAACGAAGGAATTTGCATAATCACTCAATGGAACGCCTAGCCGAAGGTTCCAAAGTGCCTCATGAACGGGATGATCTTCGAGATAGGCCATTTTGCTGGGAAACAGAACACTGGGCACGAGGCTGACAAGTTCGTTGAGCACCCCTTCCCCATATTGAAACCCTGAGGATGTTCGCAAAAACGTGCCTATCGAGGAAATGATATAGGGCCTTGCCGCCTTGTTACGATCGAGTTCGGCCTCGATCTGCTCTGCGGGAAGATTATTCGCGGTCTCGATGAGCGTCAGGAAGGATACATTCTGGGCCTGCTCATGGCCCAAAACGTCATAAGCCATACGAAGCGAATAGAACGCCTTGCCGGCTTGGATCAGGCCGAGACCCATTACCAGGCCGATCATACCGAACCGGATGATTTGCCTCGGCGCAATTTTCCCCTTGGTCATCGCCTTGATGAGAACGATGGCGGAAAAAGCCGTAATGACCATAAGGTTGCGCCGGGAATCGATGAACCAGAAGCCGCATTGAAGCGCCATCACTCCCAGAAAAAGAGAGTTTTGGAACAAGGTTCTTTTTCCGGTCGGTAGCAGACCATAATACAGAGCGGCGACCGGCGCGATGCCACCAGCGACACTGCGCAAAAGCAAGGTGATGGGATTATGGCTTTCTTCATTGGAGGTGACGCCGAATTCAACGTGATTGGCGGCATAACTCCAATGCCCGGTCGCAATCATCGCCACCTGCAACAGGCAAATTGGCAGAATGATCGCCAATATTTCGGAATTGCCCAGCGGCTTTTCATCCTTGTGGCTGAACTCGATTTTCATGTCGATGAAAATCGATATAATCCAGCCGATCGACAATGCTCCGGTGATAACGATCAGAGAGTCGACCATGTCATCACGGGACACATCGAGCAAGCCGCCCTTGTCGATAAGATCGAAATAGGTCAGAGGAAAACAATACCAGATAATGTTCTGGTAGATGACGAAGCGCATGACGTCCACATTCGTGCCCATCAATTGCTGCAACGTCAGGAAGATTGCGTAAGCCGTACCGATGCCACTCGCTATCGCGATCATCATGAAGGATTGCGTATCGTAATAGACGAGCGCACCCAGCGCCAACAGGATCAGGACGCCGAAGAAGCCGTATTCGGTGGGTTTCATCCACATTTCCCTTGATCAGTCGAACGCATCGTAAAGCTTGAGTTCCTGGGCGGCGCGCCACATCGGCGCCTTTGAAAATTCGGAGCTTGATCAAAGACTTCTAATTGCGGCGTATTTCAAGCCGAAAGTGTCCGATCGCCTTGCGCGCTAGGCCTTCAACGCACAGAGGTTGCAGATTACAAACGTATTTTCAATAGGTTGAAGATTGGTTCCAGGAACCGAAGCGACTCACTTTTTCTGCACCAAGACAATTCGCGGCAGTCTTGGCATTTCCCGCCTGCATGACCGTCCCGACGACGGATTGGCGCGATTTTCCCCCCAGTAGCCAATAAGCGGAATGGCAGCGTTTCATGGGGTTCGCGCGCAAATTTCAAGCAACCATTCCAAGCCGCAGATCGAGAACCAGCCAGCCGGCGGATCACTCGGGTGTAGGGCACTCGGATTAAACCCTCTCAAGAACCCAACCTCTAATCTTTTCCGTAAGGTGGAATAGCCAGTTTACAAGGCGATCTGGCCATTGCTATATACTAATAAATATAGTTCATCGCCCCATTCGGCCCGCGCCGATGGCCAACGATGCCGATGCTCCACCCCTTGGTTTTCCCTCAACCAGAACTGGACTGTCCTTCATGCCGCAGAACGCTCAATCGGTGCTTGATCATTTCGATTTGTTCAAACAGCCCGAATATCGGGAAATGTTCGCCAATAAGAAAAAATATTTCGAAAACGCGGTGGCAGAGGTCGAGGTCGACAGAATCCGTGAATGGATGAAGACGCCGGAATACCAGGAAAAGAATTTCGCGCGTGAGGCGCTGACCGTGAACCCGGCGAAAGCCTGCCAGCCTTTGGGCGCTGTCTTTTGTTCCAGCGGCTTTTCCGGGTGTCTTTCTTTCGTTCATGGCTCGCAGGGCTGTGTGGCCTATTACCGCAGCCACCTTTCTCGGCATTTCAAGGAGCCCTGCTCCTGTGTGTCATCATCGATGACTGAAGACGCCGCCGTTTTCGGCGGCCTGACCAATATGATCGATGGGCTTGCCAATACTTACAATCTTTATCGCCCGGCCATGATCTCCGTATCAACCACCTGCATGGCGGAGGTCATCGGTGACGATCTCAATGCCTTCATCAAGACGGCGCGCGAGAAGGGGTCGATCCCGATGGATTTCGACGTCCCCTTCGCACATACACCCGCCTTTGTCGGTAGCCATGTCACTGGTTATGACAATATGCTGAAGGGAATTCTCGATTATTTCTGGGAAGGCAAGGCCGGCATGGCCGAAAAGCCGGTGCGCGAACCCAATGAAAGGATCAATTTCATCGGTGGCTTTGACCCTTACACGGTCGGCAATCTTCGCGAATTAAAGCGTATTCTCGACCTTTGGGACCTCGATTACACGATCCTTTCCGACAATAGCGAGGTCTGGGATACGCCGACCGATGGCACGTTCCGTATGTTCGATGGCGGGACCAGCGCCGACGAGACGGTGGCCGCGCTCAATTCAAAGGCGACAATTTCCCTGCAGGAATATTCGACACAAAAAACGCTTCCTTTCATTGCCGCGCATGGTCAGGAAACGGTTGCGCTGAACTGCCCGCTTGGTGTTCAGGCAACCGATCGCCTCGTGATGGAAATCGCACGGATCAGCGGCAAGCCGGTTCCCAATGAATTGCGCAAGGAACGCGGCCGCCTCGTCGATGCGATCGCCGATTCCTTTGCGCATATCCACGGCAAAAGATTTGCCATTTACGGTGATCCAGACCTGTGTCTCGGCATGACAGCGTTTCTGCTGGAGCTCGGCGCGGAGCCTGCCCATGTCCTCTCGACCAATGGCGGGCAGGAATGGGCGGAAAAAGTGAAGGCTCTCTTCGCCTCCTCACCCTATGGCGCGAATTGCCAAGTCTATCCCAATCGGGATCTCTGGCACATGCGCTCCCTGTTGTTTACAGCGCCCGTCGATTTCCTGATCGGCAATACCTATGGCAAATATCTGGAGCGGGACACCGGAACGCCTTTGATTCGCATCGGTTTCCCGATTTTCGACCGGCATCACCACCATCGTTTCCCGATTTACGGATATCAGGGTGGATTGCATCTCCTGCGCACATTGCTCGATTCGATCTTCAATGTGATCGATCAGACCACCAATATCCCGGCCCATAGCGATTATAGTTTCGATATCATTCGCTAGGATTGCTGCGGCGCCTCTAGGCTCTTCCCCGTAACCCCGTAGAGGGCTATGCGACATTTTGCGCGCGCTCTCTCAGCAAGCGCTCAGCCGATGACCCCGGACCAAAATGCTTTGGTCTGGTCTTCATTTTCGAACGCTCGCCTTAGCATTTTTAGGCCTCAAGCCTCGCGCTCCCTAGCGCGGGGCTTTTTTCATGGCTGGCCCGCTGAAAATTATTTCTCCCTATGTTAGGAAAATTTGAAATCGAAAACATTACATTCTATATAAGTGTTAATTGAGATCATCTCTACAGATTGATCACGAGATCGATCTTCCTTTCGGCAGCCCATGGCAGAACCGAATCGAAGAATTTTGATTCATGAAATAAACCTGCGGAACCATTCTGCTTGGCGCTTCGAGGAACCAAAATGTCTAAGGATCATGATTGGCCGCCCCTTTCTCCAATTTCCACCGGTATCCGCGGCCGTTGCCCAAGGTGCGGCAAGGGGCATCTCTTCAATGGATTTTTGACATTGCGCAAGCAATGCGAGGTTTGCGGTCTGGATTATTCATTCGCCGATCCAGCGGATGGACCAGCCTTCTTCGTGATCTGCTTCGCTTGTGTCCCCAGCGTCATTCTTGCCGTCTGGATCGAGGTGCAGTTCGAAGCCCCCTATTGGATCCATCTTTTCACGACCATTCCCTTTTTGCTCCTCACCTGTATCCCACCGCTAAGGCCCCTAAAGGGATGGCTCGTCGCAAGCCAATATTATTACAAAGCCGAAGAAGGACATCTCGCGCGGCCGGATGAATAATAACACCCAAGGGCTTGGATGGCGGTACGGATTGCCGGTTTTCATGATCCATACCGTTTTGCCTTGAGGGATGCTGCCTTGCGTTTGTGGAAGCACGAAGCCGAGAGCGCTATTCATCCGGTCAGGTAAACGGCGAAGAAAAGGCGCGTCTCCAGCATGAGACGCGCCTTTCATTTTTCAGAAGAGCCTCGAGTTCAAATTGCGAGATCGATCTTAGAATTCGAGCGCGTTCGTCAAGTCGCCGATTCTCACATGGCTCGCACGCAGCATTTCGCGATCACGCTGCTTGAGACCTTCGAGAACCGGAAGATTGAAACGCTTCGTGAGGAAACGGATGACCGATGTCGTGTCATACAATGTATGATCGACGAAATGCTTCTTCACGAAAGGCGAAACGATCAAGGCCGGGATACGCGAACCAGGGCCAAGGCGGTCGCCCTTCGGCGGAGCGATATGATCCCACCAGCCGCCGTTCTCGTCATAGGTGATGACAACAAGCATGTGCTTCCATTGCGGTGATTTCTCAAGATGCGCGATGACATCCGCAATATGCTGGTCGCCCGAGGTAACGTCGGTATAGCCGGCATGCTCGTTCAGATTGCCCTGGGGCTTATAGAAGGCAACTTGCGGCAGCTTGCCGGAGTCGATTGCCTTGATAAATTCCACGCCCGCGAGACCGCCATCAAGAAGATGGGCAGCGCGTTCGTTGGTGCCCGGCGCGTAATTGGAGAAATAGTTGAAGGGCTGATGGTGCGTCTGGAAGTTCGGAACCGGCGTCGAGCTGCCGGCGCCGTCGAGAGCCGCCTGCCAGGCGCCGCTATACCAGGCCCAGCTGATGCTGCGCTCGCTGAGAAGATCGCCGATCGTCTTTTGCGTCTGAGGCGGCAAGGTCGATCCGTTGCTCGGATTGGCGTAACGCGAGTCGCCACCTGAAGCCGGAGCAACACCGCTCGGCTGGTAAGGCGGCTGCATCGTATTCACCGCGTAGAAGTCAGGCGTGATCGCGCCGTCATTCACGAATTTCGGAACGCCATCGAGAGCGGAGGCGGGAGAATTGGCGGCGAGCGTCAGCGAGACACCATCAGCGTCGACGACAGCGATTTTGCTCGCGGCCGGGCTCTTGTCGGCATTCGGATAATAGGGAAAGCAGGAGCAGATCAGCGCGAAATGGTTAAGGAAGGAACCGCCGAAAGCACCCATGAAGAAATGGTCAGCGAGCGTATAACGCTGTGCGACCGACCACAAAGGCAGTTTCGACGTATCATAATAGCCCATCACGAGCCCGCCGGCATCGGCGTAAGCGACAAAACGGTCATTCTTGCCGCCGTTGATCTGCATCTGGTTCTGATAGAAGCGATGCCACAGGTCGCGCGTGACGACAGACATCGGCGTGTTGAAGCTGCTTGCCGAATCGATGCTGAAGATCGAATTGGGCAGATGCGCCGTCTGCGCTTCAGTCACTGCGGGAGTGACACCCGATGCGGTGAGGCCACCCCAAACGACCGGCAATTCCGACAGGACGGAACCATCACGATCGCGCTGAATGATATCTTCGCGCTTGACGTTCTGCAGGCCGTGGGCGCCGGGGAAGCTACCGTAAATGTTATCGAAGCTACGGTTTTCGGCGTAGATCACGACGACGTTCTGGATCTCCTTGAGCTTGGGAGAAGCAGGAAAATGGAAAGCGAGATCTTCCGCCGCATTTTCCACAATGTCAGCGGCTTTCTCACCAATCGCTGACAGTGCCTGGGCCGGCCCTTGCTCGAAGGCATGGACGGCGGATGCCTGAACCAGCATCGTCGTCGCCAAAAGATAGGCGGGAATACGAATCTTCATGCGCTATTGTCTTTCCTGCAAAGAAAAGTCACCGGCATATTGGAAGAACAAAGAATTAGATTTCTTCTCGATATGCTTGAACTTGCGCATCTCATAGAAGAGAAGCTTTGCAGTTTCTTGACAATCTGGCTCATCCAGTCGCAACAATTTGGTGGCTAGTAGTGTTTTTGCTGGATTTTTGCCGCTTGGTGGAGGTGCCTTGAATGCCGCGTTGAACGTTGGAAGGGCAAGTACCGTATACGATAGTTTATAATAAATAACGCTGTGTTTTTCATAAGTTGCGTGCGATAGAGACCTCAAGGCATGGATAAACAAAACAAAAATTACAGTTAATTGTCAAAGATTCAAGCTCGCCACCACGCTTCGGGACCCTGATGAAGGAATAGGCTCTCTGTCATAAAAATGTGACGCCAACTGCACATTAGTCTTTTCAATTCATCTGGTTTCTGGATCCATGCGCTCTTTCACAAGTCTTTCCACATTCTTCATCTCTATTCTCTGCCTTCAGCCCTGTGGTGCGGAAGAACCAAGAGAGACAGGATTAAGCCGCGCGATTGTCTTCGAACAGGCAAAGCAACTCTCGGAGATCGGGAGAAAGATGTTCTCCGACCCGAGACTTTCGGGGTCTGGAAAACTCTCATGTGCTTCTTGCCACGATCCCCAGAACGCTTTTTCACCAGCCAATGATCTCGCCGTCCAAATGGGGGGCGTTAATCTGGATGTATCCGCCTTTCGGGCTGCACCGACACTCACCTACAAGCAGGCGACGCCACAATTCACCGAGCATTACTATGAATCCGACGATGAAGGCGACGAAAGCGTCGATAATGGCCCAAGCGGCGGATTGACCTGGGACGGACGTGAGGATCGCCGATCCGGACAAGCGCTCATTCCGCTTCTTTCTCCTCTTGAAATGGCCAACAAGGATCACGCAACGCTTTCCGCCACCATCGAACAATTTTATGGACCGGAACTGCGTTCCGTCGCGGGAAACCCGCTTGCACAGGCAAAGAATGATTATCTCGCGGTGGCGACGCAAGCACTCGACGCATATCAGCAGGAAAGCACATTATTTTATCCGTTTTCCAGCAAATATGACACATTTCTCCAGGGTAAAGTCGAACTGAACGCGATCGAAAAACGCGGCCTCGAATTATTCGAGGCCGCGGACAAGGGGAATTGTGCGAGCTGCCATGTCAGCCGGCCCAGCAAGACCAACACGCCGCCTTTCTTCACTGATTATGGCATGATCGGGATCGGTCTTCCGCGCAATCGCGCGCTTACTCAAAACGCCGATCCAACCTTTTACGATCTCGGCCTCTGCGGTCCGTTACGCAAGGATTTCATGGATCATCCGGCCTATTGCGGTCTCTTCAAGACACCAACCTTGCGCAATGTCGCACGTCGCAAAAGTTTCTTCCACAATGGTTCCGTAAAGGATCTTCGCCAAGCCGTCGCATTCTATTTCGAACGGGATACGAAACCGGAAAAATGGTATCCGCAAGATCCGAATGGAATGGTGCAAAAATATGATGATCTGCCGCCCGCATACCGGGAAAATATGAATAATGAGCCACCATTCGGCAAGCAGCCGGGGGACCAGCCTCAGGTGAGCGACGATGATATTGATGCAATCGTCACTTTTCTCAAGACACTCAATGATGGTTATGACATCTCCCAGCAACCTGCATCAATGACCAGATAGATCTGAGTTCGGGCCGCTCACAATTCTACGCCGCCGAAAAGTCGATAATGGCGGACGATGGCTTTCTCCGCTTCGAGAATGATCACCAGCAAGAGACCTGTTCCGATGATGAGGAGCCCATCACTAATGCCGATGGATGTCGTCGCAAATAGTGCATGCATGAACGGCGCATAAGTAAAAGCCAATTGCGCCGCGATGACCACCATCAGCGCAATGGTTATGCTCCTGGTTCCAAACAATCCCTGCAGAGTTATCGAGCTCCTGCGCAGATAACGGATATTGAACAGATAGAAAATCTCGAAGACGACAATGGCATTGACGACCATGGTCCGAGCCAATTCCAGACTCTGGCCACGATCAAGCGCATGGAAAAAAATCCCGAGCGTGCCCACGGCAAACAGTAAGGAAACGAAACAGATTCGCCACACGAGAAATCGGGAAAGCAGCGGAGCATTCCGGCGCTTTGGTTGACGCTTCATGACATCCGGTTCGGAAGGTTCGAAGGCGAGGACAAGACCGAGCGTGACCGTCGTGATCAGATTGATCCAAAGAATCTGGGCCGGCGTCATTGGCATAACGAAACCGAAGAGAATGGCGGCGATGACCGCCAACGATTCCCCGGCATTGGTCGGTAATGTCCAGGCAATCACTTTTCGGATGTTGTCATAGACAGTCCGGCCTTCATGCACCGCTGCGACGATCGAGACGAAATTTTCATCCATCAACACCATTTCGGCGGCTTGTTTCGCGGCTTCTGTTCCCTTCTGCCCCATGGCTATACCAACATCCGCCTGTTTCAAGGCGGGAGCATCGTTCACACCGTCACCCGTCATTGCGATCACCGCGCCGGACGATTGAAGCGCGCGGACAATTCGCAATTTATGTCCCGGGCTGGTGCGCGCAAACACATTGACCCGTTCGACCAAATCAACAAGCTGGTCATCCGGAACATTATCCAATTCGGCGCCTGTAACTACTTCCGGTCCATCGTCCAGACCCAGCTGGCGCGCAATCGCACTGGCCGTTGCGGGGAGATCGCCGGTAATCATCTTCACTTTGATACCGGCCGAGCGGCACTCGGAGATCGCGTTTACGACCTCATCGCGGGGAGGATCGATAAAGCTGACGAGACCGAGAAAAGCGAGACCAGCATCGAGATCCGCAAAGGACAGGCGAGCCTCCGATAAGGGACAGGATTTTACCGCAAAAGCAAGGACACGCTCACCTTCGGAAGCCGCACGCGCGATGTGTTCGTTCCAATAGGCATGATCCAAAGGCCGTTCTATATTGTCTGCCACTTGTATCGCGCACATCGAGAGAAGGCGCTCCGGCGCCCCCTTCACGAAAATCGAACATTTCCCTCCGTGGATTTTGTTGCGTGTCGCCATGAAGCGATGCTGCGCATCGAAGGGAATTTCGTCCGAACGCAGATATTCGGCCCGCTCATGGTCAGCATCGATCCCCAATTTCATGGCGAGTGCGACGAGCGCGCCCTCCATCGGATCGCCATCGACAATCCAATGTCCATCATCGGCCCGGCGTAAATGGGCATCATTGCAAAGTACGGCAGCACGGACCAGCGGAGCTACGGCTTCTTGCGCCGCAATATCATCCTCCCCCCTGTCCACGCTTATTCGCCCTTCCGGAACATAGCCGGATCCACTGACGAAAACAGTTCGTCCTGGGACGATCATACGCCGCACCGTCATTTCATTGCGTGTCAGCGTTCCTGTCTTGTCTGAGCAGATGACCGACGTTGCACCGAGCGTTTCCACTGCCGGTAGGCGTCGAATGACCGCCTTGCGAGCCGCCATGCGCTGAACGCCAATCGCGAGGGTGATGGTAATAACTGCTGGCAGCCCTTCCGGGATTACGCCTACGGCAAGCGCGACGACAGCGATCAGCGCGTCTGGCCATGCATAACCACGAAAAAGCGTTGCAAAGGCAAAAATAGCAACCGATGCGGCGATCGAGATCCAGGTGAAAATACGGGCAAATTGGTTAATCTGTTGCAAAAGTGGTGTCGTAATCGGTTCGACACTCTCCATCATGCCACTGATACGGCCAAGTTCAGTGCGGGTTCCGGTTTCGACAACGACACCAATCCCCTGCCCCGCAGCCACGAGTGTTCCAGAGTACGCCATGCAGCTCCGGTCACCAAGCGGTGCGTCACGTTTCACCGCGCTTTCCTGTTTTTCCGCCGCAACGGACTCGCCCGTGAGCATGGCCTCGTCAATCAGTAAACCACGTGCATGTATCAACCGCAGATCAGCGGGGACACGATCTCCCGCCTCGATAAAAACGATATCCCCGCGAACGAGGTCCTCCACAGGAATGTTTACGTGACGATCATCCCGCAATGCGTGGGCATGCGGAGCAATCATCTCGCGGATAGCATTCAGTGCCTTCTCCGCTTTGTCTTCCTCGATATAGCCGATGATAGCGTTGATCGTGACGACAAATAAAATGACCGAAGCATCAATGACATGGTCGAGGCTCCACGCTGCGACCGCCGCGATCAGAAGAAAATAGATTAGAACATTGTTGAATTGCGCCAGAAACCGCAAAATAGGATGTGTGCGTGGCGCAGAGGGGATTGAATTCGCGCCATATTTTGCCCACCTTGCCGCGGCTTCATTGCCGTCAAGGCCCGTCTTTGTCGTTTCAAGGGCACGGAGAATCCTTTCGACCGATTCTGCATGCCATGCCGGATCCTGCCCCTCGCCCGCAATGGTCATCGCCTCCAAGGCTTTCACCTCGTCACCCATGCGCCGCTCCCCTCCCGCACCGCAAAGCCGTTGGCTCTCCGTCATAGGTTCCGTCAATGCTTAACGATCGAAGCGCCGGAAAGATACTGCCAGCAAAAGATACGCAATGGCAGCCTTCGTCGGGTCACATCGATAATGACCACGCGTCATCAATGAGGATTTGGCTGATAGTTTCGCGTATTTAGCCCACCAAATGAGGCCCAAATTCCGAGAGAAACTCTTCCCGAGAGAATCACTGCCAATATGTCACGAATAACGAGATTTTGTCATAAACCCCCTGAATATGCTGACCAAAGCACTATTCACTGTTTCGTGGACACATGCTTGGAAACTGGAGCGAATTGTTTTAACCGCAAGAGGTTCTGATGTTGTCTCCATCAGCAATGCGGCACCGAAAGGATAAGCAGTTCCGAGCGGCAATGCATTTCCTGCCTGAGACTGAGGAAAATGGTTTTAAGATTATTTCCAATATAACGGAAAATTAATCATATGGCGTTTGGGAATATGTATTTCCGCTTGAAGAATTGGGTCGTTGCCATGGTATCGTGAAATCTTCCGGCCTTTCAAACCATGCGGACAGCCGAATCTGGAGAATGAAATTATGTCAGCGGAGATTGCAAAGGATGCACCAGTCGTAAAGCGCGCGGTGGCTCTCGCCCTGCAAGGTGGGGGTTCCCATGGCGCTTTCACCTGGGGTGTCCTTGACCGATTGCTCGAAGAGCCATGGTTTGACATTGAGGGTATTTCCGGCACGTCCGCAGGGGCGATGAATGCGGCCGTGGTTACCGACGGCTGGACGGATGGTGGTCATGCGGGAGCGCGCAAAGCGCTCGACAATTATTGGGGACGCGTTGCCGATGTGGCGCGATTCAGCCCGATCCAGAGAACGCCATTCGACAAACTAACCGGGAACTGGTCTCTCGACACCTCCCCAACATTTCTCTTTTTCGATTTCATGACGCGCGTCGTCTCTCCTTATGACATCAATCCAGGCGGATACAATCCGCTGAGTTCAATCCTCGCCGAATGCATCAATTTTGAAAGACTTTGTCAGTCCCCGGTCAAATTGTTCATCACCGCGACCAATGTGTGGACGGGGAGAGGGCGTGTATTTCGCAACGCTGAACTCACACCGGATGTGCTCCTGGCCTCTGCCTGTCTACCGACTATGTTCCAGGCCGTGGAGATCGACGGCATCCCTTATTGGGACGGAGGTTTTGCCGGTAATCCGACACTCACGCCCCTTGTGCGCGATCTTCAGACCGATGACATCATTCTGGTGCAGATCAATCCACGCGAACGCAATGAAACACCTCGCACTCCGGCGGAGATCCTCAATCGTCTGAATGAAATTTCCTTCAACTCGCCCTTGATGAAGGAATTACGCATGATAGCGCTGCTGCGAAACGCGAGCTCGAAAGATTCCAAGGAAACCGCTCATTGGGCCGCTTTGCGGCCTCACATCATCTGGACCGAGATGATGACAGAACTCAGCTATTCGTCAAAGCTGAATGCGGAAAGGGCCTTCGTCGAAATGCTGCGGGATGAAGGACGCAGAGCCGCGGATGGATTCCTGAGGATCCATAAAGACGATATCGGCGTGCGAGGAACAGTAGACTTGGACGTCCTGGCAAAGGAAGTCTGAGTCATCTAAGCGGAAGCGTGGCATCGTTTTTCACTTCATCGACGACGACCGCCGCGGGACGACACGGGGATGTGCTGACGAAATCAATTTGCAAAACTCGATTAACCTGTTAGCATTCTTGAAGCGTCAACAATCGAAAGGAGGTGATCAAGTGTCTCATTGTCTGAAATCGCGGACCCGGACCTTGGATCATGCCTTCTTGGAAGCTTTCAGCTTCTAAGCCGTCATTCCGGGATCGCTGACCGCGATCCGACAATGGAAAGACCGCTTCCCGCCTAAACAGGCAGGAGCGGTCTTTCTTTTTCTAACGGCTTATCTTGCTGCGACCGAACGTGACGTCTCTAAAGGCGGAAGTGGCGTGGGCGACGGGATCAAGCCAGCGGGTATAGGCGCAGCGACCGCGCCGGTCAGCGGTATTTTGGAACTGCTCGCGACCTTATTACCACTCACACTATTCCCTTGCGCATGGACCGGCTGAAACGCACCTGCCGGGCTGACACTGGCAGCTATAGGGGCCACCGGTGCTTGCACTTTCACGCCCGCAACAACGGCAGATTGTGGCGCACCATTCGGTAACGACGGATTGACCGGCGCTGGTAATTGCTCGGCTACAGGTTGAGCGGACGGCTTGTGGATCGAAGCGGTTGTCGTCACAGGCTGGGGTTGATGCATGTCGGAAGGTCTGAGCCAGGCCAGCCAATCACGCGCGGAACCATTAAAAGTATTGCGATCGACGAATCCATGGATTCCCGGCACTCGGGCTTCCGCCGTATGCTGCCAGAAATGCCAACGCCGGTTGCCGTATTTGACCGAAGGATGATATTTGACGCTGCGGACCCAGATCGGATAATCGGTGAACTCATTCACCATGACGTCGCGGTGGAAATCGACCGAAGTATAAATTACCGGCCGTTTGCCATAGGCGCGCTCCATGGCCGCGAGGATCGTGCGCATCTGCGCCTGAGCCAACTCGCGCGGGATCTTCTTCGGACAAGTCTTCGAAGTGCCGTTCCATTCGACATCAAGAACAGGTGGCAGCGCATCCGGATCATGCGGCACATTGGCTAGGAACCACGACGCCTGCTCATGGCCCGGTCGGCACCAGTAAGCGAAATGATAGGCTCCGCGCTTGATGCCCGCCGCCTTGGCCTCCTGCCAATTTTGATGGAATTTGCTGTCGAGATGGTCCCCGCCTTCGGTCGCCTTGATCCAGGCGAATTTCACGCCGCTCGCGCGCACCGCATTCCAGTCGATATCACCTTGATATTTCGAGACATCGATGCCGAAAATCTCGTAATCGGTGGCGCGGGGATAGGGATCGACACCAGTGACACGCCCGCCGCACCCGGAGAGACCGAGTGCAAACATGAAAGCGACCACGGCGAGAAGGGGCGAGGGGCGCAAGGTGATCATGGGCACACGAAAGCCTGAGAGAGACGCTGACAGACCTTTGGATGAAAGCGTCGAATTCCTTCTTTTGTGTTAAGGATGCCGAAAGACACATGAGGCCAAATGCACCCTTTTGGGGCAGCCGATGCGAAACGATCCCCGATTGTTACGGCGTGACGTGCCAGGCGCATCAGCATGGTCCCATGATCAGGTGGTTCTTGTTCCGATTATCGTCATGCCGATCCACTCAACACGGCAACGAATTTCCACAGCTATCGTCGCCTGATCCTTTGCAGAAGAAAAGGGCAAAAATTTTTCAGAACGCATGGATCGTTTCAACTATCCATAGACATCGCGGATGCATTATGGCGGCGTCATATACCCGATGGCGAAACAGGTTATGATTTTTTCTGATTCGCATGGATCACGCCAAGGCAGGAGATGAAAGTCGATGTTCTCCCGATTTGTGTCTTTTGCCTATCTTGATCGGGGTGTTCGCCCCAATCCTTATGATTTCGCGGCTTTCATCCTTCTTCTATCGGCTTTTGTCGCATTGGCCTATGGCTCGCGCGGATTGACGCTTCCACTCAGCGCGCCAGAAGCGACCGCCATTACACTGGATTACGCCGCCCTACCCTATTATGCTTTGCGTACCACATTGCGCATGTTTGCGGCGATGGGCGCTTCCCTGGTTTTTACTTTTATCTACGCGACGCTGGCGGCAAAAAGCCGGCGCGCGGAGCTGGTTTTGATCCCTTTGCTCGACATCCTGCAATCGGTGCCGATCCTCGGGTTTCTATCCTTCACGGTCACCTTTTTCCTGCAGCTTTTTCCAGGTTCGATGCTTGGCGCGGAATGCGCCGCAGTTTTCGCTATTTTTACCTCTCAGGCCTGGAATATGGCCTTCTCCTTCTATCAATCCCTGCGCAACCTGCCGCGCGATCTCGTCGAAGTCTCGAATGGCTTTCACCTCTCGCCCTGGCAGAAGTTCTGGCAGCTCGAGACGCCCTTCGCCATGCCGTCGCTGATCTGGAACATGATGATGTCCATGTCGGGTGGCTGGTTCTTCGTCGTCGCCTCAGAGGCGATTTCAGTCGGCAACACGACCATCAAACTCCCCGGTATCGGGTCCTATCTCGCGCAAGCCATCGAAATGCGCCGCATTGACGCGGTCGTTGCAGCCGTCGCGACGATGGCGATCGTCATCCTTCTTTACGATCAATTCCTGTTTCGCCCGCTGGTCGTCTTCGGCGGCAAGTTCCGGGTCGAGCTTTCCGCCAGCCAGACCAAGGAACATTCCTGGGTTGCCGATCTTTTCAGCCGCACCCGCTGGCTCAGTGCGATCATGACCGTTCCAGTCGAATTTTTATCGAGTCTCGCTCTGTTACGTCTCGAACCGGGATTCCTCCGGCCCAAGGCCACAGACAAGCACGAACATCCCAGCCGCGTCCTTGATTTATTGTGGATATCGGTCCTGGCGCTAGGCTCCCTGCTGGCGCTGCGCTATGTCATCGCCTTCATCGGCAATAATCTGACATTCGACGACATTCGCGAGAGCGTCATCCTTACCAGTTTCACGATGATCCGTGTCATCGTGCTGATGGTGCTTGCGACAATCGTCTGGGTGCCTGTCGGTGTCTATATAGGATTGCGGCCGACCCTCGCGGAAAAAGTTCAGCCGCTGACACAATTCCTGGCGGCCTTTCCGGCCAATGTCGTCTTCCCCATCGCCGTCGTGCTGATTGTCCGTTATCAGCTTAATCCAGATATATGGTTGAGTTTTCTTATTATTTTCGGCACGCAATGGTATATTCTGTTCAATGTGATTGCTGGCACGACAGCCTTTCCCAACGATCTCAAGGAGGCTGCCAGGGCTTTCGGCATCAAGGGATGGCATTGGTGGATTTCGGTGATCCTGCCAGGCATTTTCCCTTATTACGTCACTGGCGCGTTGACGGCTTCCGGAGGTTCGTGGAACGCGGCAATCGTGGCGGAATATGTCAAATGGGGTGATGTCACCATCGCCGCGCATGGAATTGGCGCTTACATTTCCGAGGCAACTGTTGCTGGAGACTATCCGCGGATTGTGCTCGGTGTCGGCGTCATGGCGATTTTCGTAATTTTGTTCAACCGGCTCCTGTGGAGGCCATTGTTCGGCCTTGCCGAGCGTCGGCTCAGACTGGATTGAGAGGCATATCATGGTGGAAACGCGCGCGAATGCATTTCAATCGTCCAATCAATCCTCCCAGGCGCCGGTACAGACCAGGCCGGAAACGCCAAAAATTCTCGTCGAGGCCAAGAACATCTGCCAGTCCTACCGGACCGGCTCCGGCGAAACCGGGCCAATGGTGCTCGACCACGTTTCCCTCACCCTTCATGAAGGGGAAATCATTGGGCTTCTCGGACGGTCCGGCTCCGGCAAATCGTCCTTGCTGCGCATCATCTCCGGTCTTGTGCAGCCGGCGGCTGGTTCCCTCACCTATCTTGGCGAGCCGGTCACCGGGCCTGTCGATGGTGTTGCCATCGTTTTTCAGAGTTTTGCGCTTTTTCCCTGGCTATCTGTCCTTGCCAATGTCGAACTTGGGCTGCGCGCGCGCAAGGTGGGGCGTGAGGAAGCCCGTGCGCGCGCTTTGAAAGCCATTGACCTGATCGGCCTCGATGGTTTCGAATCCGCCTATCCCAAGGAATTGTCCGGCGGCATGCGCCAGCGCGTCGGCTTTGCGCGTGCGCTGGTCGTCGATCCGAACATTCTGTTGATGGACGAGCCATTTTCCGCGCTCGACGTTCTCACCGCAGAAACCTTGCGCACGGATCTGCTCGATCTTTGGGTGGAGAGCCGTCTACCCATCAAATCGATCCTGATGGTCACACATAATATCGAGGAGGCGGTGTTGATGTGTAACCGCATCGTCGTGCTCTCCTCCAATCCCGGCCGCATCAGTGCCGAAATCCCGGTGACCCTGCCGCATCCCCGCAACAGGCTTGATCCGGAATTCCGGCAGCTCGTCGATAAGATTTACGCCTTGATGACGAAACGGCCAGAGCCCGCGCCGCCAGGCCGTGAGCCCGTCCAGCCAACGCATACGCTCGCGATGTCCTTGCCTATCATCTCCACCAATACGCTTGCCGGTATGATCGAGGAGATCGCCGCCGACCCTTACAATGGCTCAGCCCCGCTGCCGGAACTTGCCGACAGTCTGCAAATGGAAATCGACGATCTCTTTCCCGTGGGCGAGACCTTACAGCTCCTGCATTTCGCTGAACTGGGCGATGGCGCTATCAGATTGACACCACAGGGTTTGCGCTTCGCCGATGAGGAAGTCGACGTTCGTAAACAATTGTTTGGCGCTCATCTTCTCGCCCATGTCCCGCTCGCGGCCCATATCAAGGCAGTTCTCGATGAACGTCAGAACCATCGCGCAAGAGCGAGCCGCTTCCTTGAGGAACTCGAGGATTACATGTCGGACGATTATGCGGAACAGACTCTGAAGAGCGTCATCAACTGGGGACGCTACGGTGAATTGTTTGCCTATGACGAGAATTCAGCGACATTCAGCCTTGAAGATCCACATTGATCGCGGAGAGACTGGAAACTTGATGATCTTTTGGATTCGATTGGCACGTTTTTGGGGAAGAATCAGCGCCATGAGAGCTCGGTTTCGTCTTTCCAATCTGATCCTAGCCGAGTGAAACGTCAAAGCCGTGCATCCGGATATCGACACGATCGTCATCGCCGCACATGGCCAGTCGCCAGATTGCGCTTGTCCCCAATGCGGTACGGCCTCCCGTCGTGTTCATAGCCGCTCGGATTGGTGGTGCTAGTTGCCGCGGCCCTTTATCGCAGAGAAAGCATGTTGCTCTGGCTTACCAGGATCGTGTTTGTCATATGGGCGGCTAATGGTATGTGAGGCTTGTTCTGACATTCTCTTTTCCAAGGGGACGGCTTAAAGTCAGACGCGTCGTCAAATCTTCGTATGAATTGACGCGGCTTTTGCCTGATGTGTACCACAAGCTCACGGCAGATCACGGAAGAGTAGACACAAAGCAGAGGATACGGGTGGCCACGATGCCCAACATGAGTGAAACCATCGAAACGGTCTCTATTCCACCCCGACCGAAGTTTTGGGCTCGGGAACTCCCTTTTCTCGTTATTCCGTTCCTTACCGTGAGCGGTGTTGGTTATATGAGCATGACGCATAAGCCCATTGTGGGCTATTGGGAGCTCGTGGCGCTTTTCATCTGTGGGACGTGTATCTTCGCCGGCTGGCATAATGGGTCAGAGAACAAGGCGCGCTGGCGACTGGTGTGGACTCAGCTCCTGCACTGGGGTGCTTTCCTTGCTGCTATGAACCTGGTGTTTCTGCCGAGTGTGCAAGCGGTCGCCGATGCTGATTCTACGAGTCTGATCGTCCTTCTGCTGCTTGCACTGGGTACCTTCATCGCCGGAGTCCATACGGCATCCTGGCGTATAGGTCTCAACGGCGTAGTCATGGGCGCGTGTGTGCCGGCAGCAGCTTGGCTGGATCAATCGGCGCTGTTTCTGTCACTGGGTATCATCCTTGTACTGCTGGTCGGAGCCGCCGCCTTATGGGCCTATTGGAGATCGCGTGGACATTCATAGAGCGTTTGGAAAGGGTCCGTCGTCTTTCGGCATTTTACGGAGAAAGCGCTTGGCTCTTCTAGATAGCGACATCGGATGCGGATTTTGACATAGGTTTCGTCAATGCGGATCGTGCCGCGAGGGGCTTGCAGAAGAAACGCAATCTCCTCTCGATTAGACCTAGTGGGGCGCGCAAGTGAGACGTGAAACGTGATATGAAAACGCAATGTCCCATCCCTAAAGCGATTTTCGGCAGGCTGTGGGGCTGTCATCGATTCAGAGCTGGATGAGGATGCTGAAATGTGTACATCGCTCATTTACAAAGACGCTGCCGAAAAAGTCTATTTCGGGCGGACGCTGGAACTTACGATCGATCTGCCCTATCAGATGGTATATTTTCCACTCGGTTTTACTATCACGTCGGAGATCGAGGGGCACACTCCCTTACGATACACGACACGTCACAGTTTTCTGTCAGTCACCATGCCGTCTCGGGCGCCGGCGTTCGATGCCCCGATCCAGATCTTCGATCTGAAGGTGGTCGAAGGGTTGAACGATCATGGTCTGACGTTCAGCCTGCTTTCCTACCCCGCCGCGACCGGGAAGCAGCAATCGGTCGCGATGACGCGCGCCGTTCTGTCTGCCTCCGATCTCGGAACATGGGTCCTGGGACAGTTTGCCACTGTGGCCGAGGTCAAGGCGGCATTGAGCGAGCAACCGGTGCTGCTGGAGCCGCTTGCAATTTTGGGCGGCGTGGAATCTCCTTTCCACTATGTCGTGCATGACGCGTCCGGTGCCTCTGTGGTCATCGAGTTCAACCGGGGAGCAATGACGGTCTACGACAATCCTGTTGGGGTAATGACCAATGGCCCGGAGTTCAGCTGGCACCTGACCAACCTCAATAACTACACCTTCCTCAGCAACGTAGACAAATCCAGCGCCAGCTTCGGCAGTTACAGGGCCATGCAACCAGATTCCGGCATCGCTACAGCGGGGCTGCCTGCATCGAACACGTCGGTCGGCCGCTTCATTCGCGCCGTTTTCTATGCTCAGTATACGGAGAAAGCCGCATCGCCCGACCGCGCGGTGCAGATGCTGGCCCACATCATGAACAATTTCGACCGTCCGCGCGGTGTGACCATCGATTATCCGCAGGATGGCGGCGTCCAAATGGAAGTGCATGGGTTGGGCGAGGGAAACACGGCGGCCTACGCCACCGAATTTACTTCCTGGACGAGCCTCGCGGATCTTGACCGCAAACTCTTCTTCCTGCGGGACCACAGAGGCATCAACTTCACGGCCTTCGATCTGAAGACACTCGCGGAGTTGAATGAGCCCAAGGTGCTCCCCCTTCAACAATTGAACGCAGCAGTACCCGACGCCTCAGACGCCCTGAAGGGTGCCAAGGCCGCGTGAGGAATAGCTATCTGGACCAACTCACGACAATCGAGCGTCCACCCATGGCATCCATTCCGTTCTCCTCATTGAGGACAAAGATGTTCGATTCGATCTGCTTTGCCCTGTTTGCGCTGCATCGCAAGAGATTGAGGGACTGGAAAAGAGTTGGGGTTAGAAACGGTCTTCTGGTTGACCCCATAGCGCTTCTTTCCACTCGCGCGAAAATAATGTACCATTAAATCAAAGGACTAAACACTTAGCCAAGCCTGAACCATAAAGTGGCGATCCCGAGGAAAGAGAAAAATCCGACGACATCCGTGACTGTGGTGACGAATGCACCGGAAGAGACAGCGGGATCGATCCTGAAATAGGCAAGTGTGCGTGGGATCAGAATGCCACCCAGCGCGCCCGCGGCGAGATTGATCAGCATTGCCAAAGAAATGACGACGCCTATTCCGGGCAGGGAAAACCAATAGCCTGATGCAATCCCCGTAATAAGGCCGAAGGCCAATCCATTCAGTATGCCGACGGACAGCTCGCGCTTGATGACGCGCCATGCGTTGGCATGCGACAATTCCCGAGTGGCGAGCGCGCGGACAACCACCGTCATCGTCTGCGTCGCGGCATTGCCTCCCTGGCTCGCCACGATCGGTGCGAGCACAGCGAGTTCCACCATCTTCTGCATCTGTCCTTCGAAAAGGCCGAGGACGCCGGAAGCGATGAATGCGGTCATCAGATTGACGAAAAGCCAAAGAAACCGGCTTCTGGCTGTCCACCATACCGTATCCGACAATTCCTCGGTTTCGGAAACGCCGCCAAGGGCGCGCAGATCCGCGTCGGTTTCTTCCTGAATGACATCGACGACGTCATCAATGGTGATGACACCGACCAACCGCTCGGCTTCATCGACGACCGGCACGGAAATCAGATTGTAGCGTTGGAAAAGCCTTGCGACTTCCCCGCGATCCTCCGTTACGAGGACACGACGCCGGTCCTTCTCCATAATATCTTCGAGGAGCGATGTATTACGCGCTCGTAACAATGTATCCAGAAAGACATTGCCAAGAAAACGGTGTGCAGGATCGACAATGAAGATCTCGAAGAAGGAATCCGGCAGTTCCTCTTCGTCGGTTTCGCGCACGACATCGATCGCCTGTCCTGCGGTCCAGAATGGAGGCGCGGTGACGAGCGTCGTCTGCATCAGGCGACCCGCCGCATTTTCGGGATATTCGAGGCACCGGCTTAAGGCGACGCGATCGACTGCAGGCAGGGCCTGCAGGATCTCGGCTTGCCCTTTCGCGTCGTAATCTTCGAGAATGGTTAGCGCGTCATCGCTTTCGAGCTCCTTCACCCCCTCAGCGATCGTATGCGGCGAGAGCTGCGCGAGAATTTCCTCGCGAATATTATCGTCCATTTCGGTCAGGGCCGCGAAATCGAATGCCGTCCCCAACAGCCTGATCAATGGCGCCCGAAGATCTGCATCGAGCGCGGCAAGCAGCGTGCCGAGATCGGCTTCATGCAGATTGCCCGCGAGTTCCTGCGCGGTCTCGCTCTCGTTGGCCTCAATGGCCGCCTTGACGGATGCGAGAAAATCCTCTTTGACGCTGCCGTCAGCGTCGTAAATCGAGACCGAACCATCCTGAAAAGGATTTGCTTCCGGAAAAATCTCCGCTTGGTCTTGCAGATCGGTCACGCGTAGAACCTCGGTATGCAGGTAATTGACTCCCCGCGACCGGGGGGGTGGCATTCAAGCCGGCTCTCATTGACCCCGCCTTCGAGGATCAATGAGACTTGCCATGGACATGCGGTTCATAGGCCGCACGTGCCCGAAAGAGCAAGATCAGCGCGGCAATAACCTTCCGAGGATTGCATCGTTTCAACCGGAAAACACGTTTCGATGATAAGATAGCAACCTGCGCGGAGGCGGAGTGCAACCGCCTTCCTGTCGCGCCGTCTCGGTCAAGGCACCGCATTTTCAAAGTAGACCAGGGCCATTGCCCGTGGGATCTGCAATCTCGATAAGCAACCCAAAAGCAGCATCTGCTTTTTTAACCGAAACTCCAGACACGCGAGCTTCACCGCATGAAAGGTCAATTCCGGCTGCTGCTCTGTTTCGCTGCAGCCCTGTCTTTAGTGACGACGCCAGCCTGTTTTTCTGGCCGGGCAATGGCCGCTGAAGACGAGCATTGTACGACCGCACCGGAGAATGGGAAAATCCTCGGCACCTCACGGCGGATCGAGGTCGGCACGCAAGGTGGACCGGCGATCGGCTTCAAATCCTATCCCCAGAGCCTGCCGCTGAATGATCATGAAGTGGTTCTGACTTTCGATGACGGACCTTGGCCCGGAACCACACCGGCCATACTTTCCGCTCTTGCGGCGCAATGCGTCAAAGCCACGTTTTTTCTCATCGGCCGCAACGCAAATGCGGCCCCTGCCCTCGTGCGGCGCGAAATCGAGGAGGGGCATACAATTGCCCACCATTCCTTTTCGCATCCCGGCGTGACAATGCGCGGCCTCGATGAAGCCAAGGCACATAGCGACATAGACAAAGGTTTCGCGGCGGTTGATATGGCGGCCTATGGCAAGGCCGAAAAAGAGCCGCGGGTCAAATTTTTCCGATATCCGGGTTTTGCCGACACACCCAGCCTCAACGCTTGGCTGGGTGAGCGGAATATCGCCATATTCGGCACGGATCTCTGGGCCTCAGACTGGCTGAAAATGACACCGGACGAGGAAGAAAAACTGCTGCTAACCCGTCTCGAGAAGCAAGGACGCGGCATTATTCTCCTGCACGACACCAAACAGGCCACCGCGGCGATGCTACCGAAATTTCTGGAGGATCTGCATGAACGCGGCTACCGGATCGTCCATGTCATCCCGGGTTCCGGCAGTGCGGAAACCGTTCCGGCTCCGCCAGGATGGACCTCGGAGACGGAAGCCATCCTCAAGCAGCGCCAATATTTGCCAAAGCCTCCAACGGAGAAGAAACCGAAAGCCGCGAAGGGAAGCTCCGCCTCTCATCGCCCCGCCCGAAAAGCGGTTCTGCGCCTATCCCTCCGGGATCAGGACATTCTACGCAGATCCGCTCTTTTTTAGAACGATGTCCTTACTGAAAGCCTCGCCTGGCGAACGAAAAGCATCGAGACTGCTCTATCTTTCGCGAAGGAGCGTTTCGGTACGTTTGAATGCCCTAATCGATGACTTCAGCAATAGCCGCGAGGACCCATTCCAGCGACGTATTTTGCCGTGTAATCACCATCAACGCCAACAAGACCGCTACCAAAACGTAATGGAGATTACGTGGGTCGAGCATGTCCTTTGCCTCCTGCGACAGAAAGCTCATGTTAAGGAATTCGAGCTTTGCCGTAAAGTACCAGTGTTCTCTTACGTCAGGCTGAACAAAGGCAAATATAGAATTTCTTTGGCGAAATTCCGCATGCACGTAGAAAATTCATCTTCTTGCGCGATGCGCCACGAGCCCTGAGGAATGAGCCCAGGGCGCAGGATCATCGAACATGTGGAGCGGAACGCACCTAGGTCCTGTTGACGAATGCGCGCATCCAGAGGCGAATAGCGGCGATATGAACGAAGCCAAGGTAGCTTTCGGCGGTTTTATCGTATCGGGTCGCGAGGCGGCGTGAGTTTTTGAGCTTGTTGAAGCACCGCTCGATGCGATTGCGCAGGGCGTAGATGTAATCGTCGACGGGGATTTGCGTTTTCCGGTTTTTCCGGGTCGGGATGATGGTGGCCGCGCCTTTTGTTTCCATTGTCTCGCGAATATGGTCGCTGTCATAGCCGCGATCGGCCAGAAGCACCTTCGGCTCCGGCCCTTCGGCTTCGATCAGCGGATCGAAGCCTGAATAGTCCGAAACCTCGCCGCCGGAG
>NZ_JQJH01000010.1 GCF_000745425.1 Beijerinckia mobilis
GTATTTGCCGGATTTGATAGGCTGTGGACGGGTTTTCTTGCAAATTGATCGTGGGCTTTGGGTGTGATTCTCTGGTTCTGAGGGAAGCGGAGGATCAGCGGGGATGCGGCCACGGGAGAGGCGTGAGAGCGGCCAGCAGGATCTGTTTCGGGCGCGGCTCGATCAGATCCTCGACATGCAGCATCCGCTGGTGAAGCTGGCGGCGGCGATCGACTGGGGCTTTCTCGAAAAGCGCTTTGGCGCCGCTTACAGCGATGCGCCAGGCCATCCTCCTCTGCCGACGCGGTTGATGGCTGGCGTGGCGATCCTCAAGCACATGGTCGATCTGTCTGACGAAGCGCTCTGCGAGCGCTGGGTCGAAAACCCTTATTATCAGCTGTTTTGCGGAGAAGAGTTCTTCCAGCACAGCCTTGCCTTCGACCGCTCTTCGATGACCCGCTGGCGGCAGCGGATGGGAGAAGAAAAGCTTGTCGCGCTGTTGCAGGAAAGTCTGGCGAGTGCGACGCGCACCGGCGCGGCCAAGCCCTCCGACTTCGCCAAGGTGATCATCGACACGACCGTGCAGCCGAAGGCGGTAGCGCATCCGACGGATGCCAGGCTCATGCAGCGCGCCCGTGAAAGGCTGGTCCGGCTCGCCAGGAAACACGGTGTCAGTCTGCGCCAGAGTTACCACCGCGTCGGCAAATATGCGCTGATCAGGCAGCAGCGCTATGCCCATGCCAAACAGTTCAGGCGCGCCAGACGCTCGCTAAAGACCCTCAAGACCTCTCTCGGCCGGGTGATCCGCGACATCACCCGCAAGATCAAAGACCAGGAGGCACTCCAGCAGATCTTCGCCCCCGAACTCATGCTGGCCCGCCGCGTCCATGCCGGCAACAGAAACCTGCGGCCTCTCAGGGGACAAAAGGCTGATACAGACCTGCGGGTGTTCAGCCTGCATGCGCCGGAGGTCGAATGCATCGGCAAGGGCAAGCCGCACAAGCCCTATGAGTTTGGGGTGAAGGTCTCGCTGGCGACGACACTCAAACGCTCAAAGGGCGGCCAGTTCATCGTCCATGCCAAGGCTCTGCCCGGCAAGCCCTATGACGGCCATACGCTCGGGACAGTCATTCCCGACATCGAACAACTCATCGGATGCTCCCTTGAACGGATATTCACCGATGCGGGGTACAAGGGCCACAACGCGCCACCTGCCCACCGCTTCAAGGTCTATCGCGCCGGACAGAAACGCGGCATGACAAAGGAAATCCGCCGCCAGATGCGGCGCAGGTCCGCCGTCGAGCCCGTCATCGGCCATACAAAATCCGATCATCGCATGGACCGAAATTATCTCGCGGGCCAAGCCGGCGATGCCATCAACGCTGTCCTCGCGGCAGTCGGCTACAACTTCAAACGCATCCTCTCATGGCTCCGCGTTTGGCTCGCCATTCTGTGGAGCTTCATTACAAGCTGTGGCCACTCAAAAAATCACTTCGCTCAGGCTTGAATGCCCTTCTTCACAGTCGACCGAAAGAGGATCAAGGAATCCGATCAAAAAAAGTCCGGTGCGGGAAAGCACCAGACTTCGAGAGGGTTTGCGGAGCAAGATGAAAAGGCCGCCTGTTTCGCAGAGATGTCGCGTGTGCAGGCTGTCATTCCGGCACGGGACGCAAAGCCACGGATGCGAAACCAGTCATCAGTCAACATGAAAAGACCGGAGTTTTGCTTTACCCCGGTCTCGAAGTTCAGGCTGATCGGTCAACTTCCACTCAGATGATTTCCTCAAGCACAGGTGTTTTCGCTTTGATGGAAGGTTCGGAGACGGGCTCTTCCTCAACGACGGCCGGGATGAGCGATACGGTGACGCCGGTGCCGAGCAGTTGCAGTGAGATTTCCTTGCCGTTGCCAAATTTGACGCCATCACGATAGGCGCCATGTTCCAGACGGGCGAAGATGACATCTTCCTGAGCGTTCACGCCGAGGCGGCTTTGCAGATCGCCTGAAAGACCTTCGAGAGTCAGTTTGGTATCATATTGGACGCAGACCGCGGTCGTGCAATCACCGGCTACAGCCAAGCCGATGGAGCCAGACGGGAAGCGGGTCGTAACGTATTTTTCGGACTCGCGCGCAGGCCGAGAGGCATACATTTCTAGCGAATAGTCACACATTACGGTCACTCCTGAAGTTTCGAGACGAAGTTCCCCCTTCCACGCACACGCCTATCGTCATGCCGACGAGCGGTATGGTACATTGGACCCGGATTTTCGAATGGGCCCCCTAAGACGGAGGGGGATGTGCGTGAAGGCCTCTCAGGTGCGGCCGGTCTCGCCTCTAGAAAAATGCGCGCATGAATCGGCGCATCTGGGCCAAGAACCACATTCGGCGGTCGTCGAACGTTTCACTTCAAGATCAGCAACGCATGATCCCCGGAAGAAGTTGCATCGGGAGTTCAAGTCGTTCTGCCTTGATATTGATGCTACCGCAATGACCTTGAGCGTCAAGTCACAATCATCAAGGCGAACATTAACTTTTATGTGTGTCGACGGCTTCGGACCACAGGCAGGAGTTGTGTCCGTGGTTGCGCGCTGTCACCGCCATGCGTATGCCCGACCGCAGGCACATTTTCTCTCTCATGAAATTCGCTCATGGAACGGGCGCCGTATCGGGCGCCCGTTCCAAGCTGTTTCAGCCGGTTGCGATCGGCAGGTCCGAGCGTCCGCCCCATTCGGTCCAGGAGCCGTCATAGAGCTGAATGTGACGCTGGCCGACGGTTTCCAGCGCCAGGAGAAGTATAGCCGCGCTAACGCCGGAGCCGCAGGAGGTGATGATCGGCTTATGCGGATCGAAGCCGATTGCAGCAAAAGCCTCTCGGATTTCGTCCGGCGATTTCAAGGTGCCCTCGCCGACGACTTCCCGCCAGGGAAGATTGAGGCTGCCTGGAATATGACCCGACCGCAGGCCCGCGCGCGGTTCCGGCACTTCACCGCGAAAGCGCGGTGCGGCGCGCGCATCGATGATCTGACTGGTTCCGCTCTTGGAGGCCGCGTTGACGGCCTCTGCATCGGCGACGGCCGAGGGGTCGAAATGTGGGGCGAACACGCGTGGTGTGGGCTGAACCTCTCCGCTCTCGGCCGGACGGCCTTCGGCGATCCATTTCGGGAGGCCGCCCTCAAGGATCTTGACGTTCTGTGCTCCGAAGGTGCGCAGCGTCCACCAGACGCGTGGCGCACCCAGCAGGCCGGAAGCGTCATAGACGACGAGCCGCATGGCCTCGGAAAGCCCGAGCTGCCCCGCCGCGGTCGCGAAATCGGCAGGATTGGGTAGCATATGTGGCAGATCGGTGCTGTGATCGGCGATCGCGTCGATGTCGAAGAAAATCGCGCCGGGTATATGGCGCGTGCGATATTCGGATTTCGCGTCCCGTTTCTCGTCGGGCATGAAAAACGTGCCGTCGATGACGGCGAGATCGGGTTTGCCGATTTCGCCGGCGAGCCATTCCGTGGAGACGAAATAAGCCGGATCACCCATGATTTTCTCCCGATCGTGGTGGAATTATCGTGGAACGCCGCCGACTTGCGGATCCAGGAGCGTTTCGGCTCTATCCGAAACGCTTTTCTTAACAAATCCAAGCATTTTCAAAGTCATAAAATCGCGAAGCGATTCAATTTCATCGAAAAATGTTCTAGACGAAATCCGGTTTGATCGTCACTGGCCGCTCCAGCCAGCCCGGCACGGGGAGATTTTTCTCGCGCAGAAAGGCCGGATTATAGAGCTTCGATTGGTAGCGGGCGCCTGAATCGCAGAGAACCGTCACGATCGTATGCCCGGGACCGAGTTCCTTGGCGAGGCGGATGGCGCCGGCGACATTGATGGCGGAGGAGCCGCCAAGCAACAGCCCTTCATGTTCAGCGAGATCGAAGAGGATCGGCAAGGCTTCTTGATCGGGAATCTGGTAGGCGATGTCGATCGGGGCATTTTCGAGATTGGCCGTGATCCTGCCTTGGCCGATGCCCTCGGTGATCGAGGATCCTTCGGCTTTCAGTGTGCCGTGGGTATAATATTCATAGAGCGCAGCGCCGAGAGGGTCGGCGAGACCGATCCGTACCTCCGGCTTCTTGGCCTTGAGCGCCATGCCGATGCCGGCGAGCGTGCCGCCAGTGCCCACGGCGCAGATGAAACCATCGATCTTGCCCTCGGTTTGGGCAAAGATTTCTGGACCGGTCGTCTCGAAATGGCCCTGGCGATTGGCGATATTATCGAATTGATTGGCCCAGATGGCGCCTGCGGGATGCTCCTTGGCGAGCCGTTCGGCGAGGCGACCGGACAATTTTACATAATTGTTCGGATTGGCGTAACCGACAGCCGGAACTTCCAGCAATTCCGCGCCCTGAAGGCGCAGCAGGTCCTTCTTTTCCTGGCTTTGCGTCTCGGGAATGACGATGACCGTGCGAAAGCCCAGAGCATTGGCCACCAGAGCGAGGCCGATTCCGGTATTTCCTGCCGTTCCCTCGACGATCATGCCGCCGGGCTTGAGCACGCCGCGGGCAAGCGCGTCCCTGACGATGGCCAGAGCGGCGCGATCCTTGACCGACCCGCCGGGATTCATGAATTCGGCCTTGCCGAGAATGGTGCAACCCGTCTCCTCCGAGGCACGGCGAAGCTTGATGAGGGGCGTATGACCGATGGCCTCGATCACATTATCGGCTACAGACATGAATAGGATCCTTTGCTTTTTCTCGACTATAGAGACATGGCCAAGTCACTGTCGAGATCGACTTGGTGCGGAGTTTGGCCGCGTGCCGGCTGCATCGGTCGCAGAGCAATGCCGGGGCCACGAGAATCGAGCACGTCTGTTTCAGTTGAGGTGATCAGCGGCATCGTGTGGAATGCGTCCGAAGATGGAGATGTCTTCGCGTAATCCTTTTCTTGCGCCTGCCGTATGTCGTGAGTTTGCAGCTGAACCTAAATTTTTGATCTCCGGAACGAATTCGCGCCTAAGTCGTTGCTCCGGTTGGCCCGCCTGCTTCCGTCAACGGAACGGTGGCCGGCCGATCGCGAAAGGAACAAGTGTATGGATAGGCCTTTGCAGATCGTTTTCCGGGATCTTGAACATTCCGACTCGCTCGAACATTTGATTCGGGAGCGTGCCCAGCGCCTTGAACATGTCTTTCATCATATCATCGGCATGCGCGCCGTCGTGAGCCCTGCTCAAGGGTCGGAGACGGCAAAGAAGACGCTTGCGCTGACGGTGGAAGTTGAAGTTCCTGGCCGCCCGCTGATCGTCGGCAAGTCCGAGGAACCGAGGCACGATTCGAAAGGCTCCCCGACTGCCCTCGTCAAACGGTCTTTCGATGCCGTGCAGCGCCAGATAGAGGCCCTTGCCGATATTCGGCGCGGTCAGGTCAAGCATCATGACGGGGAAGGGGAGACAGGTGTAGTGACACGGCTTTTCCCGCAGCAGAATTACGGCTTCATCGAAGTCAAGGGTGCTGGCGATCTCTATTTTACACGCAACGCCGTGCAGCGAGGAGATTTCGACGCCATGCAGGTCGGCAGTCACGTCATCATCACCCGGGCGACGACGGATGGCCCGATGGGGCCGCAGGCGAGCTCCGTCCGCTGCGTCGACAGCCTGTAGGCCGTGATGAGATGAGTGGCCTTGCGCCGAACTCATACTGGCCATGAATATGGGATTCATGAGTGAGTATGGGCTTTAAGACGTTAATCATCCAGGCGGGGAACGACTCCCCGCCTTTTGTTTGTGCTGCTTTCCCTTTCCGTCCTCTTTAGAATGCAACCTGTTCGGTATGTGTGATGCAGTGCCGCCCCATTCATATTCGTCAGAACACTGAAATCGCGAAGCGATTCAACACTATCGGAAAAGGCTCCAATGCCGATGGGAGGAAGCGATTTCAGATGATCGTGTTGCCATGATCATGTCATTCAGCCAAATTTTTTCCGTTGAATTCATCCATTTGGTTCCAAACAGCTTTGGCGCGGCGACAGCGACGATTGATTTTGCTGGGTTGCGCAAAATGCTGAAGTGTAAGCGACATTGCGAGAGTCTGTTCGGCGTCCTCTCGCACAGGATTCCAGACCACATTTGATGAACATAGTTCGTCGGGATTGGCTGCAGCTTGCCGCTGGACCTCCCTGGCCACACCGTCTCCCGATCCGGGAGGCCTGGTTTGATCGAATTTGGTATTTTCGATCTGGACGAATCATGCGGACGATCTTTTGATTGCCGGGAGAGGGTTTCTCCGAAATGATTTCGGTGTTCTCATTGGTCTTCTGTCATGGGATGAGACCGTTTAGGCGGAAGCGGTTCTCGTCTTCAAAATCTTATCGCGCGGCAATTCCGTTTTAACCGCAGGTGCCTTGCGCAAGCGAGTGAGTGGAGCATGAGGAGTTATCGTGCGAAGCCCCGGGATGGGGTCGCCTGGGTTACCGGGGCGAGCTCGGGAATCGGCCGTGCCGTGGCTCTTGAACTGGCCCGTCGCGGCTATCGTGTCGCGGTCACGGCCCGTCGCAAGGGAGATCTGGAGGAACTGGTCTGCCATACGGAAAACATCACGAGCTTTCCGGGGGATGTCACGGATGTCGCGGCGATGCGCGCGCTCGTCAAGCGGATCGAGCGTCAGCTTGGACCCATCGCGCTCGCCTTCCTCAATGCGGGCGTCTATTTCGTGCAGGAACGGGCGGTTTTCTCGGCGGAACTGGCGTGGAGAACCTTTGAGGTCAATACCGGCGGGGTTCTCAATTGTCTCGATCCGCTGCTCGTGGAGATGCGTCGCCGCCGATTTGGCCAGATCGTGATGAATGCATCCCTTGCTGCTTACGGCGGCATGCCGGGATCTCTTTCTTATGCCGCAAGCAAGGCTGCTGTCGTGTCGCTTGCCGAGACGCTGAGAATGACCGAAGACCGGCAGGGCATTAATGTCCAGGTCGTCACGCCGGGATTTGTGGAGACGGCGATGACGGCACATGAGACCAGTTTCGCCATGCCCTTCCTGATGGATGCTGATCAAGCGGCAACGCGCATTTGCGATGGCATCGAGATCAGTGGCTTCGAGATCACTTTCCCCAAGCGGCTTGCCTGGCCCTATAAATTCGTGGCGCTGCTACCCTATCCGCTTTATTTCGCGATCATGCGCTGGGTGACCCGGAGAGTGCCGTTGGGTTAGACGCGGGTGAGCCGGTTGTTCTTCAGCTCTCCTGCCCTTCCTCCGGGCTGAGTTCCTTGAGCTGATCGGAAATGACGCCAACTTCTGCCCAGTCCAGCGGTATCGGCGGCTGACGCGCCTGCAACAGCAGGCCCTCTGGCGCTACAGTGCCGACGAAATCTTGATCACTTGCAATCGGGCTCATATAGATTTCATCCACCTTGCTGGTACCGGCCTTTACGGCGGCGAGTGCTCTCGCAAGGGTGAGCGCTTCGCGCGGGGTCAGGTCGAAACTCAATCCATCCGACAGGCTGAGCCGGATCATTGGGCCGAGACCGCGATGGATGAAAGAATGTGCCGTACTGCTCATGAAGCCAATCCAGTGCTTGCCTTGGAACTTTCGATACGCGTCTTTTGATGCAATTACGACGGCGGTTTCTTCGCGGCGGGCAAATTACCGTCGGATCGCGTTGCATGGGCGCATGCCCGAATCCCTCGCATCGGTCTTGAGGTGCCGATCGCAAAGGCACTAGAGGAAAATTTGCCGGCAATGTGCCGATTTCCTCTCCGAATCTTTTGCTTTATTGAAATTCCATCGCCGCAGCGGCGCTGAGGCAGAGTTCGCTCCTGAAATCGGTTTCGAAGCATCGGCCAGGCTGATGTTTCAGAATAGAAATCGGGAGCTTCTGCCTTGCGTTGCAGCGTCAAACCGGAACGTGAACGATCATTCCTTCCAGGAATTTTGGTGCCGTCACAATCCGTTAGAGCGCCGCCCACGATCCCGTCTGAATCGCGCGGTGTTCCGACAGGGCAGCGCCAAGGTATTGAACCCCGTGGATCTGGGACAGATCATGATCCATGGGACTTGGTATTAGTGTCTCGCAAAGGGTGCCGCTGCTCCCTCTGGGCAGGCCGGGAGAATCATCATGACTATCAAACCAGAGGCCGGTCAGCCGGCCGCGAATTCCTTTTTCGCCGCGTCGCTCGCCGATGCGGATCCGGAAATCGCCAAGGCTATTGATCTCGAGCTTGGCCGTCAGCGCCATGAGATCGAATTGATCGCGTCGGAAAATATCGTCTCGAAGGCCGTGCTCGAAGCCCAGGGCTCGATCATGACCAACAAATATGCGGAAGGCTATCCGGGCCGCCGCTATTATGGCGGCTGCCAATATGTCGATATTGCCGAGACGCTGGCAATCGAGCGGGTCTGCAAATTATTCGATTGCCAGTTTGCCAATGTGCAGCCGAATTCTGGCAGCCAGGCCAATCAATCGGTTTTTCTCGCTCTTTTGCAGCCCGGCGACGTATTCATGGGGCTCGATCTCGCGGCAGGCGGTCATTTGACCCACGGATCCCCGGTGAATCTCTCGGGCAAGTGGTTCAAGGCAGTTTCCTATGGCGTGCGCCAGTCCGATCACCTGATCGATATGGATGCCGTCGAGGCGCTCGCCAAGGAGCATCGGCCGAAACTCATCCTTGCAGGCGGGTCCGCCTATCCGCGTCATTGGGATTTTGCGCGCTTCCGCGAAATCGCCGATTCCATCGGCGCGTGGTTCTTTGTGGATATGGCGCATTTCGCCGGACTGGTCGCAGGCGGGGTGCATCCGTCGCCATTCCCGCATGCGCATGTCGTGACTTCCACCACGCATAAGACCTTGCGCGGGCCGCGCGGTGGTCTCGTCCTGACCAATGATGCCGACATCGCCAAGAAGATCAATTCCGCGGTCTTTCCGGGTCTTCAGGGTGGTCCGCTGATGCATGTGATCGCCGCGAAGGCCGTGGCCTTCGGCGAAGCCCTGCGGCCGGATTTCCGCGCCTATGCGCAAAATGTCGTCGACAATGCCCGTGTGCTCGCCTCACAGCTCACTGCAAAAGGGTTTGCGATTTCTTCCGGCGGTACCGACAACCATCTCATGCTCGTCGATCTTCGGCCGAAGCAATTGACCGGCAAGGCGGCTGAGGCCGCGCTTGGGCGTGCCTCCATTACCTGCAACAAGAATGGCGTGCCTTTCGATACGGCGAGCCCCTTCGTCACATCCGGTATTCGGCTTGGCTCTCCAGCGGCGACATCGCGTGGTTTTGGCGGTGCGGAATTTCACGAGATTGCCGATCTCATCGCCGAAACGCTCGACGGCCTCGCCAAAAACGGTGAGGAAGGCAATGCCGCCGTCGAGGCCGCCGTCAAGGAGCGCGCGCTCGCCCTGACACAAAGGTTCCCGATCTATTGATCGGGCGCCTCTGCATTCCCTGATATCCTCCCACCTCTAGCACGAGGACTGCGACTTCGTCGATGCATTCGAGCGGCATGAGCATTGAGGCCATCGCCTCGTCCGTCAGTGAGGCCGATGTTCTCTATATGGAGGAGGCTCTTGCGCTTGGCCGGCGCGGACTTGGGCGTTCAGCGCCCAATCCTTCGGTTGGTGCGCTCCTTGTCAAAAACGGCGTCGTGGTCGGCAAGGGCCGCACCCAGCCTGGCGGGCGTCCCCACGCCGAGACCGACGCTCTGGCTGAAGCGGGGGAATCCGCGCGCGGTGCCACGCTCTATGTGACGCTGGAGCCTTGCAGCCATTTTGGCGTCACACCACCCTGTGCGGCGGCGATTATTGCCGCCGGCGTCGCCCGTGTCGTCTGTGCGCTGGAGGATCCGGACCCTCGCGTTTCGGGACGCGGCTACCGCATGCTGCGCGACGCCGGCATCGAGGTCGTTCATGGCGTGCTGGAAGCCGAAGCCCGCCGGGCCAATCTCGGCCATATTCTGCGCACGCTGGAAAATCGTCCGATGGTGACGCTGAAACTCGCCATGACGCAAGACGGCTATGCCGGGAAAGCCCATGGAACCACCTCACCAGCGCAGCGTCTGAAGATCACCGGCCCGGAGGCCGATGAAGAAGTCCACAGGATGCGTGCGTCTCATGACGCCATCATGATCGGTGTCGGCACCGCGATTGCCGACGATCCGCTGCTGACCGTCCGTTTGCCGGGTATGGAGACGATAAAGCCGTTGCGCATCGTGCTCGATAGCCATTTGCGGCTTCCGCTCGATTCGCGGCTCGTGCGGACGGCAGTGGATCATCCGACGCTGGTGTTCACGCGCGCCGATGCGCCGGCAGAGGCGATCGACCGATTGCGGGCGGCCTCCGTCGCCGTTGAAACAGTGGAAAGTGTCGATGCCGCGGAGACTTCGCTCGATCTTTCGGCCGCGCTGCATTGCGCGGCAGGCCTCGGGCTGACGCGCGTCTTTTCCGAGGGGGGACCGAGAGTTGCCGACGCGCTCATCGGGCTGGGGGTTGCCGACGATATCATCCTGTTGACCTCTGACAGGACGCTCGGCGGGGCTCAGGAGCAGGGCGCGGATATTCCGGGCCTTTCTTCCTCTGCGCGCGCCCTGATCACCCAATCCGGCCGTTACCATCTGACCGAGACCCGGATGCTCGGCAAAGACCGTCTGACCCATTACGAGAGGATTCTTTGATCATGTTCACCGGGCTCATCAGCGATGTCGGAGAAGTCGGCTCGGTCGAACCGCGTGGTGATCTGCGGCGGCTCCGGATCCTCTGTTCCTATCCGGTAGAGACGATCGCCATTGGCGCCTCGATCGCGTGCAATGGCGCCTGTCTGACCGTTGTCGAAATTGATCGTGACAGACAGAGCAACCGGACATGGTTCGAGGTCGACGTCGGCGCGGAAACCCTGGCGCGGACGACCGCGAAACAATGGGAGCCCGGCATGCAGATCAACCTCGAACGCTCCCTGAAAGTCGGGGATGAACTGGGCGGCCATATCGTCACCGGCCATGTGGATGCGGTGGCGACGATTGCGGCAATCGAGGATTTTGATGGAATGCGGCGGTTTTCCATCAGCGTGCCAGAGGATCTTTCCCGGTTTATCGCCGAGAAGGGATCGGTGAGCCTCGACGGCACATCACTGACCGTGAACAGCGTCGATGGCAATCTTTTCTCCATTCTTTTGATCCCGCATACGCTTGCCGTCACCACATGGGCTTCGCGGCGCGCGGGGGATTCAATCAATCTCGAGGTGGATCTGATGGCGCGCTATGCGGCGCGGCTTGCGGGTATCTCCTGAAAGCGTCATCCGGACTTGCAGGACACCGAGGATGGAATTGAGATTGCAAGGAGGAGACTTGTCATGAAAGCCGCGTTCTAAAAATTTTAGAAAATGGCGATAGGATAGGGGGATCAAGAGGGACGAAGCGTGGATACGGTTGTCAGCATTCTCATCTTTCTCGTCGCGGTCGTTCTCAGCAGTTCGCTCGCCAGGCTTTCTCCCATCCCCATCCCGCTTCCTCTGGTGCAGATCGCGCTCGGTGTCCTGATCACCGCTGTGACCGATCTGGGCGTGACGCTGCAGCCGGATGTTTTCTTCCTTCTCTTTTTGCCACCGCTATTGTTTCTCGATGGCTGGCGCATTCCCAAGGAGGGGTTGTTCCGTGACAAGGACACCATTCTGGAACTGGCGCTCGGTCTCGTGGTCTTCACTGTCATTGGGGTCGGTTTTTTCATCCACTGGATGATCCCGGCCATGCCGCTCGCAGTGGCATTCGCGCTCGCGGCCATCGTTTCGCCGACCGATCCGATTGCTGTTTCGGCAATCGCCTCGAAAGTGCCGATTCCCAATCGCATGATGCATCTTCTGGAAGGGGAATCCCTGCTCAATGATGCCTCAGGCCTCGTCTGTATGCGGTTTGCTGTGGCGGCGGCACTTACCCACCGGTTCTCTCTCCCCGAGGCCTTCGGCACATTTCTCTGGCTTTCGATCGGCGGAATTTTCATCGGCGTCGCCGTCACCTGGCTGGTGACACAGGCGAAATACTGGATGGCGCGTTTCGTCGGTGAAGAGACGGGAGCGCAGATCCTCGTCAGCCTGCTTATTCCATTTGGTGCTTATCTCGTAGCGGAACATTTCCATTGTTCCGGTATCCTCTCCGCTGTCGCGGCGGGCATTACGATGAGTTATGTCGAACAGTCGGGACAGGTGCTCGCCGTAACCCGTGTTCGCCGGAATGCCGTCTGGGAAACGATGCAATTTGCCCTCAACGGCATCATTTTCGTTCTCCTCGGCGAGCAATTGCCGCAGATCGTTGACGGCGCCACGAAGGTCGTACGGGAGACAGGCCATCACGATCCGGTCTGGATCTTGATCTATGTGCTCGCCATCAATGCCGCTTTGGCGGCATTGCGTTTCGTCTGGTCATGGGTCTCATTGCGCTACAATCTGTTTGTAGCCAAGCGTAAAGGGCTCACAGTCAAACTGTCGATCGGCCGTCTTGTCGCAGCCATGTCGGTTGCCGGTGTGCGTGGCACCATCACACTCGCTGGTGTTCTGTCTCTGCCGTTGTCCATGCCAGACTGGTCGCCGTTTCCCGCGCGTGATCTCGCGATCTGTCTTGCCGCTGGCGTCATCATCGTCTCGCTGATCGTCGCCAGCATCTTCCTGCCGATCTTTCTTAAAAATGTCGAAGTGCCGCCGGAGCCGTCGCATCAGGAGGAGGAGGATCATGCCCGCATTGTCGCGGCTGAGGCTGCGATCAAGGCGATCGAGCGGGGTCAGCATGATCTCAGCCAAGGCCGTTCGGATGTCGATCTCTATGCGAGTGTCGGCACGCGCCTGATGGAACTTTACCGCCAGAGGATCGATGGGCGTTCGAAGACCGGAGCCGAGGCTGATCTCGTCAAGAAGGCGGAAGATGTCGAACGACAGCTACGCCTCGCCGCACTTCGTGCCGAACGCGATGAGATCTTCCGTCTCGCAAGAGCGCGCCGTCTTTCGGACGAGACGGTGCGGAAGTTGGTGCGTGAGATCGATTTGCAGGAAACCCGCATTTTAGCTGTATGAGAAGCGTTTTTTCGCACGGAGTAAAAATTGCTTTTCGGCCTCGTTGGTTCTAAGGGCCGAAAAGCAAGCTCAATCAAGCTGACCAGAGATTTCCATCAAAAATTTTTATTGATTTGGCCACCTGGAACAACCCGCAACCTCGAAGGGCAGATGCTCCCACGGGGTTGCCGTAAAAAGAACGAACAGGATGCCAGGAGCATTTCGCGGTTCTCCACCCGAGGCCGCCCACCTTTGGGGCGCGGCGCAACCGGAGGAAACAACGGTGCGATTTCAGCTCATAAGGCGTCAGGAACAAGCTGTTTGGCCATACAAATATCGTCAGCAAAACAGGGTTAACAAATCGGTTTGTTAGACGCTCTAAAATAATAAAACCTTCCCTGCGTTGTGTACGCAGGGAAGGTTTTTAAAGCGGTGCGACAGGTTTTAAACAGTCGGCAAGGTCATCGATTTGATGTCACGAACGGCCTGCACAAGTGCGTCTATATCTGCGAATGTATTATAGAGCGCGAGTGAGGGTCTGACAGTCGCCTCCAGACCGAAACGACGCAGGATCGGTTGCGCGCAATGATGACCGGCACGCACGGCTATGCCTTTCTGGTTCAGCGCGCGGCCAACTGCAGGTGCGTCAAGGCCATCGAGAACGAACGAGACGACGCCGGCTTTTTCCTTTGCCGTTCCAATGATCCTCAAACCCTGGATCTCGGAAAGGCGCAAGGTGGCATAGATAAGAAGGTCATGTTCGTGCCTGGCGATGGTTTCCATGCCGAAACGTTCGAGATAATCAAAGGCGGCGCCGAGCCCGACGGCGTCAGCGATATTGCCTGTACCAGCCTCGAACCGTGCAGGGGAGGGCTGATAGGCGGTCTTCTCGAAAGTGACATCCTCGATCATATTGCCGCCTCCCTGCCAGGGAGGGCTATTTTCGAGTACGTTCTGCTTCCCGTAGACGACTCCTATGCCCGTTGGTCCGAACACTTTATGTCCGGAAAGCACATACCAATCGCAGCCAAGGGTCTGCACATCGACTGGCATATGCGATACCGCCTGTGCTCCGTCGACGAGGACATGCGCGCCATGACGCTTTGCCATGGCCACCATTTCACGGGCGGGAGTCACCGTGCCGAGCGCATTCGAAACCTGAGTAAACGAAACCAATTTCGTGCGCTCGCTGAGTAGCTTCTCATATTCCTCGAGAATGATCTGCCCATCGTTATCGACCGGCACGACTTTCAGCTTGGCGCCTTTCTCGGCGCAAAGCATCTGCCAGGGCACGATATTGGCGTGATGTTCGAGCCAGGTGATGATGATGTCATCGCCGGCACGGATGTTGGCGCGGCCCCAGCTTTGCGCGACGAGATTGATCCCTTCGGTCGCGCCGCGAACGAAGATGATTTCGTTGGTGGATGTGGCATGCAGAAAGCGCCGCGTCTTCTCTCTTGCAGCTTCATAAGCATCGGTCGCGCGTGCGGCGAGTTCGTGGGCGGCGCGATGGATATTGGAATTTTCATGTCGGTAGAAGGCCGACAGGCGTTCTATGACGGCATTGGGTTTCTGCGTTGTCGCCGCATTGTCGAGCCAGACGAGCGGATGGCCATTGACTCTTTGATGCAGGATTGGGAAGTCGGCCCGCACGAAATTGGCATCAAACGCGGAGTGGCGTGATACTGCGGGCTGCGGTGCCTTATGGGAGGCCTCCCTCGAAGCCGCTGCCTCAAAAACTCCGGCCGTTCCATCAAGGAAATAATAGTCGGGTTCGGCGCCTCTTGAGCCGGCCGCCGAGGGTATTCCTTCACGGTTTTGCGGCACGGCCCGTGATGAGGCGAACAAAGCCTTTAAGGCATCTTCCGCCGGGAAAGTGTCGGAGAGCAGCGGAATTGCCGCAAGGCCGGGAAGAGTGGTACCGGACAGCCCAAAGCCTTGATCGGGTGTTGTGACAGGCGCGCCCGATGGAATGCTGAAGCCGCTTTGCGCCGTGGGGATTGGTGCTTCAAAAGCAATAGGCGCAGGCGCCGCGAGTGTGGATGCGGCCGGAGTTACGATACCGCCTTGCAAGGGGGTGGTGGCCAAGGGGCCGGTGGTGCTGCCTGGCGTGGAAGTCGAAAGGTGCGGTGCCGAAGGTGGGGGTGCTCCATAGCCTCCGAGCGGAATTCCACCCGGTGGTAAGCCGGTGCCTGCGGGGGGCAAGGAGGCGAGTGACGCCGAGGACAATGGCAGGGGAGCGCCAATGCCGGATGCTGGCGCAGATGGTGCGGAAATGGCAGGGCCATCGGCGGGCGCCGTAGGAGAAATTGCTCCCTGATGAAACAATTCCCCTGCGATCCGGGCAAGAATGCCCGGATCGATTGGTGCCGCCTGATCAGGATCAGGGATAATTGTAGGCATGATATTTATCAACCTCGACATCTTCGAGCACTGCCAGCGCATCGTCGGTCAGGACCGCGAGCGAGCAATAGAGGGACACCAGATAGGAGGCGATGGCCTTGTGATTGATACCCATGAAGCGGACGGAGAGACCGATGCTCTGTTCCCCGGGGAGGTTCGGCTGAAACAGACCGATGACGCCCTGACGCGCCTGACCTGTGCGCAGGAGCAGGATCTTGGTCTTGCCGTTTTCGAATTTGATCTTGTCGCTCGGCACGAGAGGAACGCCACGCCAGGTGATGAACTGTGAACCGAACATGGACACTGTTGGCGGCGGGACGCCACGGCGCGTGCATTCCCGTCCGAATGCGGCGATGGCGGCGGGATGAGCGAGGAAGAAAGCCGGTTCCTTCCAGACTTTCGTCAAGAGTTCATCGAGATCATCGGGCGTCGGAGCGCCGGTACGCGTCGAAATCTTTTGTGTTTCGGCGACATTGTTCAGCAACCCATATTCAGGATTGTTGATGAGTTCGCTTTCCTGACGTTCCTTGATGACTTCGATCGTGAGCCGGAGCTGTTCAACGATCTGATTATGCGGAGCACTATAGAGATCAGACACCCGCGTGTGAATATCGACAACGCTGTTGACCGCGCTGAGCAGATATTCGCGCGGATTTTCCTCGTAATCGACAAATGTTTGCGGTAGTTCGCGTTCGTCCCGATTGGAACAATCGACGCTGATCTGTGATGCATCCTTTACACGGTTGAGACGGAAAATACCCGCTTCGACCGGCACCCATTGCAGACAATGCACCAGCCAACGCGGCGTGATGATCGACATCTGGGGGACGGTTTTCGTCGCATTGGCCAATTGGCGTGCGGCGACGTCCCCGAGCGCTGTCGCGATCGATGAGTCGTGTGTCATAGGGGAAACAATCTCGTGATGCGTCCGTATCCACTCAATTGGAAAGGGACACGGAGGCGTGATAAACGAAGAGGATTGGCTACTGCTTCGATGGAGACAAAATCAATATACAGCGGCAGCGAGACCGGACAATGAGAATAAAATTCTTTTTTTCACTCATACATACTATAAATATACTATATTGATGTGGTTTGCGACTGCCTCACATACATCTCTTCTTGTGTCATGTCGTCCTCCCCAAACTTTGCCTCACTGTCTTGAATCGCCGAGGGCGAGGATGCCGCGGGCAAATTTGTGGCTTGACTAAGGGCAATTACCCGTATTTTGATGGGCGTGGACCATAAATATCGTCCGGTTCTTCAATCCGGACATTCGGAAGCGCCCTCATGCATCAACGCTCCTTTCATTATGCTTGGATCGTCGTCGCCGTCACCTTCCTCGTGTTGCTGGTCGGCGCCGGGATTCGCGCGACGCCCAGTGTCTTGATCATTCCCTTGCAACAGGAATTCGGCTGGACCAACGCCGAGATCAGCGGCGCAATCGCCATCAACATTCTCCTTTATGGCTTGGTGGGGCCATTCGCTGCCGCGCTCATGGAGCGTTTTGGCCTTCGCAAGAGCATATGCAGCGCCCTCGCTTTGCTGGCTCTCGGTACCGGCCTGTCGGTCTTCATTCAGGCCTCATGGCAATTAAAACTGCTTTGGGGTGTCGTCGTCGGCCTCGGATCGGGGATGGTGGCCATCGTGCTTGGTGCGACGGTTGCGGAACGCTGGTTCCAGAGCCGGCGCGGCCTTGTCGTTGGTCTCCTCACCGCGAGTAGCGCCACCGGCCAACTCGTTTTTCTGCCTTTGCTGGCGTGGCTCGTTTCCTCGCAGGGATGGCGACTCGTTACAATGTTTGTGGCCTTCATCGCGCTCGCGCTCATTCCGCTGGTGATCTTGTTTGTGCGCGATAGGCCGGCGAGTCTCGGTCTCGCGCCCTTTGGTGGTGAGGAGGTGATCGTCACGCTTTCGTCGCGCCGTAATCCTGCCGCGCGGGCCGTCGGAGCTTTATGGAATGGACTTGGCCAACCGGATTTCTGGCTCCTTGCGGGCAGTTTCTTTATTTGCGGCGCCTCGACCAATGGTCTGATCGGCACGCATCTCATCGCCGCCTGTGGCGATCATGGCATTCCCGAAGTTCGGGCGGCGGGGTTGCTCGCTCTGATGGGCGTTTTTGATTTCCTTGGCACGACAGGCTCTGGCTGGCTGACGGATCGTTGCGATAGCCGATGGCTGTTGTTTTCCTATTATGGCTTGCGCGGCCTGTCGCTTCTCTACCTGCCGTTCGCCTTTGATGGCGGATTCTTCGGATTGCCTCTCTTCGCCATCTTTTACGGGCTCGACTGGATTGCGACCGTGCCGCCAACCATTCGCCTTGCTGAAAAATCCTTCGGTCGTGAGAATGCGGCCGTCATGTTCGGCTGGATTGCCGCCGCGCACCAAGTTGGCGGTGCCTTTGCGGCGCTGGCGGCTGGGTCGTTGCGCACAGGCACCGGCAACTATTTCAGTGCTTTCCTCTCGGCCGGTATCATGTGTTTTCTGGCGGCCTTCCTCGTTCTGTTCATCGGCCGAAGTGGTCCTTCTCCCTTTTGGGGCGCATCCGGGGATAAAGGGAAGGGAACGGCAGGCGCCCTTCAAGCAAGGGAGTCTTGATCGAGATGCGGGAAGAGGCTGAAATCTGCAGTTGTGCAGCCGTCCGTCAGGCGGCGCGGCATATATCCCGTCTTTATGATGAAGCGCTGGCGGCCACAGGCCTCAGCCTCAACCAATATTCCATCCTTGCCAAGCTCTCGCGCTTCGGGCCGCAGACGGTACAGGCACTCGCCGATCGCCTTGTTATGGATCGGTCAACGCTCGGCCACCTGCTGCGCCCGCTGGAACGCTCTGGCTGGATAGAGATCGGCGTGGCCGTTACCGACAGACGGCAGCGCCAAATCCATATCACGCCTCTAGGCACGCAATTGATGCAGCAGGCGGAACCTTTGTGGAAACGGGCGGAGAAGGCGTTCCGTCATGATTTCGGAGAGGAAAATGCGCTCCTCTTGAGGACACTCATGAAACAGATCACTCGGGTGAAGCCGGAGGGAAAATGAGCCTTCCCTCCGGAGGTTTCGCGTCCCTTGACATCCTTCCCGCCCTAACTTCGGAAGTCAGTCATTGCAAGGCAATCGAGTGTCCTTCAGCCCGGCTCAACAAAGACTCAAGGACATCCACCGGGACGACCGCCATGCGGCGGCCACGCATCTTTATGATATGGACCTTGACCGGATTACCGGCGGTCATCGGAACCTCCATTGTCTTCTCAAAGCTCATATTCTTGCCGCTGAAATCGGCCGGGTAGAAGTCCGAACCGGTCCCGGCGGCATGGCTTGCGCCTACACTGACGATCAAGCTGATGAAGGTGGTGCAGATGATTGATCTGACGCGCATGATGCTCCTCCCTGTTTCTGTATTATCGTGATTGCCGGATAATGTTTGTGGCAATGGAGCAATCATATCATGAAACAGACAGTGTGCGGGAATCTGATAAAATCCACTCTTCCAGCACGTCGATGACGAAAATGCTGCCGGTGAAGATGTGTCTTGGTGCGGATTGGATGCGGCCGCGCTGTCAAGCATGCGCTGGATGACATGCGCGTAGGTACGGTACGAGTGGGAAGCGGGAGCGCGTTTTCTGGCCGTCTGCCGCGATTTTGTGCCTCCGCCCGGCAATGTCCAGCTATAGGGTATACTCAGTCGTCGAGTATGCCACCCATCCAAGCCATGGGATGTTTGTCACCCTCCCAGGGAATCCCTTTGGCGCTCTCTTCTTCCGAAACGGTAAAGACGATTTTGCCGGGATAGGGTTCGTGTGCCGAAGCGAAACGAAAACTGGATATTGTGCCTCCAAAATAGGAAGGTTCATTCTTCGTCTTGTGAAGATAGAGCTTGGCGTTGACGAGTTTCGCCGCCTCCGTCTCATAAAACGTCCAATATCCGCTTTCATGCAATGGTGTCGCCGTGGCATCCAGAGGCCGCAGATTTAAGGGATTGCGTGAAATGAGATGAATTCTGGTCATGCGAAGGGTCCGGCGGGAAAAAGCAGAAAATGCGGAGCGGGTTCTGCTGGGCTGTGGGACGGTGACTCTTCAATGCTCCGGACGCGAGATGGCCTTGCCATAGGATCGATGCCTTTTCAATTGTCTTAAAATAATTCCTCCTGCTTCGGTTTTTTCGCGGTGCGCGTGGGTTTCCTTGGTTTTGGCTGCCCGGCGGCAATTTCAGTCGGCGGAATCGTCGATGATGAAACTGCGTTGGCGATAGCCTGGCGATTTCCATCGGCGAACTCCAGCGTCAATATAGCGCCGTCGGTGACATCAGTGGCGCGCCGCAGAGGTATGCCGCGCTCGTCACGGACGAGAGCGAAGCCGCGCGCCAGAACCGATTTGTAGCCAAGGCTCCTGATGAGTTGATCGAGCGCTGCGAGCCGCGTATGCCGCTGCTCAAGCCGGCGGCTGATTGCCGATTGTAGACGTATTTCCAATGTGCCGAGTTGTTGTCTGCGGTTCTGTATGCGGTCACGTTCAAGGCGTAAGCCCAATGTCAGGCCCTGCGTCAGGCGTCCGCCGAGATGATCGAGCTTCTGGCGTCGCCGCTCCTGCAGCAAAGCACTGGCGCGCCGTAGATCCCGGCCGCGCGCATCGAGTCTCTGTGCCATCCGTGCGAGGCTTGCATGCGGGGCTTGCCGGGACAGACGGTGGGCGAGACGTCCGAGTGTCAGACTGCGCTGGTCGAGCATACGCAGGCATGTCGTGGTGAGCCGTGCGCTGGCCCGGTCTAGTCTTTGTCGCGGCGCGGCAAACAAAGCGTCGGCCTGGGGCAGACCGCGCACAAGAGCCCGCAGATCGCTCCTGCGGCGGTCAAGCACGCGGAAAATAGCTCCCGCATTGCGCCGTTGCAGATCATTGACGCTAGTCAGAAGGTCCGCGCGAACCGGCACCGCCTTTTCGGCGGCTCCGGTCGGTGTCGGGGCACGCAGATCGGCGGCATAATCGATCAGCGTCCAATCGGTTTCATGCCCGATCGCGGCGATCAGCGGGATCTCACTCGCCGCTGCCGCCCGTACCACGTTTTCCTCGTTGAAAGCCCAAAGATCTTCCAGTGAGCCGCCGCCACGCGCGACGATGAGAAGATCGGGACGGAGAAGACTGGTCTCGCTTGAAAGTGGTCCCCGAAGCGGCGCCGAGACCGGCAAAGCGTTGAAACCGGTGATGGCCGCCGTGACTTCGGCGGCGGCGGTCTCACCTTGCACGCGCACCGGCCAGAGCAGCACCGGCCGGGGAAAACGCTCCGAGATCCTGTGCAGAATATCGCGGATGACAGCGCCCGTCGGGGAGGTGATAACGCCGATGGTACGCGGCAGAAAGGGCAGGGGGCGCTTGCGGTCCTCGTCGAACAACCCTTCGGAAGCCAATTGCCGCCGCCGTGCCTCGAACAGCGCCATGAGCGCACCGAGCCCCGCCGGCTCGATGGCTTCGATCACGATCTGATAGGACGACTTGCCGGCGAAGGTGGTGATCTTGCCGGTTGCGATGACTTCGAGACCTTCTTCCGGCTTCACCTTCAGCCGCATGAAAGTGGTCTTCCAGATGACGGCATCGATTCGTGCCGTCTGGTCCTTTAGGCAGAAATAGGCATGACCCGAGGAATGCGGTCCGCGATAATTGGAGATTTCACCGCGCAGCCGCACGGTCCCGAAACGATCTTCCAACGTCCGCTTCAAGGCGGCGGATAATTCGCTGACCGTCAGTTCGGTGTTGTTGGTGACGAGAGGAGTTGACATGGAACGAGGATGGAGCATCGCGGCCGCCAGGAAAAGCCGAAAATAGCTTCACCAATTGCTTCGCGATCTCTTTTCCAAGCCTTTGTGTCCTTGCTTATGGCGACATTCTGGCGAAAAAAGATCATAAACGGGCATAAGCGGGAGAACCAATCTCCGGCGACCTGATATACCACCATTCCGAAGGAATAAGGCGATATACTCTCGCAATTCATTGGGATGAAATGATTTGCGAGATCGGAACCCGAATTCCCATGGAATTCGGGTAGACCAGTCGGCAGATAGGGATCATGGCCGATGATGCAGTTTCGGCCTGCTGTACGGGGAAGAAACACGGATGACCTCGTTCAATCCGGCCGCTTACAAGGAAACCCTTCTGTTTCTGGCGACCGCCGGCCTCGTCGTTCCGCTGTTTCGCCGGTTGCGGATGAGCCCCATTTTGGGATTTCTCTGCGCGGGCGTGGCGCTGGGGCCGCATGGGTTTGGCGCGCTGGCGCACGGCCCGACAGCCTGGCTTTCCTGGCTCACCCTCGATAAGGTTGAGGAGATCGAACCGATCGCCGAATTTGGCGTCGTGTTTCTTCTGTTCATGATCGGCCTTGAGCTTTCCTGGGAACGTCTCGCGCGTATGCGCACGCTGATCTTTGGGCTTGGCGCCTTGCAGCTCTTTGGCTGCGCGGCTGCTTTGGTAACCGTCGCTCTCGCTTTCGGGCTTGGTTCACCGGCGGCAATCGTCCTCGGCTTCGCGCTTTCCCTCTCCTCGACGGCCGTCGTCGTGCCGGCGCTCGCCGAACGCAAGCGGCTTGGAACGACAGCGGGGCGCACTGTCTTTTCAGTGCTGCTGTTTCAGGATCTGATGGTCGCGCCCTTGCTCGTCATGGTCTCGATGCTGGGCACGCGCGGGGGCGATCTGACGGTCACCATCGTCTCGACGCTGCTGCCGGCGACGGCGGCCTTGAGCCTTGTCGTCCTCGTCGGGCGGCTGCTGGTGCGGCCGTTTTTCCATCAGGTGGCTTCAGCCGGTTCGACGGAATTCTTCATCGCCGCCTGCCTGTTCACCGTTATCGGAACCAGCGTCATCGTCGCGATGAGCGGGCTTTCGATGGGGCTTGGCGCGTTTGTGGCCGGATTGCTGCTGGCGGAGACCCAATACAGGCGCGAGATCGAGGTCACGATCGAACCCTATAAAGGTCTGCTGCTCGGATTGTTCTTCGTTTCGATCGGCGCCGGCCTCAATCCCTCTGAAGTGCTGGCCGCGCCGCTCCAAACGATTGGCATCGCGCTTGGCTTCATCGCCGTGAAGATCTTGCTGGTCATACCGGCCGGCGTATTGATGGGCCTCGATCGCCGGGTCATTCTGGAATCCGCCTTTCTGCTCAGTCCGGGTGGAGAATTTGCCTTCGTGCTCATCAGCGCCGGTCTTGCCGCGGGGCTCTTGCCGGCGAAATTGGCAGGGGATGTGGAGATCGCCGTCACGCTGTCCCTGTTCCTGGTGCCGGTCATGGCCAGGCTTGGCCGCAGATTGGGCCGCAAACCCTTGGTCACGACAGCCGAACTGCCCGAAATGCCGGAATCATTGGAGACTGGCGAAACGCCACAGGCCATTCTCATCGGATACGGCCGCGTCGGCCGTCTGGTCGGTGATTTGCTGCGCGTCCATAACATACGCTATCTGGCCGTGGATCAGGATGCTGGCGTGGTCCAGCTTGCGCGCGAGGAAGGCGTTGACATTTCCTGGGGCAATGCGACGCGCCGCGATTTTCTCGAGCGGTGCGGCATCGCGTACGCCAAGGCGCTCATTATCACGATGGATATGGCGAAGGTTGCCGAGGAAATCGTGGCCATGGTGCGCGCGGCCTATCCGGCCATCGTCATCGTCGCCCGCGCGCGTGATGCCAAACATGCAACGGTTCTTTACGGGCTTGGCGTAAACGATGCCGTTCCCGAAACGATCGAAGCGAGTCTGCAATTGTCGGAAGCCACACTCGTTGATCTCGGCGTGCCGATCGGTCTTGTCATCGCGTCGATCCATGAGAAGCGCGATGAATACCGTCAGATCCTCCAGTCCGTGGCCGATGGCGCCGCGCAGCAATATCATCTGGAGCGCCCGGTGCGGCGTAAACATGCGGTACGACGGCGGCTCAAGACCGCCATCGAAGAGTAATCGCGACGTGTACCGAACAGTTTGCGCGGAGCTCGTCTGGCAGACCCTTCACTCTTCCGAATGATGTCGGCGTATACGCAAAACGAGCCAGGTCACGAAGCCTAGAATGAAAGGAACCGCGAGTGCCGTCGCAAAGGCGGGATCGAAATTGAGTTCCCATTCCTGCGGTCCGTGATGCAGCCCTTCGAAGAAGAGATGCAGGATCGAGGAAATGTAATAAGTGATGGCGGCGATCGAGAGCCCTTCGACCGTCTGCTGCAATTGCAATTGCATGCGCACGCGATCGTTCATCTTGCGCAAGAGATCGCTGTTCTGGCTTTCGAGATCGATTTCGACACGGGTCCGCAACAATTGTGCAGCCCTCGCTAGTTTGCGTGACAATGTATCCTGCCGTGTTTCCACGGCAATGCAGGTGCGGATCGCCGGCGTGAGCCGGCGTGACAAAAAGGAGGCGAGCGTCGGCAGATCGGCGAGCTGTTTTTCGCCGATATTATTCAGCCGAACAGTCATGAGTTCATGATAGGCGCGTGTGGCACCGAAACGATAGGCTGTATGCGCGGCGCTTGCTTCAAGTTCCGCGGCGAGCGCGGTCAGACGATGCAGTAGATGCTGGTTGGCGGCCATGCCCTCGCTTAGCCGCATTTCCTTCGTGAGCAGAGGTAGTTCTGTTTCAATACGGCGCAGGGCGGGGCTGATTTCCTGGGCATCCGGCAGGCCGAGAAGGGCGAGCGTGCGATAGGTCTCGACCTCGAGAAGCCGCTGGATGAGTGCACCGGCCTGAATCGGTGTCAGCGCCTTGTCCAGGATGAGCATGCGCACGAAACCGAAGGCATCGGCGTGAAAATCGGTTGCGATGATCGCCGCCCCATTACTGACCTCCGAAGCGGTCAACATGTCCGGATCGAAAATATGCCGGTAGAGCGTATCGTCGTCCGAGGAAGGCAGAAAATGGAGGTCAACCGCCACGAGAAGGGGGCCGGGTTGCGGCAATTGCCGCATGATGGTGCTCAGCTCGTCGGCGCTCGGACGAAAGGCACTATCCGGCCCGGGCGATCGCGCGGCCTCGCCTTTTTCCGAAAACTCCCACGTATAGGTGCAGAATTCGCCATGCTGCTCCCAGCGAAGGACGGCCGGGGAGAGAACGACGAGGTGATGCCGGGCTTCCGGCGACGGAGGCGGTACGGCGCGTTCGAGACAAAAGGCTTCCAGCGCGGTGCGCGCTCTCGCCGCTGCCTCCTGATTGGTCAGAAAAGCGAAATGAAGGAAGCGCCCGGCGCCTTCGAAAGCCATGAAGGGTCGTGCATGGACTTCCGCGAGAATGCGCCCCCGCAAGGGATGAATGGTAAAGGCGTCGAAATGGCCCCTTTCCTCGTGCACGTCTATTCCTCCAGCGACCGGCCGGCAATCAATGATTCCGATTCATCGTCTTTGCGACGCTACAGAACCTACTACAATTCTTATGAATTTTGAAAAGCCTGCGCTCGGGAGCCTGTCTTGACAGCGCCTCTTGGCACAACACAGAGTCCGATCTCTACCGGGTCATATATCCTGGATGATATCTCTCGGGAGGACGTGAGAAAGAGCAAAAGACTGACTGCTTCGTCATCATTTGTTTGGCGGCGGGGAAACCGGCTGCGGCAGCCGTTGAAAAGAGGGAAGCTTTTGCGGGGCATGAACCTGCCCCGCAATGATGATGTATTGGTGACGAGTCCGTCCGCGCGGCGAAAGGCCGGAGCGGTGACGGTCAGGCCATCGCCGCGATCGCCTTGCCGGTCTTTTCCACGATCTCCGCGATCTGGCTTTCGCTGACAATCAGCGGCGGCGTCAGAATGATCGAATCACCCGCGATGCGGGTGAGGAGATCGAGCTCGTGGAATGCCTTGTCCATGACGCCGAAGGCCCGTTTGCCGGGCGCGTCCGGGATCGGCGCGAGATCGATTGCCGCTGTGAGGCCGACGGTGCGTATATCGAGAATATTCGGCAGGCCTTTCAGGCCATGTACGGTATCCGCCCAGAGGGGTTCGAGCTTGCGGACACGCTCGAAAAGGCCCTCTTCCTTATAGAGGTCGAGCGTCGCGAGACCCGCCGCACAGGCAAGCGGATGGCCTGAATAAGTATAGCCATGCGGCAGTTCGACGGCGAGATCCGGTCCTTTCATGAAGGCGTCGAAGATCGGCTTGCGAATAAGCACGCCGCCCATTGGCACCGTGCCGGATGTGATGCCCTTGGCGAAGGTGATCATGTCGGGGAGCACGCCGTAGCGTTCGGCCGCGAAGGCATAGCCGAGGCGGCCATAGCCGCAGATGACCTCGTCGAAGATCAGCAGAATGCCGTATTTATCGCAGATGGCGCGCAGTTTCTGCAAATAGCCTTTGGGCGGGGGCAGCACGCCTGTCGAGCCGGCCATGGGTTCGACGATGACGGCGGCGATGGTCGAAGCGTCGTGCAAAGCGACGAGCTTTTCGAGATCATCGGCAAGATGCGCGCCCCATTCCGGTTCGCCTTTGGTGAAGGCCTGTTCAGCGCGATTATAAGTCGTCGGCAAATGATCGACACCGGCGAGCAGGGCGCCGAAAGCCTTGCGGTTGCCGGGAACGCCGCCGACCGCGCCGCCGCCGAAACCGACGCCATGATAGGCGCGTTCACGACCGATCAGGCGCACGCGCGAGCCCTGGCCCTGAATATTGTGATAGGCGAGCGCGATCTTCAGTGCCGTGTCGACGGCTTCCGACCCGGAATTGGTGAAGAACACATGATCGAGATCGCCCGGCGCGAGGGCCGCGACGCGTGCGGCGAGCGCGAAGACCTTGGGATGACCGAACTGGAACGGCGGCGCGAAATCGAGCTCGGCCGCCTGAGCCTGGATCGCTTGCACGATCTTATCCCGGCTGTGACCGGCATTCGAGCACCAGAGCCCAGCCGTACCGTCGAGGATCGGCCGCCCGTCGGTCGTGTAATAATGCATGTCCTTGGCCGAAGCGACGATGCGCGGGCTCTTCTTGAAGGCGCGATTGGCCGTGAACGGCATCCAATAGGCTTCGAGATCGTTTGGCAGCGGGCCGGTGGAGGCGAGAGATGTGGAGGCGGGAGACATAGGCAAGCTCCGGATGAGTCAGCCGGCGTCAAGGAGGTGGGAAATATCCCGCGCCGGTATGCGTGAAGAAATTCTGGACCTCAAGAGAACAGGCGCAGGTTTGATTACACTGGTTTGCGCCGATTTTGGAGCCGTGGGCTGAAATCGCGGGTTAACAATCGTGAGCTGGGAGTCGCGGGCCAGGAGCCATGGGAATGCGCGGAGGACGAAACCTCGACCGATGTGTAAGCGATTCTCATGCCGATCACCAGAAGGCTGTAGCGAACCGCCGCGGCGCGTCGAACCGGCTGCAAGGTTTGCGATGGGAAGAGCCATATCCCTTTTATGCCGGGTCAGCTTGCGTGGACCTTATGTGTGCCGTCTGCTGCTTACGTACGAACCGGCAAGGGGATGACGCTGTTTCGAGGATATTGGCGAGCGTTGCGCGTCGGGATTTGCGACCGGCATATTGTTGCTCGCCACAGGCACGCATTTCATCAACCCAGGATTGCCTCATGGTTTTGGATTTCATCCTCGCCAGTTTGCATCATCTCGCCATTTTCGCGCTCTTCGGCCTGCTCCTTGCCGAACTGTTGTTCCTGCGGCCCGGTTTCGACGCGGGCGCGCTGAAACGGATCAGCCGGCTGGATCTTGCCTATGGAATCGCCGCAGGCCTGGTGGTGATCTTCGGATTTTCGCGGGTCTTTTTTAGGCGCTAAGGACCCGAATTTCTATTTCGATAATCCGGTCTTCTGGGCCAAGATCGGAGTGTTCGCCTTCATCGGCTTTCTCTCGCTGGTGCCGACCTTACGTTTCATTGAGTGGCGGCGCCATATTCGCCGTGATCCCGAATATTTTCCTCCGGCGCAGGAGGTGCGGCGTATGCACCGCATCGTTCATGCCGAGCTTGGACTGTTTTTTCTCCTGCCGATTCTCGCGGCCGCCATGGCGCGCGGAATCGGCTTGTAAAATCAGCTCGTGAATTCAGGAAAGATCGTCGCAAAAATCGCAGAAATCGTCGCGTCCGAGCTTGTCGATGAGAAAGGAGAGGCCGGCGATGAATGCGGGAGACGCCGTCTCGAACCCCGGCACCTGCCGCAGCGCGGAGCCGGTGTCCGCCACCTGCCGGGTGCCGGCACGTCCGCAGAAAACGCGGCCGAGATAATCGGCGAGCGCTGGAAACAGGCCTTTTCCGTAGCGGATGCGCAGCAGAAACAGGCGTGGATCGGAAGGCGTCATCATTCCTGATGTTTCGTTGCGGGTTCCATTATCGATGGCGGCGATGAGCTGCCACTGCCAGCTCTGTTCCCAATCGCGCCCCGCGATTTTTTCGTCGGAGAGCTGCCACTGCCGTAGGGAACCCATCTCACTCGTTCGCATTTCGTCGCTCGAATCGGCAGCATCGGCGATCGGTTGCAGGATCAGCACTTCGAGTGCCTTGACGAGCCGATCGCGTTCGCGGTCATCGAGGGTTGGCAATGATGTCCAATACTCGAGTGGCAAACCATATTCGTCGCGCAGAAGATGATCGAATGCGGTGAGGCCGTCGGGATTGGTCGTGGGGGGATCTTGCGGGTTCGTCATGAATGGACCAGAAAGGCTGCCGGGGAACCGCCGCGCTCTTTACGCTTTGGAGCCCTGTTGGCAAGAGCGGCTTGGAACATAAGATGAGGAAGGAGGCGCGGGCATCGCAAGATGATTCCCGCACGGCCCTCTGTTTGGAAGCGTCGATTGATGAGGGATGCTGCATGACGGTGACAATTCCCGCCAGGATGCGCCAGATTAGTTTCGACGGGAAGGGCGGTCCCGAGGTCATTCGCGTTGGTGAGGGCGATGTTCCCTTGCCCGGCCCTGGCAAGGTGCTGATCGAAGTGCATGCGGCTGGCATCAACAGGCCGGATATTGTGCAGCGGGCGGGCTTTTATCCGCCGCCGCCGGGAGAAAGCGGTATTCCGGGTCTCGAGGTCGCGGGAAAAATCGTCAGGCTGGGCGATGGCGTGTCGCAATGGTCAGTTGGCGACGAAGTTTGCGCGCTGCTTGGCTCAGGTGGCTATGCGGAATATGCGCTGGCGGATGCCGCCCTGTGCCTGCCGGTGCCGAAAGCCTTGAGCCTGATCGAGGCCGCGGCGCTGCCGGAGACCTATTTCACCGTCTACGATAATGTGTTCCGGCGCGGCAACCTGCAGCGCGGCGAAACTTTTCTCGTGCATGGCGGCTCAAGCGGCATCGGCACCACGGCCATTCAACTGGCCAAGCAATTCGGCGCGACCGTCTTCACCACCGCAGGCTCGGCCGAAAAATGCGCCTTCTGCAAGACGCTCGGCGCCGATCATGCGATCGATTACAAGACCAGCGATTTCGTCGACGAAATCCGCAAGATTACCGATGCAAAACATCCAGTCGATCTCATTCTCGACATGGTTGGTGGCAGTTACATCGCCAAAAATCTGTCCTTGCTGAATTATGACGGCCGCATGGTGCAGATCGCCTTTCTGCAATCTCCGAAAGTCGCTTCGTTCGATTTTCTGCCGCTCATGCTGCGGCGTCTGACGATTACCGGCTCGACTTTACGCGCCCGTGCTTTGGGGCAGAAGATCGATATTGCCATGGGCCTGCGCCAGATGATCTGGCCTCTGCTCGATGAAGGCACGGTCAAACCCATCGTTCACGCGACTTTTCCGCTTGAGGAAGCACGCCAGGCGCATGAATTGATGGAATCCTCGGCGCATCTCGGCAAGATTCTGCTGCTGACCGGGCGTTCCTGACGGCATAGCGGAAAGCCTGCCGTTTGGTGGGCTTCGCCGGTCAGGGCGCGACGGCCTGGTAGCGCTCGCCGAGGAACGCGGCGAGAGCAGCGAGAAAGGGCTCGGGCTGTTCAATATGCGGAACATGGCCTGAGCCTTCGATTTCGACGAGCTTGCCGTCCGGGAGATCTTTGACGGCGGCGCGTCCAAGCTCCGGCCAATGGCCGAGGGCGCCAATGTCTTCGCGTCTCGCGTAGCGGCGGAAGAAGACGCTGCGATCCTCCTGGCCGATCATCAGCAGCACTGGCAGCTTGAGCAGCCCATATTCCTGCCGGATCGGCTGTTCGTAGATCATTCGATAAGTAAGGGCGGAGGCTTTTGCCGCGCGCGGATATTCACCGCTCTGCAGCATGCGGGTGAAGACCTCGACCTGGTGTTCCGCCTGGCTTGGCCAGCCGAGGAAGAAGGCCTTCATAAAGCCGCGATAGGATTCAGGCGTCTGCGCCAATTCCGTCTGGAGCAGGGTTTCAAGCGTCTGCGGTGGAATTGCGCTGCGATAATCTTCGAGGCCGATCGGGTTTTCGAGGATCAGCGCCGCCGTTATTTCCGGATAGGTCCGTGCGAAATAGACCGCCAGCATGCCGCCGAACGAATGTCCGACGACTGCGGCTTTGGTGACGCCTCTATGGTCGAGCAATTGTTTCGTCGCGCGCGTCAATACGTCGAAACTGTAGTGAATATCCGGCTTCGAGGATTTGCCGAAGCCCAATTGATCGGGAACGATGACGCGGTACCCTTTTGTCGTCAGATAGCGAATAGTCGCTCCCCAATAATCTCCTGAAAAGCTCTTGCCATGCAGCAGAACCACCGTTCCACCATTGGGCTGGTGAACCGGCGGCACATCCATATAGGCCATGCGCAAGGGCTGCCCTTCAAGGGTGAGATCGAAGAAGCCGACAGGATAGGGATAATCGATGCCTTCAAGGCCGATGCCGAGCGGAATCACTGGAGATTCCGCGATGGCGACATGGGCAAAGCAAAGAAATGTCGCGGTCACGAGAGAGCGAAAAATCTTTGAAGACATGGGCAAACCCTGGAAAGCATGAGTTCTGTCGGGGCAAAACGCGCATGGGCACCACAAAGTTGAGCTTGCGACATGAGGCGAGGACATTGGGTGCGACGACGCGGGCCGTATAGCATGGGAGCGGAATGAAAATGTGGAAGAGACTTCATCCTCTCGGAATCGTGCGGCAAGGATATTCCTCTTTTGGTGCCGCTTTGGCTCTCACGCTGCTTCTCGACCTTTTGCCGGTCGCCGTTTCAGCTGCTGTGACACCCGGAGCGCCGACTGGAAGCTGGCTCGCCGAAAACATCGTTGGGGGCGGTGTGCTCGATCGTCTCCAGACCATACTGATGATCGATGAAAAGGGCTCAATGTCCGGCTTCGGCGGCTGCAACACCTTGCGGGGGAAGGTTACCTTTGCTGGTGACGCGCTCTCCTTCGGTCCCATTATGTCCACGCGAAAGGCCTGCTCTCCGGCGATTATGGATCAGGAAACCAAATTTCTTTCTGCACTCGAACGGGTGCGCCGTTTCACCGTCGATACGGTTCGGCGCAAGTTGATTCTGTTTGACGAGGAAGGAACGCCCATTCTCGTTTTTGCGGCAAAATGAATGCCGACAGGAAGGCACGAGAGGTCCCTTTCCTATGAATTTGTAGCGAATCCGTCAGGATTCCGTCATCGATCTCTTGACCATCGATCACTTCTCGTCTACCCGAAGCGCTCTTCGAGGCTCATGCCTCGGATCCGCTGGGGTCTTTCCCGGCGGTAGACGCACCCGTGGTCATGCGCCTTGCCTGGCACAATGACCTGTCGGTCGGCCTTCAGGCTGGCAGAGGAGGGCGCGTTCCTCAATCTCCGTTGGATCGCAGCAGCCTTCTCGGCTGCGGCATTCTGTTTCTTTCGAGGACACGCGATGACAAAGCGCGCAGAAGCAAAATATAAAATCGACCGCCGTATGGGCCAGAACATCTGGGGCCGGTCGAAGAGCCCAGTCAACCGGCGTGAATATGGTCCCGGCCAGCACGGTCAGCGGCGCAAGGGCAAGCTTTCCGATTTCGGCACCCAGCTCAAGGCCAAGCAGAAGCTGAAAGGCTATTACGGTAATATTTCGGAAAAGCAGTTCCGGAAATATTACGCCGAAGCTATTCGTATGAAGGGCGACTCGGGCGACAACCTCATCGGTCTCCTCGAGCGCCGTCTCGATGCCGTGGTCTATCGCGCGAAATTCGTCCCGACCGTCTTCGCATCGCGCCAGTTCATCAATCACGGCCACATCAAGGTGAATGGCCGCCGTGTGAACATCGCCTCGTATCAGGTGCGCGTCGGTGACGTGATCGAGGTCAAGGAAGCCTCACGCCAGCTCGCCCTCGTGCTCGAAGCATCGCAGCTCGCCGAGCGCGATGTGCCGGAATTCTATGAAGTCGATCATTCCAAGATGACAGCCAAGGTGACGCGCATCCCGCTGCCGGCGGAAGTGCCTTATCCGGTCATCATGGAACCCAATCTGGTGATCGAATTCTACTCGCGCTAAGTCGCGAAGCATCGGTTCAGAAAATACAGGGCGGGGGAAACCTCGCCCTTTTTCTTTATGCCTGGAGCATTTCGGAAATATCCGGAAATGCTCCTCGTCAAAGAAATCAGAGCATTTTCCAAGCAATGGACGCGCGAAGCCGTTCACTTTGTCGGAAGGTGTTCCGGTGGTATCCGGTTCGTGGTCGTGCCTCCATCGCCTGATGTGGGCCCGATGCCGGGAAATCCGGCGGTGCGCAAACGGCACACCCACCGCGATAAGGAGTCAGAAAGCGTGTTCGCTTGTGTCTTTCTCCGCCGAATGCGCGTTGGCCGTGGGCCGATGGCGCTCGAACAGCGCGCGGGCGATGGAAAACAGCGGCGTCGTCAGGCGGCTGAGATCCTCGGCGCGGGAGACCATGCGGCCGCCGCGTTGCAATTCGCGGTCTAGGACGGCCATCGTTTTTGCGAGGCCAGGATCGTCATCCCGGAACCAGACCGGCAGAATGCGCGCCCAGGCGAGCACCAGCCCCTGCAATTTCAGGACGCCGACGGGGCCTTCCGAGTCGATTCCGGCGGCTTCCAGCATGAACCGCATGGAATTGATGGCGACGCCATTCAGCGCGGCCGCTGCGAGGGGATCACGCTTTACCCATTCATGGATGCCTTCAAGACCGAGCTTGTAGGGCGCCATGGCGTCGAAACGGCGCATTAGAACGTCGAAAAGCCGCTCCTTGGTCGATTCTCCAAGCAGTTCATCGGTCGAGGCATCAAGGACGATCTTGTCGATCTTGCGGGAAAAGGCCGCGAGAATCGCACCCTTGGAGGGAAAAGCATCCCGAAATTCCGAAAGGGTGACATTGGCTCGTGCGGCAATATCGGACAAGGTGATGTCTTCCCAGCGCCTTTCGCCAGCCAGTTCGAGAAGCGCATCAATGATGGCGTTCTTGACGTCGCCGGGAGCTTTCAGAATGACGCTGCGATCCTCGAAGGGACCATCATCAAAATCGCTGTTTTCTTCCGCCATGGCCGTCCTCTTCCGTATCGTTGCCTTGCGCGATGCGATTGCCTTAGCGAATTGGACTCTCGAAGACATATCTCTTTGAAACAGTCTCGAAGAGAGCCTGTCCTAGTCGATCAATTTCCCTTCTTCTACCAAAGTGCATGGATCACATCTTTTTGTGATCCATCTCGTTCGGCGGACTGTCGCCGCGCAGGCGCAGGGCCAAAGGGCGACGAGTCAGGCTCACCACACTTTGATTTCATTTGAAAGCATAGGCTTTACCGCTTCGCATGACAATGTGTGCCGTTGGGGACAATATGATGCGAAGGTCTTAAAAAAGCGGGATGACAGCTGCAATTTTAATTTTGGGCTTTCATCCGGCCAATTCGGCAGCGCGCTTTCTGGCGGCTTGCGCTGCCTGTTCCATCAGCGGCGCAAGGCCGTTTTGCGCCATCAGCACCTCAAGGGCGGCAGCGGTTGTGCCGCCGGGTGAGGTGACGTTCTCGCGCAATTGCGCGGGCCTGATGCCGGTTTCATGCATGAGCAGGCCGCCCGCGCCCTCTACGGTCGCCCGTGCGAGCCGTTCCGAAATGTCCTGAGGCAGGCCCAGCGCGACGCCCGCCTGGCTGAGGCATTCCACGAAATAGAAGACATAGGCAGGACCTGAGCCGGAAATGGCTGTGACCGCGTCGATCAAAGCTTCATCGTCCAGCCATTCGACCGATCCGGCAGCGCCGAGCAAGGTCGTCGCGAAAGCCTGTTGTTCCTGTGTCAGCTCCGGTCCTGCGACGGCACCGGTGATGCCGAGCCCGATGGAAGCTGGCAGATTGGGCATGGCGCGGACGATGGCGCCCGCATGCGGAAAGTGGTGCCGAAGTGTGGCGATCGTCTTGCCGGCGAGGATGGAAATGATCAGCGTCCTGCCGTCCACATAGTGCTGCAGTGCCGGAGCGGCCTTGTCGAGCATTTGCGGCTTGATCGCCAGGAGTAGGACTTGGGCTATGAGAGGATGCGGCGCTAATGTCAGCCCATGTTGAACGGCCAAAGCCGAGAGCGCTGGCGACGGATGCGGATCGATGACGCCGATATTGGCGCCGGGTAGGCCCAGCGAAAGCCAGCTCTCGAGCAAAGCACTCCCCATCTTGCCGGCCCCTGCCAGGATCAGACTTTGTGGAAAGACAAGGGTCGCTTCGTCGGCCATGGGATCTCTGAACTCGGGAGGAAAGAATGGATGATCGGTGGCTGACCTCAAAAGATTTGCCACTGCTGATAAGGTTGAATCGTTTTACAATTTCATTGCTTTGAAAAATACTTGGATTTTTTCTCGTGAGGGTGCTGCCAGATAATCATTCAGCAAATAAATCAGATAAATACGACATTTATTTCATATTTGGCTTTAGCAGGTCATGTCTCTCTGCCATCCCGATAATTTCAACGGATTTTCAATAGCTAACAAATAAAAGTTCAACTTTAATTGAAAGGCATCCGATTAATCGAACCTGCGGTTGTCTTTCAGGCTCGCCCCTGCGTGACGATCAGCGCTTGTTCCAGCGCCTCCCGGCTGCTGCGCCCGGCCCAGACCACGAATTGAAACGCCTGATAATAGCGTTCGCAGGTGACCACGGCGTTGGTGAGGACGGTCTCGCACTGGCGCCCGTTGAGATCAGCTCCGCCCGCGAGCACGATCGTGTGCCGGAACATGATGACGCCGTCCTGCGGCCAGATGTCGAAATGACCAAGCCATAATTGCTCGTTGATGAGGGCGATCAGCGACAGAACCTCGTTGCCACGGGCAGGCGGAATTTTGAGATCAAAGACGCAGGCAATATGCAGGGCTTCCATATCGGCGAGCCAGGTGAAGGCGACATTGTAATCGGTCCATTCGCCCGTGACGCTGATGGACAATTCATCCTCGCCATCGCGGTCGAACGCCCATTGATGCTGCGCCGCAAGTCTCTCGATCAAATCGACCGGATGTTCGCTACGATCAGCCGCGAAATGAGGAAACGCCATTACAAAGCCTCGACAAGGGTACTGACAAACGCTTTCCCCTGCTGCCTGAATGAGCCGGAGGAAATTAGATATGGAGACCTGGGGGAGTTTTCCCCTTCGGAATCAATGAACTTTAAGGATCGTTCCGGACTATTCGAAAGATTTCCGGAATCGACGGCTACCATTTGTAAAGGAATCATAACGTCTCCCTTTCTGGCAACCGCCTGATGTTCTCTCGCCGGGGTTGTCCCCCGAACTTATCGGTCTGGCCGACAAATTTCCGACTTTATGGTGTTTGATGTGGGTCATTCGTTCTCGATCCGATCGTCTTCCCGGATAGCCGTCGAGGCTTGCTCCGCCCTGAAGGGATGGAGTTGGCGGGGAGCGGCTGCTTAGCTAAAATGGACCTATGCTCCGTCTCTTCAGAAGCCGAACGCCTGTTTCGGCCGATCCGGATTTTCTTGAACTCACCCATGAGGGTGAGAGGCTGCGCATCGCCCTCAAACGGTCGGCTGGAGCGCGGCGTCTGACATTGCGCGTGCGCTCCGCGAACCGGGATGTGGTGCTGACCATGCCGGCGCATAGCGCCTTGAAAGATGCGCGGCTTTTCGCCGAGAGTCATGCGCCCTGGATTCAGGCGCGGCTCAGGCGTCTACCGCCGCTGGTCCCCCTGCTGCCGGGGTCGATCCTGCCCCTGCGGGGTCTGCCGCATCTGATTTCCGCCAGTAACGAGCGGAACAAGGGGTCCGTGTGGCTGATGCCCTGTTCTGACACGCCGGAGAATAATGATGAAGCCCTGCGCCCGGCGGGTGCCCAGCTGGCGTATCCTCACCGTGCGAATGTTCAATTTCCAGCTTTATCATCGACGGGCATTCATGGGATCGTCTGCGTCACTGGCGAGCCGGCGCATCACGAGCGGCGGGTGCGCGATTTTCTTGTGCGTCTGGCGCGTGCCGATATCGAGGCTGCCGTCGCGCGGCATGCCGCTGTTCTTGGCCGGGCGCCGACACGGATCACCTTGCGGGATACGACAAGCCGCTGGGGCTCCTGCTCGGCCAAGGGATGCCTGAATTTCTCCTGGCGATTGATTCTCGCTCCTTCCTATGTCCTTGATTATCTTGCGGCGCATGAAGTCTCGCATTTGCGCCATATGAATCATTCCGAGGCCTTCTGGCATCAGGTCGGCGATCTGTGCCCAAATGTGCGGGTGGCGGAAAGCTGGCTCAAGGCGCATGGCAGCGGCCTCATGCGCTATGGACGAGAGTGAATCAGACCATGGATCGGCTTCGTTCCATGGAGCCGATGCTTTCGGCGGACAAGCTGCGTTTTGCCTTTGCGCTTGAAAATCAAACCGGACGTGGCTTGGCGCGGGTGGTTGGCAAGGCTTTCGCCGGATCGTCGGGCCAGGAATGGCGGGGATAGCGGCCTTTCATCTCGCTTTTCACCGAGGACCATGAGCCTTTCCAGAAGCCCGGGAGGTCGCGGGTGATCTGGATCGGCCGGCTGGCGGGCGAAAGCAGATGCAGGATGACGGGCACTTTCCCGCCCGCCAAGGCCGGATGATCGGCAAGCCCGTAGAATTCCTGAACCCTGGCCGCCAGCACCGGGCCTTCTTCCGTATAGTCGAGCGCGATGCGTGATCCGGCCGGTGTCGTTATATGAGTTGGCGCCTCGGCATCGAGCCGTTGCTGCTGGGCGTAGGTGAGTAGACTTTTCAGCGCGGCATCAAGATCCTCGGCCTGGAGCTCGGCGAGCGAAGTCTTGCCTTCGAGATAGGGGCCGAGCCATTGCGCAATCTCCCGGCCTAATGCCTCGTCTGAAAGGTCCGGCCAATCGCTGAAGTGTTCGTTGCGCGCGAGAAACAAGACCCGATCGCGCCATTGCGCCACGGCCTTGCCCCAGGGAAGACGCCAAAGACCGAGCGTGGCGATGCCTTCGGCGAGAAGCGCGCCGCTAGCCAATTCACGCGGGAAAGGCAGGTTGCGTTCGGACAGAATGAGAGCGCCAAACCGGCGGCGTCCTCTCGTCTGCAACGCGGCGCGGGAAGAATCGAAGAAAATTTCTTCCTTCGTTTCGATCTGGTCCGGGAATAGTGCGACGATATCCTCCTCCGTCAACACCGAGGCGAGGAGAATTCTTTGGCGCGCCGCCTGGCCTGTCAGTTCGCCAATGGCGAGATAGGGGCTTTGCGCCAGTGGATCGGTGGGGTCCAGCTCGGCGCCACGGCCGTTGGCCATCAGGAAGCCGCCGGTCCTGTCGCGCGCCTTGGCGATGCGATCGGGAAAGGCGAGCGCCAGCAGTTTGGGCGCCGCAACGCTGATGGCTCCGGCAAGCGGCGCGGTTTCGGCGCCAGCCTGTCGCAGAAAGGATTGGACCAGCCGACGGGCTTCCGCTGCGCGTGGGGAACGGTCGCGCCGGAAAGTCTCGAGTCGTGAGCTGAGATCGGTGCTCGTGCCGCCAAGACCGCGTTCAACGAGAAGAACCGCGATTTCCGCCGCCGCCTGAGCTTCGCCGCGCTCTGTCGCGGCAACGATCATGGCGGCGAGACGCGGGGGTAAGGCCAGCCGGGCGATCGCATGGCCTTTGGAGGTGAGATAATCCGCCTCGTCGAGAGCGCCGATCTCGCGCAGCAGAATGCGCGCTTCCTGCACGGCCGGCTTTGGCGGCTGATCGAGCCATGCGAGCCGCGAGGGGTCTCGAACCCCCCAGACCGCGAGGTCGAGGATCAGACTGGAAAGATCGGCTGCCGCTATTTCCGGCGTCGCGAAGGCAGGAAGCGAACCCGTCGCCACTTCCTCCCATAAGCGGTAGCAAACCCCTGGCTCGGTACGGCCAGCGCGTCCGCGTCGCTGATCGGCGGAGGCTCTTGAAACACGGCGTGTTTCAAGACGGGTCAGACCGAGGCCCGGTTCAAAGCAGGGGATCCTTGCGAGCCCGGAATCGATGACGACCCGTACCCCTTCGATGGTCAAGGAGGTCTCGGCAATCGAGGTAGCCAGAACAATCTTGCGCCGCCCGGGCAGGGCCGGGGCGATTGCTTCCTCCTGCTGCGCTTTATCGGCTGCTGAAAACAGCCCAATCACGGCGACGGCGGGATCGGCGATCCTTTCAACCAGCCGGTCACGGACCCGCGTGATTTCCGCCTGACCGGGGAGAAAAGCAAGGATCGACCCTTTTTCTTCCGCGAGCCCGCGGAGGATGGCGCGGGTCATGGCATCCTCGATTCGCTCATTCGGATCGCGTCCGAGATAATGCGTCACGACCGGAAAGGCGCGGCCCTCACTCTCGATGATGGGTGCCTGCCCGAGGAGGGCCGCGACGCGCGCGCCATCGACCGTCGCCGACATGACGAGGAGCCGCAGTTCCTCGCAAAGGGCCGATTGGGCGTCGATTGCCAGCGCCAAACCAAGATCGGCATCGAGAGAACGTTCGTGGAACTCATCGAAAATCACCGCACCTATGCCCTCAAGCCCGGGATCGGCAAGGATCATGCGGCTGAAGACACCTTCGGTGACGACCTCGATTCGGGTCTTGCCGGAGACCCGTGTTTGCGCGCGCATCCGCAGGCCGATGGTCTCGCCCACGGCCTCGCCTAAAAGGGAAGCCATGCGCTCCGCCGCCGCGCGTGCGGCCAGCCGACGAGGCTCGATCAGGATAATCTTGTTGGTGCCGAGAAAGACTGTTTTGAGAAGCGCGAGTGGAACGAGTGTGGTCTTGCCCGCGCCGGGCGGGGCAACAAGGACGGCGTTTTTATCTTGCTCCAGCCGTGTCATCAGGCGGTCGAGGACGTCCTCTATCGGCAGTGATGGATTGCCGCCACCCGCCACGGGTTTGGAGAAAGGCTTTGAAACGCGCGGCGATTCCATCTAAACGCATCCTGCTATTTTGGTGAAAGGCATAGTTGTGCGCATTTCCGGGATTTGTTCGGGTAATGCGGCTGATTGCCAGCCGTCTGAAGATCGCCGGGAGATGCCCCGTTGCCTGGAGATGAACGCTGTTTGGGGCGATGCGCTATCCGGTTGACTGGAACCGTTTGAAGCGGCCGTTGTCTGATCGCAAGGATCGCATTTCAGAAAGACCATGGCTGTTTCAACGAATGCGCCGATGGCTCTCTTGTGGGCTTGTCTTCGGTTATATGACACAATGAGGGCTGCTAAAGTCACTCTCTGTTTCGGACCCGCATTTTCTTATTCTGCCCTCCGGGCCTGAGAGGAATCGGCCGACCTCATCGCTATGGCCGCAGGATTGGACTTCGACAAGGATTCACCATGGGGCAGCAGATCGCTCAAGAGCCGGTTTCATTGGAGAGTTCGGTCCAATGCGCAGTGCCCGTGCCGCCGCAGGCCAAGCATGGAGGGTTCGGCGGTCTCGTACTCGGATCAGTCGGTGTCGTCTATGGCGATATCGGTACCAGCCCCCTTTATGCCCTGCGGGAATCGCTCCGACACGTCGAGGAAACAGGTGTCACCGACACAAGTGTGATCGGGACGATTTCCCTGCTCCTTTGGGCCTTGTTCATCACCGTTACCGCGAAATATGTCCTGTTTCTGATGCAGGCGGATAACAAGGGTGAAGGCGGTATCCTTTCCCTCATGGCCTTGGCACAGAAGGCGCTCGGCCATCGCGCAGCACCGGTGTTCTTCCTGGGCGTCGCCGGCGCCGCGCTGTTTTCCGGCGACGCGATCATCACGCCGGCAATCTCGGTTCTCTCCGCTCTCGAAGGCCTTGAAACAGTCGCGCCGCATTTCGAGACTTACATCCTGCCGACCACGGTCGCGATTCTGGTTTCCGTCTTCTGGGTGCAGAGCCACGGAACGGCTCGGGTGGCCGCCTTTTTCGGCCCCATCATGGCCCTTTTCTTCGTGACCATCGGTGGCCTCGGCATCATCCATATCGCCGATGCGCCGCGCGTGCTGCAGGCTTTCGACCCGATCCATGGATTGCGGTTTCTGTTCAGTCACGGTTTGATGGGATTTATGGTGCTCGGTTCCGTCTTCCTGGCGGTGACTGGCGCCGAGGCTCTCTATGCCGATATGGGCCACTTCGGCCGTAAGCCGATCCAATTTGCCTGGATCTGTTTTGTCCTGCCGGCTCTGAGCCTCAATTATCTTGGCCAGGGTGCCTTTATCCTTTCCAATCCCAAAGCCATCGAAAATCCCTTCTTCCTGCTGGCGCCCTCTTGGGCTCTCGTACCCCTTGTCATTCTCGCCACGCTCGCGACGGTCATCGCGAGTCAGGCGGTCATTACGGGCGCATTCTCTCTCGTCCGTCAGGCGATCCAGCTCGGCCTTCTGCCGCGCATGTTGATCCTGCACACGTCCGAGACGCAGGAGGGCCAGATCTTCATTCCCCGGCTCAATCGCATCCTGCTCATCGGCGTTCTCCTTCTCGTCTTCGTCTTTAAGAACTCGAGCGCGTTGGCTTCCGCCTACGGCATTGCCGTGACCTGCACGATGGTGGTGACGACGGCGCTCGCCTTCGTCGTGGTCTGGAAACTGTGGCGATGGCCGCTTTGGGGAGCCATCCCGTTTGTTGCCGCGTTTCTCGCTATCGATTTTGCATTTCTCACGGCCAATCTGCTCAAGATCGTCGATGGCGGCTGGATACCGCTCGTGCTTGGCTGCCTGGTGATGGTGATGATGTGGACGTGGGTGCGCGGCACCGCGCTTCTCAACGCCAAATCCCGCCGCGATTCGATTTCTCTGCAGGACCTGATCCGCATGCTGGAAAAATCGAAGCCGACACGGGTCAAGGGTACCGCGATTTTCCTCACCAGCACGCCCGAGATCGCGCCATCGGCCTTCATGCATAATCTCAAGCACAATAAGGTCGTGCATGAGCGGGTGCTGATCATGTCGGTGCAGACGGAGGATATGCCGCGTGTGGCGCCTTCCAATCGCTACGAGATCGAGCAATTGTCCGACGATTTTACGCGGGTGATTCTCCATTACGGCTATATGGAGAGCCCGAGGATCCCGGCTGCCCTCGCGATTCTGCGGAAATCGGGCCTCAAATTCGATATTATGACCACTTCGTTCTTCCTTGGCCGACGGTCCATCAAGCCGGCGCCCAATTCGGCCATGCCCGTCTGGCAGGACAAATTATTCGTCGCTCTGTCGAAACAGGCGGCCAATGCGACGGACTTTTTCTCGATACCGTCTGATCGCGTGGTGGAGCTGGGCGCGCAAGTTACAATCTGACGGTACCATCCGACGCGCTAAAAATTCTGAAGGAATGCGGTTTATCCACGCCGGAAATGCCACCGGGCCGTGCATGGGTGCTGGCGCTTTGCTAGACTGCGCCAATGCCCAAATCCATCCTCGCCACCCAGCAAAAACAGGATCATTCCGTCTCTCCGGACCCCGCGCCGGCCGCCAAAGTGTCGCCGATGATGGCCCAATATGGGGAGATCAAGGCCGGCTATCCGGATGTGCTCCTGTTCTACCGCATGGGGGATTTCTACGAACTGTTCTTCGAGGATGCGGAGCGGGCAGCGAGCGCCCTCAACATCGTTCTCACCAAGCGCGGACGCCATCTGGGCGAAGATATTCCCATGTGCGGCGTGCCCGTGGAGCGCGCCGAGGATTATCTTGCGCGGCTGATCGCCAAGGGCTTCAAGGTCGCGGTCTGTGAGCAGACGGAGGATCCGGCCGAAGCGAGAAAGCGCGGCGGCAAATCCGTCGTCCGGCGCGAAGTCGTCCGGCTCGTCACCCCGGGGACCTTGACCGAGGATTCCCTGCTTGATCCGCGCCGGTCAAATTGCCTCCTTGCCATCGTCCCGGCGGCGTCTCCGGGTGGCTCGGCAGCTTCCAAAGGAGCGGGCAGGAAGGCGCCAGACGACGAAATTTATGGCCTTGCCGCAGTCGATATATCGACCGGTTCCTTTTCCGTCCTCGAAGTCGACGGGCTATTTCTTGCTGCTGAACTGGCCCGTGTCGAACCGGCCGAAATCATTGCGCCGGATGCATTGTGCCAGTCGCCATTGCTGCGGCAGCTGGAGCGGCAGGTGACGCTGACACCCCTTGGTTCCCGTCTTGACGATGAGGTCTCGGCGGAGCGGCGCATCCGGGAATTCTATGGACTGGCGACGCTCGACGGCCTTGCCGCCTTCACCAGTGCCGAAAAAGGCGCTGCCGCTGCAGCTTTGTTCTATATCGAGCGCACCCAGTGCGGCGTGACGCCGATGCTCGCCACGCCTGGTCGGCTCGCCCGTTCCGCGCATATGGAAATCGATGCCGCGACGCGGGCCAATCTTGAGCTCACTCAGACACTTTCCGGCCGGCGTGAGGGATCTCTGCTCGATATCCTCGACCAGACGGTGACCTCGGCGGGTGGCCGTCTTTTGGCCGAACGACTGGTGGCGCCGCTGACCGACCCACAGGCTATTGAGAAGCGGCTTGCGACGCTTGATATGCTGATCGCTGAAACGCGGCTTGCCGAAGACCTGCAGACCCTTCTCAAATCCGTGCCGGATCTCGCGCGCGCTTTGGGCAGGCTCGGTCTCGGCCGTGGCGGGCCGCGCGATCTCGCAAGCCTTCGCGATGCGTTGGCCAATGCCAGTGTGGTTGGTGAGAGACTTGGAAGCATGAATGGGCTTCCGCAGGAGCTGACGGAGGCAGCGCGAGCCTGTCGCGCGATCGATAACAGCCTCATTCTTTCCTTGCGGGAGGCGTTGGCGGAAAGCCTGCCGCTCAACCGGCGCGACGGTAATTTCATACGCGTGGGATTTGATGCCGAGCTCGATGCCCACCGCAGCCTGCGCGATGAAAGCCGGCAGGTCATCGCGGCGCTGCAGGCGCGTTATTGCGAATTGGCGGAAGTCCGGCAGCTCAAGGTCAAGCATAATAATTTTCTCGGCTTCTTCCTGGAGGTTCCGCAGGCGCAGGGCGAAAGGCTGCTGCAGCCGCCCTTCGACAAGATCTTCAATCACCGTCAGACCATGGCTGACGCCATGCGTTTTTCGACCGCCGAACTCGCGGAACTGGAAGCAAAGATCTCGGGTGCTGCCGAGGCCGCGCTCGCGCGTGAAAACGCTATTTTCGACCGGCTGGCGGCGGCCATCCTGGCCTGCGCCGATCCTATCCGCTCTGTGGGCTTTGCTCTCGCGACCATTGATGTTGGCGTCGCGCTGGCGCTGCTTGCGCGCCGCAATGGCTGGAGACGGCCGAAGATCGATAGCTCGCTCGCTTTCGAAATTGAGGGCGCAAGACATCCTGTCGTCGAGGCCGCCTTGAAGGGGCAGGGCAGGCCATTCATCGCCAATGACTGCCGCCTGACCGCCGATCATGAGAACATGCTTTTTGAATGCCTGGGCGAGGATCTGGCGGTTCCTCCGGGAGGAGCCGGCCGTATAGCCATCGTCACCGGTCCGAATATGGGTGGCAAATCGACCTATCTGCGTCAGAACGCTCTTATCGCCATTCTGGGGCAGATGGGTGCCTATGTGCCGGCGCAATCCGCGCATATCGGGATCGTCGATCGCTTGTTCTCGCGGGTCGGCGCGGCGGATGATCTGGCGCGCGGACGTTCGACCTTCATGGTCGAAATGGTTGAGACGGCGGCCATCCTCAATCAGGCAACGCCCCGGTCGCTCGTCATTCTCGATGAAATCGGACGCGGTACTGCTACGTTCGACGGATTGGCGATCGCCGTTGCGGTCGTCGAATATCTGCACGAGACGAATCGCTCACGAACCTTGTTCGCCACCCATTTCGGTGAGGTCACGGCACTCGCGAGACGATTGTCGCGCCTCGTCAATCTCACCGTGCGCGTCGTCGAGGGAAAGGGCGATCTCATCTTTCTACATGAAATCATCCACGGGACGGCGGATCGCTCTCACGGCATTCAAGTCGCGAAACTCGCTGGCCTGCCAAAACCGGTTTTAGTGCGAGCAAAACAACTTCTCGTCGATCTGGAAGCGGGAGAGCGGCGCGCTGAGGCGGAACGGCTGGTTGCTGAAATGCCGCTCTTCGCCGGTCTGGCCACGACGTCTCAGGAAGAGGATGCGGCGCCGGTAGAAGACTCAAGCGGCCGTTCATACGAAACGAATGGCCCCGTCCTCGAAGCGCTCGACGAGCTCGATCCCGACAGGATGAGCCCGCGCGAGGCGATGGATGCGCTCTATCATTTGAAAAGTCTGCGCGCGCGGCAGGTATAATCTGCCGCGTAACAGGAACGAACTCAGGGAGGAAACGTAATGTATGATATGGCTAATCTGAAGAAACTCGATGGGCTGGCGAAGAATGCGCCTTCCGCCTGGGAAGGCTATCTCGCCTTTGACAAGGCGGCGATGGCGGAAGGCGCCATCCCGGTGAAATACAAGGAACTGATTGCGCTTGCAGTGGCCTTGACGACGCAATGCCCCTATTGCCTTGAAGTCCACAAAAAGGGTGCCGAGAAAGCTGGCGCGACGCAGCAGGAAATCGCCGAAACGGTTTTCATCGCCATGGCGTTGCGGGCGGGAGCCGCGCTCACCCATGGCACGCATATCGTTCAGGAGTGAGGCTTTCCGCCGGATGCGCTAATACCAAGTCTCAATGAGAATGACTTATTGATACTTGATCCCCGTGATGGTGGTTTTCCGCCGAATTTTCTTGGTCCCAACAGGTTGGGGCCAAGAAGAGGTGGTCCAAGGTGTATGCGGCATCTGTTTTTGAAAAAACGATAGCGTCCGGTGCTTCGTGCTACCGTGACTGCAGCATCCGCATGATCAATTTCGATGTGTAATCGACCATGGGCACGATGCGAGCATAATTGAGCCTTGTCGGGCCGATGACACCGATAACGCCGACGATATGTTGCTGCCCGTCGTGAAACGGTGCGGCAATGGTCGAGGAGCCGGAGAGAGAGAATAATTTATTCTCTGATCCGATGAAAATCCGCACGCCTTCTCCCCCCTCCGCGCGGCTCAACAGGTCGATGACATCCTTTTTGGTCTCGAGATCCGCGAAAAGCAGCCGGATGCGTTCGAGTTCCTCGAGCGCAGTTAAATCTTCCAGTAGATTGGCGTGGCCGCGTACAATCAATTGCGGCTCCTGGCCGGAACATTCGGCCCAGCTTGCGAGGCCGGCATCGATGAGCCGGGCAGTCAATTCACCCAGTTCCGCTTCGACGGCCTTGCGCGATGCCTCTATTTCCACGCCCACTTCCTGCAGCGTCCGCCCGCGTATGCGCTCATTGAGATAATTGCTGGCTTCCGTCAGGGCGGAAGGGGGCAGGCCGGCGGGAATCTGGACGATGCGGTTTTCGACGGAGCCTTCTTCTGCGACCAGCACGGCAAGGGCGCGTTCGGGTTCAAGACGCACGAATTCTATATGTTTGAGCCGCGCATTTTCCTTGGTCGTCAGGACAAGCCCCGCGCCACGGGTCAAGCCGGACAGCATCATCATGGCGTCACCGAGAAGGTCCTCGAGCGTCCTGTCGCCGGCGGCGACATTGATCTGTGCTTCGATATGGGCCCTCTCCGCCTCGCCAATGTCGCCGACTTCAAGAAGCGCATCGACGAAAAAACGCAGACCAATTTCGGTCGGCAGGCGTCCGGCGCTGGTGTGAGGCGCATAGATCAGGCCGAGCGATTCCAGATCCTGCATGACATTGCGTACGGAAGCAGGGGAGAGCGGGATCTGGAGAAGCTTCGCCAGTTGACGTGAGCCAACCGGTTCTCCAGTGGCGAGATAGGACTCGACGAGGTGACGGAAAATCTCGCGCGACCGTTCGTTCAGCGTGCCGAGAGCGGTCGTGTTCGGAAATAGCGAAAAATGCGGCGGATCGAAGGAAATGGCCATCCCGCGAAAGATGGCAAGAGTTGACCTTGGACGCAAGGCATTGGCGGGATTGATTGGCCTTCTTTTGCGATTGCCAGTGGGTCTGGCGCTATCAAATGAAAGAAAAATCGCAAATTGTTCGGAATGAACGATCTTTTTGCGGGGAATTGTAATGCCGAGATTCCAGTCACCGAGCGGCGCTAAACGCCAGTTCCCGTGCGACCAACCCGCTGGCCATGAAAATGATGGCTTTTCTCAAAAAGTCTTAAATTGGGAGAATTCAATTCAGAGGAAAGAGTTTAATTTGCGACAAGCAATTCGCCGACGGCTTTTTCGATTTCCTTCGCCTCGAAAGGCTTTTGCAGGGTTTTGCAGTGCGAAAATGCCCCGTTTAGCCCATGCGCGCCATAACCCGACAGGAAGATGAAGGGAATGGATCGTGTGTTCAGCTCCTCGGCGATTGGATAACTTGGCCGGCCGTTGAGATTGATATCGAGGAGCGCGAAATCGACCTGCTTTTCAGCAATATATTCTAACGCTGTCTCAACCGAGGTTTTCACCTCGACCGTCTTGCAGCCAATATCGATGAGCACATCTTCGAGAAGCATGCCGATCATTGCTTCATCTTCTACGACAAGAATATGGAGATCATGCAAGTTTTTCACGGTCTACGCCAGTTCCTGGAGAGCATTACCAGAGCGCAACGCCTGAAAAAAAGAAGGGTTCCGGACCCTTTCATACTCTTGTGATCGGTATGGCAAAACCCATGAACAAGCCCGATCCCCGCAACGCATTGCGCGCTTGGTACGCGTGCGAACGGTAGGAAAGAAGGAAAGGTAAAGGGAGGAGGCAGTCGATCTCCCGCTCATAGCGAAAGTCGGGGCGCTGAAACGACAAGACGGGACCAAGCATGTAGGCCCCGTCTTGAAAAATGCTAAATCTTGCCTCGATCAAAACCCGAGAACGATATCACCACCGATCATGAGGGCGGTCTGCGAACTTCCGTTGTTGAAAGGTGAGGTTCCATTGAGAGCCTGGTCGATACGCACTTCCGGCCGAAACATGAGAGTCTTTACCGGCAGGTTGTAATGCGCCCAGTCGATTTTCGGTTTGAAGGTCACATTCACCGTGAGTTCACCATAGGTCGTCGGCGATGGCGCTCCGACGAACGTATAAGGCAGGCCACGGATACTATTCGTATAGTCACGCGTATTCATAAAATTGCCGACAAGGACGCCGGTGTTATCTCGCATGAGTTCGCCGCGGACGTTGAGCGTTGCTTCGTCGTTGAGAGCATAAGCCAGATAACCGGCGAAACCATAAGCGGTTCTATGAGCGAGCCCATAATCATACATCAAATTCGCTTCGCCGCCGAGCGTGACTTTCTCATCCTGTTTGTAGGTGACGACGACATCGTTCCAGGAGCGCATGAGATTGTTGGCGTTTGGAACGAGAAGGACCGATTGCTCCGGGCCGAGCCGGCTCAGCGCGACGATATTCAACTTGCCATCCGCCAGCTTGTTGAGGCCGAAACCGAAATAGCCCGCTGGCTCCGAATTGTTGTCATTCGGCGCAAATGACGTTTGCGCACCGGCATCGATACCGGCGTAAAGGTCAAATGTATCGTTCACATGCCAGGTGGCAATGCCGCCGATGTGCTGGAAGGGAACGAGGAAATTGGACATGTAGGAGAAAGTATAGAAGGGCCGAACGGCGGGGTCGAAGACCTCATAGCCCATGGCGCCTGGGGTCAGACCAAATTTGACGTCTATACCGCCCGAAGTGAACCATGGCAGATGCGCCAGTGCAGTCAAATTGGTGGGCACGAGCTGATTACGACCGCCCAGCATGTCATCATTCAAACCAAGAATGTGATTGTAGCGGGCGTCCGTGCCATAGATCATCTGAAACAGGAAACCGAAGTCATAGCCCGTTGCGGATGGATCCAACGGTCGCTGGAATGTAACCATGACCTGGCTGAGCATGGGTTGGTTGGCATAGTCGGAATAGAGCATTCCGAAATTCCTACCATTGCTCGGATTGGCGGGATTACCGGCAATACCCGCTTCGATCTGAAGGCCCAGCGAAATCGTGTCGCTCCAGGCTGCGGGGGCAACCTTGACGGCAGGAGGTTCAGCAATATCAGCGGCCGCAGCGGTTTCAATTCCCGCCGCCAGAAGGAGGGAGCAAAGCGCCAGGGGCCTTGATCGAGAAGCCAAACTGGTGGTCCTCGCCGGATGGCGGGCGTCTGTGGCAAGACACCGGCGCGGGAATTCAGAGAAGAATAACATCGGGTTTTCCTCGATGAACATTCGCTTTAAAAAACGACGCAAATGGGAATTTGTTGTTAACGCATCTGCCATTGTGCTTATCGATATATCCATGAACACAATGACTCACCACACGACCATGTCGGCTACGGGATTCGCATTATCTGGTTGTTACCTAGTCTCAGAATTAACATTGGCTGCTTGTTCTAGGTCTTGATGCGCAGGGCGTTGTAGGCCGGTGCGCGCACGGTGAAACGTGCCACCGTGCAATCATGGCTCACGACTTGTGCGAATCCATGATCGTTGAAGAAGATTGCCAAAATCGCAGGCAATTCTCCGGAGCGCGGGAGAAACACCAAGAATTTCCGTTGCTAGTCATTAGCTAGCATGAAGGTTACTCTGCCGTCTTGATGAATATTTATTTATGATGACGAAATTTTAGTCAATATAGTTTTCATTTCCAAGACATGTGGTTTTGTCGCGGCGCGCTTTGTCAGCCCATTATTCTCACTCATCGGCTTGAGAAGCGGATGTCAGATAATGTTTTATGTGTTTGTAAACGCGCTGTATTTTCCCGCAGTGGAAGATTGTTATTCCAGAGTGATGAAGCGGAGCGGGATGATTGTTTTTTGCAACACATCCCGAGAAAAAGAGATCTTTGACGATTTCGAGATGCATAGGTCGGCGGCGCTAAGAGCCAGGGCATATTCTTTCCAACTCATCTCCCTGCCGGGATCGACGTGGGAGGCCCGGTAGATCGGACCCTCCGCTGATCGAGCGCGAAAAACGCCGCGCCAACGAAAAATAGATCGCACCCATCGTAACTGCCCCGGGGATTTCAAGAACGGTTCGATGGCAGTGCTATCCCGCCCGCCATATGGCGGGCGTATAGAGGCAGCAGCGCGACATATAGATTTCGTAAAAACTGTCCCACACGCGAAATGCGTACGAATCAAATCATTAAGCTTGATGCGAAGTGAGCGGATCGCTGCCGAGATGGACAAAAAAAACCGCTTCACTGAAGTTTCAGCGAAGCGGCTCGAAAGACCATCGATAGTCGTCGGGGAGGGGTCCACATGGGGATAGGTGGACCAAATTTATTCGCCGATACCAAATCCAGATGATTGGGAGATATCAAGATTGGATATTTGCGAGCCTTTGGGCAGAAACGCCCTCAGGCATTTTCAGGCGACTTGCTTTCAGAAAGCGAGCAGTTTCGCCTTCTTCACACCGGGCAGGGCCTTGACCTCGCTCAGCACATTATCTGGCACGCTTCCGTCGATTTCGACGAGCGCGATTGCCGAACCGCCCTCCCGATCACGACCGAGGGCGAAAGTGGCGATGTTGACGCCCGCATTGCCGAGCAGGCTCGCAAAACGGCCAATGAAGCCCGGCTTGTCTTCGTTGGAAATGTAAATCATCGCCGGCGCGACAGCGGCATCGATCTTGATATCGTTGATCGCAATGATACGGGGCTTGCCGTCGTGGAAAACGGTTCCGGCGATCGAATGCGACCCTGCTTCGGTTTCAACCGTCAGAGTGATCAGCGATTCATAATCGGCGTCGGCAGCGGCGCGGCTCACTTCATCGATGATGATACCACGTTCCTTGGCGACCGCTGGGGCCGAGACGACATTGACATCCGAAAGCAGCGGCCGCAGCAGGCCGGCAATTGCTGACGCGGTAAGAGCCTTGATCTTCAATTGGCCGACTTCACCTTCGTAGGTGATCGTGACCTTCTTGATGGCGGTGTCGACCACCTGACCAGCGAACGAACCGAGCCGATCGGCAAGCGCAATGAAGGGCTTCAGTTTCGGTGCTTCCTCGGCGGTGATCGACGGGAAGTTGACGGCGTTGGAAATGGCGCCGCGGATCAGATAATCCGACATCTGTTCGGCGACTTGCAGGGCCACATTCTCCTGCGCTTCCGTGGTCGAGGCGCCGAGATGCGGCGTACACACGACATTGGGATGACCAAACAGCGGGTTTTCCTTGGCCGGTTCGGTCACGAAAACATCGAAGGCGGCTCCGGCGACATGACCGGAATCGAGCGCCTTGCGCAGGGCTTCCTCATCGACGAGACCGCCGCGGGCGCAATTGATGATTCGTACACCCTTCTTGGTCTTGGCGAGATTTTCCGCGGAAAGGATATTCTTGGTTTGCGGCGTAAGCGGCGTATGCAACGTGATGAAATCGGCGCGCGCCAGCAGATCGTCGAGTTCGACTTTTTCGACGCCGAGATCGAGCGCCCGCTCTGGTGTCAGGAAGGGGTCGAAAGCGATGACGCGCATCTTGAGGCCGAGGCCGCGTTCGGCGACGATCGAACCGATATTGCCGCAGCCAATGATGCCGAGAACCTTCGCGGTGATCTCGACGCCCATGAATTTATTCTTTTCCCATTTGCCGGCCTGTGTCGAGGCATCGGCTGCAGGAATCTGCCGGGCGAGCGCAAACATGAGGGCGATTGCATGTTCGGCTGTCGTAATCGAATTGCCAAACGGCGTATTCATTACGATGACGCCCTTGGCAGTCGCTGCCGGAATATCGACATTGTCAACGCCGATGCCGGCGCGTCCGACGACCTTCAGGTTCGTGGCCTTTTCAAGGATCTTGTCGGTGACTTTGGTTGCCGAGCGGATGGCGAGGCCATCGAATTGCCCGATGATCTCGGCAAGCTTGTCTTTATCCTTGCCGAGATCGGGCTGGAAATCGACTTCGACGCCGCGCTCCTTGAAGATCGCTACGGCGGCTTCCGACAGAGCATCGGAAATGAGAACACGGGGAGCCATGGAATTCTCCAGAAACTGCGGGACGCCCGCAAGTGTCGCGGAAATGCGTTCCGTTAGGATGACGGATCATGTTTTTTAAAAGGGGCCCGAGAAAAGGGTTCAAGAGAACCCCAAGAAAGCGGGGCATTGGAGCGTTTCGGATATATCCAGAAACGCTCCATTCAAAATAAGAGCATTTTCAAAAGGAAAACGCTCATGCGGACGCACACCGAGCCGGCCGCCGGGAGGTTGACAGCGTTTCAATTTCCAGAAGCGCTGTTACCTGGTCCGGAAAACCATATGCTGAAGCGGAGGCGATCGCAGGGTCCCGCTTCAAAAGCGAAAGGGGCTTTGACAGCCGCGATACCAGCTCTAATCAGGCCGCTTTGGCGAGATCGCCCTTGGTCTTGGCATAGGCATAATCAAGCCATGCCGTCAGAGCGGTGACATCGCTGGTTTCCACCGTGGCACCGCACCAGATACGCAGGCCGGGAGGAGCGTCGCGATAGGCGCCAATGTCATAGGCCACATTCTCTTTCTCGAGAAGGCTCGCCAACTTCTTGGCGAAATCGGCCTGTGCTTCGGCGGGCAGGGCGGTGATTTCTGGATCGGAAACCTTGAGACATACGCTCGTATTGGAGCGAATGGCCGGATCCGCCGCGAGGAAATCGATCCAGGCGGTTTTTTCAACCCAGTCGGTGATCGCCTTGGTATTGGCATCGGCGCGGGCGATCAGGCTGTCGAGGCCACCAAGCGATTTCGCCCAATTGAGGGCGTCGATATAGTCCTCGACGCAGAGCATGGAGGGCGTGTTGATCGTCTCGCCGACGAAAATACCTTCCGTGAGCTTGCCACCGCTCGTCAGGCGGAAGATTTTCGGCAACGGCCAGGCCGGCGTATAAGTGGTGAGCCGTTCAACCGCGCGGGGCGAGAGAATGAGCATGCCATGGCCGCCCTCGCCGCCAAGCACCTTTTGCCAGGAGAAGGTGACGACATCGAGTTTCGCCCAATCGAGCTTCTGGGCAAAGGCAGCGGAAGTCGCGTCGCAAATGGTGAGGCCCTGACGGTCCGCCGCGATCCAGTCGCCATTCGGAACTTTCACACCAGAGGTAGTGCCGTTCCAGGTAAAGACGACGTCATTGTTGAAATCGACGGTCGCAAGATCCACGATCTCGCCATATCCGGCCTTGAGCGTGCGGACATTCGGCAGTTTCAGTTGCTTGACGATGTCGGTGACCCAGCCCTGACCGAAGGATTCCCAGGCAAGCACATCGACACCGCGTGCGCCTAGGAGAGTCCACAGCGCCATTTCGACAGCGCCGGTATCAGAACCAGGGACGATGCCGATGCGATAATCGGCCGGAACCTGCAGAATTTCACGGGTGAGATCGATTGCCAGCTTCAGCTTGGTCTTGCCGATCTTGGCGCGATGGGAGCGGCCGAGCGGCGCATCCTTGAGAGCGGAAAAATCCCAGCCGGGGCGCTTGGCGCAGGGGCCGGAGGAAAAGCAGGCATTGGCCGGGCGAGCGGCGGGAAGCGTATCGGTCATGTAACCATCCTTTCAGATGGGCGCCTCTCGTTGGGGAGAGGTGTCCCGGCGCTGTCGATACGCGGGAACAAGGTTGCGGTCAAGCGTCTGATGGCATGACGAAGGGAAGAGCCGCATACAGCGGCGTCGAGCATCAAAGATTTATCGAAAACACATCGGTGACGCAGGGCCGATCGCTTGCCAGCTGACAGGAGCGCACTATAAAGCGCCAAACTGCCTCTCTCGCCTGGGTCCCCTATGTCCACAGACCAGAAATCCATCAAGAAAGTCGTCCTGGCCTATTCCGGTGGCCTCGATACGTCGATCATCCTCAAATGGCTGCAAACGACCTATGGCTGCGAGGTCGTGACCTTTACCGCCGATCTCGGCCAGGGTGAGGAACTCGGGCCCGCCCGCGACAAGGCGCTTTTGCTCGGCATCAAGCCCGAGAACATCTTTATCGAGGATTTGCGCGAGGAATTCGTGCGCGATTACGTCTTTCCGATGTTTCGCGCCAATGCCCAATATGAAGGGCTCTATCTGCTCGGCACTTCCATCGCACGGCCACTGATCGCCAAGAAACAGATCGAGATCGCACGGGCGACCGGGGCCGATGCCGTGGCGCATGGCGCGACCGGCAAGGGCAATGATCAGGTGCGTTTCGAGCTTTCCTATTATGCGCTCGAACCCGACATCAAGGTCATCGCTCCCTGGCGCGAATGGGATCTTTCTTCCCGTACGGCTCTGCTCGACTTCGCCGAAAAGAATCAGATTCCGATCGCCAAGGACAAGCGGGGAGAGGCGCCTTTCTCTGTCGACGCCAACCTTCTGCATGCTTCGTCGGAAGGCAAGGTGCTGGAGGACCCGGCGCAGGACGTGCCCGATTATGTCTATTCCCGCACCTTGAGCCCGGAAGAGGCGCCGAACCAGCCGACCTATATTGAGGTCGATTTCGAAAAGGGCGATGCGGTCGCGATCGACGGCGAGGCTCTGTCTCCCGCCACTTTGCTGACGCGTCTCAACAAGCTTGGCCATGATAATGGCATCGGGCGGCTCGATCTCGTCGAGAATCGCTTCGTCGGGATGAAGTCGCGCGGCATGTATGAGACGCCCGGCGGCACGATCCTCTATTTCGCCCATCGTGGCATCGAGCAGATTACCCTCGACCGCGGCGCGGCGCATCTGAAGGACGAGCTCATGCCGAAATATGCGGAGCTCATCTACAACGGCTTCTGGTTCTCACCAGAACGGGAAATGCTGCAGGCGCTGATCGACAGAAGCCAGGAATTCGTGACCGGCAGGGTGCGGCTGAAACTCTATAAGGGCGGAGTCTATGTCGTCGGCCGTTCCAGCCCCTATTCCCTCTATGATCAGGATCTCGTCACATTCGAGGAAGGCGCGGTCGCCTATGATCATCATGACGCCGCAGGCTTCATCAAATTGAACGCCTTGCGTCTGCGGACGCTGGCGAAACGGGCGCGCAAGCTGGCCTGACCCGGCCGAATCACATGATTCGCATGGTCTTGAGGGCATCAGTGCAAATGGGAAGAAACACGCCTTTTGGGCTGTCTCAATCGATCATGTTCATCATTCAGCCATGATCTCGGCCGGGATTCGAAGCTTTTGGAGTGGAAAGCACTGCAAATTCTCTTGGAAGCCCGCGCTCTGCTTGACGTTGCTTCATGGTTGGGGTTCGTTCTGCCAGGCAGGACTGCCGCAATGACTGCCCGGCCCATGGGCAGCTCGGCGCAAAGTCCATGTGGTCCAATAAGCTGCATGGATATATCTGGACAATTCTAAGGAGGCAGACGGGATGACGACATCCAGCAAGAAATCGCCAGGCGCGGAGACCAAGGCTGCCCCGGCAAAAGCAGCCAAAGCGCCTGCAAAGACTGCGGCTAAATCCGCCAAGGCGACTGAGAAAGCTGCTAAGCCTGCCGGCAACAGTGCTTTCAGCAAGCCGTTGCAGCCCTCCAAGGAATTGGCGGAAATCGTCGGGTCTGAGCCTTTGCCGCGCACTGAAGTGGTCAGCAAGGTGTGGGAATACATCAAGAAACACAAGCTTCAGAACGAAGCGAACAAGCGTGAGATTCTCGCCGACGACAAACTCAAGCCGATCTTTGGTAAGGACAAGGCGACGATGTTCGAAATGAACAAATTCCTGGCGCAGCACCTTAAATAAGCGGAACCCGGAATTCGGGCGGTTTTGCCGCCAGCATGCCCGGACCTGATGGGTGCGACCACGAGAGAGAGTGTGGCACCCAGCAAGTCGCCTTTAACCCTTGATACGAACCATGGCAGAGCGGCCGTCCCCTCAGACGGATGCAAAGAAGCACCCAATGGGTGTGATCAGGGGTGAGAGAGGTCCTTTGAAAGCGAAGGGGGACGGGCTCTCTCCGGAGGTGGCGTCGTGAAATGGCGGGTTCGGCAGGGGAATGGGATTGAATGGTCTGGCTTCTGCTAGGGCATATGCAATGTCGCATATGCTCCGGCCGGAGAAGTTGAGCGTATCGCGCTTCATTTCGATGCACCGCCCTTTGGCGGAAGCCCGAAGCAAGGGTGATTTCGGCACGACGCGCCGCAGCAGGAAAGAGCCTTCACGTGAAATATCGTCAGCTTGGTGACAGTGATCTTCAGATTTCGACGATCTCTCTTGGATCGTGGCTGACTTATGCAGGCGGTATTGAGAAGACTCAGGCTATTGCTTGCATTCACAAAGCGTTCGATGTCGGCATTAATTTCTTCGATACGGCCAATGTCTACGGACGCGGTGCGGCGGAAACCGTATTGGGGGAGGCCTTTACCGGTATGGACCGGTCATCCTTCATCCTCGGCACCAAAGTGTTCGGGGCGATGAGCGATACGGACAAGGGTCTATCGCGTGAGCAGATCATCAAGCAGCTAGACGCCTCGCTCAAGCGTTTGAAGACAGATTATGTCGATCTCTATCAATGTCACCGTTACGATACGGAGACACCGCTCGAAGAGACGATGGAGGCGCTGACGGCCGAGGTAAAGAAGGGCAAGGTTCGCTATATCGGTTTCAGTGAATGGCCGCAGGACAAGATCGTTGAAGCCTGCGAAATGGGCGATATGGTGCCCTTCGTTTCCAGCCAGCCACAATATTCCTTGCTCTGGCCCTATCCGCAAAACGAACTCTTTGATCTTTGCGCCGATTATGGCGTGACGCAGATCGTCTGGTCGCCACTCGCGCAAGGTATTCTGACAGGCAAATATAAGCCAAATGGGAAATTACCCGGGTCATCGCGCGCCGCAAGTGAAAGCATGGGTTCGATGGTCCCGAAACGCTGGCTTGAAACGCCGGTTCTGGAAGCCGTAGAGAAATTGAAACCGCTGGCCGATGAGGCTGGTCTTACGCTCGCGCAATTTGCACTCGCCTGGGTTTTGCGCAAGGCGAATGTCTCTTCGGCAATTATCGGGGCGAGCCGACCGGAGCAGGTGGAAGAGAATGCCAAGGCTGCGGAAGTGCAGGTCACGAATGAACTCTTCTTTCGTGCCGAGGATATTTTGAAACCGTTCATTCAGTAGAACGGCGGCATGATGCATGAGAGCATTTTCTGATTACGTTGAATCGCTTCCCAATTTTAGTATCCTGAAAATGCTTTGGTTTTTTGAGTAGGGCGTTTCTGGATTTATCTTAAACGCTCTAAAGCACCCGCGACCAATTCTATCCCTCGAAATATACTGTTAAAGAGGATGCGATCGCACCAACGATCGGTGAAATTGACATAGAGGATAACAATCTTCACGCAATCGACGAAGATATCTACTCCTGCCTCCTATGCGGCCGTTGTATCGAATGTTAGATTTTGTAAAGTATTTTTGATTTACATTTTGCATAATGACGCACATTGACTCAAAATGTTTGACCAGGGTCTGGGAAGGAAACAGGCGCAATTTAATGTTGATTCCAAATCCTTATGCTTATCCCAATCATATTTCACGCTATCGCTGGTTGCGAAAGAATATTGGTATGGCTGGTCCCCAGCAATTATGACATCTCTGATAAGTGTAATCTCAGGCGCGAGGGATGTCTCTTTTTTGAAGGGGATGACTACGGGCGCTATAAAGATGCCAATGATGATTTATCTTGGGATTCTTTCTTCGCCGATGAAGCTTCGCGTCGGGTTAATTTCGCCTATATTGCGGGGGCGGAGCCAGGCCTGGAATTGAATCGTATACGTCTAGCTGCGAAACATATTCGCTCTGGTGTCGTCTTCACAAATGGAACACGACCTATTCCAGATGACGTCAATTATCAAATTCACATTTCTCTATGGGGTGGTCAAGAGCAAACTGAATATTTGCGCGTGGTCGACACGACTTCGAGGGCGATTCAGAATTATGCCGATGATCCGAGAGCCCATTTTGTTTATACCATTAACTCTGTGAATATTAACGAGATCTATAAAACTGCCCAACGGCTACATGATGCAGGACAGCGTCTTACATTTAGTTATTTCAGTCCTACTGTTAAATATCTGCGTAAACTTGCGGACGGCACGGCCAATGATGGGGCGTTCTTCCGTTTCAGCCAAGCTGAACAGAATTTGGTCATGACAGCCGACGATTTCCAACGCGCAAGACAGGCAATCGTGCAGGTTCTTTCTGATTTTAGGGAAACGATCGTTTATTCCCTGGACTATGATGACTGGATCTCTCATCCTGATGGCGTCTACACACTTGATCCGGAAACCGGTGTTGCCATTGATTGCGGCATGCGGCAGACGTTCCAACATCGTCACTACAATGTCGATTTAACTCCATCTCAAGAAAAGTGTTGCTCACCTAATGTGAGTTGCAGTGGATGCCGTGCCTATGCGCAAGGCTATGGAACCTATCTTCACCGTTTCAGAGGAAGCAGACGGGATTCGATCCAATTCGCTCAATGGCTGGCTGTCTGGGAGTTGTGGGCGAGATTGTTCCTTGGGATTACGGTTCCGGAAAGTCTCGTTCCAGAGGGGCAAATGTCTCACGATCCTTCAAGGCCCCATCCTCGTCGTGATCTTTCGGCGCAATATGGGAATGCCTGAAGATGGCATCCAGCGATTTTCGATTGAAGGATTCCTCGAATTATCCGCCTATTTCACGGCCTGGACAAATCATTTTAATCGGTGCGGGGCGTGATGGGCACAATATGATCGGCCTCCTTGAATCTGCCGGTGTCAGGATCGAACACGTGCTTGATGACGCCGTGACCGGTCAGATCTAGGACGTGAAATTAAACCCATCCAAGGTTATGCAGGACCGATATGGGATGCTCTCATTGCAGTCGGATCAGCCGATGTCAGACGTGCTTTGGTCGAGCGCCTCTCCACTAAAGAATTTCGTTGGACAACTTATGTAGATCCAAACGCGGTGGTTTCTGCATATGCAACACTGGGTGACGGTTGTTTTGTCGCGCCATTTTCAGCTTTGGCCGATGTGGATGTTGCAGCACATGTGAAAATTGTTTCTCATAGCGTCATAGGTGCAAGGGTGCGCATTGGAGCCTTCACCACAGTTGGTCCGCATGTTACAATTGCAAGCGATACAACAATTGGTGCAAATTGTATGATCGGGATGGGTGCGCGCATCGCTGCTGGTCTCCAAATTGGTGATGGCTGCGCCATTGCCCCGAATGCGGTGGTTCGACATGACATGCCGTCGGACCATATAGCGGTGGCTGAATTCCGGACCCGGATCGTGAAACGGCATTCCAGAAAAAGCCAATAGTCAAACTACCTAAGAAGCATACTCTACGCGGCTTTCCAGGTTTTGGGGACTCTTCGTATACATCAACCCTCTTGATGTGAATGACAGGTTCAGCATGTCCGACCGGTACCGGTATTGATTGCGTCAAGAAATCGACCGCTTTATCTATGGGCGTGCTTGGACAGCCTTTTCCGCGCCACGCGTCATCCACATCGCTTCGTATTCGTCGATATGGGATCTGATGATCCTCTCGTACCGCGAGTGATTGAAGGATTTCGTAGACGACAGATGTTCGATGAGATCGTCCGCATGGAGCGTGATGATCCGCGCCTGCTGATCGAGTTCGTGAAGAGACATCTCGATGATTGGAGTCCTTATTTCGTTTATGTGGAGTCGGATGTTGTCGTCGAAGTCACGGAACCTTGTTGGTTGAAGCAATGGGTTGATTTGATGGACGCGAATCCCCAACTGGCTATGTTGGGATCTGCGATCAATACGTCTGATTTTATCGACCTTGATCAGGCTAAGGCTCTGCATCCTGATGAAGACGAGGTGACGTTACGACAACGTATCAAGGCCATGAGTTCCGAACGAACACAAAATGTCGAAACAGCAAGAGACGAGGCCCTGTTTCGGCCGCATAATCCAGCTGGCCGATTCATGATGCTTCGAACCTCACCGCTTCGGGAAGTTGGTGCTGCGGAAGATCACACGTTACATTCCCGTTTGCGGGCGGCGGGATATGATACGGCGATTGCAACCAGAGTTCGTCATCGCCATCTCTCTCTTCTCCATCTTTATGATTATCCAGACTACGATCTGGAACGTCGAAACGCATATTTTCATAAATTGAATGAATGAGAGCGCTTCACAAATCCGTTTGATCTGCCGCAGGCATATGATGGCAGAAGCGAGGGTGGTGAATGCAAGATAGATATCAGCCCTTCGTTCATACCGTATGCTTAATCATCGGAATCGGTTCATCCAGGCATGAGTGCGCTCGACCACCCAACGATGACGACCCAGCGTTTGGTTGTTGTCCCAACCGCCACGATGGTCATGGGACTTGTCCGCATGCAGCTTGTCAGGCTTCTGGCGCGGGTGGGCAGGCCGGCTGTTGCACAAGGGTGGAAGAGCGTCCAGCGTCGGGGTGAGCATCTGGCTGTCGTGCTGATTGGCAGGTCCTATCAGCATACCAAGCAGTTTGGCGCGTGCGTCGACGACGAGATGGCGTTTGGTTCCGGGCCTCTCCCGATCTGTCGGGTTGGGACCCGTCGCGCCGCCCTTTTTTGCTAGAATGGAGGCACTGTCCAGCGCCAGTCGATCTGGCCTACACCTTGAAGACGCTCCAGGAGCACGCGGTGCAAGGCTGCCCAGACGCCGGCTTGCTGCCAATCACGTAAGCGGCGCCTGCAACTCATCCCCGAGCCACAGCCTATGTCGCATACCAACCATCGTCCTCGCACCGTGCAGGGTGATTTCGCGAGGAACGCCCATTCATACAAAATCTCAACGAGAATGGCTGGTCTTGGCTTGCCCCGCGACTGCGGTGGCGATCCCCGTCGGATCTCCCTGATCCACCGGTTGGGTTCAGGGAGAGTTGGTTCTATTCCGCCGGAACAATCACGTCGTCGGGCAGGGGACGCGGACGGCGATGATCGTCGATTGCCACAAAGGTGAAGATGGCTTCTGTCACCTTTGTCGTATCCCGGCTGTCGCGGCTGCGCCGCCATGCCTCGACCTCGATCTGCATCGACGTGCGCCCGCGTTTGATCAATCGGGCAAACAGGCTCACCTCATCGCCGACGAAGACGGGGCTGTGAAACACCATGGCCTCGGCTTTGATGGTCGCCGCGCGGCCGCGCGAAATCAGGCTCGCGACGCTGCCCGCCGCCAAGTCCATTTGCGACATCAACCATCCACCGAAAATATCGCCAGCCGGATTGGTATCGGCAGGCATGGCGATGGTGCGAATGACAGGGGCGCCGCTCGGCATGGAGGCTTCTTTAGCAAGCATTGTCGATATCCTGATCGGAGGAAAGTCTTTCCTCCGCGAAAGCGAAACAGCCTTTCCTGAAAAATGGTGCCGGATATCTACCAGCTCCAAGCTTGGCCGGAAACGATCAAGATGGAAAAGGAGGTAGCGACAAATTGCATGGCTCATCCTTCATCATCTTGAAGGATGAGGTTATCTATCATTGATTTTTCACAGAAAAATAAAAACCAATCAGAGAGCGCTCCCTATAAGCTAGTCAATAGTCGCAGATCACGTTTGCTTGAGAGCGTCTTCGCACCGCAGGAGAGACGCGTTTGCTCAGGCGATATTGGCGGTGCTTTCGAGCGCCTCCACATCGTGCACGGGCAATGAACAGGCCCCACCGGAACAGACGAAAGCCGTTGCCGTGTCACGGGCGAGCGTGGCCTGTGCCTTGACCGGATGGCTGTCCGGAAGCGCGTCGGAGCCGTCGAGATCCATCACCACGCGTTCGATGAAGGGCAGTTTCAGCGCCGCGCTATAGAGCGCCGAGCGATCGGGACCTGCAGTGACAACGTCGCGGATTCTGAGCCGCAGATCGAGGGCGTTCAAAATGCCCGCATGACCGACAAAGCTTGTCCTGACCGAAGGCGTGATGGCCTTGAACAAAGCATCGGCCTTGGCCAGCCAGCTGTCGTCACCGGAAAGTCCGGCAAGCCGGATCAGTGCGGTGAGATAGACCGGATGTGCGTTTGGAATGGCATCGTCTCCGGTCGGCGCCAGCCGAAGGATGACGTCATCAGCATCCTTGGCGGCCATACAAAGGAGCCCGCTTTCCGGATCGAGATGGTAGCTTTCGAGTTGCGTCGCGAAAGTGATGGCCTCGGCGAGATAATTCCGCGTCAGACTGGCCGAGACGGATGGCAGATTGCGTACCTCGTGCAAGGCGATAGCCGCCCGCATCATGGCAGCATAATCCAGCGCCATGGCGGGCGTTACCAGCACGCTGGCGCGCCAGCTGTGAGCCAGCCGTCTCACCCCTTGTTGATCAGTGAAATTCAGGGTGGAGAGGATGAAATCATAGGCCTTCGCAGCCATGAGGATCCATTCGGGCTCATCGAAAGCCGTCGCCGCATTGACCAATGAGGCGACCATCAGGCCATTCCAGTCGGCCATGATTTTGTCGTCGAGCCCCGGCCTTACGCGTTGTTCACGCGCGGCGAAAAGCTTGGCGCGCATCGGTGCCAAGCGGGCCTCCTCATCCTCATTCGGCCGGTGCGATTCGAGCCGATTGAGGATGGTGACCATCACGCCCTGTTTTTCATCGGCCCAATTGCCGATCCTTCCGGCATTATAGAATTTGCCGAAATATTGCGCGTCTTCGAGACCCAGCGTTTTGACGAGCTCTTCCCAGACCCACACGTAAAATTTGCCTTCGACGCCCTCACTGTCGGCATCGAGCGAGGCGCAAAAGGCGCCTTCCGGCGATGTCATCTCGCGTTTTAGCCAGCCGACCGTCTCCTGCGCACGGATCTTGAACAGGTCATCATTGAATTCGCGGTAGCAGAGCGCGAGCATTTCAAGGATCTGCGCATTGTCGTAGAGCATTTTCTCGAAATGCGGAACGAGCCATCGCTCATCCGTCGAATAGCGGGCATAGCCGCCGCCGAGATGATCGTAGATGCCACCTTCCGACATACGGTCGAGCGTGTGCCGCACGAGATCGCGATAGGGCACTTTGCTGATCCGCGCTCCGGCGCGCCAGAGGAATTCAAACACCGGCATATTGGGGAATTTGGGTGAACCGCGCAGACCGCCATCCACCTGGTCGATGAAATTCACCACTTGCGGGGCGAGATTGTTGAGTTGCTCGATGCTGAGCGCCGCGCCTTCGTTCTCGGTCCGCTTGCCGAGACCTTCGCGCACGACCTCGGTATTCTTGGCGATGCGTTCCGGCTGTTTATGAAACGCTTCCGATACCGTCCGCAGAACGGTGGCGAAAGCTGGCCGGCCGAAGGATTCGACCTTGGGGAAATAGGTGCCGCCCCAGAAAGGCTCGCCCTGCGGCGTGAGAAACATCGTCAAGGGCCAGCCGCCGCGTTCTCCGAAAGCGTGCAGGGCACTCATATAAATGTGGTCGATATCCGGACGCTCTTCGCGATCGACCTTGATATTCACGAAGAGCTCGTTCATGACCTCGGCTGTCGCCGGATCTTCGAAGCTTTCATGCGCCATGACGTGGCACCAATGGCAGGCCGCATAGCCAACGGAAAGCAGGATTGGCTTATTTTGGGCCTGGGCTTCCTCCAGGGCGGCTTTGGTCCACATGCGCCAATGGACGGGATTATGCGCATGCTGCAGCAGATAGGGGCTGGCGGCTTGGCTCAGTTCATTGGCTGACATGAAAAACTCTTGAAGGTTCGCAACCTGGATCGACCTTCTTGTAAGCATGTCTCGGGCCGTTGCCAGCCTTCCATATGCATTCGGGTTGCTATGTGTCAATTTATAATAACTTAGCTTCGCGCGGTTGCAAGTCGAAGTGTATCATTCAGTACCTTGCGGCAGAATTGAAGACTCAACAATGCATTGCTACTCCCATTATCGCGACCGCGATGCCGTGTTGTGTCGTATTGAGAAATACATGTCACGAGAAGATTGGTCAAATAGCCATTTCCTTTTGATTTAACCGTCGATACCCCTTTTGACCGCGTGGCGCTGGAGGGTGACGCCACTGTTGCCTCATTCGCATTGTTGTTACCGACGAGGGCAACGAGCAGATCGCCATACTGACTTAAAATCATCGCATAGGCATCATGGCCGATGACACCGTTCACGTAACTTTGGCATACTGCATAGAGGCCATCCCGAAGGGCGAGGATGCTAGCTGTCCGACCTGCAAGTTGGAGGGCAGTTTCGGTTGTACTGATCTTAGATTGAGCTTCGCCTGTACCTTTATCACTGGCGGTCATCTTTGCCGATTGTTCGGCCAGTGTATTAAAGGTGACGGCATAATCCGGACTTGGCTCTGTGCAAACAATAGGCCAATAGGTGCCGTCTTGCTCAAGCCGTTGGCGTTCTGTGACCAAGCGCAGATTGCCAGTTGTCGCCAATGTTGGAATATCATTGAAGGTGAATTGGGTAACCCTAGCGCTTGGGGATGAGCATGCCGCAAGGAGCAGATAGAACAAAAAAACGAACTTGAAACGCATATTTCCACCTGTATAAGGCTAGCTATGATAGTCGTATAAAACAAAGCTAACATCCATTTATTGTCACGGAACAATAATCACCAGTATTTTTCAATTAGCTCAACCAAAAGTTGATATTTTAAGCTATTAGAGATATTGATATATATCGTAGAGATGATATTTGCCCTACGTCAAGTCCATATCCAATGCACAATGTATATCTAGCGTAAAATATGTGCATGATATGCACTCGAGGCTTGGTTTCAAAAAAACGGTTCTTGACAGCTTTGATTTTGTATGTAAACTTATTGCCTGCGTCAATTGTGTGTATGTGGCAATGTTGTTGTGTTGCTGGTGTGATTTTCTGTCCAAGCTGGCGGGTTCCTAGATTAATTGACGCGGTTTGTCTGAGCATCTGCCGATATTGCGGGTCTGGGCTATCTTAAGCCTTAGTAGTATGGCTTTTGATGGTGAGAGTGGAAATTTGTTGGCTGCTTGGGTTCTCTGGGGGCAGGGTTTTGTTTGGAAGTATTCCCTGATTGCCGGCTTACGTATTTTGTTTTGTGGTATCAAGGTCTGTTGTGGTCTTTTCTGGTTTCGCTTGCCTATATGTCGTTTTTGTAGCTTGCGTGTTTTTATTGTTTGCCATCCTTCGTGATGGTGATTGCTCTATTTGGTGCAGATGTATTTAATTTCGTGTTGTGTCCAGAGCGTATGTTTTTGTGTCTTTGTTTTGTATAACAATCGTGTTGTTTCGGAATCTGGAAATGATCAATTATTCACCATGTGATGATGTTTGATATGTATATATCTGTGTAATTGTATTGATATATTTGTTTTAGTCTACTAGAAAGCACGAATGATCTGTCGGTGTCTGTTCTGGGGAGTTTTGCGTCATGGTGTGCCGGTAACGTAAAAATTGTCCCTTCAGGTATTGTTGGAGGGTGTAGCAGCTATGAATTGCTACGCTTTATCTGTTTGATTTATAAATGAGTACTACAATGGCAATCAATCATTTATGGGGTTGGCTCGCTTTGGGATTTGGTTGCTTGGTTTGGGGAGCGATTGCGGTTTCTCTGGGTCTGCACATCGATCTCAGGTCAACCGCTCAGAGATGCTCGCTGGCCGCTTTTCTTTTCTATCCCACCACCATCATCGCCTCTTTTTGCCTCCTTTGGTCTTTAAGTCGAGCGCGTGTATTTTTTACGGTCATGAAAGAAATGTGGTTGCCTTTGGCCGCCATAGGAGTCGCCTGTTTCTTTCTGTTTCTGACTGATCAAGGCCAGGATCTTGGCGTCGGACTCATCGACGCATCGAGTGATCGTTATTGTCTGAAGCTCAGTTTATTGTTCTTCGCGTTGTTTTTTTGGGCGCTCTCCGCATGGCATGCCGCGCGTTTGCCACTTGCGCGCCGCTATACATACGCCTTCGAAAACAAGGACCATTTGATAGATGCGGAAGGCAACCCAACAGAGGCTGCCAAATCAAGTGCATCGGGCGAAGAGGTACGCAAAGCCTTGGAGTCGCGAAATGCGGAACCTTGGTTGCGTTGGCCCCCCCGGCTTGCGGGGCTCGCCGCCCATTTTTTTGCCGCTTTGACGATTGCCTTGGCCGCATTTCATCTTCCTTTTTCAAAGGAATGGGATTGGTCCAAATTGGCTTCGACGCAGTATCCCGTCTTTGCCGTGCCAGCCGCTGTGATCAGCTTGACAGCGGCTTGTTATTTTATTGATTTCTTTTTCATTTTACGGCCGCTTGGGCACTATTGTAAAAAGAAATGGAGTATCACACAGACTTGTGTTCTCCTGATTTGCCTGCTAACGGGCGTATTTACTGGTTTTGCAGGTTCGGAATTAGTGACATATAATAATCATGCTAAGCAACCTGTAGATCTCATCGGTTTGTTCAGTGCTTCCGTCGTCATTCTCGGTTCGTCACTATTATTCATTACCATCACATTACAGAGTAGCCGGTTACGGTTACGAGATGCTCACGAGCGCAGGTTAGAAGCACATAAGCATATCTCAGCCATCTATGAGAAAAGAGGGGCTGCGTCTTTCAATGTTGCCTACGAAAAGTATCAGCTTGGTAAGGTTTTTGAAGGAAAGATTGCCGAAAACTGGCATTGGACCCTAGGGCTCGCCGGGCTCGCTATTATCATTTATCTAATAATGTCATTAATGCCTTCGATTTGGATCGGCCGGTTCATTGGATCGATGGTTACGGCTTTCACAATCTTTTTCATCGCTGTGGCAATTGGAAACTTATTCCGTGAAGTGGTCTTGAAATTTCTTTTGGATCGGCCTGACGGAATCCTCGGATTTTTCTTTGAAACACCAGTATTGTTGTTGATTTTTCTTCTGCTGGTGGGCGTCGCGGGATCAATCAATCGCGATTCTCATGCGGTAACCCTTTGTAACGACAAAGAAGCGGTTGGCGAATGCGAAGCGGCGGCGCCCGTTATCGGCGTGGCCAAAGATCAATGGCAGGGTTTAAGAGACTGGAAGAAACGTCCAACGGTATCCAAAGCGGTTGATCGTTGGTATGCGCAGGCCCGTAAATCCTGGGCGAAAGCGGGAGGCCAAGAAAGTGAGCCCGTGCCTCTCGTGATCGTTTCGACAGCGGGAGGCGGTATACGTGCAGCCTATTGGACTGCAACGGTTCTGCAAAAGCTGCAAGAAAAGGTAGGTGGAGTAGGGAATTTGCGGCCCTACCTCTTTGCTATTAGCGGCGTGTCGGGCGGCAGCCTTGGTGCTGCGGCCTATGTCGCCTCGCTGCATGAACGGGTTGAGGCTTCGGACAAAGCGAAAGATGCGACGGAGTTTCTTAGTGACGATTTTTTGGCTCCGGTGCTTGAGCGTTTTGTCCTTCAGGATCCTTTGACATCATTTATCCCTGTGCCAATCGTTGACCGGGGTGTGCAATTGGAAAAAGCTTGGGATGCAGCGAGCAATGGCCGTCTTGCCAGATCGTTCCTGAGCTATTTTCCCGACCTCGCCGCCGGTTCCGACGATAATAGCGGTGACGTGACTTGGAGCCCCATCCTACTGCTGAATGGAACCCATCTCGAAACAGGCCGACGTATTATCACCAGCCATTTGCAGATCGAGAATCGCATTTTTCTGGATAGTTTCGATATGTTCAGGCTCGTCCAATCGGATATGAAATTGAGCGCTGCGGCGCACAACAGCGCACGCTTTAGCTATATTTCGCCTGCTGGGAAGATTGTTCCCAATCCACCGAAAGGAAAAGATGGCAAGCAATGGGCTTACAAGGATGACGAAAAGTGGCCTCCTTATCTGGGATTTGTCATCGATGGTGGATATTTTGAGAATTTCGGGGCTCTGACTGCGCTGGAGCTCGGCCGCGAGATCGAACGTGTCTCTAAGTCTGGACAGAAAAACATTAGACTCATTTATCTTCAGATCAGCAGCGATCCTGGACTAGACGAACGGACGATGGCAAGGATCAAGTCACCGAGTAAGAAGAGCTGTAGCATTCCCAAAGTGGGAGAGCAGCAACCACATTCCAATGATTTTTCACAATTCCTGACTTTTCGTCCGCCAAGTAAAAATTTTTTTACATCGCCCCCCCATGATGGCGGCGATTTCGAAACCTCTTTCTTGACTCAGATTTTCGGGCCTCTCGCTGGCGTGCTGTCAGCTAGGATCGCTCATGGCACGGCTGCATCATGGGAACTTGCCTATAAAACCTGCGTCGTGCAGCTGGATGGAGGTGAAAATTCACAATCTCCTGTATTCGTGCATCTTTCCATGCTTAACGATCGGGATTGTCAAAATATCGGGGAAGAGAACAGTCCCTCAGATAGCAAGCGCGAGAATAAAAACGTACGGCTTGCGGCACCGCTCGGGTGGGTGATGTCAAAGGCTACAAATCTTTCGATTAAACGATGGGTCAACCAGTGCGGTAATGCAAAGGAATTAACGAAAGTGACCGACGCTATCCGGGTAAGGGTAAATCTTGAGCTTGGTTCTACGGAAGCCAGGTCCTCAACCAGCCCATGACACGAATTGTTCCCTCGCCAGCACCATGAATGATACGATTTATGCCATAGCTTCTGGTTTTGGCCGAAGTTCCGTCTGCGTGGTCCGCCTCTCTGGGTCCAAGTCTGGTGAAACTGCGATCCGCCTTGCCGGTAGGTTACCACAGCCGAGGACATTCCTGCTTGCCACTCTCCGGGATCCGCGCAATGGCGAGATCATCGACAAGGGGCTGGTGCTCTGGTTTCCGGCGCCGCATAGTTTTACCGGAGAGGATGTCGTGGAATTTCAGATCCATGGTGGCCGTGCGGTGGTGGCAGCTCTATTCGATGCGCTGGGTGCCTGTGAAGGCCTCCGCGCTGCCAATGCCGGTGAGTTCACTCGGCGGGCGCTTGACCATGGAAAGCTTGATTTAGCCGAGGTCGAAGGCCTTGCAGATCTCATTGATGCGGAGACTCAGGCACAGCGACGTCAAGCCTTGCGGCAGATGGAGGGCGCCTTAAGCCATCAGGCTATTGAATGGCGTGGCAAGTTACTCGATGCCCTGGCTTTTATCGAGGCCGAGATCGATTTCGTCGATGAAAGGGATGTTCCGCCTGAAACAAGCCGTCTCGTTGATGCAATCATCGGCCCCTTGCTTGTGAGCTTGCGCCGGGAACTTGCGAAGGGCACGGCAGGCGAGCGGATTCGGGACGGTTTTCATATTGCACTCATGGGACCGCCGAATGCGGGAAAATCGACTTTATTGAACGTGCTTGCGCAGCGCGATATCGCAATCGTCTCAGATCTTCCTGGCACGACCCGTGACGTGATCGACGTGGCGCTCGATCTTGGCGGCTATAGCGTCACTCTGATCGATACCGCCGGCCTACGGGACAGTGCCGATCCCCTTGAGCAGATGGGTATGGCGCGGGCGATGCAACGAGGACAGGGGGCCGATCTCATCCTCTGGCTTTCGGAAGCAAGCACGCCGTCCGATCCTCCTCCGGAATTAACCGGCGCTGTTTGGCGAATCATGACCAAGATCGATCGCGCCGAATCGCTGCCCGCACCTGCGGAAGACCGAGAGTTGGAAAAAACTGATACTTTCTTTATTAGCGCTGCAACGGGTTATAATCTCGAACGTCTCATCGCCGCTCTGAAGAAGTTTGTTGACGTTCAAACGATTGGTGCTGGTGAGGCTCTCATCACCCGTGCACGTCATCGGGAAGCTTTCGAGCGCGCGGCGAACGCCTTGGATCATGCCATGACACGGCACCTGCCCATCGAACTGATGGGCGAGGATCTGCGGCATGCCGCGCAAGCGTTGCAGGACATCACAGGTTGTATCGGCGCGGAAGAAATTCTTGGGGAAATTTTCTCCCGTTTCTGTATAGGAAAATAGCCCAATAGGCATGATTGGAGCAGATGGCTCATCCCTGAAGACGTGTGCGCAGCATAAAGGCATGAAATCTTTCATGGCGAATACCTATGATGTCGTCGTGGTCGGCGGCGGCCACGCCGGTTGCGAAGCGGCCGCCGCTGCCGCGCGGCTTGGCGCCCGCACTGCGCTCGTCACGCAATCCTTCGACACGATCGGCTCCATGTCGTGCAATCCGGCGATCGGAGGTCTTGGCAAGGGACATCTGGTGCGCGAAATCGACGCGCTCGATGGTCTTATGGGCCGCGTGGCCGATGCCGCTGGCATTCAGTTCCGGGTTCTCAATCGCGCCAAGGGGCCTGCCGTTCGTGGGCCACGGGCCCAGGCGGACCGCAAGCTTTACCGTGCCGCCATGCAGGCGGAAATTCGGGCGATCGATGGCCTCGATGTGATCGAGGGTGAGGCGCAATCGCTCGTGGTCGATGCGGGAAAGATTACTGGTGTTATTGTCGGCGGCAAGACGATTGTCTGCGCCGCCGTGGTGCTCACTACTGGCACATTCCTGCGCGGTCTGATCCATGTTGGCGAAAGAAAGGTGCCTGCCGGTCGGGTCGGCGAGCCGCCGGCCGAGGCGCTTGGCCTGGCGCTGGAACAGCTTGGCCTGACCATGGGCCGTTTGAAAACCGGCACACCGGCACGGCTTGATGGCCGTAGCATCGCTTGGGACAGGCTGGAGCGCCAATCCGGCGATGCCGAGCCAGAGCCATTTTCGTTTTTGACTAGCGCCATCACCCGGCCGCAGGTCGATTGCTTCATCACGATGACGACGCAGGCAACCCATGCGGTGATCCGCGAAAATCTGCACTATTCGCCGGTCTATTCCGGTGCCATCAATGGGCGCGGACCGCGTTACTGCCCGTCGATCGAAGATAAGGTCGTCCGTTTCGCCGAACGCGAAGGGCATCAGATTTTTCTGGAGCCCGAAGGGCTCGACGTGCCGACCATCTATCCGAACGGCATCTCGACGGCCCTTCCCGAGGCGGTTCAGGAGCGCTTTCTACGCACGATTCCGGGGCTCGAACAGGTCGCGATTCTCCAATACGGCTATGCCATCGAATATGATTATGTCGATCCGCGCGAATTGACCGCGGGGCTGGAGGTCAAGAAGCTTCCAGGCCTCTTCCTCGCAGGGCAGATCAACGGTACGACCGGTTATGAAGAAGCCGGTGCGCAGGGACTTGTCGCAGGTCTCAACGCAGCGGCCTTGGCTGGCGGCCTTGCTCCCATCCGTTTCGATCGCTCGGAAGCCTATCTCGGGGTCATGATCGACGATCTCATCACCCGTGGCGTCTCCGAGCCCTATCGGATGTTCACCTCGCGCGCGGAATATCGGCTCACCTTGCGCGCCGATAATGCTGATCAAAGGCTGACCGGCAAGGGCATCGCGTTCGGCTGTATCGGCCGACATCGCGCGGAAGTCTTCCAAGAGAAAGACAAGGCCTTGACCGGGGCCCGCGCGCTGCTCGGCGCTTTGACGCTCAGCCCGAATGAAGCGACGCGCCATGGTATCAAGGTCAATCATGACGGTGTGCGGCGCTCAGCTTTCGATCTCCTTGCGCTTCCTGAAGTCACGCTTCAATCTCTCTATCCTATCTGGCCGCAATTACAGGATATTCCTGAATCCATCGCCGAGCAGATCGCCATTGATGCGCATTATGCCGTCTATCTCGACCGGCAGGAGGCCGATATTGCCGCCTTCCGTCGCGATGAAGGGCTGAGCCTTCCCACCGATCTCGATTATGCCGCCATTACCGGCCTTTCCAACGAGATTCGTGGCCGTCTCGCGGCGATCCGCCCGGCGACGCTGGGGCAGGCGGGCCGGATCGAAGGCATGACGCCTACCGCTTTGACGCTGCTCGCGGCGCGGGTCCGCCGTGCCGGGCTGCGCGCCTGAGGATCGGCCTTCGCTGAAGGAAAAATCGGTGGGACGCTCTCAATCCTTCGGCATGCGGAATCTTGATAAGCTGGCAGCAAATGCCGCGTCGGAGGAAGTCGGTCTGGCCGCTTCTCTGCCGGAGGACTTACGCGCGAGATTAGAGATTTATGCCACTTTGCTCAGGAAGTGGCAGAAGACCATCAATCTTGTCGCCCCCTCGACGCTCGACCATATCTGGACCCGGCATTTTGCTGATTCCCTGCAAATTCGCGATCTCCTTCCGCAGGCAAAGCGCTGGGTCGATCTCGGGTCTGGCGGCGGCTTTCCCGGCCTTGTGACCGCTGTCGCGCTCGCGGGCCAACCGGATACTATCGTGCATCTCATCGAGAGCGACCAGCGCAAATGCGCCTTCCTGCGGGAAGTGACTCGAGAGACAGGCGTGCCGGCGATTATTCATTGTGGGCGGATCGAGACCGTCGCCACAGAATTTGAAGACGAAGTGGATGCCGTGAGCGCGCGGGCGCTTGCGCCGCTTGCATCGCTTCTGTCTCTCGCCTCCCCCTGGCTCGAAAAAGGCGCGGCAGGTGTGTTCCTCAAGGGCGCGGAGGCGGAGAAGGAAATGGTGGAGGCCGATTGCTCTGCCTCCTATCGTTGCGAGACCTATCCCAGCCGGACGCATCCGGCGGCGCGGATCATTCTGGTACGAAAGTTTTGAACCTGCCGGTTTCATCCGGCAGCATTTTGCGTTATGGCCGCTTTCATACCAAGTCTCGTTGAAAGTCTCCCGGGAAGTCACACCAATCACGCCCGTCTTGATTGGTGGAGCTGGTTGAGCGCCGCCTTAGGGGGCCATGCTTCCGGCAAGCGTCTCCCGGCACGCCGTCGAATCGAGCTTTGGTATTGATCTCATCGTCACTCCATCAGGATATCCCATGGCTTCCGAGCTTCGCCGCGTCGAGCGGGCGCTGATTTCCGTTTCCGACAAGTCCGGCCTCATCGATTTCGCCCGCGCGCTCGCCGATCTTGGCATTGAACTCGTCTCGACTGGTGGTACCGCCAAAGCCTTGAGCGAAGCTGGTCTCGCTGTTCGTGACGTCTCGGATCTGACCGGTTTTCCGGAGCTGATGGATGGGCGGCTGAAAACGCTGCATCCCAAGGTCCATGGCGGCCTTCTCGCCATACGCGAAAATCCAGAGCATGAAGCGGCGATGCTTGCGCATAATATCGCGCCGATCGACCTTCTCGTGGTCAATCTCTATCCTTTCGAGGCGACCATTACGCGCGGCGCGCCTTTCGCCGAATGTATCGAAAATATCGATATTGGTGGCCCGGCGATGATTCGTGCTGCCTCTAAAAATTTCAATGATGTGACTGTCGTTATTGAACCGGAAGATTATGAATCCGTGCTCAATGAGCTGAATGCGCGCAAGGGTTCGACCAGCCTTGAGCTGCGCCGTCGGCTGGCGCAAAAAGCCTTTGCCCGGACAGCGACCTATGATGCGACCATATCGAACTGGTTTGCGGCGGAGATCGGCGAGAAGGTGCCGGCCTATCGCGCTTTCGGTGGGAAACTGATCGAATCTTTGCGCTATGGCGAAAATCCGCACCAGAGCGCGGCCTTCTATTCCTCACCGGATAAACGGGCCGGTGTGACGACGGCGCGGCAGGTTCAGGGCAAGGCGCTTTCCTATAATAATGTCAATGACACGGACGCGGCTTTTGAACTCGTGGCCGAATTTGATCCCGAAAAACATGCCGCTGTGGCCATTATCAAACATGCCAATCCTTGCGGCGTCGCGCAGGCCGCGACTTTGGCGGAGGCCTATCAGCTTGCGCTGCGTTGTGACCCGGTTTCCGCCTTCGGCGGCATCGTCGCGCTCAACCGCAGGCTTGATGCCGAAGCGGCTACCGAAATCGTCAAGATTTTTACCGAAGTCATCATTGCCCCTCAGGCAGATGAGGAGGCGATCGCTCTCGTCGCGGCCAAGAAGAACCTCCGCCTGCTTTTGACTGGCGGGCTACCGGATGTGCGTGCACCGTCCCTGACCTTCCGTCCCGTCGCCGGTGGCTTTCTCGTGCAGGAGCGCGACAATGCTGTGATCGATGATCTCGAACCGCGTGTCGTGACCAAGCGCGCGCCGACCGAGTCGGAATGGCGGGACCTGCGCTTTGCCTTCCGTGTCGCTAAACATGTCAAATCCAATGCGATCGTCTATGCGAAAGACGGCGCCACAGTCGGTATCGGAGCCGGCCAGATGAGCCGCGTCGACTCGTCCCGAATCGCCGCCATGAAGGCACAGGAAGCGTCAGAGGCAGCAGGCTTGACGGAATCGCTCGCCAAAGGCTCGGTCGTCGCGTCGGATGCTTTCTTCCCCTTCGCCGATGGCCTGCTTGCCGCCGCCGCCGCCGGAGCCACCGCCGTCATCCAGCCGGGGGGCTCAGTACGTGACAATGAGGTCATTGCTGCCGCTGATGAAGCGGGCCTTGCCATGGTGCTCACCGGCATCCGCCATTTCCGGCATTAACCATGGTTTCGTGTCGTTGTTCGGGACTCGCAAGACGGGCGTCTTCGTTAAGCTCTGATCAATGTTGAAAGGCGTAAGCAGCTCTTCTTAATGATTTTCATTTTGGAGTTTTGCATGCGCGTCAGCACCACGGAATCGATTGAGGGTAGCCGGGTCGTCCAGTCGATTGGATCGATCACCGCCACATCGAGCTGGCATGCTTCGGGTACTCAACCGCATCAGGGCAATTGGCGGGAACGCCTGCTTGCCGATCTGATCCGCCGCGCCGAGGACATTGGTGCCGACGCTATTGTCGGCGTCAATTATCAGGACGAGAACACGGCGCTGACCAGCGAAGGCGGTGTCGCGCTCAAGCGCGTCATGGTTACTGGCACGGCCGTCAAGCTCGCCTGCGCGGCTTGATCCTGAGGAAGGGTCCCGTTTTTCAACGGGAACGAGAGACTCTCGGGAGCGGCTTTCAGGCCGCTCCACGTACTTCTGAAAAAATGAAATATCTATTTCAATAGCTTATGAAGTAGACTTCATGTTGTATTAAAAGGAGTTCGGGGCGTGTCTGTTCGGATCGAGGGTAATGCGGCCTGATCCAATCGCCGAATTCTCACGCGATCTCACCGAGCGCAGCTTCGCGACGATCCTTGCCGATCCTCCATGGCGTTTTCAAAATCGCACAGGAAAAATGGCGCCCGAACATCGCCGCCTGAGCCGCTATGGCACGATGGATCTCGGGGAGATCATGGCCATGCCGGTCGCCTCGGTTCTGGCGGATACTGCCCACCTCTATCTCTGGGTGCCGAATGCTCTTCTGCCGCAAGGACTCGAGGTCCTCGCTGCCTGGGGGTTCGATTATAAATCAAACCTCGTCTGGCATAAGGTGCGCAAAGACGGTGGTTCGGACGGCCGCGGTGTCGGGTTCTATTTTCGAAACGTCACCGAACTCGTGCTGTTCGGCGTCAAGGGCAAAAAGGCACGCACCCTCGCCCCGGGGCGGCGGCAGGTCAATCTTCTTGCCGCGCCGAAACGCGAGCACAGCCGCAAGCCGGATGAATTCTACACGATTATCGAAGCCTGTAGTCCGGGACCTTATCTCGAATTATTCGCGCGTGGCGCGCGGCCCGGATGGACGAGCTGGGGTAATCAAGCGGAAGATTATGAAATTACCTGGAGCACTTATCGGAACAATAGCCGGGGACATTCCCGAAATTCTCCCGATGAAGCGGAGGAATAAAGCTGTTTCCGTACAAGGGTGAGGCTTCAGCCGGGCTCATTGAGAAGCGTCTCGACGAACGCGCCGAGGCCCTCCTTGAGCCGTGGCGAACGCAGCCGCTCGCTCGTCACGATCGCCGTCAGCTCCTCGAAGGTGCGCTGCAGATCATCGTTGATCAGCACATAATCATAATGCGCCCAATGGCTTATTTCCGTCCGGGCGTTTTCGAGCCGTTTGGCGATGGTCTCCGGCGGATCCTCGGCGCGCCGTTCGAGCCGCGCGCGCAATTCCCGCATGGTCGGCGGCAGGATGAAAACCGAGACGACATCGGCCCCGATCTTCTGCCTGACCTGCCGGGCGCCTTGATAATCGATATCGAACAAGACATCCCGGCCTTCGCTGAGAATCGCTTCTAGCGGTTCGCTCGGTGTACCGTAGAAATTGCCATGCACCTCCGCCCATTCGAGAAGGGCATCGGTGTCCCGCAGAGTTTCGAACTGTTTGCGGGTGATGAAATTATAATGGATGCCCTCGACTTCACTCGTCCGGCGCGGCCGCGTCGTGACCGAAATCGACAGGGTCAGATCGAGCTTCTTCGACTGCAGCAGCATGCGCGTCAGCGTTGTCTTCCCCGCGCCGGAAGGCGAGGAAAGAATCAGCATCAGCCCGCGCCGTTTGCAATGGAGGGCAGCAGAATGGGGATCCGGACGGGGATCGGCAACATCGGTCATAGGCGTTATTCGAGATTTTGAATCTGCTCGCGGAACTGCTCGATCTCGACACGCAATTCGAGCCCGATATCGGTCAAGCCGGCGTCATTGGATTTCGAGCATAGCGTATTGGCTTCGCGGCCCAGCTCCTGCGCCAGAAAATCGAGCTTGCGGCCACAGGGACCGCCGGTTTCGAGATGCGTACGCGCCGCCTGCACATGCGTCAGCAGACGATCGAGTTCTTCGCGAATATCCGCCTTGGCTGCGAGCAGCAAGGCTTCCTGATGCAGGCGCGCGGGATCAAGCCCCACCTGATCGGCGAGCCGGGCGATGCTGGCGGCAAGTTTGGCTTTGATCGCTTCGGGTTGGCGTCCCGGACAGCTTTCGGCCGCCTTGGTCAGGGTGCCGATCCGTTCAAGCCGGCTGATGAGGATGGGGGCGAGCGCCGCCCCTTCCACCTGGCGCATGGCAACAAGGCCCGTGATCGCCTCATCGAGATGGAGGAGAACGGCGCCGTTCAGGGCCTCGCGTTCTGCGGGGCTTTCCTCTGCCTCGATGATTTCGATGAGTCCGCGAACACCAAGGAGGCCGTCGAGACTGCCTGTACGGATGCCGGGCGGCAGTGGGAGATCCCCGATGGAGGTCAGCAGTTTTTCTAGAAGTGCCTCATTGATATGGACTTCGGGCGCCATCGCCTCGCGCTGTACATTGAGCGAGGCATGCACGGTTCCCCGTGTCAGCGCCTTGCCGAGTCTTTGCCGGATGTCCGCCTCGATCGCGTCGAATCCCGGCGGTAGCCGCAGCCGTAGATCAATGCCTTTGCTGTTAACGCTCTTCAGCTCCCAGGCAAAACGCGCGGCGCCCTGGCTGCCGGTGCTGCGGGCGAAGCCGGTCATGCTTGCCAGAATCATGAACGCTTCTCCCGCGCTGAGGGATTTGCCGGTGGATCACCTTCAGGAACTGGTCCAGGCACCCGCAAGGCCGAGGGCAGGAGCGTTGCATCGGCATTGTTCTGAAACAACACACGATTGCCCGCGATGCGCCAGCCGCCGCGCGCAATATAGTCTAGCGCACGTGGATAGAGCAGATGCTCCTCGGCGAGAACCCGCGCTGCCAAAGTCTCAGCTGTGTCGTCTTCCAGAACCGGAACGGCGGCCTGTGCGATGATCGGTCCGGCATCCATGGCCGGCACGACGAAATGGACCGTGCAGCCGTGGATTCTCACGCCATCCTCCAGCGCGCGCTCATGCGTGTGCAGGCCGCGGAAGGATGGTAGGAGGGCGGGATGGATGTTCAAAATCCGTCCTTCCCACTGGCTGATGAACCAGGGTGTCAACAGCCGCATGAAGCCGGCAAGGCAGAGCAGCTCGATGCGATGCAGCTCAAGCAAGGCTTGCATGGAGCGTTCGAATTCCTCACGCCCGGCATAGATTTTATGGTCCACCGCCGCTGTGGCGATCCCCTTTTCCTTGGCGAAACGGAGCCCTTCCGCTTCCGGCCGATTGGAAAGGACGAGGGCGATTTCGGCCGGAAAATGCGGGGCACGAGCGCTTTCGATCAGGGCCCGCATGTTGGAGCCCCGGCCGGAAATCAGGATGGCGGTGCGTTTGCGGGAGGGCGTCAAAGCGAAAGCCGCCCCTGAAACTGCACGCGTGCGCTCGCTGGCGCCGACTCGACGACCGAGCCGAGCCGTACCGGTTTCTCTCCGGCCTGTCGCAACGCATCCTCGACGGTTTCGATTGAGCCGGCCGCAACGACGAGGACCATGCCGATGCCGCAATTGAAGGTGCGCAGCATTTCGGATTCCTCTATGCCGCCTTCGCGGGCGAGCCAGCCGAATACGGCAGGTACGTAAATGCGGGAGAGATCGATCTGGAGGTCGAGCGAAGCCGGTAGAACCCGTGGCAGATTGTCCTGAAAACCACCCCCAGTGATATGCGCCAGAGCTTTGATCCCCGGTGCCGTCGCAAGGGTTTGGAGCAATGGCCGGACGTAGATGCGGGTCGGCGCGAGAAGCGCCATGCCGAGCGTCGTATCGGGTGCGAACGGCGCCACCATCCCAAGATCGAGACCTTTGAGGGTCAGAACCCGACGGACGAGAGAGAAGCCATTTGAATGCAGTCCGGAGGAGGGCAGGCCCAGAAGCATATCTCCGGGGACCATATCGGCGCGCGGCAGGAGATTGCCGCGTTCGACCGCGCCGACCGCAAATCCGGCGAGATCATAATCCTTGCCCGCATAGAGGCCGGGCATTTCCGCCGTTTCGCCGCCGATGAGGGCGCAGCCCGCCTCGCGGCAGCCTTCGGCGATGCCTTTGATCACATCGGCTGCCGTTGCCGGTTCGAGTTTGCCGGTCGCGTAATAATCGAGAAAGAAGAGCGGTTCTGCGCCCTGCACGATGAGATCGTTGACGCACATGGCGACGAGATCAATGCCGATCGTCTCGTGCCGGCTGCTGTCGATTGCGAGCTTGACCTTGGAGCCCACACCATCATTGGCGGCAACGAGAATCGGGTCGTGGAAACCGGCCGCCTTGAGATCGAACAGGCCGCCGAAGCCGCCAATCTCGGCATCCGCGCCCTTGCGGCGGGTTGCGCGAACAAATGGCTTGATGGTTTCGACGAGCGCATTGCCGGCATCGATGTCGACGCCGGCTTCCGCATAGGTCAGGCCGTTCTTCTTATCCATGGAGGGTCCGAATTGTCGGGTCGAAGCCATCGGGCGGGCGATGCCACGCCTGCGCCGGCGAGAGACTAACACATTGTTTTTATGCTGGAACTTTAACGTCGAAAATGACGATCATCTGCATGCTGTAACGGCTTGTTGGGGCCGATGCAAGTTGGCCGCGTCAACAGCGCCCAACGTGACAAGCTTGGCATTGACAGCAGAACGGGCCGCTGGCATCACAAATCCTTGAACGATAATAATGTTCAGGGAATCATTTTCGCTTCGATATTGCCACATTCCCTCAAAGCGCGGCCTTACGAAAGTTTCCGTGAAAAAGATGGCATACAGTCGTATGGCGTTATTCTCACGCAAATGATTTTTCAGCATCTTTGCGACTTTGAAAATCGGAGGCGGAGCCGGAGAAGCGGCCGGAGGCGGAAAATGGGTCCGACTCGGAAGCGCTGTCCCTTGCTCGATGGGCAGCCAGAGCATTTCGTATCGATCCGGACATGAAAAAATCTTTGTATTTTCAAAGTGATATATCAAAAATCGACGCGTCATGAGCAGAAAATGCTCTCGACTTCCCATATCGTTTCGCGCCGGCGTCGAAAACGCGGACATGATTGAGGCAACAACGGTCACGCTTTGCGTGCGTTGGCAAAAGGTAGTGAAAAAGCTTCTTTAATCGTCTCATTGAGACGGCCGGACGGTGCGATGCAGAAACTCGATGATATGATCACCTTTGTCCGCGTCGTGGAGCGCGGCAGTTTCGTGGCCGCCGCGCGCCAGCTCGGCGTGCCGCCGGCCACCGTCAGCCGCAAGATTCAGGAACTGGAACATCGGCTCGGTATTGAATTGCTGCGGCGCACGACGCGCAGGGTTTTCGTAACCGAGGCTGGTCGCGCCTTTTTCGATAACGCTTCACAGGCGCTGACTCTCATCGAGGAGGCTGAGCTCGTCGCCAAGAGCTACAGCAGCAAACCAGCCGGCGTACTGCGAGTCCTTGCCCCCTATACTTTGGGCATTTTGATCATCGACCAGATATTGCCGGCATTTCAGCGTCTTTACCCGGAAGTTTTGGTCTATCTGACTTTGAACAATGAACCGCTCGATCTCATCGAGCATGGATTCGATGTTGCCGTCCGGCTTGGTGCTTTGCCTGATTCGACCTATGCCGTGCATCATCTCATGCATGCCGTCCGTCGGGTTGTCGCCTCTCCCTCCTATCTGGAAAAGCATCCGCCGATTGAATCGGTGAGCGACCTCGAACACCACGTCTTTCTGAGCGCATCCATCGATACGCCGGCTGCCGGCGCCACCATGACTTTTCGAAAGGGTCAGGAACAAGTGCCTGTCACTCTCGTGCCGCGCATGGTCTCCAACGAGGCATCGGTCATTCTCAATCATGTTCTACTGGGTGAAGGATTCGCCCTCTTTGCGGAAATCCTCACGGAACCCTTCCTCGCCAGCGGCGCCCTGAAGCAGGTCCTGCCGGATTGGCATAGTGGCGATCCGTTGGAAGCCTCTCTGCTCTTTAGCCGGCATGCGACGAGCGATCCTAAAGTGAGGCTTTTTATCGATTTTCTCACGAATGAGGCCACGACTTCGAAGAAGCGCAGCACATTATTGCTTGGTTTGAGAGAATGAAATTCCGTTTTGGCCAATGATCAATCCGCTCCGGAAGTTTATATTTTTTTTTAGTGAGGGGGCGATGAAGTCGCTCCCGCAAGGAGCAGAAAGATGAAACATTTGGTCTCGGCCTTATTGGCCTCCAGTTTGGTACTTGCCGCCGGTGCGGCGGTCGCCAATGATAAAATTCCCGCCAATGCAAATGAATATTATTCTTATGTCGACAATCAGAATGATCGCGTCGGCCATGTCGTGCATCATGAAAAGAGCGACGGCGGTGCCTTCGGTCGCATGGGACAGGGCGCGAACCCCTACTTTCCTGAAGGACCTGGTAATCCCCGCTAAGGCCAGGCATTAACTTCAAAATTTGCCCGGCCCCCTGTTGAGGAAGATTTGGTGTCCGCTCATTCGAAATGCAACAGGCGATAGAAGCCCCGATTGAGAGCTCTCGCCTGACGGCCATTAAATGAAGAATTGTCAGTTCCAAGACGGTTAAACATCTGTCGACTGGGCAATTCTTTCTCGTAAAAGCACCACCTTTATCCTGCTTTTCCCTCAAGAAGCGCGATAAATGTGGTGCTTTTTCTTTGTCAGGACTTTTAACGGCGCAATCCGTTTGAACATAAGGATGGGGCTCTCTTCGAACAGCCCGGGAAAAAGCCGTTTTCCAAATCTTTTGGCTCATTCCGATCCATTCCCGCATGCCTTGCGATCGAGGCCATTGAAGGCAAAAGGCGATGATTCTGACTCATCGCTTGCGCCCCTGCGACTATGCGCGGCTTTCCGGCGAACATTTATGGATTATGACAGGTCGCGATCCATGCACTTCGATACGAATCGCTCGGCTGCACTTCCCGTTAATGATTCTTGATGAAGAACCGGCGCGTCAGGGGAACAATTATGCCGATCGGGATTTGTCTGGAGCATGAAGCATTGAATAGGATGCTTCAGCAGTTCATTCAGGCGCCATTTTCCATCGCGGTGCCGGTTTCCCGTATCAGCCCATGCTCACAGCGAATTTCGGCAGCATTCCGAATCTGATCAGCCTGTTCCGGCTGGTGCTCGTCCCGGCCATTGTCGTGATGATCGCTTCGCATCGCTGGATGGAAGCCTGCATCATCTTCATTATCGCCGGTATTTCCGATGCCCTTGATGGTTGGATCGCCAAAAGCTTCGACCTTCGCACGGAGCTTGGTGCCTATCTCGACCCGCTCGCGGACAAGGCCTTGCTCGTCTCGATCTATATTGCTTTGGCGATCAATCAGACGATCCCCGCGGGTCTGGCGATTATTGTCGTCGCACGTGACCTGATGATCATCGGCGCCTTCATGGTCTCATGGCTCCTGGATAAGCCCATTCGCGTGGTGCCCTTGCCGATCTCCAAGCTGAATACCGCTGCCCAGATCGCTTTTGCGTCGCTTGTCCTGGGCGTCAAGGCATTTGCGCTTCCCGCGCACCCGTGGTTCAGCATTGGTGTTTACACCATCACATTTCTGACATTGGCGTCGATGGCCGCCTATATCTCGCGATGGATCCGCCATATGAATCTGTGATTCTCGGCGGATTTCTGAAATCCCCATTGTTCGACATTCCTGTCAGCATTGCTTTTGCTTTGGAAAAGCAGAATCCATCATGGCTCTGGCCGTGCAAGGCGGCTTAGAATCCGCTGTGGCCTGTGAGGCTCGATATGACCGCCCCACAAGAGGGCATCGTCTTTTGGCCACTGGGATCTGCGAAGTGGGCTTTGCGTGTGAATCGGTGATGCCGACACAGCCCTCGATAATTTCAAGTCTCAATGGGCGTGACTCATTGAGACTTGTCCCCGCGCTTGCGGAGCGGCGGCTTTCCGCCGAACCTCACTGATCCCAATAGGTTGGGATCAGTGAGACTTGGTATGAGACAATGATTTTGCGCTTTGGGAGGATGCTTCATTCGGATGGGTGATCGCCGGTGAGGTGACGGACTTCGGTTTCACCATCATGAGGGCCCAACGTAATGCGTATCGAATGGCAAATCTGTTTCTGGGTCGTCGCCTTTTTCCTGGTGGTCTTTTTGTTTTGGCTTTTTAGCGCAGTGATCCTGCCCTTCGCGGCGGCTGTCGTGCTCGGCTATCTGCTCGATCCCGTGGCCGATTATCTTGAGGGTCTCGGGCTCAATCGCCTCGGTGCGACCTTGCTGATTCTGGCGGTTTTTCTCGTCGTCGTCGTGGTTGCCGGCATCCTCATCCTGCCAATTCTCGGCCATCAATTCGCGGGGTTCATTCAATCGCTGCCGGATTATATCCACAAGCTTGAGGATCTCATTACTCAGGGACGCGACCGCCTGGCGACTGAATATGTCGGCGCCTTTATTGAAAGGCTTGGCCTTGGCCATTTGGAGGGGCCAGAACTCGCACCGAAGACAAGCGATATGGTTTCGCAGGTCATTCAATGGGGAGCCGGTATTCTGACATCCCTCTGGAGCGGAGGGGCGGCGCTCGTCAGTCTGATTTCTCTGCTCGTCGTCACGCCTGTTGTTGCCTTCTATATGCTGCTCGACTGGGACAAGATGATCGCCAAGATCGATAGTCTCATTCCCATCCGACACCGGGCTACCGTGCGGGCATTGGCTGCGGAAATCGATGCGGCGATGGCGGGATTTCTGCGTGGCCAGTCACTTGTGTGTCTGTTTCTCGGCCTCTGGTACGGGCTCGGCTTTACGCTCGTTGGTCTGAATTTCGGCCTGCTGATCGGTATTTCAGCCGGGATCCTCAGTTTCATTCCTTATGTTGGATCGCTGGTTGCGCTGGTGATCGGTTCGGCTGTCGCGATCGTTCAAGATTGGCCGAACTGGCATCTCCTCTTCGTGACTTTGTCCGTGATTTTCGTAGGCCAGTTTCTTGAAGGGAACATTCTCGCGCCGAAACTTGTCGGTGAATCCATCGGACTGCATCCGGTTTGGGTCATGTTCGCGCTCTTGTCATTCGGCAGCCTGTTCGGTTTCACCGGCCTTCTCACGGCGGTTCCCGTGGCTGCAGCAATGGGTGTCATCCTGCGTTTTGCCGTCCGGCGTTACCGCGCCAGCGCGCTTTACACTGGTATTACCGAGGCGAGCCCCAAAGTCCTCATCGATGTTGCAGTCTTGCAAAGCGAAGGTGAACAATAGGATGAAATCGGCAAAGCCGGCGCGCCAGCTGATCCTTGATCTGGCTGGTGACCCTTGTTTCGGCGTCGAGGATTTCTTCGTCTCATCCTCGAATGAAAAAGCCTATGCCATGCTGGAATTGTGGCCGGATTGGCCGGATCCGGTTCTTTTGCTGCAGGGCGCTGCCGGAGCCGGGAAGAGCCATCTCGCGTCGATCTGGGCACGCAGGGCAGGGGCTAGACGTCTCGCCGCCCGCGACCTGTTGCTTGAAGATGATCTCGAACGATTGGCGCGGTCAGGCCCCCTGTTGATCGAGGAGGCCGAGACGCTCGCCATAGTGCAGGCACAGCTTTTTCACCTTCTCAACCTTGTAAGGGAATCGCGTCAGGCTCTGGTGCTGACGGCGAGAACGGCGCCCGACCTTTGGGGGCTGAGCATAGCCGATCTTCTGTCGCGTCTCAGACTTGCGCCGTCGGTCTCTATCGAGCCACCTGACGATGATCTGTTGCGGGCCGTTCTGGTTAAGCTTTTCCTCGACCGGCAACTTGTCGTGGATACGGCGCTCATCGATTATGCGGCTTTGCGCCTTGATCGTTCCTTCGAAGCGGCCCGTATCTTCGTCGAAAAGCTCGATCAGGAAGCGCTTGCGCGCGGGTCAAGGATCACCCGAATGCTCGCCGGAGAGGTCCTGCAGACGATGATACCAGCCGATCCGGAATGATCCGCCTGGAGCGTTTCGGATATATCCGGAACGCTCCACGAAAGAAAATTAGAGTATTTTCAAAATGATGGAATCGCGTAGCGATTCAACATTATCGGAAAATGCTCTAAGGGTACCGTACCGGATAATCTCCTCGGGAGAGGCTGGCTCAATCGCCAACGAAGGGTTTAGCGTTTTGCCTAAACCGCTTCAGGGATGAAATAGGGCGCATCCATTCCGGCGCTCGCTTCCGCCACGATATCACCGTCGAAAAGTTTGACGGAAAGGCTGCCACCGAGCTGCGCCGCCGCCCCCGCGAGATAGCCCGTGGCATAGGCCTTCGCATTTTCCTGACTGTCGAACTCGTAGAAGCCGCCAATCGTATTGGTATTGATGCCACTCAGCCAGGTTTTGCTCTTGAGACCCGGTTCCTTGCGCATGGCTTCGTTGATGGAGCGCCAGTCGATTTTTTCGAAGGGTATAGCGACCTGAATCTCGGCATAAAGGAAAGTTCGGCTCATTTTTAACTCCTGCTTGGCTCGTGTCGCATGACGGTTTCGAAATGTCAGAAGCGGGGACTAGAGCATTTCCGCCTGGAGCAGTTCGGAAACGTCCGAACCGCTCCAGGTGGTCGGTCTCCGCTCTTGGGAGGTACAGCATATTAGTCTATTAAAATCACAGATTATATCAACATAAACTATCAGCGGCTTCGGCTTAAAGTTGACAAAATCCATAGAATAATTGAAATTTCTTCATCCGCAGCCTTTCGACGATGAGACGACATTGGGCTCCTATTACGATCGAGAACGACACGGGCCTTTTGAGATCCATGATCTGGGACCCTTTCTGCTGGAAAATGGCGGTACTATCCGCAATTTGCAGCTTGCCTATGCCACCTTTGGGGAACTGTCGGCTGCCGGGGACAACGCCATCCTTTTCCCGACATGGTATTCCGGCACCACGAAGATCTTGGAACAGGCTTATATCGGTCCGGGCCGTGCGCTTGATCCAGATCGCTATTTCATCATTCTCGTCAATCAGATCGGTAATGGTCTCTCCAGCGCGCCGAGCAATAACCCGGCTCCTTTCAACGCGGCGCGATTTCCTTTGGTTTCGATCGGCGATGACGTCCGTGCTCAACATCGCCTTGTGACGGAACATTTTGGATTGACGCGGCTGCAGCTCGTTCTGGGGGGATCCATGGGGGCCCAACAGACCTATGAATGGGCAGTCCGTTATCCGGAATTCGTCCGCCGCGCCGCGCCGATCGCCGGAACAGCCCGCGCGAGCGCGCACAATCAATTGCTCGTCGAGAGTTTCATCGAGGCGATCACCAGTGATCGCGCTTATGATAATGGCTGGTATGATAATGCCGGCGACATTCATCGGGGCCTGCGCCGCCATGCGCGCCTGTTTGCCACAGCGGCTTTCACCCCCCGTTTGTATGCAGAGGAGGGATGGCGGGACCTCGGATTCTCATCGACCGAGGATTTCCTGACCGGCTTCGTGGAGGGGCATTTTCTCCCTCAGGATCCGAACAATCTCATTCTTCTCGCACGTAAATGGCAGGGTGGTGATGTCGGCCGCAACAGTGGGGGCGATATCAAAAAAGCTTTGTCCCATATCATAGCCACGACATATGTCATCGCAATCGATGAGGATGGGCTGTTTCCATTATCGGACATCGCCGCTGAACAGACATTGGTTCCTGGCAGCCAGCTGAAACACCTGTCTTCGATCTGGGGGCATCTCGCGATTTTTGGGCTCGACCAGAGCTATCGCGATGGAATTGACACTATACTGAAAGATTTGCTGGCGACTGCCTGACCCACAAAGTCGTCAAGCCGCATGAGCTTTCGAATGATGCAGATGGAATTTTCCAGTCTGCCCGCTTTCCGATGGGAGACAATCATGACACATAATATCGATGACCATCTGCCGGAACCGGGAATTGTTGAAGAGCCGAGGCCGCCGATCGATCCCTATCCGCTGAGCGCCTATGTCTCCTGGGCTGGACGGCGCAATCGTGATCCTATTCTTGGCGTCTTCAAAACCCTGTTCCCGAAAGACGGCTGGGCACTCGAATTGGCCAGTGGCAGTGGTGCCCATGTCAATTATTTCGCGCCGCATTTTCCAGAAGTGACTTTCCAGCCGTCCGATTATGATGAGAAGGTTTTTGAAACAATCTCGAAGACACGGGATTCGCAAGGCAACAAGAATGTCGTCGATCCTATTCGCGTTGATCTGACGAATGCCGAGACTTGGCCGCACGCTGAAACACGCCTTTATGATGTCGTCTTCGTCATCAATCTGTTTCAGGTCGCGCCGCTATCAATCGCGGAAGGAATTTCCGAGCTGGCTTCGAAAGCTCTGACACCACGCGGCTTTTTGGCCATCTACGGTCCCTTTAAAGTCGATGGCCACTATACGACGGAATCCAATCAGAATTTCGATCAGGAAATTCTTTCCAAACAGGTGCCGGAATGGGGCCTGAAAGATATTCGTGATATTGAAAAGATAGCCGGCAAGCACGGTCTTCTTCTCAAGAAGCAGATCGATTTGCCGGCCAATAATTTCATTTTGCTCTTTTCTCGTTAAAAAGAGCATCAAGGCTCTTGCTCAACCGCAATCATTGAGAAAAGCGGTTGAGCAAGATTTATCGATCTGTTTTAGAAGGAGCCCACCAAGGAGCCAACGCCGATGACGGCGACCAGAGCGAGGATGGCGCCAACAATGGCGACCATGACGAGATCGAAATAGCTTTCGCCATGGGTTGAATTGCAGACGGCGAGCATCGTCACGACAGCACCATTATGCGGCAGACTATCCAGCGTTCCAGCTCCGATCACTGCCACACGATGCAGCAATTCGGGATTGATACCTTGTTCTGCGGCAAGTCGCATATAGGTCTCGCCGAGCGCATCGAGCGCGATCGTCATGCCGCCGGACGCCGAACCCGTGAGTGACGCGAGAACATTGGTCGCGATCGCCAGGGAAACGAGCGGACCACCCTCGATCGACAAAACCCACTCACGCACCAAATTGAAGGCGGGCATTGAGGCGACCACGACGCCGAAGCCGACCAGGCTTGCCACGCTCAATACCGGCAGGACCGAGGCATTCGCGCCGGCATCGATGCTGGCGCGGAGAGCAGGCAGACGCCGGAAATTGATGAGAATGAGTGTTATAATGGCCGACGCGAGAGCGACGACCACAGACCAGACACCACCGACAGCCGCCAATGTGGTCGGCCCAAAACGGTCTTCGGAAAGATAGGAGACGTCGATCTCCGGCAGGATGATCATGGACATGATCAGATTGACGACAATCACGACGACGAGAGGCAGGACCGCCAACGCAAAGGGTGGCTTCGTCGCGCTGACGTGCCCATGGCTCAATTCCGCCGGATCGAATTCCTGCGCGGCGCTCGCCAGAGCGCGGATGCTATCATCCTTGATGACAAGGTCGGTATTGGCGCCCACATTGCCATTATAGCCCTCGCCCTTGCGCCGGGCTGACGCTTCCGCGCGGCTCAGCCACCATAATCCAAATCCGAGCATGATCGCCGAAGCGAGAATGCCGAGACCGGGCGCCGCAAAGGGCGTGGTGCCGAAAAACGGCATGGGAATGGCGTTCTGGATGGCTGGTGTCCCCGGCATGGCGGACATAGTGAAAGTCGACGTGCCGAGAGCGATGGTGGCGGGCATCAGACGGCGTGGAATGGAAGATGCCTGGAACAGGGCATGAGCCATCGGGGCGATGACGAAGAAGGCGACGAAAAGGCTGACGCCGCCATAGGTGACCAGCGCTCCTGCCAGAACGACAGCCAAAATGGCGCGTTTCGGCCCCAGTTTCTCCGTCATGTAATCGGCAATGGCGGTGACCGACCCGCTGTCTTCCATGAGCTTTCCAAAGATCGCCCCAAGAAGAAAAATCGGAAAAAATTGCGCGACGAACCCTGCGGCGCTGATCATGAAAGTTTGCGTCCAATGCGCAAGCAAGGGTTCGTTCGAAAAAGCCGCGGTGATAATGGCTGCTATCGGAGCAAGGATGAGGACGCTCCACCCGCGAAAAGCGAGCCATACCAAAAAGGCTAGAGAAAGAAGTATACCAAAAAGACCCATGGGCAGACCAGCTCCATAATATTGTCACATGAATATAACGAATAGTCTGTTGTCAATATTAACAGACCTGGGTGCCAGATCAGAGCCACGCAATCAACGTGGCTCGTGACAGTTTGTATTCCATACGCCAAGTCTCATTGATAACAATTAGTTATTGTCAATGAGACTTGGCGTCAAAGCCACTGCGCTGCGGTCGCGGGATCGGGTTTCCAGGAGTCATCCTCATCAGGATTTGATGTCAGCATGCTTTGAAGGAAAACCGGACAGGGCCAAGATTGGCCTTTGTCACGAAAGCTTTTTCAATATTCATCTTGAAAAAGCGATTCATGAATATGCCGAGAACCGTAACGACTCTATGCTAGCTTAGCAATGCGCGAAGGTGGCTCGCTAAGATTAAATATGAATACCTGCCGGTAGTTTATGAGGATGGATGTTCACCCCGTGGCTCCCTCCGTTTGTCATTGGGACATTTACGGGATGCCCTTCGCAGATTTGAGAGAGCAGGTGGTAGGTTCGAAGTTCAGTTCCCTGAAGAAAACGCTCTATCTGAAATTATGAGAGCTTCGCGCGTCGTTAGTGCATTTTTAGACTTCGTTCAAAAACACCTGAATAGCCCTGGAGCGACGCACCGCGCCTCTCCGGGCGCCTGGGCCGTGCATAATTTTCTAGCCGCGCGTTAAATCTCAAGCTGGGCCATGATCTGTCTCGGAGAGGGTAGGCGCTCGCGAGAGCGGCGGCGCTCAGCGTGCCCGCGGACAAATTCTCCCTAACGATCCGCAGTTGCGCGATAGCCGGTCTGGTTGTGAAGAGCCGATTTAATTTCCCGGTGAATTCGGGCAAATTTCTGGAAAACGCCGCATTTTTCTAACTCCCTCCGAGCGCAATGTGTCGGGATCACAGCCTTCGATGGAATGCCGCGGCCATGCTGCTCCGGAGGTAGAGATGCGAGCCAGAAGAGGGGCCAGCTCTTGATGCGCCGCAAGGCCAAGAACGGGAGGAATCGAGAATTCATCGTGGAGTTGACGAATTCCATCCCTTGACAGATGCCTTGCCGCATGCGGTTGTCCCGTTCCACATAGCCTTTGGCCCCATTTCTGAACCGTGACCGTGAAAAAATGATGCACCGCTACCGTAGCCATACTTGCGGCGATTTGCGCGAGACCCAAGCTGATGAAACCATACGTCTTTCCGGATGGTGCCATCGTATCCGGGATCATGGCGGCGTCTTATTCATCGATCTGCGCGATCATTACGGCATGACGCAGTGCGTCGTCGATCCCGATTCCGCGGCTTTTCCATTGGCGGAAAAATTACGCTCCGAATGGGTGGTCAAAATTGACGGACTCGTGCGCAAGAGACCAGCCGGCACCGAAAATCCGGAAATGCCGACAGGCCTCATTGAGGTCTATGTGACTGAGATCGAAGTACTGGGCCCTGCGGCTGAACTGCCCATGCCGGTTTTCGGAGATGTTGATTATCCAGAGGATATCCGGCTCAAATATCGATTCCTCGATCTTCGCCGCGAGAAGCTCCACAAAAACATCATGTTGCGCGGCAAGGTAGTGGACAGTTTGCGGCGGCGCATGAAGGAACAAGGCTTCTTTGAGTTCCAGACGCCGATCCTGACGGCTTCAAGCCCGGAAGGTGCACGCGATTTTCTCGTTCCATCGCGTATCCATCCTGGAAAATTTTACGCGCTACCCCAGGCGCCACAGCAATATAAGCAATTGCTGATGATGGCGGGCTTTGACCGGTATTTTCAGATCGCGCCCTGTTTCCGCGATGAGGATCCGCGTGCCGACCGCCTGCCAGGCGAATTCTATCAGCTTGATATCGAAATGAGTTTCGTGACTCAGGAGGATATTTTCGCGGCGATGGAGCCGGTCATTCGCGGGGCTTTTGAGGAATTTGGCAACGGGCAGCCGGTGACGCAGGTTTTCCCGCGGATTCCTTATGCTGAAGCCATGCTCAAATATGGCTCGGACAAGCCGGATTTACGTAATCCTCTGGTGATCGCGGATGTCACTGATCTCTTCGGGCGCGATGACGTCACCTTTAACGCCTTCAAGAATGTTATCAAGAAGGGTGGTGTCGTGCGCGCCATTCCGGCAACGGGCGCGGCGGCACAACCACGCAGTTTCTTCGACAAACTCAATGATTGGGCCAAATCCGAAGGCGCTGCCGGTCTTGGCTACGTAATTTTCGAAGGAGGCGACAATGGGCCGGTTGGCAAGGGACCAATCGCCAAATTTCTTCCCGCCGATGTCCAGGCTGCGATCATCGCCAGAGCGGATCTGAAGGCGGGCGACGCTGTCTTCTTCGCCTGTGATATTGAGGAAAAGGCCGCTAAACTAGCCGGAGCGGCGCGTTTGCGCATCGGCCATGAACTCGGTCTTTCGAAGACCGGGGTCTTCGAGCTTTGCTGGATCGTCGATTTTCCGATGTATGAGTGGAATGAGGACGATAAGAAGGTCGATTTCTCGCACAATCCCTTCTCCATGCCACAAGGCGGCCTTGAGGCGCTGCAACAGCAGGATCCACTGACTATCAAGGCATTTCAATATGACATCGCTTGTAATGGTTATGAGATCGCCTCGGGAGGGATCCGCAACCACCGTCCGGAAGCGATGGTCAAAGCTTTTGAAATTGCTGGCTATGGCGAAGAAACCGTGGTCGAGAGATTCGGCGGTATGTATCGAGCGTTTCAATATGGGGCGCCACCCCATGGCGGTATGGCTGCCGGTATTGACCGAATCATCATGCTTCTCGCGGGTGTCCAGAATTTGCGGGAAATTTCTCTGTTTCCAATGAACCAGAAAGCAGAAGATCTCCTTATGGGCGCGCCTTCCGAAGCTACGACCAAACAATTGCGGGAGTTGCACATTCGCCTCAATTTGCCCGAGCCGAAATAAGGGCCTGATCGTCTATCTCAACAATTGCATGATGTGATGATTTTTGAATCTATGGAAAACCACGATTCAGAACCTGATCAGTGGGAGTGCATCTGTTGAGACGATGCCGGACCTAGGGGCGTCATCGCTGCCGGATGTATAGGAGCGGATCCGGCCCCTGTTCACGCAGGAGCGTTTGGCTCCGCTTCGGCATTTCTGAATGCGCGCTGATCGGCGTGAGCCGCGCAAGACCAGGGCGGTATCGGCCAAGGCCTCCGCCGGGCATAAGCCCGGTTGGGGCGCATCGGAGTGGTGGGTGCCACAGCCTGCCATTCAACTCGGATATTGAAGGCGGCCCGTCGGACAGTTTCTCAGAAGCTCCGGCTGCTTTCGACGAAGACAACATACGGGCGCTGCCAACAAAATCCTGCCGGAGTGCTAATATCTTCTGCAGGAACGTCGATATTCCTGACAATTCCCGACACCTTCTTCTTTCAGTTCCGCCTCATGGGCGCAGGCCCAACGCAATTGGTCGCAATCCGTACGACTCACGGATCGGCCTTCATAGATAGGCTGCGCCAAAAATCCGCGTGTGCCGAAGCTAAACCCTTGCGCAAGAGCTGCCGAAGAGACCAACAGGCAGACCGTTGCTGTGAGCGCAAATCCATAAATTCCCATTGGCGCGTTTCCCTCTATCTTATTCTCCCTGAAAACAGGGGGCGATATAAAATGTTCCGTTCGTTACGGCGCGTTACAGAACATTTTCAGACGGCCACGATGACGCACCAGAGGAGATGATGATGCGTGTCGACCTATGGCTTGGTTGTGCCGCCGCTCTTTTGTCTCCGCCCGTAGGCCCCCCGAGGGAGTGATCTGCGAAGCATTGCTGCTAGCGCGGTCCTGCTTTCGACGGCGCACCTCGTTCGCATTATTCAGGTGACCAATCGCCGACAGTCTGCCTAAAGCGGAGCATAATGCTTCGCGGCCATTTGTGCTTCCTTGCAATTCAACGAGTTATCTCGTATCGCATTGTGACACTATTGACATGCTATATATATAGTTATATATGATTCTGTCAGCACCTCCGGCGCCGCCTGCGAGGCTTAATCAAGGGGTGGATGGGTCAGGGCGCGCTAACCCAATGCAATTCAATTTCGATCGTCCGGGAATATTTTCGCTCCATCGGAATAGTCTCTGATCAAAACATTGGTTGGCTTAGTGTGTGATCTGGCAATTGTGGAACGCCATTGATGGCGGTCTCCCGAGCCGAAACTATGTCTTCATCGTTACCGTTCGTTGTATGCGCCGGATGAGTGCGCGGTCTGTATCTTTTATATCGGGGAGTGATCATGCCGATTCTCGATGCCGCCAATCCGCTCTCCTTTTTCAAGGGAATGAACGGCGTCTTTCTTGACGTGATCACTCGCGAGCGTGACAAAAAAGCCTTCCTCGATGCGCTGCTTCCCCGCGCCTATGAGACATTCGAAGGCAGTGTTGACGCCTGCTCCAATGGACCGGGATCACTTGCATGCCGCGGTGGTTGCGCCAGTTGCTGCACCATTCGTGTCGCCGCGACAGCCCCGGAAATCCTCTATATTGCTCAGCACCTTCGGAACCTCGCAGAGGAAGAGTCATCGGGGCAATGGATGCGTGATCTTCTCGGCCGGCTGCTTGAAGCCAATAACGCGACCCACGGTGTTGGCGAACAAGACCGTATGGAACAGGGCACCGTCTGTCCCTTCATCGAGGACGGCCTTTGCGTGATCTATGATCGCAGGCCATTGGCCTGTCGCGGTCATGCGTCTTTCTCGGAACAAGCCTGTATCGACGCCTTGAACGGTGAGGAAATCGCGGTACCGGTATCCTCCCTCCATTTGACGGTTCGTAGCCTGATCCAAAACGCATTGCAGTCGGCTCTCCGAGATACACGTCTTGAATGGGGTGTATACGAACTTAATCAGGCTCTTGAGATCGCCTTGCGCAATCCGCAGATAGACGCCGAATGGTTGGCGGGAGCCGATGTTTTTGCCGATGCAGCGATTACTGATGTCAGCGCGGAAGAAATGGCTGAAACATTTGATGCCATCAAGGCAATGGCTGCCTAGCGCGTTTCGGTTATTTCCGGAAACGCTCCCATCAGAAATCAGGGCAATTTTCGAAGCAGGGCGTATCTGAAAGAAGATCCCATTACATCGGAAATGCTTTAAGTTCAGCCTGATAAATTCAGACATTTAGCACACCGGCTGCGGAGCCCGCGGTCGGTGTAGATGTCATGCTATCATTGTTTGTGTTGACGGAATAGGTGAGGGTTCACGAGCGCCTGTTTGCAGGGGTGAACAGGTTACACCCCTGCCAAGCGGAGATGAAATCCTCAAATCAACGAGTCAATCGCATTCACGCCACAGGCGTTTGCAGCCCTTATGAAGATTGACGATACGACAAAGCCAATCAGGTTGGGTCCGCCGTCGTCTGCCCGGATTGCTGGCTGTGGAAACGCGCCGAGAAGCCTGGACGGGAGCGCATTGATTTGGCGGCGGCGGGAGAAACACTGTTTTGCCGATCCCCGCGCGAATGGCGCGGCCCACGTGCCGAATGTGCGTTGTCAGAGTGTCTTCCCGTATCACCGGGCAGGCCTGGAAAATGCCCCGAGCGTTGCTCTTGTCTTGGAGCTATTCCTTTCGGAACCACGCCGCCCTTCTGATTTGCGGGTCTGCGCGCTGCTGGACCGGCGCTGCGAGGAAGCTGAACGTCCTCATGCCCGGGGGCGCGGCGATCCTCGACGGGAAGGTTGAGCTTGGTCAATTTTTCGATATTGCGCAGGTAGTCGCGTTCCGTGCCATCGCAGAGGGAAATAGCGATTCCCTCTGCGCCCGCCCGTGCGGTTCTGCCGATGCGATGCACATAGCTCTCGGGAACCTCCGGCAATTCATAATTCACGACATGGGTGACACCGTCGATATCGATGCCGCGTGCCGCTATATCGGTTGCGACGAGCGCCCGAATATGACCCGAACGAAATGCCAGGAGTGACCGCTCGCGTTGGCTTTGGCTCTTGTTGCCATGAATTGCGAAAGCAGGAATACCGGCTTTTTCGAGATGCTGGGTGACTTTGTCGGCGCCGCGCTTGGTGCGTGTAAAGACGATCGTACGCGTCATCATCGCATCGCCGAACAATTCGACCAGAATATCACGTTTGCGATGGGCCTCGACGAAAACTACCTGCTGGCGTACGCGATCGGCTGTTTTTGCAACTGGCGTTACGGAAACGGACACTGGATCACGCAGCAATTCCGTGGCGAGCTTGCGGATTTCCACAGGCATTGTGGCCGAAAAGAAGAGGCTTTGCCGTTTGGCGGGCAGAGCCGAGACGATCCGGCGGATGGGCTTTACAAAACCGAGATCGAGCATCTGATCGACTTCATCGAGGACGAAGAATTCGGTCTTGTCGAGATGGGCGACACGCGAATCGAGGTGATCGACCAGCCGTCCAGGCGTTGCGACCAGCACATCGAGACCGCGTTGCAGCGCCTTGATCTGAGCGCCCGGCGCGACCCCGCCGAAGACGACGGCGACCGAGAGCGGATGCGACTGCCCGAAAGATTGCCCTAGGGTCTTGAACGTTTCGGCGATCTGGCTGGCTAATTCTCGCGTGGGGCTCAAAACAAGAACACGGGCGCCACCGCGCGGAGGCTGCGCCGGATGTGCCAGGAGATGATGCAGGATCGGTAGCGCGAAGGCGGCGGTCTTGCCGGTTCCTGTTTGTGCAATTCCGATGACGTCACGGCCTTCCAGGATTGCCGGAATGGCTTGCGCCTGGATCGGCGTCGGCCGGGTAAATCCTCGCCTTGCTAAAGTGTCGAGCAGGGAGGGGGCAAGTCCGAGGCCGCGAAAATCAGTCAAAGAATAACCTTTCCAAGCATTTAGAAGATCTGGGATAATGTGGTTGCAGACGGTCGTGAACCTATGGATAGGCGTGAGCTTCTCAATTGCAGCCACACATCGCCGTTCTTCCTATCGCAGTTTCCATGCTGCTTAGCCGCGAAAGCGGCGCTCGGATTCCAAAGGCTGATACTCTTCAACTTCTGCCTGCAAGTTCAGGGTATTGTCAAGCCAAAGTAGCTGTAGGCCGGATTCTCAAAAGGAAAGGGAGGAGCCTTTGATTCCTCGCATATTAGCGGCATGCCACACTCTGTTTATTTATATCGATAAATATATAGGTTTGCAGGAAACGTGACGTCAAGGCTTTCAATACGATCTTCGCTGCCCGGCCCCGTTGAGCGATCTCTCGCGTCGATGTGAATGGGACATTATCCCCATTGGCTGATCGGCCTGGCGTGATGGTGGTCAGTATGCGGGAGGTATGATTGGCATGGTCATGACTTGGAGGAATTGGCCTGAAGAAATCGCTTCGAAAACATGCATTGTTTGTGATGGTGAGACTGTCAAGAATTGGTGATTGAAGAGCGGCTACATTTGGTCCATAATTATGGTAACGTTGAGAAGCATGAAATTTAAAACATGTTTGCGTCAATGATATCAGATGCGTTCTGTAGTTTGTTTATTTCACGATGCTTCTTTTTAGTTTGAGTTCATTTTGTAATAAGAAGGATTGCCACGTTGATGCAGACCTCTATCATGCAAATACGCGGCTCTACTGTGCAAGTACTGAAACGGTTCTTTCTAATAAAATACTTGCTTAGTCTGTATTCCGTTAACCTCTTTCTCCGGCGTGGGTGCGGCCGCTTCTGGGGGCAGTTTCCGACCTACAAGGAAGCTTATGATTTTTTGCCTCCGCGACGGCGGGTTGTTTATGACGAGGATCGTGTCGTTCCGATCTCTCTGGAATCCTTTCTGCTGGTGCACCTCTTCGATTGGCCGATCCTGTTTCATCTTCAGAGGCTGATCCACGACAAGAATTTGCGCAGGATCACCGATTTTGGCGGCCATATCGGTGTAAAATATCGCGCGTTCCGTGACATTCTCGTATTTCCCGATGATCTGCGATGGCAGGTCATTGATGTACCGGCCTTACGACGGGAGGGTGAGCGGCTGGCCCGTGAGGACAATCTGCCCGCCCTTCAATTTTACGCGCAACCCGAGGATACAGAACCCTGCGATGTGCTCCTGTGTTCGGGTGTCCTGCAATATTCGGATATTTCACTCGAAGCGCTCGTGCGCAGATTGCCGCGTCTGCCGCCGCTGATCTTGATTAACAAAGTGGCCGTCAGCGACTTCGGACCCTATTATACTTTGGAGGATTTTGGTCCCGGCCGCATGGTCTATCGCGTGTTCGGCGTTTCGGAGCTTGAGGATATTCGTACAGCCCTGGGATACGATAAAATCGCCGACTGGACCGTGCCCTATCGCGATCTCGTTATCCATGGCCCGCAAGGCGACGTTGTCGCACCCATGATCGGCGAGGCGTGGCATTTGAATAATGTGCCTGAAGGGTCCCAAGGCAAATCTCATTGATCAGAACCAATCAATGAGATCCGCTGCCACGCGTATTTTCCGTCGAACTTGGTAGCCGCTGCTGATGAACCTGTCATCAGCAGCGGTCCGAATAAGATCTCGGAGCTTGGCTTTGGAGGTGCCGCAGGATCATTGCTGCGGGACTCGCGTGTGTTTTCCGTATTGTGGAAAGGCTCCCATCTTCCCACTATCGAAGCATTAGAGTGTTTCGGATATATCCAGGAACGTTCCACTCAAAAAACAGAGCATTCTCAGGGGAATGGAATCCCGAAGCGATTCAGCCTTATCGGAAAATGCTCTGGAAAGACCTCGATGGCGGGAAGCGAATGGTTTCAGCGCCCGCGTCTCACTCACACGTCATAGGAACCGTCGTCTCCGTAATCACTGTCGCCGTCATCGGCGGCATTCTGCGGATCATTCGGATAATGATTGGTGTCATTGTGCCAATCTGCCTGATGGGTCTGGTCATCCGAACCATAATAATTGTTGATGATCGTTTCGCTCCCTGGCGTCCCGGCTCCTATCCCTCCGAGGCCGGCATTGGAAAAACCAGAGCCGATCCCGAGTGAATTATTGTGGCCGCCGAGCAGACCCCGCAGCGAATCCGCGAGAAGGACACCACCGGCGACGCCTGCAGCAGCGCCGAGAGCGCCTTTCAGAAAGCCGCCACCCTGGTTTGCAGCTTGCGGAGGCTGAGGAACGGGTTGGGCTCCCCAAGGTCCTGCTTGCGGCGGATAATCAGGTTGGCGCTGTCCCCATGCACCGGAAGGGTTTTGATTCGCCGATTGCTGCCATGGATTGCCCGCAGGCTGTTGCGGCGGACGTGTCTGCTGCGCCTGATTGCTCGTTTGACCGCCACCAAAGAGGGAACCGAGGCCTCCCAGAAAGCTGCCGCCGGAGGCCGGCTGCTGATTGGCGCTTTGCTGTTTCAGCGCTTCAACCTCGCTCTCGAGCTGGCGCAGCCGATCATTGGCCGCGCTCAAAGCCTGTTCCTGCACCAGGACGGTCTGTGCCAGCAGATAAGGAGCATAGGGTTGCGCCCGCACTGCATCCGCGATCAAGGCCTCGGCTTCCTTGTCGCGCGGATTGGCGCCGAGGGGTTTCGTCCGGTCGAACAAACCGATCAGCAATTGGCGTTCTTCGGGTGACATCCTGTTCTCCCAAGAAAAGTAAATTTGCGGCCTGCCGGAGCACGACGTCTCTCCGCAGCAAGGGGCTGTCGCAACCACTCCGGCCTTGCGGCCGTTTGCAGGCGTTATAAGTGGGCTCGGCGCCTCGCGCCGAAGATATGGGGCTGCTGCAATGAGGCTCCAAGCCCCTACCTCGCCGTCCGAGGTGATGACCGGGGCGGACTATGGACCGGTGCGCCAGCACTCTTACCAGGAAAAGCCATCTCATCCTGGGAAATAGGGAGAATATCCATTTATTTTCAATTGAATAGAGAAAAATTGGCTTTTCTGTCCGGCAAGGTTGCACTTGCTCCCCGCGCCTTGGCCTCGTAAGAGCAAGCAACATCTTCCGCTGCATTAAATTTAATTCACGAGGCTTTCCTCAAAATGACCGCCCCAAAGACAAATCCCCGCGCGAGCGCCAGATTGCCGCGGGGTTTCATCGACCGTGGACCTGCGGCATTTGCCGCCACCGATAGAATGTTGGTGGCGATCAAGGAGTCCTACGAACTTTACGGTTTCGAGGCGGTGGAAACGCCCTTCATCGAATATACTGAGGCGCTCGGCAAATTCCTGCCCGACCTCGACCGTCCGAATGAGGGCGTCTTTTCGTTCAAGGACGATGACGAGCAATGGCTCTCGCTGCGCTATGATCTCACCGCGCCGCTGGCCCGCTATGTAGCGGAACATTTCGATCAATTGCCGAAGCCCTATCGGTCCTACCGGGCGGGCTTCGTGTTCCGCAACGAGAAACCGGGGCCTGGCCGGTTTCGGCAATTCATGCAATTCGATGCCGATACGGTTGGCGCGGCTTCCGTGGCGGCCGATGCGGAAATCTGCATGATGGCCGCCGAGACGCTCGAAAAGCTGGGCGTGAAACGCGGCGACTATGTCATCAAGGTCAATAATCGCAAAGTGCTCGATGGCGTCATGGAAGCCATTGGCCTCGGCGGCGACAACAATGCCGGCCGCCGCCTGACCGTGCTGCGGGCCATCGACAAATTCGACCGGCTCGGCCGCGATGGCGTGGCACTGTTGCTCGGCGCCGGGCGTAAGGATGAATCGGGAGATTTCACCAAGGGTGCCGGCCTCGATACCACCCAGATCGCGCAGGTTTTCGCTCTTCTTGACGCAGGCGCGCAAAACAATGCCGAGACTGTCGCGCGTTTCGCCGATGTCTTCGCCTCGACGCCCATCGGACAGGAAGGCACTGCCGAATTGCGGACGATCGCTGAACTCGTCGAGGCGGCGGGTTTCTCGGATCGTGTGCGGATCGACCCCGCCGTCGTGCGTGGGCTCGAATATTATACCGGTCCCGTCTTTGAGGCCGAATTGACCTTCGAGGTTCAGGACGAGGAGGGGCGTCCGATTCGTTTTGGCTCGGTCGGCGGTGGTGGCCGCTATGATGGGCTCGTCGGACGGTTTCGCGGCGAGAACGTCCCGGCGACCGGGTTTTCGATCGGTGTCTCCCGTCTGTTCTCGGCGCTCACCGCGATCAATTCGCCTGTCGTCAGCGCGGCCACGCAGCGCGGGCCGGTGGTCGTTCTGGTTCTCGATAAGGATCAGGTCGCGCGCTACCAGTCTTTCGTGACAAAGCTGCGCGAGGCGGGTATCCGCGCCGAGCTTTATCTCGGCAGTTCCGGCATGAATGCCCAGCTGAAATATGCCGACAAGCGCGGGTCGCTCTGTGCTGTTATTCAAGGATCGAACGAACGCGACCATGCCGAGGGTCCGCAGCTAACGATCCGCGACCTGGCGCTTGGAGCCGAGCTTGCTGCCTCGACGAAGGACCGGGCGGATTATCTCGACCTGCGGGCCCGGGCGCAATTCACGATACCGGAGAGCGAACTTGTCGCCTCCGTGCGGGAAGTGCTCGCCCGTCATGAATAATATTAACGGTCATAAGAGATGATTGTTGGACCGCTCTTGAATTTTTCGCCATCGCTTTGAAAAAAGCGAAAATTCAAGAAAGGAACCAAGGGTCGTTTATTACGACCTTTGTATAATCCGCTCGCATCGCATGAGACGCGCGGATGTTGATGTCTTTTTCATAGAAAAAGTGCAGGGATCGAAGGCAGCCTGCAGCCGCTGCATTCGGAGCCGGTGTGGGAGCACATCGGCTCCGGCCCCCTGAGCATCGCTTGCAGAAACGAGATCCGGCCCTCGGGCCATCGCACGAGTAATGACCTTGGCCGTTGTCGATTCTTCCTCTTCCCAACCCTCTAGCGGCGCGACGCGCCCGCTTCAGGAGGCGATTGCCGAGCGCTTCCTTGCCGCCGGCTATGCGCGCTGTGAACCTGCCATCCTCCAGCCGGCCGCTATTTTTTTCGATTCGGGCGAGGAATTGCGCGGCCAGCTTTATCTGACGAGCGATATTTCCGGGGCGGAATATTGCCTTCGTCCGGAATATACAATTCCGGTGTCGCGTCACTATCTGGCTTCGCCACAGGCCGGGACGAGCGCGGGCTATTCCTATTGTGGGCCGGTCTTCCGCTATCGCGGGGAAAGGCCGAGCGAGTTTGTTCAGGCCGGTATCGAAAGTTTCGGCAGAAGCGACCGTGAGGCGGCCGATGCCGAAATTCTGAGCCTTGCCATGGAATCGGTCGGGGATTTCTCCGAACGGCTTGCCGTCCGCATTACTGATGTCGGCTTGTTCACCGCTTTGCTTGATGCCCTCGAACTGCCGCCCCCTTGGAGGCGGCGGCTTTTGCGCGCCCAGGTTCTTGGCATGCCACTCGCGACGCTCTTTACCTCCGAGGGTGAGGTGAGCCAGACGGATCATTCCGGCGTTCTTGCCCTTCTCGAAGGCGCTGATCGGGCAGGAGCACGCGCGCTCGTCGAAGACCTCCTTTCGATCGCCGGTTTTGCTTCGATCATCGGCCGCACACCGGCGGAAATCGCCGATCGATTTCTCGAACAGGCGGCGCTGAAATCAAGCCAGGATATAGCTGGTGAGAAGCGGGCCATTATTGAGCGGTTCCTTGCGATCGAAGGTGATCCGGACCAGGCTTCGGAGGCGATGCGGCACCTCCTGGCGGATGCGGGGCTCAATCTTGCCGCCACGCTCGACAGTTTCGATGCGCGGCTCGGCTTTCTGGCTGCGCGCGGTCTTGATATAGCCGCGCTGCATTTCGCGACCCGTTTCACCCGCAACCTCGATTATTACACGGGTTTCGTCTTTGAGGCGCATGACCGGATGCGGCCGCATGAAAAGCCGGTGATCGGTGGCGGGCGCTACGACAAATTGCTGTGTCGGCTCGGCGCGCAGGAGGATATTTCGGCGGTGGGCGCGGCGATCTGGATCGACGCGCTCGAAGCTATGACGCGGGAAACGATGGCGCGGGAAACGGCCTGATGGAACAGAAACAAGCGCCGCTGGTGCTCGCCGTCCCCTCGAAGGGGCGGCTGCAGGAAAATGTCACTGCCTTTTTCGCCCGTGCCGGCCTTAGCCTCGTGCAGGGCAGGGGCGCGCGCGATTATCGCGGAACGCTCAAGGGCATTGATGGCGTCGAGGTCGCATTCGTCTCGGCCTCCGATATCGTGACGCATCTCGCGCAGGGCAGCGCCCATCTCGGTGTGACTGGTGAGGATCTGATCCGCGAGAGCGTATCTGACGCCGACAGCAAGATCGCGCTTCTGACACCGCTCGGTTTTGGTTTCGCCAATGTCGTCGTCGCGGTTCCCCAGGCCTGGATCGATGTGCGGACCATGGCCGATCTCGATGATGTCGCAATCCTCTACCGCGCACGGCGAGGCGAGCGCATGCGGGTTGCGACCAAATATGTCAATCTGACGCGGCGCTTCTTCGCGAGCAAACATGTCACCGATTACCGGATCGTCGAAAGTCTAGGCGCCACTGAGGGGGCTCCGGCGGCAGGGCAAGCGGAATTGATCGTCGATATCACCACCACCGGATCGACGCTTGCGGCCAATGCGCTGAAAATTCTTGATGACGGCGTCATCCTGAGGTCCGAGGCTAATCTCGCTGCTTCTATCGGCGCTGAATGGAGCGAGGCGAACCGTGAGAAGGCCCGGTTGATCCTGTCGCATATTGCTGCAGAGGAAGAAGGACGCACCACGCGCGAAGTCTCGACGGTTCTGCAAAATTGTGCGGAGGACTTTTTCGAGGAGGCGAAAGGCCGGTTCGCGGCGCGTCTGCGCCATTATGGTAAAGAAGGCCATCTGATCATCGCCTGTCCCGCCGAAAAGGTTTCAGGCTTTGCAGACTGGCTCATCGCCAGGGGCGCGGCCTATGTGGGTGTCAGCGCGCAGGAATATGTCTTCTCGGCTGCCAATCCGCTTTACGACAGGCTGATAGAGAAAATTCGTTGAGGGGATAGTCCCGGTGGCGCGGGTTTCACTGCGCCCATCTCCGGCAGACCTTGTATGGAAGGAATGATCGGCCTGCCTTCCACAATGGAATCACGCTGATCAGCTCCAGAACAATGCGCCTCCTGACTTTTGCGACGTGCCGCGCTTGATACAGAATCTCGATGGGCATGATTCATCGAGGTTGAGGCCTTGCGCCTGCGGCGCGGCGGAATGTCCATTATGACCTGATATCAATCTCTCACTTCAAGACGCATTCATCGCTCGGGTCGTGGTCAACGAGGACATGTTCATCCGTCTTGCGGGACAAGAAGGCTGATTGTCGCAGGTAATCGTGAACAGAAATAATATTTTCGCAGAGCGTTATTTTGCCGGCATGATGATTTCCATCAGATGAGAAATCATTCCATTGTATTTCCTGCGACAAATTGATGGCCAAGCAATCATCAGGCGTTAAAAGACTTTATATTTCAAATATATACATGTCTCGCTTCGCCTAGAGAGCTTCCGCCTTCAAGCGGTCGAGCCTGCAGGGGAGCGACATTTTGTCATTGTCATTTCCGCAAAAAAAATGCTGCTAGCGCAGGGCTATCATGGAACCCGTTGTTTAGTTCCTCTATCGGTGGTTTTGCTATCGTGCGATAGCAAATACAGATCTATTACTTCATGTCGCATGAGACTTTTCGGCGCATTGTTTCCTGTCGTCTGTTGGGCCACATTCTCCTCAGTTACATCGAACGGGAGTAGCGCCAGCGTCTGACTTTGTTGCGGAAGAATGGAACAGGTCAGACCGTCGTGTCGAAAACGAAGTTTATACAATAAGGAATGCGCAATCGGATAATGTTTGCGGATGATCGTGCGATAAGCAATCCCACAATGTTTATCGCTACCTCCCTGCACCTGATTGTGTCCGGTAAAAATCTCTGATGGCACTCAAGGATCCTGTCACTGCCCGGTTTTGGCTGGGCGGACGGAAAACCTCTGCCATGTCCCAAAGCGGGTCGCGTATGATGAATACGGTCACGCTTCATGCAGCGGTTCTCTTGATTGTGTCTCTCACTCCCTCCCACTTAAGAGGCTTCCCATGAACAACATCCGCAAAATCGCCGTTGCCGCCGCCTTTGCCGCTGCCGCCGGCGTTACCGCTGCCGCGTCGTTTGTCGCTGGTGGTTTGGGTCGCGCGGAAGCGGCTGCCAATGTGCCGCTGTCTGCCTATGCCGATGCGCATGGGTTTTTGAATTTGCAGTCGATTACCTGTGCCAATCTTTCGCAGACACGAGCCGATGACGCTGACTATCTCGTGATTTGGTACACCGGTTTCTATTCGGGAGCCACCAAGAAGCGCTTTGCCCGGATTTCCCCGACTGACGCAAGCGACCATCGTTTGCAGAGTTTCTGCAAGGATCATCCCGATATCCGCGTGATTTCGGCACTCGATACCTTGTTCAAGAAAAATCTTGAAGAATCCATGCGCGCCGAAAATTGATGGAGCGCAGGGATGGGGGAGGTACCGATGATGATTGTCTCCATCATCGGTCTGAAGGACGAAAATCCTTCGCGCCTATCTGAACCTTAGAACGTCACATGCCATCAGAATCGGAGGGCGGAGCTAAGGCTCCGCTCTTGTCGTTTGTGTCCGGTTTGTTTGTGCCGAAGGAGATCCGAGGCTTGAGCCGCGGTCTATCGGGCGCCCGCAGGAGCGTTTCGGAAATAGCCGGAAACGCTCCCAGCAATCGGTGCCGTTTCAAAGCAATGGAATTGCAAAGCGATTCACCGTCAAAGGTAAATGCTCGCGTTCAGAGAGGGAGCGACCGGTCGTATTCGGTATGAACGCTCGGCGACGGCCCCGTCTGTTATTCCGCTGCATTTGTCGATGCGATTTCGACGAGCGTGAAACTGCCTTCCTGTGTCCCACGCATCTCTATGTGGCGGCTGTGGAAATGGATCAGGCTCGAGCGATGGCCGATCGAAACGATCGTCGTCTCGGGAAGCTTCTCGACCAATGTTTTGTAAATCGAGGCTTCGAGCGCCTCGTCCATGGCTGAGGTCGCTTCATCGAGAAACAGCCAATCGGGTCTGGCTAGAAGCGCGCGCGCGATCGCAAGCCTTTGTTGCTCGCCACCGGAAAGGCGTTGAGCCCAGGGATCATCGCATTCGAGCTTCTCCGCGAGATGGTCGAGCTTCACTTCGTGGAGTGCTTCCCGGATCTCCTCTTCGCTATAGGCCAGAGGATCGGCCGGGTAGGTGATTGCGCAGCGCAGGGTGCCTATTGGCAGATAGGGCTTTTGCGGCAACAGCATGAAATGCTGCTGGTGCGGCCTGGCAATCGTTCCCTCGCCGAAAGGCCAGATCCCCGAGAGTGCACGCAGAAGCGTGGATTTGCCGGAGCCTGACGGTCCTGTCAGCAGGGCTGCTTCGCTGCGCCGCAAGGCGAGCGTTGCATTTTCCACGATGGGTGACCCATCGGGAAGATGCAGCTTGAGGTTTTCAAGACCGAAATGGGTTGCGATTGTGTTGTCGGTTTCATTCGAAGCGTTTTGCTGGGGCCGCAGCGGTTCGAGTGCGAGTGCCTTTTCAATGGCGGCGTCGAAAGAGGTCAGACGGTCGAGGACTGATTTGAACTCGGCCAACGAGACATAATAATTGATGAAGAAGGTCAGGGCCGAATTGACGCTGCCGAAGGCCGATGCGGTCTGTGACATGACGCCGAAGGTGATCTTGCCGGCAAAATAGAAAGGCGCGGCGAGAAAATAGGGAATGAATTGACTGACCATTCCATAGGAAGCCGTGAAGCTTGTCAGTTTCTTTCGCGTCGAGACGATCTGGTAATAATTGTTGATAACATGGGCGAAACGCTGCTTGAGCGTCGCCTTTTCCGCTGCCTCGCCAAGGAGAAGTGCGATCTGCTCGCCATATTCGCGCAGGCGTGCGAGGGCGAAGCGGTAATCGGCCTCATAACGCTGCTGCCTGAAGGCGAGTGTCGTCAGCGAATGGCCGAGCCAATGCGTCACGACAGTACCGATTCCGGCATAGACGAGAGCGGCCCAGAACAGGAAGCCTGGCACTGCGATGTCGAAATGCGGCAAGGTGAAATTGGCCGAGAGCGACCACAGGATGATCGCATAGGATACGAGCGAGCTGAGTTTTGAAATCAAAAGAATGGTGAATGTGTAAATGCCATAGCCACTCGCCTGACCGCCGTCGATGAAGCGGTAGATATCCTCCGAGATACGCTGGTCCGGGTTGTCATTCGTCGTACCCAGAAGCTGCATTCGGTAATGTGTGTGATTGTCGAGCCAGCGGTCGACATAGAAATTATTGAGCCAGCTCCGCCAGCGAATGACGAGCGACGAGGCGACGACATATTCCGTCACTACCGCGAAAATATAAAGAAATGCCCAGGGTAGAAACACGAACAGGGTGAGCGACCAGAAGGCCTTTTCATCCTTGCCCTGAATGGCATTGAACCAGTCCCGATTGAAGAAGGACAGGCGGATGTCGATACCGACCTCCGCTTGATTGATCAGCACCAGGAACACGATCATGGCCTTCGCGAGGCGTCGCTCCAGCACGCCATAGGCGGGGAGTGGCCAGATACGCGCGACTGTCGGATCGGTCGTGTCGAAATAGCGGTCGGCGATTTTCGTCATCGAACGCACGACCGGAATAAAAGACACCGCATAAACGAGAATGGAAAAGAGCGCGACCGTGAGGGCCAAGCTCTCGGGCAATGCATAATCTGCAAGGGAGGCCGGCCAGAAACCGACCTTGTCGAGCAGGCAGAGCGCGCCGAAGATCACCGCCTCGACGGCGAAAATGGCGGCGAAGATCTTGAGAAAGGTCGATATCGTGCGGCTCAGATAGGTCGTCACGGCGCAAAGGGCGGCGGTCGCCACCAGCAGCCAGATGAGCATATCTCCCGTTTCAAACCCGACGACTGCGCCGACGCCGGCGAATAGGGCGACGATCAGAGCAAGAAAATGCATGGCCTGCCTTTGAAGCGATCACAGGGATCGATTGAGAGCGTTTCCGAATAGCGCCTTTTCGATTGAAAAATATGCGCAGCTTAAACCATTTCGAGGAATTCAAATCTTATCAGAATCCGGTGAACAAGGCCCATCATGATCTCGCTCATGGCCACCGGCATTGATCCTTGGAGTGGATAGTCCATCTCGGGGAAATTCTATGGGGGTGGAAACATGAGCGAATATCGTTGCCCATTTCACTTGAACGGGCGCGAAACAGCCGGAGGCCTTCCGCCAGACCAGAGGATCAAATCATCTGGCAACGGAACGATGCTAGAGCACATTTTGAATCTAGCCGGAAATGACTTGCGATTCAAAGCCTTTCACCGGGGGCAGGGCGTTTCCGAACGCCATGCTACATCGGCCGATGGTATCACCCTGGGCAATTGCCAGCATGGCGATAATTTGAACAGTCCGGATTGTTCCGACGGCTCGGTGGTGCTGCGGTTCCTGGAGAAGCACGCCTGGGGACAGTGATCGGAGATTATGTTCGGAGACAATGCCCGTCCCGCTGGTCAATGGAGTGGATTGACGGGGAACAAGGCTCGAATAGGCATGAGATCGGGAAAACTATCGAACTGAAAGAGCGACAATCTCTTTTCGATTCAAGTCTCCACAAGGGATGGCGTCGCGATCGGCTTCTAAGCTTCCATTTGGATCGCAACGCCCGAAGAGTGTTTGAAGGCGTGGCAGGTTTAATCCTGATCGAAGCCGTTCTCCGGGGGAATTGCCGTACCGTTCACGGAGGCGGCAAGAACTGGTGAAGCTTTGAAGGTCAGGACTCTGCGTGGTGTAATCGGCACTTCAACACCCGTACGCGGGTTACGGCCGATCCTTTCCCGTTTCGAACGCACGGAAAATAGGCCGAATGAGCGAAGCTTGACCGGTTCGCCCCGTAACAGAGCTTCGGAAATTTCCTCCAGAGTCATTTCGAAAATGTCGCGCGTCTGCGCACGCGACAGAAACGAACAGGATGTATAAATGGCGTCGAGCAGATCTGCCCTTGTCGCCGTTTTGCGTTGCTGGCGGGTTTCGGCACTGCTCTCCGACTCGCGCGTCACTTTGTCTTCCTCCTGCACCATTCCGACTATCAGTGGAGAGCGTCTGCCCATCGAGAATTGCGCATTCTCGAGGCGTCGTCTCGGGAGCCCATCTCCCGCGACCCTCGAAGAAGCTTGGCTTTTCGAGCCGGGACAAGCCCGCCGCCGTGTCGGAAAAATTAGGCTTGCTTTGGTAATTAGAGTTGTCGAGTCACCATTTTCGAACCCACAAGGCTCGCAAGGCTGGAGGCTTGCCATCAAGACTCACGCCAGTTTGTCCCTGAAAACATTGGACGAGTGCGGATGGAAGGCTTTTTCAATCAGGGAGGGCAATCGCGGTGGGATTGCGTCGGTCCGTGCTTGTTCGACACGGCTTCAGCTGAGCCGGTTGCGGAACAGATGAGCGGCAAGTCCAAGCGTGAAGAAGCCGATCGGGATCAATGGCCACAGATCGACAAGAAGCGCCGAGAGCGTCGAGCCCTTGAGCATGATGGCGTCGATGGCATCGATCGCATAGCGGAGCGGGTCGACCAGGGTGAGATATTGCAACGCCCTGGGCATGGCGCTAATCGGCGTGGTGAGGCCGGAAAACAGGATGAAGGGGAGCAGAACGAGAAAAGTGTAGAGCAGGGCCTGTTGCATCGTCGCCGCCAGCGAGGAGAGCAGGAGGCCAAGCCCGATCGAGGCCAAAAGATATAGCGCAAGAGCGCCATAAAGCGCGGCGAGAGAACCTGCAAGCGGGATATGGAACCAGAACAGCGCGATCACCACCACCAGGGTCGCCTGTACGATGCCGATCAGGATCGAAGGGATCGCCTTGCCGATCATGATTTCCATCGGCCGGAAGGGTGTCACCAATAGCTGGTCGAATGTGCCCTGTTCGCGCTCGCGCGCCACCGACATGGCGCTGATGAGGAGGATCTGGAGCATGGTCAAGGTCGCGATCATGCCCGGCACGAAATGCCAGCGGCTTTCCGCATTGGGATTGTACCAATAGCGATAGTCAATGGCGATTGTATGTGTGTTGGAGGTGGCGCCCTTCCTGTCATAGGCGGTGGCGAAATTGTTGGCGATCTGCGTCAGGTAGAGCGTGGCCGTGACTGCCGTATTCGAATTGCGCCCGTCGGCGATAACCTGCACCGGCGCGGCATTGCCCGCTCTTAGACGGCGTTCGAAATCCTCACCGATCTGCACGGCGATCAAGGCTTTGCGGGTATCGATCGCGTGTTTCAGCGCGGTGACGGAATCGAGCGTGGCGATGCGTGTGAAAAGGCCCGAGCCGTCCAGCTTCGCAAGCAGCGCATGCGAAGCCTCGCTCCGATCGCGGTCGATGACGACATAGGGAATGTTGGAGAGGTCATAAGTAGCTGCATAGCCAAAAAGGATGCTTTGGGCGATGACGGGTGCGAACAGGGTGATGCGGCTGCGCTTGTCCTTGAGGACAGCGAGCATTTCCTTGTGGATGAGTGCGAGGATGCGAAACAGGGCGGCGACCATCGTTCAGCCGACCCGCTTGCGGTTCGCCCATCGGATCGCCGCGAAGATCACGATCGTCATGAGCGCGAGAACGGCGAGAGAGGGGCCGGCGATCTGCCTGATTGTCCCTGACAGAAATTCCGCTTGCACGAGAGTGATGTAATGGCGTGCTGGGATGAGCAATGTAACGATTTCAATGACAGGGGGAAGGCTGCGCAGATCGAACAGGAAGCCGGACAGCATGAGCGCCGGTAGAAAGGAAATGATGACGGTGATCTGCGTGGCGAGAAACTGGTTTCGCGTGAGCGAGGAAATCAGCAGGCCGATCCCCAGCGCGATCAGAAGGTAAAGTGACGAGCCGAGACCCAATACCAGCCAGGACCCATGAAACGGTATGTGAAACAGCAGGCGCGCGCTCACGATGCAGGAGAGGAAACCGATGCATCCGAGCCCGAAATAGGGAATCGTCTTGGCCACGATGATCTCGCCCATGGTGACGGGAGTGGCAAACAGCGATTCAAAAGTGGCACGTTCCCATTCCCGCGCGACGACGAGTGCGGTCAACAGCGCGCCGGTCAGAGTCATGATGATCGCGGTGAGGCCGGGAACCAGAAAATAGCGGCTGTCCCGCGCCGGATTGAACCAGATGCGATCGCGCAGATCGATGGGTATCACTGAGCCGAAGCTATATCCTTCCGCTTTCAGGCGTCCTGATATTGTGGTGACGACTCCCTGGACGTAACCGAGGATGATGCGTGCCTTGTTGGGATCCGTCCCGTCGAGGATGATCTGTACTGCGGCAGGACCGGAGGTTCCCCCCTGCGTCAGGCGGCGGGTGAAATCGGCCTGAAGGTGCAGGATGGCGTCGATGCGTCCGCGTTCCAGCGCGCGGGCGGCGGAATTGATGTCGCGAATGTCGATGACATCGAAATAGCGCGAAAGAACGAAGCCGGAGCGGAACTCATCGGCCATTTGCGACGGGGAGTCGATGACGACCGCGAGGGAAACATTCTGGATATCGAGTGAGAGCCCGTAACCGAACAGAAGGATCAGTATGAGCGGCAGAAGAATGCCCACCAGCATGCTGCTGGGATCACGCCAGATCTCGCGGGATTCCTTGAGGATGAGCGCACCTAGGCGGCGCAATCTTCGCGGCATCACGCAGCGGGCCGCGTGGCGTTGCGGGCCTCATCCACAATGGCAATGAAGACTTCTTCCATCGTCACCAGTTCACCATGCGGTTTTTCCGGCACGCGCATACGCAATTCACTTGGGGTGCCGATCGCGAGCATGCGTCCGGCATCCTGAATCAGCACGCGATCGCAGAATTCCGCTTCCTCCATGAAATGTGTCGTGACGATGATCGTGACGCCACGCGCCGCAAGGGCGGTGATGCGGCTCCAGAACTCCCGCCGTGTCATCGGATCGGCTCCGCTGGTCGGTTCGTCGAGAAACAGAATGTCGGGTTCATGGAGCAGCGCGCAAGCCATGGCGAGACGCTTGTCGAAACCGCCCGGCAAGGTACCGCTCAAGCTGTCTCGCATCGGTTCGAGACCGAATTCGGCGATGATGGTGCGGATCCGTTGACGTTTTCTTTGTCCGCGCAGGCCATAGGCGCTGGCATAGAAGGACAGATTTTCGGAAACGGATAATTGTCCGTAAAGTGAGAAGCTTTGCGCGACATAGCCTATCCTCGCGCGGGCTTGAGCCCGGGCGACACGCAGATCCTCGCCGGCGACGCGCAAGCTGCCGCCGCTGGCTGGTAGGAGACCGCAAAGCATGCGGAAGGTAGTGGTCTTGCCCGCGCCATTGGGCCCGAGCAGCCCGAAAATTTCGCCGCGCCGGACGGAAAAGCTGACGTGGTCGACAGCGATGAAACTGCCGAAACGCCGCGAAAGATCCCGCACCTCGATGACCGTCTCCGCCTGCCCGGAAAGAGCGGCGCCGGAAGGGATGGGAACCGGCTGGTTCCTTGCGCCACTCTCATGCAGCGCGACCATGAAGGCATCGCCGAAGTCCGGCGGCACGGCGCGCACGTCGATCTGGTCGAGGCAGGCGGGATGCGCTGCTTGCCGGTCGCGCAGAAAACGCACGAGGCCGCCTTCCGGCACGGCATCGAGAATGCCGGCGCTGGCGAGAAGGCGCGATTGCAAAAGGCGCGGCGCTTCTCCTGCCGGCGGAGTGGCGAGGAAAGTCATGTCGCGCGCCATCTGTGTCAGTTCCTCGGGCGTTCCCTGATGGAGCAGGCGGCCGCCATAGAGAATAGCGGCGTGATCACAACGCGTGGCCTCCTCCAAATAGGAGGTGGCGATCAGGACCGAGAGATGATCAGCCTCGACGAAATGATTGATGATAGACCAGAGCTCGCGGCGTGAAAGCGGATCGACCCCGACTGTCGGCTCGTCGAGCAAAAGGAGCGTGGGCACGCGCACAAGGGTGCAGGCGAGCCCGAGCTTCTGTTTCATCCCGCCGGAGAGTTGCCCCGCCTGACGGTCGGCAAAGGGCACAAGCGCGGTGGCATCAAGCAATTCAGCATAGCGATGTGGCCATGTCGCGCGATCGACCGATTGCAGATCGGCATAAAGCTGAAGATTTTCGCGGACCGTAAGATGGCCATAGAGCCCGAACGCTTGCGGCATGTAGCTGATTTTTGCCTGGACGGCCGCCGGATCGCGTGCAGCGTCGATTCCGTCGACGAGCGCCGCGCCGCTATCGGGCCGGAGCAATCCGGCAAACAGACGCAGCAGCGTCGTCTTGCCCGCGCCATCGGGGCCTACGAGGGCGGTGAGAGTGCCGCGCCGGATATCGAAGGAAATGTCATCCAGCGCCCGGATTATGCCGCCGCCGGTCCGTTTAAACCCTTTTCCAAGCGCCTGCGCGCGTGCCGCCAGTTCCGGTGCGTCCCTCATCACGAGGCCGGGGCGGGCGTGGCTGCCCCGTCGATGCGGACGGTTGCCGGCATGCCGAGACGCAGCAGATTGGCGTCGTCATGGACGAAGATACGCACTTCATAGACGAGGCTTGTGCGCAGATCGGGTGTTTCCACATTCTTGGGCGTGAATTCGGCCTGGGGAGAGATGAAGCCGACCCAGCCGTCAAGGCTGCGCCCGGGCAGGCCATCGGTCGTGATTTGCGCCTTCATTCCCTCATGAATGCGCGGCAGATCCCGCTCGGATACATAGGTGCGGATCCATTTCGGATCGGTGATGGCGAGGGAATAGACCGGCATGTCCGGCGAGGCCATATCCCCGACTTCGAGCAATCGTGTACGGATGATGCCATCGACGGGCGCCAGCAGCACGGTGTCTGCGAGATGCTGCCGCGCCAGCGCCGTGCGTGCCGCCATGGCCCGCAACATGGCTTCATCGCGCGCCACATCTTCCTCACGCGGGCCGAGAAGCGCGAGATCAAGTGTCTTTTGCGCCTGGTCGACCCTGGCTTTGGCGACATCGAGGGCGGAACGGGCGCTGTCGAGATCCTGCCGGCTCACCGCGCGATTATGGGATTCGATGCCAATTCCCTGAAGCCGGTCATATTGTTGTTTCGCATAGACGGCCTCAGCCTCGGCGGCGGCGAGTGCCGCGCGCGCCTGATCGATCTCCTGTGGTCGAGACCCTTTGTGATCACGCTCCACGAGCTTCTGCTGAGCCGCCTGTTCGGCTTCGGCATCGTCGAGAGCGGGTTTCAGCCGCTTTGTTTCCTGTGTCGCGAGCCGTTCCCCCTTGTGAACGAGATCGCCTTCCTGAACCAATACTTCGGCTATGCGTTCGGGTTGATTAAACGCCACCGAGACATAGCGAAGATCGACATTGCCGTAGACCGTCAGCGTGTCGGAGGGGAGAGCGGGCCGGTTGAACACCCACCATAAACCGCCAGCGAACGCGGCAGCGATCAGCAAGACAAGAATGACGGTGAGGCGACGTGTCATGGGGCAAGGATGAGGGAGAAGCCTGTTATCGTCAAATTAAAATTTGAATTTCATATTCTAATTTGACATCGGGCGGGATCCGATTCACTCTCGGCACATGTCCATAAAGCTAATCTCTGTTTCAGCTGTTGCAGCCATCCGGGAAAGAAGGAGCGAGACGGCGGCGCGTCTGCTCGAGGCCGCGGGCAAATTGTTCGCCGCAAATGGTTTCGAGCGGACCACCAGTGCCGAAATCTGCCGGCTAGCCAAAACCAATAATGCAGCCGTGAACTATTATTTCGGCAGTTTCCAGGAGCTTTATTGCGCCACGCTTGCTGAGGCCCATAGCCGATTGATGAATGGTGATCATCTCAGCGCGGTAGCGAAGGACCCGGAGCCGGCCAGCGAACGTTTGCGCAAGGTCATCGCTCTGTTTCTCCGTAACGCGACGGGCAGCGCCGCCGCCACATGGCCATTCCGCCTGCTCGGACGCGAGTTTCTTTCGCCGAGCCCGGCGTTCCGGCAATTACGCCAGGAGCAAATTCTGCCGAAATCAGACCATTTACGGCAGATCATTGCCGAAATTCTGCAAAGGCCGGTCCACGATCCCGCCGTCAACCGGGGATTGCTCTGTGTCGTTTCTCCTTGTCTCATGCTCCTGCTGATGGATCGGGAGACGCTGGTGGAGGTCTTTCCGGGGGTGGTGGAAAAGCCGGTGCGCAAGGCTGGAAATGAGGATGGCGGCGAGGCTGAAGGGAGACAGGGAATAGAGGGGGGCGAGGGCAGTGAAACGCTCGAGGAAACGATTTACCGTTTCGCTTTGGCCGGGTTGGGTAACATCCTGCCTGTCTGAATGGCCTCGGGGACATTTTTTTCGCTATCGGCAACCAGCAAAACGCGAAAACCCCGGCTGAAGCCGGGGTTCCGTATGAAAGCATAAGGCTCTCTGGGCTGGATTCGCGTGATGGATTAGAAATCCATACCGCCCATGCCGCCCATGCCGCCACCGCCCATCGGGGGCATCGGAGCTTCCTTCTTGGGCTGCTCGGTGATGGTGGCCTCGGTGGTGATCAACAGGCCGGCGACAGAGGCAGCATCCTGCAGCGCGGTACGGACGACCTTGGTGGGGTCGATGATACCGAGCTTGACCATATCGCCATATTCGCCGGTCTGGGCATTGTAGCCATAGGCATAGTCGTTCGATTCGAGCAGCTTGCCGACGACCACCGCGCCGTCACCGCCGGAATTGTCGACGATCTGCTTGGCCGGGGTCTGGATCGCCTTGCGGACGATTTCGATACCTGCCTTCTGATCCGAATTGGCGGGCGAGAGGGTTTCGAGAACCTTGATGGCGCGGAGCAGGGCAACGCCACCACCGGGGGACACGCCTTCCTCGACCGCAGCGCGGGTCGCGTTCAGGGCATCGTCGACGCGGTCCTTCTTTTCCTTCACTTCGACTTCGGTCGAACCGCCGACGCGCAGAACGGCGACACCGCCGGCGAGCTTGGCAAGACGCTCCTGCATCTTTTCACGATCGTAGTCGGAAGTGGTTTCGGCGATCTGGGCCTTGATCTGGGCGATGCGGGCCTCGATGTCGTCCTTGACGCCGGCGCCGTCGATGATCGTCGTGGTTTCCTTGTCGATGCGGATCCGCTTGGCGCGGCCGAGCATGGCGAGGGTGACGTTCTCGAGCTTGATGCCGAGTTCTTCGGAGATCAGCGTGCCGCCGGTGAGGATGGCGATATCCTCAAGCATGGCCTTGCGGCGATCACCGAAGCCCGGAGCCTTGACGGCCGCGACCTTGAGGCCGCCACGCAGCTTGTTGACGACGAGAGTGGCGAGTGCCTCGCCTTCGACGTCCTCAGCGATGATGACGAGCGGCTTGCCGGTCTGGACGACAGCTTCGAGAACCGGAAGCATGGCCTGCAGGGAGGAAAGCTTCTTCTCGTGGACGAGGATGTAGGGATCCTCGAGCTCGGCAACCATCTTCTCGGCATTGGTGATGAAATAGGGCGAGAGATAACCGCGGTCGAACTGCATGCCTTCGACGACGTCGAGTTCGGTCTCGAGGCTCTTGGCTTCCTCGACGGTGATGACGCCCTCGTTGCCGACCTTCTGCATGGCGGTCGAGATCATGTCACCGACGGACTTGTCACCATTGGCAGAGATCGTGCCGACCTGGGCGATTTCGTCGTTCGAGGTGACCTTCTTGGAATTGGCCTTGAGGTCGGCGACGATCGCTTCGACCGCATGGTCGATGCCGCGCTTGAGATCCATCGGGTTCAGGCCGGCGGCAACCGCCTTGGTGCCTTCCTTGACGATGGAAGCCGCGAGAATGGTCGCGGTGGTGGTGCCGTCGCCGGCCGCGTCGTTCTGCTTGGAAGCGACTTCGCGGACGAGCTGGGCGCCGAGGTTCTCGAACTTGTCGGCGAGTTCGATCTCCTTGGCGACGCTCACACCGTCCTTGGTGATGCGCGGTGCGCCGAAGCTTTTCTCGATAACGACGTTACGGCCCTTGGGACCGAGGGTGACCTTGACCGCATTGGCAAGGATCTCGACGCCACGCAGCATACGGTCGCGCGCATCAGACGAAAAACGTACGTCTTTGGCTGCCATTATGGAACTCCTGAATCGCTTTCGCGTAAATTTTGGAAAAGGTGAAGCTCAGGCGACGATCAGCCCCGAGATGATCGGCCCTTGATGACCGTCTCTCGATGATCGGCGCAAAATGCCTGGCCGAACGTGGATCAGCCGACGACACCGAGAATGTCGCTCTCCTTCATGATGAGGAGATCCTGGCCATCGATCTTCACTTCAGTGCCCGACCATTTGCCGAACAGCACCTTGTCGCCCGCCTTGACATCGAGGGGGATCAGTTTGCCGGTCTCGTCACGGCCGCCCGGCCCGACGGCGATGATTTCACCTTCCTGCGGCTTCTCCTTGGCGCTGTCGGGGATGATGATACCACCCTTGGTCTTCTCCTCGCTCTCGAGGCGCTTGACCACGACACGATCGTGCAAAGGACGAAAAGTCATTGTGTGATGCTTCCTTAAATGTTCGCCACGCGCCGACCCATAGAGGCGCAGCAGCGAAGCCTGGCCGACTGAAGCTGTCTTTTGTTAGCACTCCAGTCCGATGAGTGCTAAAGACTGCGTTTAATTAGGCAGATTGGTGATTGCTGTCAAGCAATTCATCAGATTGGTTGGGAAATGATGAAATTTTAATCAGACACGCCCGGCAGGAGATGCTGTGGGAATCGTTCAGATGAAAACGCCCGCGGCTTCACGGAGAGGGAAGCGAAGCAGAAGCGAGCCTATTTCCGCTTCATATATGGAGCGGAAGCGTCGCAGATCCATGGTGTCAGAGAAGTTTTTTCCGCCTGAACGCGAGAGCGATGAGAGGCCGCGGAGAAACGATTTGCGCTTTCATCGTATCGAGATTGAGCGCACCTGCATAAGCAATTGGCAGCATGTCCATGCTGCAATGCGCGTGACCGGAGCCGCGGCACGGTGAATGAAGACTTCCGGATCGACCGGATTGGGGGCAATGGCGGAATTATTCAAAACTTTGAAAATAATATTGTCTTGCCGACGAGCCATTCATGTATTGCCGAACAGCTCTTGACAGCACCGGATCATCCAAAAAATTCTTGGCGATTTTCTGGATGATCAGGGCGGCTGCTGTGCGGGGCTTGTCCCGCGCAGCAGTCTTTACATCTCTTCATTTCATTGCATGCCGACGGCGATGAAACGGACTTCGCCCTGATTATTGGCGATAAGCAGGAGCGCGGTTTTCTTGCCTTGTTCCTTGAGGCTTTTTAGCTTCTTGGAAACGTCGGTCGGGGACTTCATCTGATCCTGGTTGATCTCCACAATCACGTCACCGGCCTGCACATGTTTTTCAGCCGCTGCCGATTCCGGATCGATATCGGTAATGACGACACCCGAGCCGACTGTATCCCGGATCGAGAATTTCTGCCGTGTGTCGTCGTTGAGGTTTGAAAGGCTCATTCCAAGGACGCGTTGATTGAGTGTGTCCTGCGTGCTCTCGTTGTGGCTGGATTCGAGCGCGGCCTGTTTCTCGTTTTCCTCGAGACGGCCGAGCTTGACGGTTTTCGTGATTTCCTTGCCCTGGCGAAATAGAACGATCGGGACATCCTTGCCGACGGGTGCCATGGCGACGAGTTTCGGCAGATCGCGCGATTCCTTGATCGGGGTATTGTCGAATTTGACGATGACGTCCCCTGTCTGCAGCCCGGCCACTTTGGCAGGTCCCTTGGAGTCGACACCGGCGATCAGCGCACCGCGCGCATTGCCAAGGTTGAGGCTCTCGGCGATCGTTTCGTCGACATTCTGAATATGGACGCCGAGCCAGCCGCGCCGGGTCTCACCGAATTTCTCCAGCTGTTCTACAACCGGCATCACAGTGGCGCTCGGCGTCGCGAAGCCGATACCGATCGAGCCGCCGGAAGGCGACAGAATAGCCGTGTTGATGCCGATGACTTCACCGGCCATGTTGAACAAAGGTCCACCGGAATTGCCGCGATTGATGGCGGCATCTGTCTGAATGTAATTGTCGTAGGGACCGGAATCGATGTTGCGGTTACGGGCCGAGATGATACCGGCCGTCACCGTGCCACCGAGACCGAAAGGATTGCCGACGGCCAGAACCGGATCGCCCACGCGCATCTTGTCGCTATTGCCGAATTTGACGGCTTTCAATGGTTTTTCTGGTTTGACCTTGAGTACGGCAACGTCGACTTTCGTATCCTTGCCGATGACCTGCGCCTTGAGTTTTTGGCCATCCGTGAAAATGACAGTCACTTCGTTGGCATCGGCGATGACATGATTATTGGTGATGATGATGCCTGCGGGATCGATCACAAAGCCCGAGCCGAGTGAATTCGAGCGCCGCTCGCGGGGCTTGGCGCCACGCTCGCCGCCGCCGCCGCGCTGCTGCCGGCGACGGAAAAACTCTTCGAACAGATCGTCGAAAGGCGTGCCTGGCTCGAATTGCGGCGCGCCATTGCCGCCGCCGCGTTTGTCTTCGACGGTCTGGCTTGCAGAAATATTGACGACGGCATCGCTGACGGCCTCCGCCAGATCGGCAAGCGATTCCGGCATGTGGGAGGCGGTAGGCGCGCTTGGTTTCACCGGCTCTTCCGCGAAAGCAGGCAGGGCCGCCGCCGTCAGCATGAGGCCGAGAGCGAGGCGCAACCTTGCCGCCCGCGCTGCCGTGGCAGGGTAAACAGGACGGGATCTACCAACCGAACCCATGAAACATTCTCCAATTATGGCGTAATGCCTGTCGCGTTTCGTTTTCAGAAGAATGGGCTATCCGAAGAAACAATGAATGGTGCCGTCATGAAACGAAAGCGCGGTTTTTTCGTGCCAAAGATGCCATTTGCGCGTGTGAGCCGCTGGCGAAAGCGCTTTGTCTCATGGCGCCTTCGTAAACTGCAAGGAGAAACCACATAGAGAAATCAGCCCAATTGACGAAAATGTGAGGGGAGAGCGCCGGCGCTAAGGAACAATTTTTTCTTTAACTATGCGTCGGAAGATTCCGGGTCTTTTCCGTCGAGCAGCGCATTGACATAGGGGCGACCTCCAAGGCATCCCTGAAGCTCCTGAACACGATGTCTGGAGACCATCATGCAGCGAATCAGGTTTGTCATCGCAGCCATTCTGGCCACGGGGCTTGGAGTGCAAGGCTTGCTTGCCGAGACGGCGCCGGAAAAGGCGAAGGGAGCCGTGCAGGAAAAGACGGTCGCGAAGGATTTTGCCAATCTCTCCGCAGACGGCCATCTCGCTTTTGAGGACATCGATCTCGCCCGCCAGGCGCTGTTCGATGGCGATCCGCAATCCGCGGTGAAGCTCGTTACCGAGGCGCAGCAGGCCCTGGGGCGCGCCAAGAATGATGACGCCATTTTCCTGAAGGATGCCGGTAAAGGCGCCGCGGCTCCCGCCGAGGCCTCAAAGGCGGCCGAGAAGCCGAATGATGCGGAAAAGCCAGCGGTTGCCTGGATCCCCGTCGATGGCGAATTTGTCCTGAACGAGAGCTTGACCGCGAGCCGCATCAAGAATGCCGCCGTCGCTACTGCGAACCGGCATTTGCGTCAGGGCCATCCCGGCAAAGCGCATGAAGTGCTCAAGGTCACCGGCGCGGAGGCCGATTTCATCCTTGTCGTAGCGCCGCTTCAGGCCACGACAGATGCCGTTGCGCATGCCGCAAGCCTGCTCGATGCGAAGGATTATTATAACGCCGGTCTCGCGCTCAAGGAGGCTCAGGAAGGGCTTCGCTACGTTGCTAAGGATCTGATCGCCAAGCCGAAGGAGGCTGGTGAACCCGCCAAAAAGACCTCTGGCGCCGCCAAGCCCGCAGAAAAATAATTCGTTCAACGGCATTAAACCGGAAAGTGAATATGACTTTCCGGAAGACATTTGTTGCTCTCAAGCGCTTGCGGATGGTTCCGAAACGCTTTGGACTATGTGCAAATAAGAGCCACCCGTTTGTTTTCGGGTGGCTCTTTTATTTTGATGGTTTTCTTTATCGTGCCGATGCGGCAGCGGGAAGTTTCGCATCATTTGTGACCGGGCGGCCGGATGCTGTCCCGAAATAGCGGAAGAAGTCGGAATTGGGGTCGATCAGAAGCTTCGTCGTCGCCGGTTTCAGGCTCGTTTCATAAGCCTGCATCGAGCGATAGAAGGTGAAGAAATCGACATCACGGCCAAAGGCTGCGGCAAAAATCCGGTTGCGTTCCGCATCACCCTGGCCGCGAATCCGTTCCGCTTCGCTTTGGGCTTCGGCACGGATGACGGTGACGTCGCGATTGGCCTTCGCCTTGATCTTCTGAGCCTGTTCCGATCCTTGCGCGCGATATTCAGCCGCCTCGCGCGCGCGTTCCGTCTGCATGCGGCTGAACACTTTCTCCGAAATCTGGCGTGGCAAATCTGCTCTGCGGATCCGTGCATCGATGACTTTGACACCGAGATTGGCCGCCTGTTCATTGACCTGATCGCGAATCGTCAGCATCAAGCGTTCGCGTTCATCACGCACGATCTGCGCGAGATTGGCATCGCCGAGCACCCTCCGGACGGCTGAATTCAGAATATAGACGAGCTGATTATCGGCACGTTCCACCGAGCCGACGCTTTGGTAAAACCGCAGCGGGTCGATGATCTTGTAGCGAAGGAAGGCATCGACCTCGATGCGCGTATTGTCCGACGCCAAGACTTCCTGCTTCGCTGTCTCGGCGTCGAGAATGCGATTGTCGAACAGCACGACACTCTCGATCAGCGGCCATTTGAAATGGAGCCCAGGCGTCGTTACAACCGCCCGGCCGGGAACGGGTTCACCGAAACGAAGCACGAGCGCTTGCTGCGTCTGCTGGACGGTAAACAGGGCACCGCCCGCAAAAGCCAGAACGGCAACGGCGAGAACCAGAAGAACCACAAGGCCCGTTTGCGTTTTCATTTGGTGTCTCCCGCCTTTGCAGCCTCGCTCCCCCTTGTCTCCATCCCTCGTGTCTCCTTCCCGAACGCCTCGCTTCCCTCACCTTCATCTCGGGGCAGGATGCGATCGAGCGGCAGATAGGGCAGGACCCCTTGCAGCCCGCTCGCCGTGCCCTGGCCGGTTTTCGTGTCGATGAATACTTTGTCGAGACCACCAAGCACGCGTTCGAGTGTCTCTAAATAAAGGCGCTGACGCGTGACGACGGGTGCCTTGGCATATTCATCATAGATGAGGTTGAAACGACCAGCCTGGCCATTGGCCTCGGCAATGGCGCTCACCTTATAGCCCTCGGCCTCCGCGAGAATGGCGGCCGCGGCACCCCGCGCTTCCGGCACGATCCGATTGGCATAGGCTTCGGCCTCGTTCCGCATGCGATCGAGATCCTGCTGTGCCGCGGTGACGTCGCGGAAAGCCGCAACCACCTGTTCAGGCGGATCGACAGATTGAAGCTGGACCTGCAGAATGAGAACACCGGCTTGGTAATCGTTGAGAATTTTCTGGATGAGAGCCTGAACCGCAGGTTCGATCACCTTGCGCTCGGCGGTCAGGATTCTCTGGATCTGGCTGCGGCCGATTACTTCCCGCATCGCGCTTTCGGCGACAGCCTTTACCGTCTCCCGCTGGTTGGCGACATTGAAAGCGAAATCTTCCGGGTGCAGCGGATCGATCTGCCAGACGACGACGAATTTGACATCGGCGATATTTTCATCACCCGTCAGCATCAAGCTCTCTTCCGGCAATTCATAATGGATCGGCACGTTGGGATGGCGCGGGTCTACACGCACGGTGAAGCCGATGTTGATCGTATTGCGATCGGTGACCTGCAATAATTGCACGCTGCCGACCGGAAACGGCAGATTGTAATTGAGACCGGGACCAGCTTTGCCTGTATACCGGCCAAAAACCTTGTTGAGACCGATTTCGTTGGGGCGGACCGTGTAAAATCCGGAAGCGAGCCAAAGCAGGATCGCTCCCAAAACGGTGGCGGCTACGACCCACAGGTTCCATCCATCCGGAAGATGATCGTGGAGGCGGCTCCAGAGAGAGCCTTTGCCTTGCCGCATCATTGTTCTGAAATCGAAGGGAACAGGCTCCGGGCGCTGACCCCAAGGGCCGGCCTTGCCAGGTTTCCAGGGATCGCGGCCATCGTCCTGTGAGGATCCGTTTCCATTATTGATCCAGGGCATCATTCCATCCGGGTTGGGAGAGCATGGTTCGCGCCTGTGATGCTCTCAACAAATTTTCCCGAGTTTTCTTGAACTCTGGAATTTCGGGTAGCAGTGATTTCGGGTTGAAAAAGCAAAATCACCCGGGTTTTGGGCAAGCAAGACCGCCTAGAGCATTTTGTCTTTATATTGGATCGCTCCGCGATTCCATTTACCTGAAAATGCTCTAAATTCTCTGAGTGGAGCGTTTCTGGATATATCCGAAACGCTCTAGAGATTATATTGAACCGTGCCAATCTCAAGCTGCCTAGAATGGGAAGGGCAGTTGAAAACTGCCTGTCCTGTACCGCTGGTATGGTGCCAATGCACCCTTTTCGTCGGATTGCCTTCAAGGATCGGGTGAAAATGAGAGATCATGCGCCGGTAGCAAGCCTGCGATTCGATTCTGCGGCAGGATTTGGCTCTGTTCCCGAGATACGATGATAATCGACGAACACATAGGAAGTTTCGTCGCCTGGACCTTGCTGTGGAGGGGATCTTTGTTCCTCCCGCCATTGTGCCCAATCGACGGGCGGGAAAAAAGTGTCGCCTGACGGCGCCGCATCGACGAGCGTCAATTCGAGCCATGTCGTGCGTGGCAGAAAGGCTTCAAAAAGGACGCTGCCGCCAATCAGCGCCACCCGGTCGGCGTCAAGGGCCTGCGCCCGCTCGATTGCCAAAGCGAGAGCCGCTTCAGGGTCATGCGCAACGAGCACGCCACTGGCGGCAAAGGATCGGCGCGTCGTCAGTACGATGGTCTCGCGTCCGGGCAAGGCGTGACCGATGGATTCGAACGTCTTGCGGCCCATGAGCATGGGCTTGCCCCAGGTCCTTTCCCGAAAATGGCGTCGATCTCCAGGGAGATCCCAGGGCAGATGACCGGCTTGGCCAATGACCCCATTGCTGGCGATGGCGGCGATGATGCTCAGGCCAATTGTATGCGTGGACAACGACAAGAACTCGAAATTATGGATCACGCCGTCTGCCGGGCGACCAGAATGGAATGTCTGATTGTGCGGATGCGTTCCTGAATCGCTGGAACATCGCTCTCACAGCGCCCCAATGCCATCGCTGATTTGCGGAAAAGAATGATCGATTTCAATTCTGTTCCGGCACGCCGGATTGCGCAAGGTTCAGGAGACCGCCTCCGTCGATACGGCAACTGGTCCATTGATCCAGGAGTGTCGCACCCATATGGCGGTAAAAGCCGATCGCCGGTTCATTCCAGTCGAGAACCGACCATTCGAGACGGCCGAGATTCTCGCGCGCACAGCGGCGCGCGAGATTGACGAGAAGCGCCTTGCCGCAGCCATTGCCGCGGAAGGGAGGGCGAATATAAAGATCCTCCAACCATATGCCATGAAGGCCCTTAAAGGTTGAAAAGGAATAGAACCACACGGCGAAGCCAGCGAGCTGGCCTTTGAAATCGATGAGTTCGCAAAATACGCGGGGTGCCGGGCCAAACAACGCGACGCGCAAGCTCGCAATATCGGCTTCCACGTCGCTGCTCAGCTTTTCATAGGCTGCGAGTTCCTGCACGAGGGCGTAAATCGCGTCTATGTCTTCGGCCACGGCGCGGCGAATGCGCAACCTCGATGGTTGCGTTCGCGCTATGAAATCAATGATCGTCGCCATGCTTTGCCTGAACCGCGTGTTTGATCTCCCGCGCGGCATCAATGGCGAGTTTGATCTGCGTGTCTGTCAGCGCTTTGTTCGCTTGCAGAGCCGCCTTGATCTTGGGCATTTCGACATGTTTCGCGTCGGGAATTTCACTGACGAAAGCCGTAAGGGCGGCGATGGCCGCCAGCAATTCGTCCAGCTTGTCATCGATGGATTTCGGTTCGGACATGAGGATCTCCGAAAAGACAGAGGCGGGATCTTTGACAGAGCCGAGACATCATCAGTATCGGACCTGCTTGACTTCGCTATGACGGATCGAGAACAGACCTTTATCGATCCAATGGTTTTGCGGGCCGCCGCTGCAATATACGGTCTGCACCGTAAAGGATTCGCAAAAATCGGGCGCTTTCCAACCCGTTTAGGGGGCAGGCGCCTTTAAAGCAAATTTCAATGCTATTGCATCGCTTCGAAGAGACTCTGATTTTTGAGTGAGGTATGTCGGCACTTGTCCACCGCGTTTCGCCCTTCGGGTGCGGTGTGACCAATTTTACCAAGGGGATGCGCGCCCAAAGGATGTCCAGCTCGCAATGGACAGGGACCAGCCGGCGACCTATAAGCGCCGTCGATCATCCCTTCGTGTCTTGCACGAATTGAAGCTATTTTGATCGCAAGAACTTACTCTTGCCGGGTGCAAGGAACTTTGCGAGACGCTTCCGTCAACAAAACCGCTGGCGTATTTTCGCGAATCCTTGGGGGCGCGGACCGATGATCAGCCCAAGGGACCAACGAAATTCGGGCAATTCAAGAAAGAAGATGGCAAGAGCGGGATCGGGTTTTTATCGACGATCTTCTATCTGGGCCGGTTCTGCCACAAGCCCGATCACAATGATGAAAAGCTGAGCGTGGCCGAGGCGGGGCAGAAAGATCACGCCTTTTTGCTTGCAACCGGCGTGTCGGCATTTGCCTGTGCGGGAGATACATTTTAGGCAGTGGCGATTCTGCTTCAAAAATGCAAAATCAATCGCAGCCTGTGCCATGCCAGACGGATTCGGGTCCGGTTTCAGCGCCGACGCCGGAGATGGTTTCCGATCGGTGCTTCGGCAATCGATGCGCCTCCATGCCGTCCTTTGTCTTGAAGAGTTCAGGAGTATCGCTCAGGAACCAGATTCACGAGTGATGCCCCCGGTTTTTGATGAATGCGTCAAGCCTTTCCAAAAGGGCGTCCTTTTCGGTTTGATGCCGGAGCCTTCCTTTCAGGAGTTTTCCATGACTGCAACGTCGCTCGGTGAATCCGCACCGTCCTCCAATCCGGCTCTTGGGGACCAATCCTTTCTGTTGCGCCAGACCATGGTTGATTGCCAGGTGCGTACCTTCGACGTCATCGATCAGCGCCTGCTGCAGCAGATGCTTGACGTGCCGCGCGAGGATTTTCTGCCCGCCTCACTCGCACCTCTCGCTTATTCCGACAAGGTGCTGACTCTGGTTCCGACGACTCCCGGCACCGCCCCTCGGAGCCTGCTGCCGCCGTTGATTCTGGCGCGGCTCCTTCAGGGTGCCGGGGTGCGCCCCACTGATCGCGTCCTCGATGTCGCGCCGGCGCTTGGCTATTCGACGGCATTGCTCGCAGGCTTGGCGAAGGATGTATCGGCGCTCGAATGCGAGGCGGAATGGGTGGCGGCAATGGGCGGCGCTTTCGCGACTCATGGCCTGAAGAATGTTTCTGTTTTCCAGGGGCCGCTGGCCGGAGGCGTTCCGTCGAAAGCACCTTTCGATCTCATCGTGATCAACGGTGCCGTCATGGCGCATCTTGAAACGGCGCTGGATCAATTGGTTGAGGGCGGTCGGCTCGTCGCTTTCCATTATGAACAGAATGATCCAACGCGGCGGGCTGGCAAGGCTGTCCGTTTCGAAAAAATCGGCGGGGATATCAGCCGGCGGGTCCTGTTCGATGCGTCGCTGCCGGTCCTCGATGCTTTCGCTGAGCCGGAACGCTTCACCTTCTGAGCAGTCTTGTGGTGCGGAACGGTTCAGAATGCGGCGGTTGATCCTGGTTGTGAAACCGGGATCAAGAATGTCGTGCGGATTCTGTCGGCTTGATTCTGCGCATGATTCTCTCGTGGCCGGTGCCGCTGCTGTCTGTTGAAAAAATAGCACACAACTCAAAACTTCAGCCACCGCCGACAATATGGCCACGACAGATAATTCCGATTTTCATAAGCTTCAGCCTAACGTAGGGTCACCAATAGTCTTCCCGAAGCTTTAACCAAAGAGCAAACACTTCGACCGATTCTTGGTTTTCGTTGAAAGAGACTGGAATCATTTCGGAGCCGCTGCTGAAATATTCGGGGTGGCCTTGCGATGGAGGAAAGCTGCAGCCTCATGGCAATGCCTGGATTTTTCGAATTGCATTCAAAAAGTCTTGTGCGTTGCGTTGGTTAATCCCTTTTGTCCTCGACAGTCGGGACGAGCCCAGACCGGGGATGCGGTATGAGATGTCTGGTAAAAACTAACGCTTTAGGTTAAGTCGTTTTTACACTGATTTAATGGGTTCGTTCCACGGCGCCTATGGTAAGCGGAAAGCCGGAACGGCGTTCTGCGTCCGAGGAGTACGGGGTGCAGAGGAATGGGATCGGGCTTGCGTGATGCCTCACATTGAACGTCGGCGAAAATCATCCACCCTGGATGGTCGAGGCCTGAATGATCAGGGTTCCTGCACGCGTGCCAACGCCGATTGTGTCGATGTCGATCATGTCGATGCGAGCTCCATTCACCAGCTCATAAGGAAGGGCTTCTTGAGGAAGGAATCCTTCGCCCGATCGCGCCATGCGGCCGGCCTGTGCATGGCCCTGCTGCCGTTTTTCGCCGCTTTTGCGCCCGATGCCAGGGCGGAAAGCATGTCCAGTGCGTTGGCGCGTGCCTATATGACTAACCCTGATCTCAATCAGGAACGTGCCTCCGTTCGCGCTACAGACGAATCCTTGCCGCAGGCGACTTCCGGCTGGCGGCCCAATGTGTCGGCTGTCGGCAGCTATGGTTACAGCCACCTTTATACCAATCTGCCGACGCAAGGCACGGTCTTCTCCGGTACCTATAACAACGATATCGGTTCGGTGGGTTTGAATTTCTCCCAGAATGTTTTCAACGGTAATCGAACGCTCAACACCGTTCGCCAGTCCGAATCAAACATTCTCGGCGCGCGCGAGGGCATGCGCAATACCGAGCAGAATATTCTGCAATATGGCGCGACAGCCTATATGAATGTTCTGCGCGATACCGCTATTCTCAATCTGCGCCGGAACAACATCATCGTTCTTGAAGAACAATTGCGGCAGACCCGCGATCGCTTCAATGTCGGTGAAGTCACTAAAACCGACGTCGCGCAGTCGGAATCGAGCCTCGCTTCCGCGCGTTCGGATTATTTCGCCGCCCAGGCGAATCTGCAGACCAACATTGCCAATTATCGCCAGATCATCGGCGTTGAACCGAAACGGCTGGAACCTGCTGCGACCATCGAGAAATTGCTGCCTGGCAATCTCGATCGGGCTGTGGATATTGCGATGCTCGAGCATCCGGCCATTCAGGCCGCGCTCCATTCCGTTGATGCAGCGCAATCGCAGGTCAAAATCGCCGAAAGTGCGCTTTATCCGAAGGTGGATGTCGTCGGCCAGGTCCAGCGCCAGTTCAACGCGAATGGTATTCCCGGTTATCCGACCTTCAACGTCTCGCTCGTTGGACAGGTTTCCGTTCCGCTCTATGAGAACGGCGGTGCTAGCTATTCGCAGATTCGTCAGGCGAAGGAAAAGCTCGGTCAGGCGGAATTGCAAGCCGATCTGCAGCGCACTGCCGTGCGTGCTTCCGTGGTTTCCAGCTGGAGTCAGCTCGAAACCGCGCGGGCGGTTATTCAATCCTCTCTCGCAGCGGTGAAAGCCGCCGAGATTGCCCTCAATGGCGTCCGTGAAGAAGCCCGCGTCGGCCAACGCACGACACTCGACGTGCTCAATGCCCAGCAATATCTCTTGAATACCCGCGTCAGCCTCGTCACGGCGCAGAGAGATCGGGTCGTTGCGTCCTATGTCGTCATGGCATCGATCGGCAAGCTCACAGCGTCGAACCTTCATCTTTCCGTGGTCCAATACGATCCGACCGTTCATTTCGAGCAGGTCAAGGATAAGTGGATTGGTATTCGTACCCCTGACGGGCGCTGATTCCTTTGCCTCGCCTCCTCAATGGGAGGGGCAGGGCCTGTAGCCGAATGATTCCGGTCCTGCCTACGGAGCAGGCCAATCTAAAATTTGCTAGAGCGTTCCGGATATTTTCGGAAACGCTCGGCTAGAAGGAACCAGAGCGTTTTCAAAGCTACGGAATCGCGAAGCGATTCAGCTTCATCGGACAATGCTCCCGAGCATTGAACCTGAAAGTGGACGTCTTTTTCTACTCGAAGGCGAAGCGTTTACGAAAAGTTGGAGTATCGCTCACATGTCCGATCGATCGAGCGATTCTCTTCAAACGCGGGGCGAAGTCTTCGGCCGCCCACTGCGCTGAGGCATCAGGACCGAAAAGATTCCACTTTCGGAATCAGGCAAATGCATTTCCGAAGAATGAGTATCGGGCAGAATTCGAAGGAATTGTCCGAGGCTCTGGTGATGATGCCTCGGTTTTCGTGACAGGAGGAAATGCTCAAAATCCACATGTCCACGCAATGGTAATTACACCAAGCGTTTTGGCATATTTATCGTATTGCCATACTCAGTTTATCGGTGCTTCGCGCCAGAATTCACCAAGGGCAAGCGTTAACCTTAAGTAAAAATGCTTCCCACTTTCGTTTCCAACGCTTGCCTTGATGGTTCAGCCGAGTTTACTTTACAAAAAGTAAATGCTGGCACAGGCAGCAGGGATGCGTAAGCAATCGACCTCGTGCCTGTCCTAATTGAAGCGTAACCCTGTTGGAAAGCGTAAGAGGCCATGAGCGCAGTCAACCCTGTTGCAAAAGACAGCCACGAGGCTGAATCCAAGGCGAATGAACCTTCGATGGAGGACATTTTGGCTTCAATCCGCAGGATTATCGCCGATGATCAAGGCACATCGGGACAGGCTGTCCGTGGGCCGGCTTATTTGCATGCAGAGGCAGAGACTCAGTCGGCCGCAGCCGGAGAGCTCGTTCCGCATGAGGGACTTCGCGAGGGATCATTGATTTCTGCTGAAACCGCGGCGTCGCTGACGGCTTCTTTCAACGCCTTGTTCGGTAGCCGCTTTGTTCAGCAATCGGATGTGATTATCGCCATGACGCAGGATATGCTCAAACCGATGCTGAAAGCTTGGCTCGATGAAAATCTGCCGGCTCTCGTCGAGCGCCTCGTCCAGGCCGAGATCGAACGCGTCGCACGCGGCGAATAATCTTGGGTTCTTCTCTCGCAGCTTTGGTGATGGAGAATCAGGATCGTTGATACAGCTCAAGAGATCTGCATTTTGCCTGCGTCGCCTCTGAATGCTGCGATCATGACAATAAGGTGGGATGTTCGGACGAGACCGGACCTCTCCTGATAAAGAATCGGAAGCAGGTGTCGCATGCGACCGGTTGGTTCCTGGTGTTCCCGAAGGGACGCAGTGCGATAAGGAAATAATACTGGTGCCTTTCAATCAGGCTTGCATGCAAAGCCATTGGATTGAAAGAGACAATGCCAGAGGGCGCGATCATCGGGTGGACCGACCCGGACATGCCGAAGAGGAATGCAAAAAGGGAGCTTTCCGAGTGAAAGCTCCCTTTTTGCATAGTGGCGCCTATTGCATTTGCTACCGCTTATGCCGCAGCCGTGGTTAAAAGGAGGCGATCCAGTGATGTCGCTTCCATAATGCCGCTTTATGTTTGATGCTTGGAAATGGAATGCTCGGGAACGCGGGGGCTTCGTGGGTCCGCTGACGCTCCAGACCTGTTGACAAGCCGGCCGTGAACGTGATCCCACACATATGGCCGATGGCTATGAAGAATGCGAAATTTGAGTCGAATCCCGAAGTGCCGTCGCAGGGCCTGCATCAGGCTTGATGGCTGATCGGGCGCGGGATCGACGGGCGGGTGGTGACAAAATGGAAAAGACTTTCGATCCACAATCGGTCGAAGGCAAGATCGCGGCACGTTGGGAAGAGGCGGGCGTGTTTCGCGCGGGCCGGACGGACAGGGCGAATGCTCCAGCTTTCTGTATCGTGATTCCGCCGCCGAATGTCACTGGCACGCTGCATATGGGCCATGCGCTCAACAATACATTGCAGGATATTCTCTGCCGTTACGAGCGCCTGCGCGGCAGGGACGTGCTTTGGCAGCCGGGCATGGACCATGCCGGTATCGCGACACAAATGGTCGTCGAACGCCGTCTCGCCGAGCATAAGGAGCCGGACCGCCGCACGCTCGGCCGCGAGAAATTTCTCGAAAAGGTCTGGGCCTGGAAAGAGGAATCAGGCGGCGCCATTCTCGCGCAGCTGAAACGGCTGGGCGCCTCCTGCGACTGGTCGCGCGAGCGCTTCACCATGGATGAAGGGCTGTCGCGGGCGGTCGTCAAGGTTTTCGTCCAGCTCTATAAGGAAGGGCTCATCTACAAGGACAAGCGCCTCGTCAATTGGCATCCAGGCCTGCAGACGGCGATTTCCGATCTCGAAGTCGCACAGGTCGAGACGAAAAGCTTCCTTTGGTATTTCAAATATCCGGTGGTCGATGAAATGGGTGCCGATACGGGCACTTTCATTATTGTGGCGACCACCCGGCCGGAAACCATGCTGGGCGACGCCGCCGTGGCCGTGCATCCGGACGATGAACGCTACAAAGACTTGCAGGGATGCAATGTCCGCCTGCCGCTCGTCGGGCGCATCATTCCGATCATCGCCGACGCCTATTCCGATCCGGAAAAAGGAACTGGTGCCGTCAAGATCACACCGGCGCATGATTTCAACGATTTCGAGGTTGGGCGGCGGCATAATCTGCCGCAGATCAATATTTTCGACGCCGAAGCCAAATTATCCTTGCAGGAGAATGAGGATTTCCTTCTTGGCCTCGATGATTCCATCGAAGCGGGCATTGTGCTCGATGATTTCGAGGGATTAAGCCGGGAGGAGGCGAGGACCCGCATCGTCGCCATGATGGAGGAACGCGGTCTCGTTGAGAAGATCGAACCGCATGTGCATATGGTCCCGCACGATGAGAAGAGCAAAAGCGTCATCATCGAGCCGTTTCTGACTGATCAATGGTATGTCGACGCCAAGACCCTGGCGCGTCCGGCGCTTGCCGCCGTGCGCGATGGCCGGACGCGTTTCGTTCCCAAGAATTGGGAAAAGACCTATTTCGATTGGCTCGAAAACATCCAGCCCTGGTGCATTTCCCGCCAGCTCTGGTGGGGACACCAGATTCCGGCCTGGTATGGGCCGGACGGCCATGTTTTCGTCGAAGCCTCGGAAACCGACGCGGAAATCGCCGCGCTCGCGCATTATGGCGCGCCGACGAGCTTGATCCGCGACGAGGATGTGCTCGATACTTGGTTTTCCTCGGCTCTGTGGCCGTTTTCGACGCTAGGCTGGCCGGAGGAAACGCCAGAACTCAAGCGCTATTATCCGACCAATGTGCTCGTGACGGGATTCGACATCATCTTCTTCTGGGTTGCCCGAATGATGATGATGGGCCTGCATTTCCTTGGCGAAGTGCCGTTCCGCGACGTCTATATCCATGCCCTGGTTCGCGACGAAAAAGGCGCGAAAATGTCGAAGACCAAGGGCAATGTGATCGATCCCTTGAATCTCGTTGAGCAATATGGCGCCGACGCTCTGCGCTTTACACTTGCCTCGATGGCCGCGCCCGGGCGCGATATCAAGCTGTCGACGCAACGCGTCGAGGGTTACCGCAATTTCATGACCAAGCTGTGGAACGCAGCGCGTTTCGCCGAGGTCAATCGTTGCGGCCTGAAACCGGATTTCGATCCGCATAAAGTGGTGGTCACGCTTAATCAATGGATCGTTGCCGAGACCGCCCAGGCGATCGAGGCGATCGGGACGGCGATTGAAATCTACCGGTTCGACGATGCGGCGAATGCGGCCTATCGTTTCGTCTGGAACGTGTTCTGCGACTGGTATCTCGAACTGGCCAAGCCTCTTCTGCAAACGCGGGAGGCCGGGGAAAGCGCGGAGAATTTCGTTCCGGACGCAGCGGCCAGCGAGGAGACACGGGCAACTGTCGCCTATGTCCTCGATGTCATCGTGCGGCTTCTGCATCCCTTCATGCCTTTCGTCACCGAGGAACTCTTCGCGCAATCGCATCCCGGAGAGCTTCTGGCGGCTGCGGACTGGCCGCGCCTTCTCGGCTGTGCCAATCCGCAGGCGCAGGCGGAAATCGGCTTTCTCGTGGCATTGGTCTCGGAACTGCGTTCCGTGCGCTCGGAGATGAACGTGCCGGCGAGCGCGCAAATTCCGCTCGTCGTGGTCGGCGCCTCGCAGGAACACATCGCGCAGATTCTGCATTCGGAAGAAACGCTGAAACGGCTCGCGCGGGTGAGCGAACTCGCTTTCACCACGGAAGCGCCGCCGCAATCGGTGCAGATCATCGTGCAGCAGACGACATTCGCTCTGCCACTTGCCGGCGTCATTGATTTCGATGTCGAAAAGCGCCGTCTCGCCAAGGAGATCAGCAAGCTCGAAAGCGAGGCGCAAAAGATCGCGGCGAAACTCGACAATGCCGATTTCCTGGCCCGCGCCCCGGAAGAGGTGGTCGAGGAGAATCGTGAGCGCCGCGAGGAAATGCTCGCCAAAAAGGAAAAGCTCGAAGCGGCACTTCGACGCTTCGGATGATTTGGCAGCGACGGCGAATGCATGGCATTGCATTCGCCGTCGCTCAAAACATCGTGCCGAGAGCGCGGATCAGATTATGGCCATCTTCCATTCGGGCAGAACTGAAACGCGGGGTTTCAGGACGATAGCGTCGCCGGGTGATACCAGAATTTGGGCATGAGGAGCTCCCATGGCCATAAAACAAAAGGCCGGGTGTTAACCCGACCTCTCACAATCACCTGACTCTTCTGCTGCCAGTCCATCCGTGGTCAGCGGGAGCGAATGACGAATTCAAGCCGCTTCAGGCTGCCTGAAGGTTGTCTGCGGAGCTCTTGCCCGACTTGCGATCCTGAACGATGTCGTAGCGGATTTTCTGTCCATCCGAGAGAGACCGGAGGCCAGCGCGTTCGACAGCGGAGATATGGACGAAGACGTCGGTGCCGCCGTTGTCAGGCTGAATGAAGCCGAAGCCCTTTGTAGCGTTGAACCATTTTACAATACCAGTGTTCATAACGATTTCCTTTCCAAGCAATCGTTGTGGTTCCCACGATACCTTGCGGGATTAGATCGATTATTTGAGAGGAAATCTGACGGGAGCGAGACGCTCTGGACCGATGTCACAGGCAATGTTCGATAATTACTGATATAGGCGCAATTTTCGATTCCACAACGGGTGAAACGCATTTTTTCGTCCAAGCCATTTAAAGCGACTTCCCAATAGGCTGTTTGCAAAGGGGAATATTTTTGCCTGCGGGACGATTTATCGTCGAAATTTCTCTCTTCGCGTTGCAATTTACGATCGTCGAACCATGGAGGAAGACGCGATGAATGTTGGATTTGTTGGTCTTGGTGCGATGGGCCATGCTATGGCGCAGCGCCTTCTCGATGCAAAACACACCCTCACCGTTTACAACCGCACCACGTCCAAGGTGGCTGATCTCATAAGCGGTGGGGCGCATCTCGCGCCTACACCGGCCGATGCGGCGCGGGGCGCGGATGTCGTGTTTAGTATGCTGCTTGATGATCATACAGTCGAGGAGATGACCTTTGGAGAAGGAGGCATTGCTGCCGGATTAGACGGGGATACCATCCATGTTTGTTCAAGCACGATCTCGCTCAAACAGGCGGAGCGGCTCAAGAATGAGCATGCCGAACGCCGTCAGAATTTTGTGACGGCGACGGTTCTGGGGCGTCCGCCGGCGGCGATCGCAGGTGATCTTTACGTTTTGCTCGGCGGCGCGGAATCTCTTCGTAAAACGGTGACACCGCTGCTTCAAACATTCGGCCAGCGTATTTTCGTCGTCGGCGAGGATCCGGTTCACGCCAATCTGGTCAAGCTGTCCCTGAATTTCATGATCATGTCGACGATCGAACAGATGTCGGAGGTTTTCGCCATCAATGAAAAGGCGGGAGTAGCGCCAGAAACGATTTTCGAAATCATGATCAATAGTTTCTACACGGCGCCGGTTCACAAGAATTACGGCAAGATCATGGTGGAGAAAAACTACAAGCCGACCGGGGCGCCGATGGCCATCGGCCTCAAGGATACCGAATTGTTTCTGCAGGCCGGGCATGATCTCAATGTCCCGCTCCCCTATGCCTCGGTGGTGCGGGATCGTTTCCTGTCAGCGCTCGCCGTTTTGGACAAGGATCTCGACTTTGCGGCGATCCTGGAACGCGTCCGCGAGGATGCGGGGCTTCCACGCGAAGTTTAGAGCATTTTCAACGATGTTGGAAATGCTCTACGGCGCATCAATGTTAAAGGTGCGTTTCCTTGATCCGGGAGGCGATACTTTGGGCGATGTGAGGCCACAGGCTCTCATCATTCGCACCGTCACTTCTCAAGTTGAAAGTCGTAACGGTTTCATCATTTCTGATATCGATGATCTGCATATCGAAGAACGTGAGCAGGTTACTTAGTTTTGTAACCTGGCCAACCAGAATATAGTGTGCATGGGCATCCTTGCCGATGTCCAGCATACATGAACGACATTGAGTCGGATATTGATAACGGGCTGTCTGTGAGTTGAATGATGCTGACAGTCCGAGGGGCTCGAAAATGGCAAATTTGGATTTATCGTTCAAGCTCTCGCGAATTTCGCCGGGTAATGCAGCCACCCATTTGCGCAGCGCCTGAAGCCCATCCGGCCGATTGTCCAGAGAATAGTTGACTACGTCGAATGGCAGGATCATGAGCGAAGGTTTTGCTATGGTTGGTGCATTTGGGTTGCTTTGCCCATTGTCTGCACGCGTGGCGCCGTGGAAGCCGTCGAACCAAGCGAAGAGCCCGATGACGGCAACGAGCCACGCACCATGTCTGTGTAACCTCCGGACCCGCGTTTGGTGAGGCCGCTTGCGATAAATCGTCCGTTCTCTGGCGATGTCGCCCCACCTTATCGATTTGCTTCCGTGCATCGTTTGTCTCCCTGCCGCCAACGCTGGATCCGCTCCCGGATGACGTTTTCGTCGCTTGCTTTCCATTGTTCGGCGCGGAGAGTTTACACCGGTCCGCCGATATTCCGGAGCGCAGAGTTGCTTTTTCCTTGTTGCGGTATTGTTCGCAGCACGCCGTCGAGAAGCGAAGTTGAATGTCTGACGAGACTGATTGAACGGCCTGCAGGCGCTGCGAGCCAAACCGCCGGGTGAACCTGGAATACATGCGCGATGCTCGGCGGGACCGGTGACGCCTGATCTTTTCTGTCATTCTTGCAAAATGGTGGAAACCGTGAAAGCGTCCCTTTCCGGGCGGCGCGCAAATTGCCGAAATCCTTTTCTGCACCCCCAACTATATGACGTCGACTATCTTGCCGCCTGCATGTATAGCATCGCGCGGCTTTCGCGCGTTCGAAGGCTTCGGAACAGGCGCAGTGCAACAAGGCATGCGGGACCATGCAAAAACGGACGGGCGAGCGCTCCCATGCGCTGGAACAAAAGCAGCAGGATCAGCGGCGGCTCGATCTCGCCGCACGGGCTGCCTGGCTCGCCTATGCACTTGGCCGCACGCAGGATGAAATCGCGGCTGAACTCAATCTGTCGCGCCAGAATGCGCAACGCCTGATCGCGCTTGCCAGCGCGCTCGGTCTCGTCAAGTTCCGGCTCGATCACCCGCTCGCCGATTGTATTGTCAAAGCCCAGAAATTACAGGATAAATTCGGACTGAGACACGCCGAGGTGGTGCCGGCGACGCAGGATGAGGCGGATAACCGGCTCTCCATCGGTGTGGCGGTCGCTTCCTATATTGAGACGCTGCTATCGCGAACAGAGCCGCAAATACTCTGCCTCGGCACCGGCCGGACATTGCGTGAGGCGGCGCATCAGATCCCATTGTTGGAAAAGCCGAAACACAGGATCGTGTCGCTGATCGGCACGGTCGGGCCGGATGGACGCGCGAGCCCCTATGATGTCGTCATGCGTCTTGCCGATCGCGTCGGGGCCCAATGTTACCCCATGCCGATGCCGGTTCTGGCGGATGGTCCGGAGGAACAGCGCGTTCTGCAGGCGCAGAAAGGCATGCGTGCGCTCCTTGCGCTGGCCGAGGAGGCGCGTACCTGGATCGTCGGCATTGGTGATCTTGGACCGCAGGCTTCCCTCCATGTCGATGGCTTCGTCACCGATGAGGAACTGGCGGAAATGCGCGAAAAAGGTGCGATCGGGGAAATTCTCGGCTGGACCTTCGATGCCGCCGGGCAAAAGGTGAAAACATCGATCCATGATCGGCTGATTTCGGTCGGTCTCGCTTCTCCCATTCCGGAACATCGGACGATTATCGCTGCTGTGGGAGGCGCGCAAAAGGTGGCGCCACTGCTAGGGGCTTTGACTGGCGGATTGATCAATGGCGTGATCACGGATGAGCGAACCGCGCAGGCTTTGATCGATATGTCGTAGGTTCCAGGCTGAGACGTGCTCTGCCTGCGAACGCAGGATGAACGCGGCTCGCCCTCGATGGGTCCCGCGACTCCCTAGTGCGGCGTTCCGTCGCACTTCATGGTTGCCGACCGGGCGTAACCCATTGGGAATGTCGAGATTCCTATGGGAAGCAAAGGTTGAGCATGGTTGGGCTCCAGCTAAACCCTGGCAGGAAGTCCGATTGCTTGTAGCGGTTCGATAGGAAAATATGAAAAGTAACCAAAGATCGGACCGAAGAAAAACGGCATTATCAGAAATAATTTCCGGAATTATCGAAAAATTTTCAAGCCGGCGAAGTTGGTGGATACTTCCGGCAGATATTGGGATCATCTTTCAGTACGTTTCAAGTGCGGCAAAGCTGGATCGGAATGCTGTTGCAATGAAGTCAGTAGGAGGCCGTGCTCTCTCATTTTGCCCATTGCGCCGGTGTCGATAGCCACCAGATTTCCCGAAAGGGGACGGCCGCATTTTGAATTGATGCATTTTGGAAGGATTTAAAGTCGATGACGGGGCTTATTCAGCCGCTCAAACTTGCCGACAAGGTCGCACAATATCTCGAACGCCTGATTCTCGAAGGCGTTCTGAGAGAAGGGGAGCGGCTTGGCCCCGAGCGCGACCTTGCCGAGAAGCTTGGCGTCTCCCGCCCTTCTCTGCGGGACGGACTTGCCCGCCTCGAGCAAAAAGGTTTGCTGGTTACCACCAAACACGGGACTTTCGTCACCAATTTCATGGCGCCGATTTCCGAACCGCTTGCGGCTTTGTTCAGCAGCGAACCCAGTGCCTTGAAGGATTATTTCGAGTTTCGGCGTCTGCTTGAAGGACAGGCGGCGGCGCTTTCCGCCGAGCGCGCCACATTGATCGATCGCGAGAAGATCGCCGCTTGTCTCGAACAGATGCAGGCCTCTCATAATGAAGACGATCCGCGCAATGAGGCTCGGCAGGATGTCGATCTGCATGTGCTGATTTACGAGGCGACACATAATGTCGTTCTGCAGCATACGATGCGCATGCTCGCCAATATGCTGATGAAAGGCATTTTCTACAGCAGGATCAGGCTTTACGAGCGGCCTGACGTGCGCAAAAACCTGCTGGATCAGCATGTCCGTCTCGCCAAAGCCGTTCTTGAGGGGCAACCGCAGGAGGCGCGGGATGCTGCTCATGCCCATATCGATTATACGGGGCAGGTCACGGCGTCACTCGCCGAGGAGGATGAGCGCACGGCGGCGTCGCTGCGGCGTCTCAATCGCGAGGATTTTCTGGCAGGCTGATCCTTCAGCGATAATCCCACTGACCGCCGATTCCGAGCTCGGCGCCTCCATCCATTCCGGACGAGCCCGTAACTTTGAGATTGCGGGTGATATCGATATCCACCGTCGCCCGGCTGGAGCTTGGTGTCGTGCCCTGCGTGACGCCGAGATAGATCCGGTCGTTGAGCCTCTTGCCGAGGCCGAATTGCGCGCCGGAACCGCTGCTCGTATCGACTCCGAGCGTATCGACTCCGAGCGTCTTGCGCAGGGAATTGAGGGCGCTCGATCCGCCCCCGGAGAATTGCGCGACCGTCTGCGCGAGCTGGATCGCCTGGCTGGTGGTCAGCGAGCCGGTCGAGCGGCCAAAAAGCAACCGCGCCAGAATTTCATCCTGAGGCAGTTCTGGCGTCGAGCTGAAGGAGATTTTGGGCTCCGAAGCGGTTCCGGTGACGAGAATTTTCGCCGTTATATCAGAGCTGGTGGTCTCTGTGGTGAAATTGAGATCAGGATCAGTGGTGCCGTTGAAGGCGACGTGACCTTCTGTAAAGGTGAGGCGGCGGCCGAGCACATCGAATTGACCACGCTGGAGGTCGAAGGCGCCGGAGGTTTGCGGCGCCGCGCTGGTGCCGGTGATATGCAGATTTCCACTCAATTCGGCGGCCATTCCCATGCCGTGGACGAAGACATTATTCACGGCGGCAATGGTCAGGTCGAGATCGGCGATGAAAGGTTGCGGCCGCTTTTGCTGGTTGCGTTTGCGGCGCTCAGCCTCGGCCATCCGTTTGGCGATTGGATGGTTGGCCGGCACATTGATGTGGTGCACGCGCAGAATTTCGGCGTCCGAGCCGGGCAGGCGTTCCTGAATATTGATGTCGAGCGCCTTGACGTCGATGCGGCCGGCGACTTTCGGCCGCTGCGAGAGCGAGCCGGTCAGATTGAGCTTGCCGTTGGCGATGAAGCGCATGAGATCGCTTGAAACCAGCACCGCATTGTTCATTCCTATATCGATGCTTCCAGGGAAACCTGCTGCTGGATCGATCCTTATCTGTCCCTGTCCGTGCAGGCTGCCGTTCGTTTGTGTCTGCGCGGTAAAGGAATTGATCCTGATATCGCGGCCTGACGCCGTTGCCGTTGCGGTAATCGGATCGAGTTTCACGCCGTTGACGACATCCTCGAAGGCGCCATTCGCGAGCCGCAGCGAGCCATAGACCTGCGGCGCGGCGATGGTTCCCTTCACATCGGTGTCGATAGTCACCTCGCCGCCGACACGCATGCCCGAGGTTGCGAGCAGGGCATTGGCCTGTTCAAGCGCTAGCGTGCCGCGCAGTTTCAGCGCAAGCGCACCATCACCGAGTGGCGCCGAGCCGGTCACAGTGAACGGCCTCCCTGAAAGGCCGGACAGGCGCCCGTCGATACTGACGCGCTTGCCATCGAGCTGGCCGCTGGCGCTGGCATCGAGCGGCCTGACACCGGAGCGGATCAATTGCGGCATGGTGAATTGCTTCACCGAGACCGAATAACGCCCCGACGGTGCCGAGGCCGAACCCGTAAGATTGACCGTGGCATTGACCGTGCCGCGCAGATCGAGATCGGGTGAGGAGGCGCGGGCGACCGCCAGAGGCAGATTTTGCACGGCGACATCAAGCGCGAGCGTTTTTCCGGCGCGGCCGCGAACATTGATTTGGCCCCGGTTGGCAGCTAGCACGAAACGATCGATCGTCAGGGTCCCGTCGCGCCAGAGAAGTTGCGCGGGCGGGCTGAGCGTGGCGGTGACGTCGGAACGGGCGAGCCGCAAGGATCTAAGCGTAACCGCTTTCTGATCAGCGGTGGATGTCAGCAGGGCATCTGCCGTGAGCCGGCTTCCATAGCCTTCCCCGGCGAGGGAAAGCGTGCTCGAGGGACCGCTAGAGGCGGCGTTGAGGCGAAGCGTGTCGAAGCGTGCGCCGGCGGCCTCTATGCCGGAGAGGCTGGCCTTGCCGTCGAGCAGCAGACTTGCCTGTGGATCGGCAACGCGCAGATCAAAGCTGGAAGCAGCGAGCCGATAGGTATCGTAGAGAAGGTTCGTGGCATTGCCTTTGGCATTGATGATCGGCTTGCCGTTCTGCATCGAAGCCGAAACCTCCGCGTCGAGCCGGCCACCGAGTTGCGCCAAGATAAGTGGTGAAAGATCGCCGAGATCGGTGGCCTTGATCTGAACCTTGCCGTCGAGCGCCCCATCAACCGCGCGCGTGCCCTGTCCTACGAGCCGGACGGACCCAAGCGAGAGATCGAGCCCTTCAAGCGCCTGCGACTGATCCGGCCGGGTCAGAAATTGGCCACTGCCTGAAGCTGTCTTGCCGCCGATTTTTCCGGCCAGGGTCAATTGTGCTTGCGGCGCGCCGATGAGATCGGCGCCGATGATGGCGAGGCGGAGATCCTCGATTCTTTGTCCCATTGCCTGTCCCTGCGGCACGCGGAACGTGAGATCGAGACCCGGTTTGTTCAGACTCCCAGTGACGGCTACGGTCACGTTTGCCTTGCCCGCGAGACGATCGTCGAACAGGGAGAGATCGGCGGCGGCAAGATCGAATTTGAGATCGGATTGCGTGCTGTCAACGATCCCGTTGGCGGTCAGATCAAGTCCCTGCGCATTGAGCGTAAAAGATTTGACGGACAGGGTGCCGTCCTTGGCGCGGGAGAGAGCCCCGTTGAATTTCGCCTGTTTGAAGGGGCGATCTATGGCGGGGATGTTCATTTTGAGATTGCGCAAGTCGCCGGAGAGATCGATCGCGACCTGGCTAAGGTCGGGCGCTCCGTCGAAACGTGCGGATAATTGCATCGTCCCATCGACCGGCCGCCCGACGAGGGGCGCGAAAGCCGAAAGATCGAGCCGTGGCATTTGCATCGTGCCGTTGAAGGCGCCGCCACCGAGCTTGCCTTCGAATTGCGCTTCGAGCGGCAGGAAATCGAGGCGCGCGGAGGTCCAGGTCATTGCATGATCGGCTGACAGAAGGCCATCGGCGGAAAAACGGGCCTCCTTGCCGATCGCTTGGGCGATTTTCGGCGAATCCGCGCGCAATCCGGAAGCCGATGCCTCGACCCGCAGGGCGAGCGGCGCCAGCGGCGAATGCTGCGTGGTGGCATTCACGGCCAAGGTCCGGGCGCCATAGCCATCGGCGGAGGGCTGGTCGATGACGAGCTTGGCATTTGCGAGTGGTTCGAGAAGGGCGCCGCGCGCCGAGCCGCTGAGATGCAGACCGGACCAGTCGAGACCGCGTGCCAGTGCGCCATAATTTTTTGCGGCACTTCCCTCGGCCTTGAAGGTGAGATTGGTTTGATCGGCGGCAAGATCCAATGTTCCCTGCATCTCGGCCGAGAGCGCCGCCAGAGACAGGGCAAGGGAATCGATGGCGAGCTTTTTGTCTTCGCCGATCGTCATGGTTCCGGTGAGTTTGGAAGCTCCGGCCACCAGCGGCGCGACCTCTTCGGAAACGAGCGGCGCAAGATCGCCATTGAAGGCGAAACCGGCGTTGATGCCTTGCTGTGCCGCGCGCAATTGAACGGTCCCCTTCAACCGCTCTGTCTCATTGGCAGCGAGGTCGAGCGCACCATCCCAGTTTTTCAGCGTGCCGCTTCCCTTGATGGCGAGCCGCAGGGCGGGCTGATCGCGCAGAGAGAGAAGGGTTCCGACGAGACCGCCAGCAGGCTCCGAGGCTTCGATGTCGAGATCGAGCTTTTCCCCGTCCGGAAGGTAGCGCAAAGTGCCGGCGAAACGGCCTGGCACATCCTTGCGATCGAGCGTCAGGGCGAGCTGCAATCCCTGCGCGGGGTCGTCGAAGGCGGCGGAGCCGTTGATTGCAAATTGTACCGGCTGGCCGAGGACCGGAGCGCCGAGACCGATGTTGGGCATCGAAAGATGATCGAGGCGCAGGCTGGGCAGGGAAGGTAGCGAGAAGGATTGACCGGAAGCGGGAGATTGAGCCTGACTTTCCGGCAGCCGGAAGAGATGGACCGTGCCGGCGCTCAAATCCTCGACGTGGATGCGACCGCCAAGAAGCGCCAGCGGTTTCCAACGCAAAGTGGCATCCGTGACCTCTGCGACGGCACCCTTGCGGTCTGTCACATTGATGCGGCCGACGTGTATGTCGAAGGGCACGAAGCCGCTGATCCGCTCGATCGTGATGGTCTGGTCCGGTGATGAGGCGAGGCGTGACAGTAGGGACGCGAGTGCATCCTGGCCGGGGCGTGTCTGCAGACCGAGGATGATAAGGCCACCGAGGCCCGCGAGTGCGGCGAGCGTGGTCGCGCCTGTACGAACCAGAATCCGCCTCAAAACGCCTGTCCTATGCTGATATAGATGCCGTAATTGGAATCGCCCGGCTGACGGTTGATCGGGACGCCGACGTCGAGGCGAATGGGGCCAACGGGTGTGTAATAGCGCAGGCCGAGACCCGCCGAATAACGGATCGTGCTGAGCGACGGCAGCGAGCTGCGAAACGCCTCGCCGGCGTCGATGAATGGCACGACGCCGATGGTATCGGTGACGCGGATACGCATTTCCGCCGAGGCCATGAAGAAGCTGAGGCCACCGATCAGATTGCCATATTGATCACGCGGGCTCGCCTGCTGATAGCCATAGCCGCGCAATGTCCCGCCGCCGCCGATATAGAACCGCCGTTGTGGCGGCACGGCATAAAGATCGGCGCCGATCAGGCTGCCCGCGCCGACCCGCCCGGCGATAATATACTTTTTATCCTCGTCGAAGGCATGGTACCCGGAAACGATGGCCTTGGCGAGAACGGGGCCGGGGCCGTTCTGGCCGAGCGAGGCGAAAGGCTCGAGTGTCGCGGTGACGCGCGCGCCGCGTGACGGATCGAGCGGCGAATCGGTTGAATCATAGGAAAGATCGATCGGGATGCCGGCGGTGAAATCGTTGCGCGGGTAGATCGGATTGTCCTGGCTGCGTGAATATTCGAGGTCGACGCCGGCCTGTACGCTTAGCTGATCGGAATAGCGGTGCCTGACGCCGCCGAGGAATGTCGCGGCGGAACGGACATAGGCGCTGGTGACCTCGCGCAGAATGGCGGCCTGCGCGTTGAGATCGTCCTGCGGCGTAAAGATATCGGGCTTGGTGAAAGTGGCGGCGAGCTTATAGCCCAGCCGGTTGGCATTGGGCACGCCATAGAGCGCGCCGCCATACCAGGAGCCGTATGCGTCGATGCGCAGGCTTTCGCCGCGTCCCCAGAGGTTTCTGTCACCCCAGAAAGCGTTGATGGCGCCGCCTTCGGTATTGGAATATTTGGCATTCGCGCCGACGAAATGCGGCAGACGCTCGACAATATCGAAGGTGACAGGCAATTCTCCGTTCTTGTCGAGCGATTGTGCCTCCTTGATCCGGACCGTGCTGATAGCGGGGAGGGCGACGAGCCTCTTGCGGATACGGCTGATGCGATCGGGGGAATAGGGTTCGCCCTGTTCGATGTCGATCTGACGCTCGACGAAATCGCGTTTCAGATCCTGCGTCCCCGTCACTTGGATGGGGCCGAACCGGCCCTTGGGACCAGGATCGACGAAAAAGGTCATATCCAATTGCCGCGTCGCATGATCGGCGACAATGTCCCGGCTGGTGATCTTGGCGAAGGGATGGCCTTCTCCACGTAAATGGTCGACGATCATCTGCTCCGCGCGAAAGATCGGATCCGCGAGCGCCGGCTTGCCGGGATCAAGGCGCATGTCATGCGTCGAAGGGACGTCGGTGAAGGGTCGTTTGGTCGCGGCATCGAGAATAGTCAGCTTGCCGTAGGTGAAACGCTCCCCCGTCGCGACATGGATCGTGACTTTGACCGGCCCGGCCTTGCGGGCTTTTTCCACCGCGGGAAAGGCGTCGAGATCATCGGGTGCGTAACCTGCGACCTTGATATCGATGGTTCCGCCATAATAGCCCTGACCAAAGAGCGCCGCCATCAGCCGTTTGCGGTCCGCGAAGGCACGGCGGATGAGTCCAGCGGCACCAGAAGGCGTCACCTCTTGCAGGCTTTTCAGATTGGAGGCGTCATTGAGTGTCGACGCCAGGGATTCATCGCCTGAAACAGTCAGCGTGACATCATAAGGCACACCATCGAAGGCAGCCTTCTTCTTCTCATTATCGTTGTTCTGGCCGTCAGGATTGAACCAGGAAAAGAGCTGACTGAAGAAGGTCGGGTCGTCATCGGCATGGGCCTCGGTCATCATGCCGGTCTGCGCAATGAAAACTGGAAGAACCAGGCCATAGGCTGTGGCAAGGAAACGTGTGATCGTCCCTAGCGGGGGCAAGCAACTTTCCTTCATGCCTCTTCCAATGACGTCATCTGCAGTTCAAACTCGCATGCTCCCGGCCGGAAGACCCGGTCGTGCGTTGAACACTGGCTTGGAGAAACCCTGGCGCATTTCCGGGAGCATCTGGCGACTTTATTAAGCTAGAAGTTTATCAATCTCTTTCCGGTCATAGCTTCGCGGCTTTCGACCCGTGCTTAAGGTTAATAAAATCTGATGTGTGGATTCGAAACGATCGCCGAGAAAGGGCGCCTCCTTCCGGACTGAGGGTCTCAGGCGGGTTTCGCTTCGGCTTGCTTGATTATGGGAATGATTTCCGGCTTTTCAGAAGGTTTATGGGGTGCCAGCCATTTTTCGGCGGCATCCTCATCCTCCTTTTTGGCACTGACCCAACCACCCACGCCTTTGGCCTTGAGATGTTGTTTCTTCCAGAACGGCGCTTCGGTCTTGAGGAAATCCATCAAAAATTCCGCCGCATTGAAGGCTTCGCCGCGATGCAGGCCGGTGGTGGCGACAAGAACGATAGGCTCGCCGGGAGTGATCATCCCGAAGCGATGGATGACGAGAATGTCCTGGACCGGCCAGCGCTCGCGCGTATCGGCGACGATTCTCTTGATCTCGTCTTCCGCCATGCCAGGATAATGTTCGATTTCGAGGGATTGAAGCACCCCGCCTTCATCACGGCAAAGGCCGGTGAAAGTGACGAGAGCACCGAGATCGCACCGTCCATCAGTCAAGACGGCGCATTCCGTCGCCGCGTCGAAGAGTTCCGCCTGTACCCTGACGATCGTCTTGCCGGTCACGCTCAGCCTCCTGTCATCGGCGGGAAGAAGGCGATTTCACGCGCCTGGCCAAGTGCGGTCTCCGGTTTGACGTATGTATGGTCGAGCGCCGCGCGGATGGTCTTTTCGTTTTCGAAGGCGGCGGCATAGCCTTCTCCCTGGTGAGAGAGCCAGGTCATGAGTTCGCCAACCGTCTTGATCGAATCAGGCGGCGTGATGTCTTCCTCATTTTTGCCGATGCGTTCCCGCACCCACGAAAAATAAAGTGCTTTCATTGGCTCACTCGTCGATCACATGCTTCACGCCCGCGAGAAGATAATCGCAGCCCGTATAAAGTGTAAGCAAGGCCGAGGCCCAGAAAAGCCCGAGACCGATCACGATTGTGCCAGGGATAAGCTTTTCACCGGCCGGACCGGCGATCAGAAAGCCGAGGGCGATGAGCTGCACGGTGGTTTTCCATTTGGCGACCTTACTGACCGGCACCGGCACTTTAAGCTCGGCGAGATATTCGCGCAGGCCTGAGACAAGGATTTCCCTGCACAGAATGACCACTGCCGCGCAAAGCGAATAGCTCTTCAGTGTATGATCGGCGACGAGCATCACGATGACCGACGAGACGAGCAGTTTGTCGGCAATCGGGTCGAGCATTCTCCCGAGTGAGGATTGCTGCGAGAGGGCGCGCGCCAGATAACCATCGAGAAAATCAGTGATGCCGGCGACGACGAAAAGACCCAGTGCGATCCAGCGCATGGCGTCGAATTCCGACCAGAACAGACAGCCGACGACAAGGGGGACGACAAGCAGCCGTCCGTAGGTCAGAAGATTAGGCAAAGTCAGCGCCTGACTATTGCCGCGGGAAATCGTCGAAAGTGCCATGCCTCTATTTGCCACGCTCATGAAAAAAATCATAGATGAGCTTCGCACTTGCTGCATTGATCCCCGGAACTTTTTCGAGATCCGGCAGGGCGGCGCGGGAGACGGCTTTCGCTGAGCCGAAAGCGTTCAGGAGCGCGCGCTTGCGTGCCGGGCCAATGCCGGTGATTTCATCAAGCGGGTTTTTGGTGAATTCCTTACGCCTTTTCGCGCGGTGGGTTCCAATCGCGAATCGATGGGCCTCATCACGCAGCCGCTGTACGAAATAAAGGGCGGGATCGCGCGGCGGCAGGCGGAATGGCTCCTGCCCCTCCACAAAGAAGGTCTCGCGCCCAGCGTCGCGATCGACTCCCTTGGCGATCGACGCCAGAGCGACGCGCTCGATGCCCAATTCGTTCAGGATCGTCCGGGCCGCCTCGAACTGACCCTGACCGCCATCGATGAGTACCAGATCGGGCCATTGGGGGAAGGTCTCTTCGGTATTTTCCGCGCCGGTACCCTGATCTTGGCCTAGATCTGGGGTTGAGTCTTCGCGCAGAAGCCGGGTAAACCGGCGGCGCAGCACCTCCCGCATCATGCCGAAATCATCGCCGGGCGTCAGTTCCTGATCCTTGATGTTGAAGGTGCGGTAATGGGTCTTCATGAAACCGGAAGCACCGGCGACAATCATGGCGCCGATCGCATTGGTACCCATGATATGGGAATTGTCATAGACCTCGACGCGTCTCAAGGGCCGGTCGAGATCGAATGCGCGGGCGAGTTCCGCAAGCAGTTTCTCCTGCGAGGCCTGATCGGCCAATTGCCGCGCCAGCGTTTCGCGGCCGTTTTGCGCAGCCGCCTCGACCAGTTCCCGCTTCTCGCCTCGGCGCGGAACAGCGATTTCGACTTTATATCCGCTGCGTTCCCCGAGGGCCTGCGCGAGCAATCCGGCATTTTCGATCTCTTCGGATAAGAGAATGAGCCTGGCGGCAGGTTTATCGGAATAGAACTGGGCGAGAAAGGCATCGAGCACTTCGCCGAGGGACAGGCTCTTGTCGGCGCGCGGGAAATAGGCCCGGTTGCCCCAGTTCTGCGAGGCGCGAAAGAAGAAGACCTCGACGCAGAAATGGCCGGCCTCCTCGACGATGGCGAAGACATCGGCTTCTTCAACGGTTCGCGGATTGATGCCCTGCGCGCCCTGAATCGCCGACAAGGCGCTGATTCTGTCCCGCAGGCGCGCGGCCTGCTCGAATTCCAGGGCTTGCGACGCCTGTTCCATTTCGCGCGCGAGCATTTCCCGGACAGTCCGGCTTTTACCTGAAAGAAAGTCGCGCGCCTCGCCGACGAGCCTTTCGTAATCCTCAAGGCTGATCTCGCCGGTGCATGGCGCCGAGCAACGTTTGATTTGATGCAGAAGGCAGGGCCGCGTCCGGTTCTCGTAATAGCTGTCGGTGCAGGAGCGCAGGAGAAAGGCGCGCTGCAGCGCGTTCAAAGTCCGGTTGACGGCCCAGACGCTTGCGAAAGGCCCGAAATAATCACCATTCCGGCTGCGCGCTCCGCGATGTTTGGTGATCTGTGGCGCGGCATGATCCTTGGTGAGCAGAATGTAGGGAAAGGATTTGTCGTCGCGCATCAGGACATTGAAGCGCGGCTTCATCTGCTTGATGTAATTGGTCTCGAGCAGAAGCGCTTCGGTTTCCGTCGCCGTCGAGACGAAAATCATGGAGGCCGTCAGGCTGATCATCCGGGCGATGCGATTGGTATGGCCACCAATCCGCAGATAATTGGCAATGCGCTTGCGGACGCTCTTCGCCTTGCCGACGTAGAGAACCTCACCATTTTCGCCGATCATCCTGTAGACGCCGGGACCCAGCGGGGCGTGCTGCCAGTAATGCCGGATGACATCGACGCCACGCCCGATGGCGGCGGCATCCGCCTCCATGCCTTCCATCGTCGGGGCAAGAAGTGCCGTGCCATCATTTTCATCTGGCTTGGTAAGGTCGTCGATCGCCTCTTCCGGATCGAATGGGAAGTCTTCCTGGTCCGGCGCGCGATTCTCCGCGCTGTCGCAAGGCACGGATTTGCCAGCCGGCCTCACGCCAGCCTCATCCTTCATGATTTTGGGAGTGGAAGCCATGGGACAGATTTAAGGAACCGGGCCAAGCGTGAAAAGAGGGTTTTCAAGACCGCTATCAATGGGCTCGGAGCAGCGAATCAATCCTTCGCCAAACCGGTCACTGTTGTGACCTTTCGAGAGACGGTTTGAAGTGTTCGAATTACCGCTGGTGAGAAGCGGTGTTTTTTCAAGGTTTCCATTCGGAGAGAGCGGCCGGGCAGGTGGGGAGCGCGCCATCCATCTCCTGAAATGAAAGCGTCATTTGTGCCGGAGAACCAGCATGATTTGCGAGAGACCTCCACAAGGGGTCCATTGACGAAATGCAGCGACGGCTGGACCTTGGTAAAAAATCAGTTTAGCTGTTGCTTGTTTATCAGAAAATAAGTGCGGTTTTCGGCCGCAGTCTTCCGCGTGTAGGTGGGGGTCATGGATCGAGCGGTTTATTCAGCATGGTCGCGGCGGTTGGCCAGTCCCTCACGGTCAATGTTCATCTGCTCATTGGCATTATTCATTGCAGGCTGTGTCTCTTCCTCGACGCAGCCGTCGGTGGGTACGACTGAAATGCGCATCGCCTGGCGGGAAGGAATGAGTCCCCGCGGCGCACGGATCGCCCTTGCCAGTTTTGGCGGCGCGTCTGAGGTTGTGGCTGATCGTTTCACCTATCTGTTTCACCAGGCCGCGGAACGCCGGGATATCGATCTCATTGCCGATGCCGAGCGGGATGGCGGCAAAACCGGCAGAAAACCGGAGTCCAAGCCAAACTATTTCCTGCGGGCCTATTTGAGCGCCACGCCGGATGACGGGGGAACATTGGTCGCGGCCGTTTGGGATATTTTCGATGCGTCGAAGAACCGGCTGCAGCGTCTCAAGAACATGCGGTTCATCAAGGCTGGCGCCGCGGATCCGTGGTCGGTGGTGTCGGATGCGACCTTGCAGGATCTCGCGACCAATGCTGCGGAAAATCTCGCAGCTTTCCTCAGTAACATGCCGGAAGCTCAACCGAGACTGTTGCAGGCCAATAATGCGCGAACGCCGGTTGAAGGACGAGCGGTTTCAATGGGTGCGCAGCCAAACGGCGACGCCTGGAACGGGCAGGGCGCCGCACGATAGGGAACAGGTCTGAGTTGGCCGTGCTTCCCATGCTTCTTCCCGGATCTGGAAACATAGCTCATGAAAAACTTTGCTTCATGACGAGCAATAATCTGCGAGAAGGCATATTTCCAATTTTTATCAGTTGTTTGTGCGATTTCCTTGAAATCCGGCCCGGACACCGGCGCTTTTGACTTGCTCCAAATTATTGATAGAAGACAGCGTGTCGTTGAAGACGCATGTCTCTTGATCGGAATAGGCGATCTTTCCGGTGTTCTATCGAGCCGAAAAGCGTGTTTTCCTTCCTGACGATCGCATGCGTTTCCAAAAGTATAGGGTGTCGCGCTTGAGCTGGTTCATCAAGCATTACTTTTCCCTATCGTATACCCGAATTCCGCAGGAATTCCGGGTTCCGTTCTTGTAAATCATTCGATTCCAATGATTTGCAAAAGTGTACCGCCTTATTCCTTTGGAATGGCGGTATATTAAGTCTCTTCAATCCCGACCTTTCGCGATGAAAGAGATCCGCCGCCACGCCGCCGGGGGCTTGGTCCCTGCTAGATTGTGCTCGCCGAGATTGGGTATATCCGGGATGAAAACTGAGAGCGGTTCCCGTAGTCTTCTGATGGATCGGCGCTCGACTTATTATCGGTTTGTAAATGTTCTTTGAACTAATTCCCTCGATATGCCTTCTTCGTGGCACTCTCCTCCCCGGCAAGATTTCGATCTGATGGCTCGCCGAAATCCGGTATCGAGCGTTCAGACCAATGGGTCGACCGCTCGAAGCTGAGATGATTTCGGGAGTCTCACCCTATACCTGCTCAAAACCCCTGCGGACTGGCCGGTTGATTGGCCACGATATTGATGAGAAAGCGAGAAGCTGATGAAACGTCTCCTTGCCTCCGTTCTGGCTGTCATGGCGCTCGGCGGGATCGCGCATGCCGATCCAGCCGGACAATGGCGTGTCGCCGACGGCAGCGCGATCGTTCAGATCAAGAAATGCGGCGGAAATTTCTGCGGTTATGTGGTCTCGACCAGGGATCCTGCCGGCAAGGACGTGAAAAACCCGGATCCGGCGAAACGCAATCGCTCCGTTCTCGGAATCGAGGTTCTGTTCGCTCTTAAACCCTCTGGCGACAATGTCTGGAAGGGTTTCAGTTATAATGCTGATGATGGGTTGACCTATACCGCGACCGTGACAATGACGGGCGACAATTCGCTCAAGATTGAAGGTTGCGTTCCCAATGGCGGCATGTGCGGTCGTGAGACGTGGTCCCGCGCAAACTAGAGCGTTTCGTCTATATCCGGAAACGCTTCGCTCAAAAAATCAGCGTATTTTCAATCCCATGAGATCATAAAGCGTCTCGGTGGGATAAGGAAAATACTCCAAGCCCGGTTTGCGGATCGCAATATGCAGAGCCTGCATGGCTCTGCTGGATCCGCTGCTGGAATGGCTCTCTGAACCCGTTCGGATATTTCCGAATGGCTCCATTGAAATGTGGAAAATTTTCAAGCGTTTGACGTGCGCATTTCTGCCGCGCGAGACGCAATCTGCCGACGGGCCGCAATTGTTTCAGCTACACAACGGAGTCTTCAGCTGTGTTGGGGTGGCATGATTGCTCCGGTTGGTGATCACTGGTAAGGGATGGGCTGCTTTTACGGCTTTGCCTGGACGTAATTGGCCGATTTCATCCACTGGGATGAAGTCGTCGCTGGCTTTCGTCCTGCAGGGGCCAATCGCATCCGGTTTACTCCCGCATCGGCATGGCGAATGAGATGATCATCCTTTCTGGTAATTCCAACCGTCCCTTATGCGAGGCTATTGCGGCCTATCTCAGTGTTCCCCTTACAAAATGCCAGGTCCGGCGCTTTGCCGATATGGAAGTCTTCGTCGAGATTCAGGAAAATGTGCGGGGCGAGGATGCGTTCATCGTTCAGTCGACATCCTTTCCGACCAATGATCACCTGATGGAATTGCTGATCATGACCGATGCGCTTCGCCGCGCGTCGGCGCGCCGCATTACCGCCGTCGTTCCTTATTTCGGCTATGCGCGGCAGGATCGCAAACCGGGGCCACGCACACCCATTTCGGCGAAACTCGTTGCCAATCTGATCACAAGGGCTGGGGCCGATCGCGTGCTTACCGTCGATCTGCATGCGGGCCAGATTCAGGGCTTTTTCGATATACCGACGGATAATCTGTTTTCGGCTCCGGTGATCGTCCGCGACATCAAGGAGCGGCTGGACTTGAGCAATGTCATGGTGGTCTCGCCGGATGTCGGGGGTGTGGTCCGCGCGCGCGCCTTGGCGAAACGAATCGATGCTCCCTTATCGATCGTCGACAAGCGCCGTGAGCGTGCCGGTGAGTCCGAGGTTATGAACATCATCGGTGATGTATCCGGCAAGAGCTGTATCCTGGTCGACGATATCATCGATTCCGGCGGAACGCTCTGCAATGCGGCGGAGGCCCTTTTGAAGAACGGCGCCAAGGAAGTGTATGCCTATATTACGCATGGCGTGCTTTCCGGGGGCGCTGTCGCCCGCGTCGCGGCCTCTTGCCTCAAGGAACTGGTGGTGACGGATACGATTCAGGCCACGGAAGCCGTTCGTGTCGCCAAGAATGTGCGTGTGATTTCCATCGCGCCGTTGATCGGCGAAGCGATAGGCCGCACGTCGAAGGAAGAAAGCGTCTCGAGTCTTTTCGACTGAGGCAGATTGGCTGGGGTGGCGGCCGTCGCATCCGGGCCCTTTGCAAGGAATGATGTTTATGAAGGCCAAGGCGCGGCTTCACGGCTTGGCCTTTATCTTTGCCGCTTCTCCCGGGTCTGCCTCTGCGGGACTCTTGACATTTAGTATATAAAATTTATAGATTAAATATGTTGATGCTCGGTGAGGTACCGGTGGCATCGTGACATCTTTTCCGAATTCCGTTCGCCCCTGAGCAATCTTGAATTTTAAGTATAAGCAGGCTTGAAGGAATTGCTTAGGCGCCGGCGGTATTGGCTCGTGGAGGCATTATGTCGGACGCCTATATCATCCAGATTGCGGGCAGCACGGTTGGCATCGTCGCGCGCGACGAAAGTGATCAAATCTTCAATTTCTTCTCCGCGACGCGAGAATTCAACATTTTGGAGAAGCATCGCTTTCAGGACCCGCTCTGCGCGGAAGAGGCTGCGCGTCACCTGCGCCGGCATGGCAATCTTCCGGCTCATTATGGCCATGAAGGACATGCCGAGGGGAGTGTTCCGGTTTGAACTGGCGGGCTGTCTGAGAAATTGGCAGGGGAAATTGGCAGGGCTCCATCACGTGCCTTTGATCGATAGCGCATGGGGCTCTGACGGCATTGGCCGCAACCTTTCCCGCTCACGATCGTTTTCCAGCCAACGGGAAGAAGAGCTTAATCCCCGATCAGTGAAGCTTCCGTCTTCAACCCGGAGAATCTTCTTCCGGCGTCGTGACAGGAGTATTCCCATGACTATGTTCTCGGATCGTGAAAGAGCCTATGAACAGGTTTTCGTGAATCAGCAGGACGAGGAATTTCGAAGGAAAACGCGGAGAAACCGCCGGTTCGCCCAATGGGTTGGCAGGAAACTGGCTCTCTCCGACAAGGAAGAAGCGATCTACGTCGACAATATGGTCGCCTATGGTGTCCTGCAGGATGACAAGAGCTTGATCGACAAGGCCTGGGAGGATTTTCAGCGCGCGCATCTTCCAGTCGATAAAGGCGATCTCGCACGTCAGCTCGAAATGTCGCAAAATTAGGTTCACGATAATTTTTAATTCGAAAGCCCCGGTCGCCAGATCGGGGTTTTGTCTTGGAAGAAGGGCAATGCTATTGCCTGAAATGGGCTGCCGTCGCCAAATGACTGTGGAACGAAACCTGTGGTGAGGGGGATCTGACGCCCTTCTTCATCAGGCTGTGACGTTCGTGCGATTGGATTGACGCATCAGGCTCTGCGGCCTTTCGATGATCCCACCGGTTCTATCTCGCCGCCATATTCGCAAAATTCCCGTTTGCCACTGCATCATCGCAATGGATTCCGATTACGCTTCGAAGAGGCGATCCATCGCGAATCCTCGTCGTCACCGCTCGCCGATCCTCATTTGAGAATTTGCATGCCTCCTGCTCTTTTCGCGCTGGCCCTCGCCTCTTTCGGCATTGGGACCGGCGAATTCGTCATTATGGGTATTCTGCCGCAGATCGCTCACGATCTTGGCGCGACCATTCCACAGGCCGGATCACTCGTCAGCGCCTATGCCATGACAGTGACTTTCGCGGGGCCTTTCGTTGCCGTTCTCGCGGCGCGGTTGCCACAGAAAGCGGCTCTGCTCGGTCTTCTCTCGCTTTTCCTTTTCGGCAATCTCTTCTGTGCGCTCGCCCCTGGCTTCTCGTTTCTTTTTCTGGCGCGCATCTTCACCGCCCTTGCGCATGCGGCTTTCTATGGCAATGGCGTCGTCGTTGCCGCAGGTCTCGTTCCGCCGCACCGCCGCACTCAGGCGATTGCTTTGATGTTTTCCGGCATGACCTTGGCCAATATTATCGGGGTTCCGGCTGGAACCTTGATAGGTGTTGCCTATGGCTGGCGGGCCACCTTCTGGACCATCACGCCGTTTCTCGCCATCGCATGGATTGCGCTTGCCGTTTTCCTGAAGCCGAGCAGGCAGGAACGATCGGCGGGCGGCTTTTTCAGGGAGTTCGTCGTCCTTCGGCGACCACAGGTGCTGCTGACGCTCATCGCCAGCGTTTTTGTCTCCGCAAGCCTGTTCATCATCCTGACCTATATTGCTCCATTGCTCTCCAATGTGACGCATATGGACGAGGCGCAGATTTCGAGCGCGCTGCTTCTCTTCGGCGCGGGCACTTTCGTCGGCACCTTTCTTGGCGGTCGGCTTGCCGACTGGCGGCAGACGACGACGATCGTCGGTGCCTTCCTGGCGCTCGCTGTCGTCTATGTGCTTTTTGCCTTTGCCGATCATTCCATACCCACGGCTTTTGTCACCATGTTCTTTCTTGGCGCCATCAGTTTCGCCAATGGGCCGGGCATGCAGGCAAGGGTGATCGATAAGGCGCATGAGGCGCCCAATATCGGCGCCTCGCTGATCCATAGTTCTTATAATTTCGGCAATGGGGCAGGGGCCTGGCTGGGTGGCGGTGCCATCGCCGCCGGTCTTGGCTATGCCGATCTGCCGTGGCTTTCCATGGTGCTCATCATTGTGGCTCTGATGACGATCGGCATCGCCCATGCACAAGATCAAGCGGCAAAAAACATGTCGCTTCCCAAATTAGAGTCTGACGCTCCGAGCCAACAAGATCGCGCCGCCTGATTGAAAGACTGTTTTTGTTCCGCCTTATTCAGGTAAGGTTTGCGATTGGAGGCATGCGATAGGCAGCCCTGCTTTTACTCGTAATTTCTTTGTCGTGAGGAACCATGTCTACATCAGAAACGCTCCCGGCCTCGGCTGCTCCCGATCTCGTTGCGACGTTCAAGACCGCCATGCGGCGGCTTGCCGCTTCCGTCACTGTTGTCACGGCGAGCAAGGACAAGGAACGGTTCGGCATTACCGCGACAGCGGTGACATCCGTCACCACGCAGCCGCCGGCCATTCTCGTCTGTGTCAATCGTACGACCAGCGTTCATTCCGTGCTGCAACTCGGCACGCCGTTCTGTGTCAATCTGCTGCACCATCAGCATGTGGAAATTTCCAACGCCTTCGGCGGATTCGTCAAATGTGACGATAAATTCGCCTTCGGCACCTGGCAGGATGATGAACAGAGCGTTCCTTTCCTTGTCGATGCGCAGGCAAACCTGTTTTGCGTCGTTGATGGATTGTTCGATTACGGCACGCATACGATCGTCATCGGCAAGGTGACATCGATTCTCACGACGGGTGATGTCGCGCCGTTGATCTATCAAAATGGCGGCTATCTCGGCCACGGAGCCTGATCAATACCATTGGTCATGCATCGGCCCGTCGGCAGCATCCCCGTCGATAAAGCCTGCACCCGGTTTTCCTGTGGAAAATCATTGCAAGAAGCGTTGCGGCAGTTTCTGCAACGCTTCTTCGAAAAATCGGCAGATATCCTAAAGGCTTAATAGAATGAGCCGATGCCACCGGATGAGGAAGATGATTGCCGGAGCTAAATGAGCAAAGGTCGGCGGTTCCACGCTCTTCTTTATTATATAAGATATAACAAAGTCTTATAAAACAGGAGCGGTTCTCGCGCTCGCTGCTTTTTCGTCGCAAGCCAGCTCTTTGGTCCTTGCTTAAAGGGTCCCTCGCCAAAGAGAGATGAAGAACCGTTAAGAGGTCTTAACAGTAAATTAACCAAGGACTGCCTAGATGAAGGGGTAAATTTCAAGAGGCGCCCTTCGTGACAGCAGCGGTTCGCTCCCGTCCTTCCCTTCGTTTTCGTGGCCGTTCCTTCCACGCCATGGTGCTGGCGCCAGAAGCGCCTGTATCGGCCTGGTTCGACGATCTTGATGAATGGATCAAGCGTTCGCCGGGATTCTTCCTTGGACGCCCGGTGGTTCTCGATGTGACCGGCCTGAATTTGAGCCGGTCGGCGCTCGGCGATCTGCTGCAGGAATTTTCCGCGCGCAGCATTCGCATTATGGGGCTCGAAGGCGCGGAGCTTTCCGGCCATGATTTACAAATGCCGCCGGTGCTGCGCGGCGGCCGGCGTGAGAATGTCATCGACCTTTTTGCCAATGATGACACTCAGTCCGCCATCCATGTCAATGGCCAGGCAGCCGGAACGGATACACATGAGGCTGAAGCCGCCGGTGCACTGCTGATCGATACGCCGGTGCGGTCCGGCCAGAGCATCATGCACCTTGAAGGCGATGTCATCGTCGTCGGTTCCGTGGCATCCGGAGCGGAAATCATCGCCGGCGGCTCCATCCACATCTATGGGTCGCTGCGCGGCCGTGCCATCGCTGGCGCCTCGGGGCGGAAGTCCCGGATTTTCTGCAGGAAATTCGAGGCGGAACTGCTGTCGATCGATGGCTTCTACATGACAGCGGATGCTGTCGAGCCACATCTCATCGGGCGGTCAGTCCAGGTCTGGCTCGATGGCGACAGGTTGATGGTGGCCGTACAGGAATGACAGCGACCAGGCTAGAGCATTTCGTATCTATCCAGAAATGCTCCACTCAGAACATTTACAGCATTTTCATGTATATGGAATCGCGGAGCGATCCAACGTAAAGACAAAATGCTGTAAAGCGAATTCGGACGTTGAAAGTAATGGATTTCGGTGGCTCACGGGCCTTTCCGAAAGCGGCTGCAGGGGAGGCCAGCATGGCCAAGGTTTTAGTCGTGACGTCCGGCAAGGGCGGTGTAGGTAAGACAACGTCGAGCGCGGCCTTGGGGACGGCGCTCGCACAGACAGGGCAGCGCGTGGTCGTCGTCGATTTCGATGTCGGCTTGCGTAATCTCGATCTCGTCATGGGTGCGGAGCGGCGGGTCGTCTTCGATCTCATCAATGTCGTTCAGGGTGAAGCGAAGCTTGTGCAGGCGCTCATCCGCGACAAGCGCCTCGATAATCTTTCCTTGCTGCCGGCCTCGCAGACACGCGACAAGGAAGCCCTGACGGAAGAAGGCGTCGGCAAGGTCATCGAGGAATTGCGGGAGAAATTCGACTGGATCGTCTGCGACAGTCCGGCAGGCATCGAGCGCGGCGCGACGCTTGCCATGCGTTATGCCGACCTCGCAGTCGTTGTCGCCAATCCGGAAGTTTCTTCCGTTCGTGACTCCGATCGGATCATTGGCCTGCTCGACTCGAAGACCTTCAAGGCCGAGCGGGGTGAACCGCTCGAAAAATATCTTCTGCTGACGCGCTATGACGCCGCGCGGGCCGAGCGCAACGAAATGCTGGCGGTCGAGGACGTTCTCGAAATTCTTTCCATCCCGCTGCTCGGCATTATCCCCGAGAGTGAGGAAATTCTGAAGGCTTCCAACGTCGGAACGCCTGTTACGCTCAATAATCCCTCCTGCGCGCCGGCACGTGCCTATCAGGAGGCTGCGCGGCGGTTGAACGGTGAAATGGTTTCCGTTTCCGTTCCGCGTGAGAAGAAGGGCGGTTTCCTCGGCAAATTGTTCGGACGGAGGGCTGCATGAGTCTGTTTGATTTCTTCAAGCGCCCGACGACCTCGGCGCCTGTCGCCCGGGAGCGGCTGCAGATCCTTCTCGCGCATGAGCGCGCGGTCATAGGCCGATCGGATCTGATTGCGATCCTGCGCGAGGAAATCCTTGCCGTCATCGCCAAACACGTCACCATGGAACCTGAAAAGGTCAATGTGAAAATGGAGCGTGGCGATACAGTCTCGACCCTGGAGGTTGAGGTGGAAGTGCCGACATCCGCCACCGCATCGAGCAAAAAGAAAGTCGAAGCGGCTCTGAGCGCCGGCTGAGCGACCTGTGCCTTCCTGAACGGGTCTCGACCCGTGCCCCTTGACCGGATTCCTTGACCGGTTCATCGGCGAGCACGGCTGCGAGACCGTTCTCGAAAACCTGCTTTGGTTCGCGGCTACGTTTCAGGGGTCGACAGGCTGCGGCGTCACTGATCTGGACCGCTCTATATGCGGATTTTATTCGCATCCCATACGCAACAATTGTGCGGTGTCGGATCGAGATCGCCGAAATAGATCTATTCTTCGTGTGTCATGACGATGTGCCGCTCTCCGTTGCCACGGTATTGATGGTGGCGATGACGGCCGGATAGGTGTTGGGGCTTCTCGCATCGCTCGCGAGGATACCGTGATCCGAGACGAGCCTCGGATCACGACAATTCCGTCTCTTCCCCATCATCTTGTCTCTCTTTGTCTCTCTGGCAAAAATGTGGACAGGCGGACGCGCACAACCGGAAACGATTTGCGGACGGTTGGCCTCGGCTTGAGGCCATAGCCGGCGAATCCCGTATGAGTCGCTCAAAGATTCTCTTCCAAGCGTAATGATTTCATCGCGCAAAGGCGCTGCGTGCCTGCCCGATCTGCTCTTTCGGGTCCTATCCCTACACGGCTTTCGAGCAGATCAGGTCTGTTGCGCCGATGTCATGGATGGCGCGGTTGTCGCGGAAAGGGAACGACGATGTTATGTAATCGATCATCATAGCGCAATAGCACTTCTCCGCGCTATGGCGTTTCCAATTGCCGGATGATGATCGATGCATGCAAATCTGCTTCATGTCGTAGGTGTCTATTCGAATGCCAGGCGCTTTCAATCGCGCATACGCCTGCTGCGTGAATGGATTGCGCATATGCTTGACTCGGGTGTTCAATTAACCGTCGTCGAACATGCTTTCGGAGAACGGCCCTACGAGCTCGATCCGGACGATCCGGCGTTGCGGCATGTCAGGATCGTGCAGGTGCGCGGCGGTTCGGAACAGGAGATCTGGCTCAAGGAAGGTCTTGTTAATCTCGGCTTTTCCCACTTGCCGGAGGACGCGAAATATCTCTGCTGGGAGGATGCAGACATCAGGCATGTCCGCGCGGATTGGGCGTCCGAGACGGTGCACATGTTACAGCATTGCCGGGTTGGGCAGACATGGTCGCATTCGATGGATCTTGGCCCCAAGGGAGAATGCCTCACCAATGAATGGGGCCATGATATCGACCGCAGCTTCTGTGCGGCCTGGCTCGCGGGAGATGTGGATATGCCGAATGACGGCTATGGACCGGGGCGTTTGTCCCGCGCTCTGCTCACTAATCCGCGAACACAGAAGGACTGGCGCCAGCATTACGGCTATTCCTGGGCCATTCGTCGTGATGCGCTGCAAGGGATCGGCCGTTTGATCGACTGGATGGTGACGGGCTCCGCCGATTATCATATGGCGCTTGGGTTCTGCGGCAAACTCCTGAGCGTGACGGAAAGGGAATTGGCTGATCAGCGCATGCGTCCGCTTTCCAAAGGCTATATCCGGCGGCTCCGGGAATTCGCCCAGCGCTGCGAGATACATATCAAACAGGATATCGGCTGCGTGCAAGGCAGCGTCCTGCACGGTTTTCACGGACCGAAACGCAACCGCTTCTACATCAGCCGCAAGGATATTTTGATTGAGAGCGGCTTCGATCCGGATATCGATCTTGCCCAGGATATCCATGGCTTGCCGGTCCTGGTCAGCGACAATCGCCTGCTGCGTGACGGTCTGCGCCGCTACCATATTCAGCGCAATGAGGATTCAATCGACGTCTGAAACAGGGAGATGTTAAATGGCCAATGATGGCTGCCGCCGCGGACATCCGAGATCGCAGTTCCGCGGGAGCCTTCTGGTCGAAGAAAAATCGCTACACGTGCCAGATCAATCGGAAAGGCTCTGATTTCGAAGCGAATCCCTATGGGCACATCAATATCTCTTCATGTCCCATTCCCGGGAATCCTGCGGATGCGATGGGGTTCGTCCCATCGCGTTTCTCTCGGATGGTGCGTCCATTCAGCTTGGGCGGTGCAACAATTCTTTCGTCCGACGAACTGTCGTTATAGCCGCCGCCTTGGAACGATCCCGTAGCCAGGATTTTCCCGGAGGATTGGGAATGATACCCAATTTGCGCAGATAGCGGTTGAAGCGATAGACCTCGGCCTGATGCCAGGCGGGAAATTCCATATTCAGGCTGAAAGATACGGATACATTGTCGTGATTCTGTACCCAATGACAGGCATGTGAGGGAATGTGTACGGCATCGCCAGGCTGCAGGAAGTAATGCCAGGCGGCTTGTTCCGCATGCGGTTTGTAGGTGCCGGCGGTGATATTGCCAGCGTAATAGCTTTCGAGTTCCTCTTCCGTTGTTATGCTGCGGTCCTGCGGATCGCAGATCCAGACTTCCTTCGTTCCCTGCACCTGGACGAGGAAGTTGATTTCCGAGTCGAAATGAAAGGACGTCTTCCGGTTCGGCGATGTGACGATGGCCAGCATTTCCGGGTTGAGGATCATGGAAGCGCCTTCGGGACCTGCGATCTTGCGCACGAAAGCGGCAAAATTATCGAGAAACTCTCCGTAAACCGGATCAATCTCGACATGTTTCATGATGATCCAGGCGTCAGCTGTGTCGATGTGTTTGAATACCTCGGCGACGGGCACATCCGGGGTTGGAATTTGCCCCCATTTGTCGGTCAACCGCACCTTGCCGGCGTCCATGTGAAGATCGTCCGGTCTTATGCTCGCCGCTTCCGCGACCTTGGCGAAAGCCTCGACGGAGAAGATGGGATTTCCTGCAAGATTATGGCGCAGTAGAAAAGGACGTTTATGAAGCGCCTGACGGCAAGCTTCAATCGGTTCCACCGTGCTCCATTGATAAGGTGAACTGGTTTCCGGATTGATCTGAAGCATGATGGAAAAGGTCCCTCCGAAAAGAACGTGCCTTGTTCATTTTATAAAGAAGATGTTTAAACGCTGTTTGCAGGATAGGATGTTTTGATCTGGAATTGTTCGATATCTTTACTTTTTACTAAGTAAATCTAGTAAATTTGAAATCAACCTATAGTGCTGCGAATATGCCCCAGCTTTTCATTGGATAAAGCCCCTAATCATCGATTCTGTCAATTTCGCTGTTGATGCTCAAGATTGCATTGTTGCAATCAATTTAGACCCGGAGCACACGAGAGATAGATGCACACGGTCCGAAACGAGCGGTCGCAGTAAGGCTCGGCGCGTAACATGCGTTCGGCCCGAGGTGGCGCGCGGGCAGGTCGTTTCCGAGTGGATTCGGTGGAAAGATACTTCCTTTCAATCGGTATGACTCGCGTTGCCGCTCTCTTTGACGGATAATAATTCGATGTCAGCTTCTGTCGGTTTCATCCATTTGCATGTGCATAGCGCTTATTCCCTGCGGGAAGGCGCCATCAAGATCGACAAACTGCTCAAATTGGCCACGGCCGATGGAATGCCGGCTCTGGCCTTGACCGACACGAACAATCTGTTCGGCGCACTCGAATTTTCCGAAAAATCCTACAAGGCTGGGATCCAGCCTATTACCGGCCTGCAATTGACGGTTGATTTCGGCGATGGCCAGGCGTTGGCCACGCGCGGCGATGAGAATGGCGCCGGCTGCGCCAATATCGTTCTGCTCGCCCAGAATGAGACCGGCTATCTCAATCTCATGCATTTGACGTCGCGCGCTTGGCTTGATCCGTCAGCGGGCGAGTTGCCCCACGTTCGTCTCTCGCAACTGGCGTCCGGCCATTGCGAGGGGTTGATCGCCCTGAGCGGTGGTCCCGACGGCCCGCTGGACCGGGCGTTTGCTGCGCGACGCCCCGAGGCCGCTTTTATCCGCGCTGATCAACTCGCCACGCTTTTTCCGGGCCGCTTCTATACAGAACTGCAACGCCATCATCTTTCCAACGAACAGAGCGTCGAACCACAGCTTCTCGATCTCGCTTTCCGTAAATCCCTGCCGCTCGTCGCGGCCAACGAGCCTTATTTCGCGGCCGCTTCTGATTACGAGGCGCATGATGCTCTCTTGTGCATTGCCGAAGGGGCCGTGATTGGCAATGCCGACCGCCGTCACCTTTCGCCGGAGCACCGGCTTAAAACCCGGTCTGAAATGGTCGCGCTCTTTGCCGATCTGCCGGAGGCGACGGACAATAGCGTCGAAATCGCCATGCGCTGTGCCTATCGGCCGTTAACGCGCAAACCGATTCTGCCACGTTTCGGCAGTTCCGGGCAGGCTGATGAGGAGGCGGTCGAATTGCGGCGCCAGGCGGAGGCGGGTCTTGAGGCGCGCCTTGCCGCCCAGCCGCCAGCAGCGGGCCTCACGGTGGAGGATTATCACGCGCGCCTCGCCTTCGAGCTCGACATTATCGTCAAAATGCAGTTTCCGGGCTATTTCCTGATTGTCTCGGACTTCATCAAATATGCCAAGGCGCAAGGCATACCCGTGGGCCCCGGACGTGGTTCGGGCGCCGGTTCGCTGGTCGCTTATGCGCTGACGATCACCGATCTCGATCCCCTCCGTTTCGGCCTCCTGTTCGAACGATTTCTCAATCCGGAACGTGTGTCGATGCCGGATTTCGATATCGATTTCTGTCAGGACCGCCGCGACGAGGTGATCGCTTATGTGCGCCGCCGTTACGGCGCGGATAAAGTTGCGCAGATCATCACTTTCGGTTCGTTTCTCGCGCGCGGCGTCATGCGTAATGTCGGTCGCGTGTTGGAAATGCCGCTCGGCCAAGTGGATAAACTTGCCAAACTGGTACCGCAGAATCCGGCAGCGCCGGTCAGCCTCAAACAGGCGATTGAATCCGAACCCCGCCTGCAGGAAGCGGCCCGTTCGGATGCGCTCGTCGGGCGCATGCTCACGATCGCTGAGACGCTCGAGGGGCTTTATTCCAATGCCTCGACCCATGCGGCGGGCATTGTCATTGGCGACCGTCCGCTCGAACATCTGGTGCCGCTCTATCGTGATCCGAAATCGGACATGCCGGCAACCCAGTTCAACATGAAATGGGTCGAGCCCGCCGGTCTCGTGAAATTCGACTTTCTGGGTTTGAAGACGCTGACCACGCTTTCGACCTGCGTCAAGCTTCTTGCACGGCGTGGGATCGAGGTGGATCTGGCGACAATTCCCCTCGATGACGCGAAAACCTATGCGATGCTCGGGCGCGGCGAGACGGTCGGCGTGTTCCAGCTTGAAAGTGTTGGCATGCGCAAGGCGCTCGTCGAAATGCGCGCCGACCATTTCGAGGACATCATCGCTCTCGTCGCCCTCTACCGGCCGGGGCCAATGGCCAATATTCCCACTTATTGCGCGGTGAAGCTGGGTGAGGAACAAGCCGATTACATTCACCCCAAGATCGAACATATTCTGAAGGAGACCTTTGGCGTCATCATCTATCAGGAACAGGTGATGCAGATCGCCCAGGTGCTGTCGGGCTATTCACTCGGCGAGGCGGATCTCCTGCGCCGCGCCATGGGTAAGAAGATCAAGGCGGAAATGGACGCCCAGCGCAGCCGCTTTGTCACGGGTGCGGTGGAACGCGGCCTTACCAAGAAACAGGCAGACGAGATTTTCGATCTTCTCGCCAAATTCGCCGATTACGGCTTCAACAAGAGCCATGCCGCAGCCTATGCCCTGATCGCCTATCAGACCGCCTGGTTCAAGGCCAATCATCCGGTTGAATTCCTGGCCGCGTCGATGACGCTCGATAAATCCAACACGGACAAGCTGGCGGAATTCTGCAACGAGGCCCGGCGTCTCGGCATTCCCGTCGATCCTCCCAATGTGCAGACCTCCGGCGTCGATTTCGACGTCGCCAGTGAGAAAGAGAACGAGAGCGAGCGGCTGCATATTCGCTACGCTCTATCGGCGATCAAGGGCGTTGGCTCGGCGCAGGCGGAAGCCCTGGTGACGGCGCGCGGCGGCCGGCTTTTCCGTGATCTGAATGATTTCACGCATCGCCTCAATCCGCGCGAAATCAATAAGCGTATGCTCGAATGTCTCGTCGCGGCGGGGGCCTTCGACGCTTTGGACAAGGATCGCGCGAAAGTCTTCGGGGCGATCGAAACCATGATCGCCATGGCCAATCGCCGCTGCGAGGAGGAGGCCGCTGGCCAGAGCGTCCTTTTCGGCGGCCCCGCGTCAGGCACGATCCTGTTTCCGAAAACTGAGCCTTGGACGCTTGCGGAACGGTTGCAGAAGGAATTCGATGCGGCTGGTTTCTTTCTTTCGGGCCATCCGCTCGATGGTTATACCTCGATTCTGACACGGCTGCGGGTGCAGCGTTGGGCAAGCTTTGCCAGGCAGGTGAAGCAGGGCGAGGCTTCCGCCGCGCGGCTTGCGGCAACAGTGCTCGACCGCAAGGAACGGCGCACAAAATCCGGCACCAAAATGGGTATTGTGCAATTGTCCGATCAGTCCGGCCAATATGAGGCGATCCTGTTTCAGGAAAGCCTCAACCAATATCGTGACATGCTCGAAAAAGGCGCGGCGGTTCTTGTCGCTTTGCAGGCCGTCGCCGAGGGCGAGGATGTGCGCGCCCGCATTCTTTCCGTCGAACCGCTCGATCAGGTGGCGAGCCGCATACAAAAAGGCCTGCGTGTCTTTGTCCGCAATGAAGACAGTCTGGCCTCCATAGCGCAGAAATTGACGACACGTGGGGATGGCGAGATATCACTGGTTTTGATGACCGATGGCGGCGATGTGGAAGTGCGATTGGCCGGCACATTCAATGTGTCGGCGCAGCTAGCGGGAAGCCTGAAAACGATACCCGGGATCGTGGCCGTAGAGCCGGTTTAGAGCATGTTCGGATGTTTCCGAACATGCTTGAAGCGTGAAACGGAAAAGCGATCCTCACCCAGGGCGTAGACATTTTTGTTTTCGTCTGCGCCAAAGTCTGCCTTACCGGCACGGGTTGAATGATGACAATTGCGCCAGCAGGCCGACGAGCTCGCTCTGGCGATGCGTGTCGGTCTTCGAAAACACGGCTTTGAGATGCGCGCGTGCCGTCTCCAGCTTGATGCCGAGCACCTCGGCGGCGTCAGCGAGGCTTTCTCCCGATGAGAGTTGCCTGGCGAGCCGGGCTTCAGCACGCGTGAGACCGAAAATCGCCCGTAAAGTTTCCTCTGGCGGACGAGGGCGATGATCAAGATCTACGAGCACGACGATGGCGCGGCAGGCGGCGATGAGATCGCCTGAAGTCGGTGTCATGCGTGAAGGATAGGCGAGAAGCGGACGCCGGGCGGGATCCTTGCGTGGCAATGGAACAGGCGGGGTCAGCGAAACAGGACCGGGAGACCAGAGAAGCGTCCGCAAGGCTTGATCTAGCGCCGATGTTGCCTGTGCCGACCAAGAGGCGAGGCGCTTGTTGGCGATTGTCACATCGCCGTCGAGCAGCCGATCGGCAGATGCATTGGTCCTCTGGACTTGCCCCATGCGATCGAGCAGGACGACCGCCTTCCCCGAGGACTCGAACGCGCCGAGAGCGCTTTCCACTTTAGCAAAGCTTAGGGCTTCGGCAAGCGCCGCGGCGCTCGAGAGCTTGGCGCTCAAGGACGCAATAAGACGAAGTTCCTCGGGGTTAAAACGGCCCTGTCCGATCCCTCGCTGCAGCGACAGTACCCAGACATCGTGATCACTGGCCACTTTGACGATGGCGCCGGACTGCAAGCCTGCCCTCGCGAGGAAGTCCTGGTAATATTCATGCCTCTGCATGTCTTCGGCTGTGAAAATATCGAAATCGGTCGCGACGCCGTTGCGCATCATCAAAGGGATCGCGCGATAGCGTTCATCCCGCTGGTACCATCCGTCACGCAGGTAGGTTTCGTATGTGCCAAGCATGGATCTGGTGAGAGGAATGCTGACGGCGGGGCCTTTGGCCGGAAACATCAAGGCACCCGCGCTACCTGTGGCGTCGGCGGCAATTTCCATCGCCTGATTCCACAAATTCGGGTCGATTGCAGCTTCCACAAAAGCCGCTTCCACTTGAGCGAGCGATTTTCTCACCGGCATGCGCAAACTGCTGTCAAAAAATACATAGAAACACCTTTAAAAATAAGCATATCGAATTTTTTGTGGTGTAGAGTAAAGCTAAGAAAGTATATGGATTATGTAGGTATTAATAAGATAAATACTTTGATAGAACGGAAGGCTACACAGAAGTACGCTAAAAATGAACGTTGCTTCTCCAGAAATACCAAACTCAAAAATTCAGAGCGTTTTCAATGTAAGGAAATCACGTAGTGAGTCAAATTTATCACCGCATGCTTTAGAGCGGAGGATGGTCAGATCTGATACTCTGTATCTTTGATCGGTTTCACAACTATCTTAAATTCGGAATCTGCTCTTGGGCTTGATACTTCACGATAATAGCGAGTGTCACAGGCGAAGCGGAATTTGCGACCGATATATCGATTAAGGCAATCTAGCGCGAATAAGCGGGTGGCCAACCGGAATAAATGATAAACAATAATTTTAATCAAATTTACTTTAGTTTCATCTTGATAAAACAATCTTGGTTCAATTGGAAATAAACACTTTTTGAACACTTATACTAAAGTGCGATGAATCAGGTTCAGACTGTTTTGTTCTTATGGGTCTGAAGCGACAACTCTCGAATGTCATGGACATTAACGGGAATGAGCGTCCTTCTTCCCCAGGACGAGAACGAGCGAGCGTTCGCCGTTTCGCAATTCGATGCTGCGTGGGTCGACGCGTGTCACGGCCCATCCGTCTATCGCATCGCCTTGTTGCAGGCTGCGCGGCTTCGCGGGATTATCCGCGATGAGGAGGACCCGTTTTTCCTGCTCGCTATAGACGATGCCGACCAGGCGCACGCGCGGCGGTGGTGTTTCCACTGGCGGCGGAGGTGGTGGAGGCGGTTCATAATGGGCGACAGGCTTTGGGGGGCCGCGGCGCGTGGGGACGAAGAGCGGGCGCTCGCGCGTAGCCTCGAAATCGGTGAGCGCTGGCTCGGCTATCGCCGGGTGGATGAATTTTGAACCGCTCCCGGCAAGGGCCGAAACAATGAGCAGAAGAAACAGTCCGCGATGCGTCTTTGACCTCATGTTGGCACCCGCCAATAGGCGACAGTCTTGAATGTGGCCCGCAACATCGGTGTATTCGAATTCTCACCACCGATTTGCGCGGGTTGCACATTGAGGGATTCGATGAAGAAATAGGGAGCGCCGGTTTCAAGCTGGAAAATTAACGCTTGAAGCGCCTCGATTTTTCCCTCGACCACGACATCGGCGGCAATACGATGATCCTGTCCTGGTGTCGCCGTCTGGAGAAAATCTTCGCCAGCCCCTTCCACGCGGCTCGACAGAAGATTGCCGGCGGAATCGGTGACGGCAGCGCGCAGGAGCCGATCGACTTCAGCGGCAGCAAGCGTCTTTGTCGTCGCGACGATAAAAGGCTCACGCATATCGACAGCTTGATCGGTGCCTGTGCCTTGAAGCTGCGGCGGCTGTTTCTTGCGCAGGACGGCGAGTTGTTCCGTCTTGGCGTCGCGTTCGAGCTTCATCGCGCCGAGCTCGTTCGCCTGCATGAGCAAAACGCCGATGCTGAGAGTGAAAAAGCCTGCGAGAAGGATGAGAGCGCCGGCCGGGCCTTTGAAGGTCAGGTCCTGTGTCGCGAGGCTTTTGACCGCCGTGGCAAGGGATGCCCAATCGATGGAGAGGCGGTTGGGGCGGACCTTGCGCAGGACGAAGGAAAAAAAGGCGGAAGGCATCAGGAACACCGATTTTCTGAGTTCGCGACAATATGCATTTCGAGATGAAAACGGTCTACGCCACCTTCTTCGCGTGTCGTCGCGCCGGCGAAACCAACTTCGGAAAAAAACTTTGTTCCTTCAAGGCGGGGCACCAGATCCGCGACATTCCGCGACATTCCGGAAATCCGCAGAGCCCCCTTCTCCAGAGCGAAATCATCGATATAGGCATGATCCGGCAAAGCGTCGGAAAGAGCCTCCAACAAACCGGTGACACAGGGCCCGATCCGATGCCGGCGGCGCAGGGATTGCGCCGTCACGACCTTCATATCGGTGCCGAGATCCGGCGGCCGCAAGAGCGCGCGCTGCCGGGCAATATCTTCATCGAGTGTTTCGATCTCCCCGCCGACGCGCCAATATTCTAGAGCAGACAGACCGAAACCAAAGCCGATCAGCAGCAGGGCGGCCGCCAATCCATAGCTGATCCGGCGGCGCAATTTGACCGTATCATTTTCGCCGTCGAATTCATCCTTCATTGAAAGAACGAAAGCGGGGATCGCGTCATTCTCAAGCACCAGCAGACGGATATTCGCTGCCTGGGCGGCGCGGAAAAAATTCAACCGATGGCTGATCTTGGTTCTCGCGACGACGGCGACTTCTACACGCAGTCTTGCCGGATCATCCTCGAAGGGCTCGGTTCTGACGCCGAAATAAGTATCCGCGACACGCCATGGCGTCAGCCGTTCGATCTGGTGCCGTGCCAAAGCTTCGACAAAGGGCAGGCTTTCCGCAGCGATAGGCTGGAGGCTGCGCCGCAAAATCCAGGCCTCGGGCAAAGCGAGATCAATATGTGCATTTTCGAAGGCGGTCTGCACGGGGGATGTCGAAGTCCATCCTTCACCTTCCCGGGTGATTGAGCCAAGCAGGATCCCATCGGCGGCGAAAACATCGCAGACGTCATCACCCAGCCGCACGAGCAAACGCTTCGGCGGCGAGAAATGATCCCGGCAGGCGACGACGACAATGCTCAATGCGTCGATGAACCAGTTCCACAGGATCAGAAGCTTTGCGAAGAGGTCCGTAGGCATCGTCTCGTACCTCAGGGAATCATGCGCCAGGCGAGAGGCTCAGCCTTCTCGTCATCAGCTTTCGGCATAGTGAGAACGAATTCATAGCTCCTTTGGAAGCCATCCGCGAGATGAACGCGGGCGTGAGCCCGCAGGGCGCGTGCCGGTTTGAAGGTGACAGCCTCGCGCACGCGCGAAGGCAGCGCCGAGGTGGCATCATTTTCCGTCGCGAAACCTTCAGCGCGTCTGGCGAGAAAAAGTTCGCTCGCCGGACCTTCCCCTTCAAACAGGGCCGCGATCACTTTTGGATCGGCGATCAAAGGATCGACCTTGGCGCTTCCATTGGTGACGGTCAGATAGGGCCGCATAGCGGCGAAAACCTCGGGGTCAAGGTCCCATGTTGATGCCACGGCCTCGATATCTTCGATCGATTTCTTATTGCCTGCGCCGCGCAGCGAGGCGATCCGTTCGCTCAGCGCGCTGGCCTCGTTGGGTTCGAGACCTGCCGCGCGTGCAAGACCCGCAATCAAGGCAGGAGGCGCGAGATTGACATCGATCCGCGCAGATTCGGAAAGATAATCAATATGAAGATCGGCCTGATCCAGGAAAGCGGTGAATGAGCCGTTGCGTCGTCCGGTAGGATCGCCGGTCTGGATCTGAGCCATGACGAGGTCGACCGCGGTGCGGCCGAGTTCTTCCGCCCGCAGGGAATCAGCGAAGACCTTCGCCGCGCGGGCGTTGCTGACGACAAGATGTTGCGCGGCGGCGAGAAGGGTCGCTATCAGCGCGATCAAAAGAACGACGAAGACGAGAATGGCTCCGCGTTGCGAATGATCTCTCTTTCGTTCGATTTTCCGAGCAGCTTCTCGTGGATCCCGCCTGGCAAGTGATGCGTCTGGCGATTGAAAAAGATCGAAAAAATGCTCCATTGTCGCGATAGAGCATTTCGGAACCATCCGAATGTGTTCCGGTATTGCTGGTGCCTGCGCTTTCATGGCCTCAACCCCAACAGATCCGGCTCCAGCGCGAGCAAAAAAGCGCAAAGCCATGCGCAGGGCGTGAGAAAAGCGCCAAATGGCAAGAGCGTGGTGCGCGGCCCTTGTCGAAATCCACGCTCCAGCAAGGCGACAAGGAGCGCCGAGAAAGCCGCCAATTGGAGCATGACCGAAAAACTGAAGGGATCGAGCCACACCCCCAGCGCGCCTGCGAGTTTTACGTCGCCGAAGCCTAATCCTTCGCGCGCGGTGAAAACATGATAGAGCCGCGCGATTGCATAAAACAGCACAAAGCCAAGAAGCGCTGTGGCAAGGGCAGGCCATAGCTCCGGCCACAGGTTTGACGGAAGAAGCTCTCCGAGCGTTCCCCAACCATCGGCCAATGGCACAATGATCGCCCGTGCAAGCCCCAGGAGAAGGACGGCAAGACTGGCCCAATCGGGAATGAGAAAGGATTCCAGATCGGATCGGATGATGATGACTGCGAGAAGGCCAAATCCGGTAAAGAACCAGGCGTCTGGGGGAGGAAGCAGGGTGGCGGCGCATAGACCTATGACGACGACCGCCAGGAAATAGAGGGCAGGTGGCAGATCGAGCCAGCTTTCTTCCGAAAAGCCGTCTTCCTCGTCTGCTTTGAGACCCTTGCGATCGAGCCCCTCGTGATGGAGACCACCACCTGTCGCAGTCTCGTTCTTCAGGGTCACGCTTTTGGTATTCCTGGTTTCCGGCAACACAGGGGATGCGAGCGCGGCCGATTTCGTAGCCACGCTGGAGCCATTGCAAGGAGAATCGGAGCTATCGAGCACGAGCAATCCTCAATGGTGGTCGCGCATGACCTGCAGGCGTTCACGGAACTCCTCAGAAACCTGTTGAGCGTCGAAACCGTTGCGGATGACCTGCGGCCGGATGAAAATAATCAGTTCGCTGCGGCTGTCTGACGTGCTGCGGTTCGAAACGATATCATTCAGGAAACGGATTTTATTGATGATGGGAATACCGGTGCGTGTTCCATTGCTCTTTTCCTGAATGAGACCGGCCAGCATGACGGTCTGTCCACTGGGAATAGCGATGGTGCTGCGGACCCGCCTCTGGGAAATGGTGGGCGTGAGGGTGGTCGAATCCGTGCTGCTGACGCTGCTGATCTGCTGTTCGACGTCCAGGGCCACAATCCCATTCGCATTCACGCGCGGCAGGACGTTCAGAATGATACCGGTATCCTTATATTCCACGCTGTTGACGATCGCCGAAGTCGAGGTGATCGTCGAGGTCGATTGCTGGCTGAGGATCGGCACCTGATCGCCGACCTGCAGTACGGCGGGCTGTCGATCGACGACCACGAGCGACGGCGTCGACAGGATCTTGACATCCGTGATGGTCGACAAAGCATTGATGACGAGGCGGGGATTGACCACCTGACCGATGAGAAGATTCAAGGCCGGATTGGTCGTCGCGAGGGGAATGACCGTGGAGGTGCTCGTGCTTGAACTTGAGCTCGAACTGCTCGACCCGGAAGTATTGGTATATTGCGCCGCAACCGAGCCCTGATTCAAATAGGCCTGCACGCCATAGTTCAGCGCATCGGTCAGGGTGACTTCCGCCACCGTGACTTCAATCGCCACCTGGGTCGGAGGCCGGTCCATCGAGCGGACGGTATGTTCGATCAGCCGATAGTCGAGCCGGTTCGCGTAGATCAAAAGGGAATTGGTGTCCACATCAGGTGTGATCCTGATGTTCTTGTTCTTGCCAGCGCCACCGCCGCCTCCGGCGGAAGCACTATCGTCCGTGCCTGACCCGCCCGATTGGCCGCCGCTACCGGAGCCGGATTTCAGCGAGCCGAATGGGCTTGATCCGAAGGCACTGGAGCCTGACGCGCTCGCAACCTGAGTACCGGAGGATCCGCCGAAACCGCTGCTGCTCTGGTTCGAGGATTGATTGCCGAAGCCCGAACTGAATGCACTGCTACCGGTTCCGCTTTTTCCAGCCGCCGTGCTGCTTGATGCGCCACCCGGCTGCAGAACATCCTTGTCCTGATCGTCACTGGTTTGGCCGCCGCCGCTGCCGCCATAAATCTGGTTCAGCATTTTGGCGACCGTCTTGGCATTGGCATATTGCAGCTTATAGACCTTGACGCCCAGCGCCGTGTAATCCGCCTTGTCCAGCTTGGCGACCCATTGCGTCACCTTCTGGATCGCCGCATGATTGCGCGAAACCGCCAGCACCGCATTCAGCCGGTTGATCGGCTGCATCTGCACGATATCCTTGCTCAATCCACCTTCGCCGGTGCCGAGTATGTGGTGGACCTCGTTGATCACCGTGTCAGGGCTCGAATTGGTGAGCGGCAGAACCGCCACGGAACGCGATTTCAGCCAGTCGACATCGACCATTTCAGCGGCTTCCATCGCCGCCTGACGTTCGGCGGCGGTGCCCTGCACGATCAGCAGATTGGAATCGGCCTCCATGCGGACCGAGCCGCCACGGCTCCCCAGCCCCTCGAGAACGCGGCCGACCAGAGA
>NZ_JQJH01000011.1 GCF_000745425.1 Beijerinckia mobilis
AGTGCCGGGCTCTTCTGCTTCTGGACCAGGGCAAGCAGCCGTTCCCAGACCCCGAGCTTCGACCAGCGGATGAATGTCTGCGCCGCCTTCCACCACGGACCAAGCTCCGGCGGAATGCTGCGCCATTTGGCACCGTTGGTGTGCCGCCAGAAGATCGCCGTAATGGTCCGACGCAGGTTCTGCAAAGGCGTTTTACCATGCGGCTGTACCGCCTGGATCAGAGGCTCCCAGATCGCCCAGGCTTCATCCGTGAAGACTTGTAAGCTCTTGTCCGTGCTCATCAATCAGATATAGGGAATAATTCAAGAACTAACAGGCCCTAATATCAGTTTTTCATAATAAAGAAATATTATGGTACTTCCGGCAAATCCGATTTTATCGACTACCACAACAGAAAGATGATAATCTTTTCATTCCTTTTTTGGCTCTGAAAAATCTTCAAAAGCATTATAGAAAGCTTCGACACCCTATATCACAAGAACGATATACATCTACTATCCGTATCTAATTTTTAAAATGGACGAACAAGGCTTGGAGCTGCATTCCCCCATTGTGGATCACCCGTTTCCAGAAAATAGACGACAGCATCACGTGCTTCTTGAGGTGTGATTTTATGCCAACGGCTGATTTCAGATGGCGAAAACAGTTCAGTGATAGGCCCGAATTCTCCCACACGGGCATGAACGTAAGCACCACATTCCACCATCGTTTTTTCTGGAAATCGCGATATAAAAATATGTCGTCCTATACACAGATGGATATCATCCTTGTAAATCATACTGAAATTGGAAGCGTTGATACTATTGTTATCAACTTTTTTAACGAACAGAATTAGCTCCTCTCGTTCCCATTGATTAATTCCCAGTTTTTCCTTCGAGAGAAACCCGTCCATTTCCAATTTGAGATTTTGATAATTGACGAGTATTGGCAAACACTCTATTAAATATACAATAATTCTCTCGTACAAACACCGCAATAAATGAAATCTATGCTTAAAAAATGAAGAAAACATATTAAAAATATTCCTTTTTTTGATTTTAATAAAAATCTATACATAGAAATAGCTAATTAAAAAAGCCAATAATATATCGGAATTGATCGCGCTACAGGATCAAGTTACTTTATTAATACCATTAACAATTTGAAAAGCCTATTCAGTAAAATTTTACTTTGCAGAGGGATATTGATCCATATATGATCAAAGCAAATCGTCTCTTATCTTAAGATACAATCAAAAAGCGCTCATAACGCTTTTGTTTTAATTTCTATAGTTGTTGGTTATATATTATTGATTTTTATAAAGATAAGTATTTTATTGATGCATACATAAGTCTCACTTAATACAATATATGCTTTGAAAGTATCCGGCAGCGACCTGCGCCGCTTTCACGCCATTGGTCATTTCAGTCGGTGACACAATGTTTCCAAGAAATTCATACAGGGCGTGAAAATCTTCAGGCAAAACTGCTCCATAGCCACACAAAACAAATATGTGACATCGACATCAAGCGCCTTCGCCAAGAAAAAATTTTGCTATAGAACTCGGAGATGACCATTGTTGGAGCGGCGCCAACAACACTGGTTGAGCATTCTGAAAAGGATGATGGCACAGCGACGCAGATCGGATTGGCACCGATCGAAGTCATAACCCGTATCGGCATGAAACCCGTCCGGTCTCTTGCGCTGTATGCTGCGCTTTTGTCGCATCGGATGAATGGCATCGACCACTCTTCATCACCATGCTGTCATGCCGGTTGGCCCTGGTCAGGATGCTGGGAGCGCAAGCCCTTGCCTTCGCCACGATGGCGCGCTCGATCTTTTCGGTCGGTCCAGCATAGGGCGATGGAGCCTACCCCGCAAAATTGCGTCCTGCGGGGCGAGCGCCCTGCGTCAGCGTGTCATCCCGGAGCAACCGACAATCTCGTCAGGCAGATATGCCCACGAGGTTCCGTATCACGGAAGAACAGGATGCCGCGGGGCGACTGCGCTGGATTACCGACCCAAGCCCGCTCGACTTCGGGCGCGGCACATCCAGTGAAAACGACGGCGCGATTATTTCAGCCCATACAGCGTCAGGAAGAATGGATGCCGCATGGTCTTCTGCCAGACTTTGGGCAAACAGCTTCGTGAAGCTGACTCTGCTGACAGCACGATCACCACTGGCCTTGGACAAAGACGCACGGCGACGGCACGACATGGTTTTGGAAAGGCGTCTCTCTTCCAAAAAAGTGGAAAAGATAAAGACGTTGAATCTAAAGGGAAAATATAATGGTGCCAGGGGCGGAGCCAAATGATTTATATAAATCATTGATTTTACATAAAAAATTTATAACTCGGAAAATGTCTGTACCAACATAAATACCAACAGATTTTTCGGCTTGGCCGGTTCCATTCCCATCTCTTTCTGCCACTGACGCGTAATTTTTCCCCGAATCAATTCGCGCGGAGCGACTCGCCATTCGTGCCAGCCGCCAAATCCTCTGACAAGCCAGACCTTAGTAACGCCGCCAGCCAGATTTCTTCCTCATCATCCAGGCGCGGCGGCCATAGTGCCACGATCCCCATACCGCGGTCCTTGTTCCTGCCCGGCATCCACTCACCCCTGGTTCTTTTGTACCTCTTCCGCAAACCGTCATTCCGGCGAGTGCCTTGTCCGGTCAAGTAAACATGAGCAGACAATCAACGACGTTCCTCTATGACGGATACACTAACCAGTCAGGCGTATAACATCTGTCTAACAGAGCACCAAATTTAAGAAAAAATTCTAAAATTTTAGGGAAGGTTAGATCCCGCACAACAAAACACTAAAATTATGAAAAACCGAGCCTAATTTGACACCGTAAGCAACGCTATGCTACCGTTCTTCTGTATCCAAAAGTGACAGAGGAGATACACACAACAGATGCTGCAATCCGTCCCTGTATTCGGCGCAATGAGCATTACTCAATTCTGCCGATCGCACAGCATTAGCAGGACATTTATGTACGATCTGCTCAAAAAAGGCGAAGGCCCACGCATCATGACTGTTGGCCGCCGCAAATTGATCTCGAACGAAGCCGCGGCCGATTGGCGACGCGAAATGGAAGGAAAAATTCAATGAGTACCAATTCGTTTACGCCATCTGCCCCGACCGGTAAGCATTTTCAGCCTTTTCGCATGGACGAGGTGCGCTCCGCTCTCGCCCAGGAGCGCATGAGCCCTGACGAGTTCATACAGGCGTGGCTCCCATATGCTCTTTCCTTGAAGGGTGGAAGCGCGGACGATGCGCTTCGCCGGTGCCTTGGCAACGGCATGCACGCCTTCGACGGCAACAGCCTTCAAAAAATGGAACGGCATTCTCGGGGCTTTGATTTCTCGAAATAGCCCACGCCTGCGGGGCGGAATAGATGCAGATATAGCGTAGATCGATAGAAGAGAGATTTCCGCTCCGGGCCAATCCGGAGATTACATCATGAGTTTATCAACAATAAACCCCACTTCTGCGCCAACAGAAGCGGGGTTAAAAAGTATACTTCCTTTTGTGGGGCCGAAAGAACTACAAATATACCGCGATCTATTACTTGAACGTGGCAAAGTCACGATCACAAACGGGAGCCAATCGACAGCTTTATCTGTAGCCTTTAGTGGGCTCGAACGCAAGCGACTTATCGATGAAACCGGCGTATCTGCGAAACCGTTCAAAACTCTTATCGTTTACGATAAAGGTGATGACGATTATCTCAAACGCACAGGCCGTTGGCTTCACGAGATCGAAGCTCGTCGTCTCGAACGATACAAAGTCGTGCGAGATATTTGCGTCTACAGACTTGAAGGCTGTGGGCTTGAATCCCTGCGAATAACTCATCGGGATAGCGCTGTCTCTGTCGCCAACCGACTTATCACCGAGACCAGATCTCATGGTGCAGATCTGATAGCTCTTGGTCCCTTCAGCCCATGTCCGTTCGCGCTCGATTGGCTGTCACTAGTCGCCAAAGAGACGAATGCGGCCACGCTCGTTTATAGTAGCCTTGGTCATATTGACGGCAAAGATCTCTGTTTCCGGGAAGCTACACCTTCGAGTGCGGCAATCTTAAATCACTGCAAAGAAACTCTGACGGAATTTCAGACCCGCGCAGTTTGCAAATCGCATTCGTGAGCAATTCGCCGCCACAACCTCGCTCAATCGACAGAAAAAAGACCGGTGGCGGCAACGCCCCGCCGGCCCAAACCTACTTAAATTCTAAACGGTTATTCCACATGACAGACACGTTACTGCCAACCGATAATAAAAATGTAAACCCGCGATTCGAAGGGAAGCTTGACGCCGCGCTCGCTTGGGCGGCGCGTGGATTTCGCGTCTTCCCTTTGCGCGAGAATGGGAAGCACCCGCTTCCTAAAATGAAAAACTGGCAGCACCTTGCCACGGATGATCCAGACAAGATCCGTGAGTGGTGGAAATGCCCCGTCACAGGTTCCGAGTTTGACTATAATATCGGCGTTTGCACGACCAATTTGGTTGTCCTCGACCTTGATACGAAAGACGGGAAGAAAGGCGTCGAGAGCTTTAAGGGTCTCGGTCTCGCCTTCACATCGCTGACCGTTAAGACGCCCTCCGGCGGTTTCCACGTCTATTACTGCGGTCAGAATGTCGGGAACAAGGTTGATCTTCTCGGCCCCGGCTCCGGTCTCGACGTTCGCGGGTTCCATGGCTACGTGCTGGCACCAGGGAGCACGATTGACGGAGTCGCCTACGAAATCGTCAAGGACAGCGAGATAGAGCTTGTCCCCGAAGAGGTTTCTCCTCTCCTCCCCCCTCCCCGCGTTCGCCAAGTCGGCACGCTCGAAACCCCCGACGATTCTGACGATGCCGTTGCGCTTGGCACGCACTATCTGCTTAACAATGCGCCGATCGCGATCGAAGGCCAAGGCGGCAACGCGACGACATACGGCGTCTGCGCGCACCTGACGCGCGACCTCGGCCTATCTGAGGACACCGCGCTTTATCTGCTTCTAGAGCACTGGAACGAACGATGCGAACCGCCGTGGAGTGGCGAAGAACTCCAGGCCCTTGTCGAGCACTCCGCACAATACGGCACGTCGCCGATGGGATGCGGGACTTTCGAGGCCATGTTCGGGGAGATTAATCCAAAGGACGTTGTCACCTACGACGACGGCGACGGCAGCAGTGAAAACGATGAAGGCGATACGGGAGAGACCAAGTCGAAAATAATCCCATCTCCCAAGATGGCGCTTGAATGGTTTAATGCCGCGGCGGACGCAGCATTGAACACAGTCCACCATCCTCTTGTTGAAGGTTTATTAGACGAAGGGGGCCTAAGCGTCGTCTACGGACCCTCAAACGTAGGCAAAAGCTTCATACTTCTCGACTTGGCGTTCCATGTCGCTTCCGGGTTTCCGTGGAACGGAAAGCGCACAACGCAAGGATTCGTTTTATATGTCGCGGCGGAAGGCGGAGTGCGTATTCAACAACGGCTAGCGGCGCTGAGGAAACACCTTCAGGAGCGGCAAGGTGCTGAGGTGCTGGAACCCTCGCTTGCATTGGTCCGCTACCCCGTAGACCTTCGGTCTAGCACCGGAGACATCAAAGAACTTCTACGCATTATCCGGGAAGCCGAGTCGCAAAAAGGCAAAAAATGCAATTGGATCATCATCGATACTTTATCGAGAGCAATGGGCGGTGGCGACGAAAACAGTTCAGTTGACATGGGTGCCCTTGTCTCTGCTGCAGGCACTATTCAGAAGAGGACGGGCGCGCATTTCACATTCATTCACCATTCCGGCAAAGACGTCGCAAAAGGGGCGAGAGGCCATTCATTGCTCCGGGCGGCGACCGACACAGAAATCGAAATTGCGCGATCCCGAATGGAGGTAACGAAACAGCGAGATATGGATGGTGATTTCAAAATCGGCTTCCAAATTCGCGACATAGACATTGGGTTTGGAAAAGACGGAACCGTCGCGAAAAGTGCGGTGGTCCATTGGACACCAATCGTCGAGGGTTCGAGACACGAGAAAAAGGTTGTAGCAAGAAAGCCACCACCGGGTCTTACAACTTTCCCGGAATCGTTGGATGAAGCCCTGGAGTCAGGAAGCATAGAAATCGAGGTAGATGGGTGTCCCGTTACAGCGGTGCCCGATAGCGCATTCCGGGAAAGGTATCGCCGGCGGCTTGCCGAAACCGCGCACACTGGAGAGGCAACAGACAAGCTGGAGAAGAGACTCAGCACATATTTCACAAGACATGCCAAAAGGGCTATTGATGAGAAACATTTGATGGCGAAGGAACATGGTGGCGAGAGACACTTTTGGCGGCCCTCCAATCGTCCTACCCGCGAAGCCGTGCAAGGTCTTTTGCATTGAAATTCGACAACACCATCAGAACTAAATTCTAGAAAATATTCTATGTATTTCGAACATAGGCCAAGTTAGACTGTGTGTTAGACACGTTCGAACGGCTGAAAGCCCTCCACATTCGCCACAAATCCGAAAGCGCATTTGTGGAGTGTTCTGTGGTGAGATGTACAACACGCCACAGTTTGCCACAAAAACCCTTTTCCTATTAAGCTATTGTTTTCTATTGACTCCACTTTTCCACATTTGGCCCACAAAGTTGAAAATTGTGGCCAGCAAAACCTTTTCCACATTCCACACGCGGCGCGGCGAGCTTTAGAGAGCCGCAAAGTGTGTGGAGTGTGGAGGATGCCAGGTTCTGTGGTGTTGGGTTGGTGCGCAATGGCCGGAAAAGCATGAAACAGGCGAAAGCATATCCCTCGGCGCGCAAGAATGCTGGAGGCTTCGCGCGTTGCCAGGGTGAAACCATGCAAGCGCCGAAAGCAGTCACGAATTCGATAGGAGCACCCTACTGACAACGCTGACAGCCCCGGCAATCTGACAACACTGGCGCGTTATACCGAATGTTATACAAAGACTGAAATCTAAGAATGAAATCTTATTCGACACAGAGTGTTTTCTGTTTGACGAAGACCGCGCTCACATGTTTGCATGTTTTTGTACCCGCAGAACGGAGGCAAACAATCATGACGATTCCGCACGAATACCTTTCTATGGCTACACAAGCGTTTGACGAAGATCTGGAAGACGCCACTGAATGTCTTTGTGAATATATCTCTGAGGGAGAGCCTATATCTCTGGCCATAGACGGAACGGGAAGGAAGATCCGTATCCCATGGGAGAACGCCCTCGTTTATTCGAAAATGGCCAATGAAGCGGGGGTGCCTCTTGATGAATGGCTCGAAGGTTTCCTTAAAAACGCGGCAAAGGATCAAGCATCGCTCAACAGCGTCCTGGATGCTTTATTGGGTCCGGCATAGACCGAGGCACGATGGTCACGACGGGACTCCGCGCCCGTCGCCCCAGCCATACAATGAAGCGTTTAGACTTAATTGGATCGATAGAATTTCAATTAAAAGTTGTAATCGCAGAAGAATCGCGCATTTATAGAATTATTATGTTATTGCACCACCCAGCCGCTAGTCCGAATTGCCGTAAGACTCTTCCGAAAATCCTATAAGAATTTACAAATTTGATGAGGCTTAACATCCCCCTGGTAAATTTAAGAATTTTCTCTAATTTCCGTTGGCGAGCCGATTGTAAAACTTCGGTAAGAAGAGCCTTCGAGCGGTAAAATCCGATCGATTCGGACGCCTTGGCTTTTCGTGTCAAGCGATTCTAGACCATTTTGCACTTCGGTTGAATCGCTTCGCGATTTCGTTTGTCCGGAAATGCTCTGGTTCTCTTAGCCAGACCGCTTCCAAATCAATTCGAAACGCTCTAGCTAGTCCCTTGTCCCGTCTCCGAAGCTTTGGCCACCTTCCGAATTGCCGTTGTCCGGTATCCGTGGCCGGGGCAATGCAATATGCTAATAGTTCTAGGTAGAGTCCGAAAACCTACCGTCTAACGCTCCGCCACCCCACTGCCCCGCATTTCTTCGCATTGATCGGCCCACCAGGCCATCATACGAACCCGCTCTTCCCAAAACTCCGCTCGCTGATAAGCCCGGCGCACGGCGTTTCCCTCGATATGCGCCAACTGAGCTTCGATCGCGTCGGGGTTCCACCGCCCACATTCATTCAACATGGAAGACGCCGCAGCACGGAAGCCGTGGCCGGTCATTTCTTCCTGTCCAAAGCCGAGACGCCGCAAAGCCGCATTGATCGTGTTTTCCGACATACAGCGCGACGGTGAACGCACGGAAGGAAAAAGCAGCGAACCATGGCCTGTAATTGCACGAAGCCCTTTCAAGATGTCCACCGCTTGCGGCGCAAGCGGAACACGATGCGGCCGCCGCATCTTCATCTTCTCGGCAGGAATCGCCCAGACAGCCGTATCGAGATCAAACTCACACCATTCAGCAGAGCGAAGCTCGCCTGGTCGAACAAACGTCAAAGCCAGCAGTTTGAGCGCAGTTGTTGTTTCCGGCATGCCGTCATATGTCGCTATGGCTCTCAGAAGGCCGCCGAACTCCTCTGGCTCAGTGATAGCCGCGCGATGCCGTGCAACCGGCGTTACCAGTGCACCCTTGAGAGCCCCCGTAGGATCATTTTCGCATCGTCCCGTTGCGATGGCGAAGCGGAAAACCTCCCCTATTGTGGAGCGCATCCGCCGGGCGGTTTCAAGCCTTCCGCGCGCCTCGACCTTGCGGAGCACGTCAAGGACTTCCGTAGCTGCAATTTCCGCAATTGGACGTGATCCTATTGCCGGTTTGGCGAGGCCCAGGAGCCATTCCACCTTTTCGAGCGTCCGGGGCGCCTTATCCTCCCGGCGTTTCTTCTCCAGCAACTCCTCGGCAATTGCGGCGAACGTAGTGGCTGAAGAGATAGCCCGCGCTGTCTTGGCTGTCTTTTTTACCAATCCAGGATCCTGCCCGTCCGCCAGCAACCTGCGCGCCGAGTCTCTGGCTTCGCGCGCCTCTTTCAAGCCGATGGCCGGATAGACGCCAATAGCCAACGTCTTTTGGATTCCACCGAACCGATAGGCCAGTCGCCAACGCTTCGCTCCGTCTGGCGTGATCCAGAGTTGCAGTCCTCCGCCATCCGAGAGCTTAACGACCTTTTCGCCGGGCTTAGCCTTTTGGATTTCGAGAGCGGTGAGAGGCATATGTTGGTATCCGAAGCTGTTGGTATGGCGCGATACCAACAATGCTACCAACAAATTTACCGGATTCAACCGGACGCCCCCGGGCAACAGCGGACACTAAATCGCCAAAAGCACCAGACTTTTCAGTATTTTATGGACGGTTTTGGACGAAGAGAGACGCCTATATGGTGCCCAGGGGCGGAATCGAACCACCGACACTGCGATTTTCAGTCGCATGCTCTACCAACTGAGCTACCTGGGCATAACCGCAACCGTGTTTCGGTTCCGGCGGTGCGCTGATTGATGAGTCTCAACCGCGCGATTTGGGCCTTATAGTAGACTGGACCTCCCATTGTCCAGCACCCTCTTGAAGGTTTTCTGTCAGTTTTTCTTTCCTGCACCGAGATTTTTCAGGGCCCGCCAGCCGATGTCGCGGCGGCAAAATCCTTCCGGCCAGTCTATAGCATCGACCGCCTGATAGGCGCGCGCAGCTGCCTCGGCGACATCCTTGCCAAGCGCGGTGACGTTCAGCACGCGGCCGCCATCGGCCAGCAGTTTCCCGCCCTCGCGCCGCGTGCCGGCATGGGTCAGGCTCACGCCGGGCACCAGCGCCGCCTTGTCGAGGCCGGAAATCACGCTGCCCTTTTGCGGCGCCTCCGGATAGCCACGCGCCGCCAGAACCACGGTCAGGGCTGTTTCAGGCGAGAAGCGCAGCGATTTTTCTTGCAGGTTTCCTTCGGCCGCGGCGAGCAGAAGGGCCAGAAGATCCTCTTGGAGACGCGGCAGCATGACCTGCGTTTCGGGATCACCGAAACGCACATTATATTCGATCAGCTTCGGCCCATTCGCGCCGATCATCAGGCCCGCGAACAACATGCCCTTGAACGGCGTGCCGCGCGCCGCCATGCCCTTGAGCGTTGGGCGGATGATCTCCTCCATGACACGCTCCGTCATGGTCCCATCCATGATTGGCGCTGGAGAATAGGCACCCATGCCGCCCGTATTGGCCCCTTTGTCACCCTCACCCACCCTTTTGTGGTCCTGCGCGGAGGCGAAAGGCAGAGCGCGAGTACCGTCACAGAGGGCGAAGAACGAGGCTTCCTCTCCTTCCAGAAAATCCTCGATGAGCAGACTGCCGCCACCAATTCCGCCGGCGAAAATCTGGTCGACCGCCGCTTCCGCCTCTTCCCGGCTCGCGGCCACGACGACACCCTTGCCCGCGGCGAGGCCATCGGCCTTGACGACGATCGGCAGGGAACGTGTCGACAGATAGGCTTTTGCGGGTTCCGCCGCCTCGAAGGACCGTGCCTCAGCCGTTGGAATGTGATGGTCGATGCAGAATTGCTTGGTGAAGCTTTTCGAGCCTTCGAGCTGCGCCGCCGCCGCGCTCGGCCCGAACACCTTGAGACCTGCCCGTTCGAGCGCTTCGGCAAGCCCGGCAACGAGCGGTGCCTCCGGACCGATGACGACGAGGCCTATCGCCTGCACGCGGCAGAAGTCGATGATCGCCTGAAAGTCATCGAGCCGCAGGACCACGCATTGGGCGATTTCCGCCATGCCCGGATTGCCCGGCGCGACGAAGAGCGTCGAAAGCAGTGGACTTTGGACGAGACTTTTGGCGATCGCATGTTCGCGGCCGCCGGAACCGATAAGAAGGACATTCATGGAGCGAAACGAGGCATGGGCTGGGAAGGGAGATGGATCAAGCCATGACATTATAATGGCGCAGGATCCACACAATTTGAACGATCAGCGCGCCCGCGACGAACATCAGGTGGAAATTGCGCCGGCGTATGAACATCGCGACAACGGCCAGGGTGAAGAAGGCGGTTTGCTGCAACATATATTCTTCCGACAGCGACCAGAAATGATCCCATCCCTTCAGAACGGAATCGAAGACATCGAAGAGAAACACCAAAGCAAGAAGGCCGTAGAACCATTTCTGCCGCGATGTGAAATAATCCTCGAAACCTTTGTATTCGTCGAGACGGTCGGGAAACAGCAATGTCGAAAGGAAGAACAGGAGAATGATATAGGCGAGAATGTATGCGTAAAATTCGAAGGTAATGACATCGACCCGCACCAGCATGATCTGGAACCACCAGAAATAGATGGTGTAAAGCAGCAAAAACAACGCCCAGCCGAAATGGACCGGATAGATCGTCTCGCGTTTCGGATGCTGGACGAAACGCGCGAGACCGGTCAGGAGCCGGGCGATGCTCAAACTGGTGATGAAGCCGGTGATCAGACGCACATGGGTGAAGACATCGAGATGCACTATCTGGTTCATGGGGCGACATTCCGCAAATGAATTGACGTTCCGCGATCAGCTGCGGCCGAATAATTTCTCGATATCGGCACGTTTCAATTCGATATAGGTCGGCCGGCCGTGGTTGCATTGGCCGGAACCCGGCGTGCGTTCCATTTCGCGCAAGAGCGCATTCATTTCCTCGATTGCGAGACGGCGGCCAGCGCGCACGGAATGATGGCAGGCGAAAGTTGCAAGCAGATGATCGAGCTTGCGCTCGAGCGGGATCAAAGCCCTTTCATCTTCCTGCAATTGCTCGGCAAGATCGCGGATGAGCGCGGGGATGGAGCCATTTTTCAGAACGACCGGAATTTCCCGCACGGCGAGCGCGCCCGGCCCGAAAGGCTCGACGATAAGACCATAATCGGCAAGCATGGGGGCCGCCTCGGCAAGCCTTTCGACATCGGCCTCGGGCAGATCGACGATCGTCGGCAAAAGGAGAATCTGGCGTTCGACCGCATGGGATTGACGCGCCTGTTTCAGCTTTTCATAAACCAGCCGCTCATGGGCGGCATGCTGATCGACAAGAACGAATCCTTCGTCGGTTTGCGCGACAATATAAGTGTCATGCAATTGCGCCCGCGCGAAGCCGAGCGGCGGCAGATCGCCACCGGGCGCTTCAGCACCGGAAGAATCACGAGGAGGAGCAGCGGGCGATTCCGCAAAACCTGCCTTAAAACCCACCTCCCGACCGGCAATATCCAGTGCCGAGGGCTCCACATCCTGCGGACGCGCGTGGGATATGCGCCAATCCCAATCGACGCTACGAGCAGGAGATTCCGCGCCCGTCCAGGATCGTGGACCGCCCGCGCGCGCGGCAGGCATCGGCAAAGGCAACCGGCTCTCGATCACCGGTAAGGAGCTCGCGAGGGCATCTTCCTGTCTCTTGGCCTGTGCTTGGGCAAGCAAGCCCAGGGCGGCCGCGCCATTCTGCGGGCTCGCCCGATGCATGGCCTGCTGCAAAGTCTGCTTCAGCGCCCCGACGATGAGGCCACGCACGAAACCCTGGTCACGAAATCGCACTTCCGCCTTGGCCGGATGCACATTGACATCGACATCATGCGGATCGCAGGTGAGGAAAAGGACCAGAGCCGGAAAGCGCCCGGCGGGCAGATAATCCATATAGGCCGCACGCACGGCGCCCGTCAGCAATTTGTCGCGCACCGGACGGCCATTGACGAAGAGATGCTGGGCGAGCCCATTGGCGCGGTGCCATGTCGGCAGGCCGATGAAGCCCTCGAGCACAACGCTTTCGCGCCGCGCGGAAACGGGGAGCGCATTGGCCTCGAAATCCTTGCCGAGAATGGCACTCATGCGCGCCAGATGGCCTTTTGCATCCTCCGTCACGGGAAGATAATCGAAACCCGCCGTCTCCGTGCTCGTGAAGGTGAAACGTTTCCCCGGATGCGCAAGCGCCAGCCGCTCGATCGCATCGGCGGCGGCCCGCGCCTCGGCCCTGTCGCTTTTCAGAAATTTGAGCCGCGCCGGCGTGGTGCGGAAGAGATCGCGCACCTCAATCCGCGTGCCGCGCGCCTGCCCGCAGGGCGCAACGGCGCCTTTAACGCCATGCTCCACACGGATGGCGACGCCATGATCCGCACCTTCCGCGCGGGTCGCGACATTCAGAGAGGACACAGAGCCGATCGATGGCAAAGCCTCACCGCGAAACCCGAGGGTCGCGATGGCGAAAAGATCACCGTCGGGCAGTTTCGAGGTCGCATGGCGCTCGACCGCGAGGGTGAGATCCTCCCCGCTCATGCCGCAGCCGTCGTCGCTCACGCGGATCAAAACCTTGCCGCCGCCTTCCAATACGACGTCGATTTCCCGCGCGCCCGCGTCGAGCGCATTCTCGACGAGTTCCTTCACCGCCGCGGCGGGGCGCTCGATGACCTCGCCGGCGGCGATACGGTCGATCAGGATCGGATCGAGACGGCGAATGGCCAAGATGGGGCTCCGGCAGGTTTCACGGCTCTACCCCGCCGTGCAAGCCCTATCTAGTCACACAAGGGCTCACGTCAAAGATTTTCCGGCCGACCGGCAATGACCACGAGCAGGCTGCCGTCGCCGAAAAGGCGCTTGGCGACCCGCTTCGCATCCTCCATCGTGACACCGGCAATCAATTTGTTGCGGGCGTCGAGATAATCGACATCGAACCCTTCAGTCTGCAAATGCACGAGATGCGCGGCGATCTTGGTCGATGTATCGAAGCGCAGGGCATAGGAGCCGATGAGATATTTGCGCGCCTTGTCGAGCTCCTCCTCGGTCGGGCCAGCCTCGGCGAGATCGCGGATCTGCTCCTGGATGACGTCGAGGGATTCCACTACGCGCTCGTTCTTGGTGGAGGTACCGCCCGACATCATCGCCGCATGATCGAAGGTCACGAGTTGCGAATAGACGGAGTAAGCAAGGCCGCGCTTCTCGCGCACCTCGCGGAACAGGCGGGCGGAGAAAATGCCGCCGCCCAGAATGTGATTGACGACGCTCGCGGCGATGAAATCATCGTCCTTGCGGGCGATGCCCTGGCGGCCGAAACGGATGTTCGATTGTGGAATGTCGAGGTCGACGACCTGTCTGCGGCCCTCGCCGGAAAAGACAACATCGGGAATGACGAGGCGATCGCCCTTGGCCGGCAGCGCGCCGAAAACATCGTCGAGATAGGTCCCAAGGCTCACCGCGTCGATGGCGCCGACGACGGCGATCTTCAATCCGTCGCGCGCCAGCACACGGCGGCCGGTCTCGACGAGATCGCCGCGCGTCAGGCTCGGCAGGCTGGTGAGATCGCCCCGCACCGGCAGGCCATAGGGATGACCGGGATAGGAAAGCGCCCGAAAGGTCCGCCCGGCGGCATAATCGGGATCATTGGCCTCGCGCTTCAGGCTCGCCATCATCTGGCCGGTCACACGCTCGAAAGGCTCGGCATCGAGACGCGCCTCATTGACCGCAAGGCGCAGCAGCTCGAAGGCGCGCGGCACGTTGCGGGCGAGCGTCTGCATCCGCCCGGTCGTGACATCGCGATCGGCGGAAAAAGATAATTCGATCGCATCTTCATCGAGCGCCTGATGGAAAGCCGCGGCGTCGAGAGAGCCCGCTCCCTCATCGAGCAGGCCCGCAAACAGGGTCATGGCGCCGGGCTTGCCCACGGGATCCTGCGCCGCTCCGCCCTGGAAGGCGCATTCGAGAGCAACCAGCGGCACCGCATAATCCTCGACCAGCCAGGCTTCGATCCCGCCCTTCGAGACGACTTTCTGGACGGAGGCGGAACGCGACGGAGTCTCTGCGGTGGCAAGTGCGGTCATGAAGGATTCGATTCTCAAAAGCCTGATGGGATCATTTGTCGGAAGGGACGATCTTACCCTTCAAGAAAGCGGCCGGGAAAGGGCCTATGATGGCCGAGCCGGCAAACCGCCCCGGCCCGCAAACGGCACCCTTGCTTCGGAGGCCGGTTGTCCCGATCCACTGGTCTGCCGCTCGCAAACGGCAGCCAATTGCGGACAGGACAGCGCCGGCCCCCAGGCCCCGCAAGCGCGCCTAAACGGTTTCCGCCTCGGTTTCGACGGCGAGGCTATGTTCGCCGGAGCGTTCCGCCGGCAACAGGAAACCGGTAACACCACGGTGCTTGGCAAGCCAGCGTGTGGCCTTCTTGACGTCTTCCGCGCTCACCGCCTCGATCCGGCTCGGCCATTGCGCAATATCCTCGAGGGTCAGGCCGACGCTGAGCGAGGATCCATACCAGCGCGCAAGCGTTGATTGATTGTCCTGCGCATAGGTCGCCTCGGCGACGAGACGGGTTTTCGCGCGGTTGAGATCCGCCTCGCTCACGCCTTCCGCCGAGACCTTGGCGACCACCGCGTCGATGGCCGCATCGATGTCCTCGAGCGAAATGCCGGGAGCCGGAATGCCATAGACATAGAACCGGGTCTGATCGACGGCCGTGCCCTGATAATAGGCACCGGCGGCAACCGCGACCTTGTCCTTGACGACGAGCGTCTTGAACAGAAGGCTGGTCGGGCCTGCGCCGAGCAGATGGCCGAGAACCTCCAGCGCTTCGGCCTCGCCGGGCGCTGCCGTTTTATAGGACGGCACCAGGAAGACACCCTGATGCGTCGGCTGCTCGACTTTTTCATCGACCATTTTCACGACGCGATGGGCACGCGGCTCCGGCTCGCGCGGGCGTGACCGGCGCGGCGGCGCGCCATGAGTGGCGATACCGCCATAGACTTCGGTAGCGAGCGCCAGAACCTCATCGGCCTCGACATCTCCAGCGACGACGAGAATGGCGTTTTCCGGCGTATAGAAGCGATCGTAATAGGCGAGCGCATCCTGGCGATCGAGCGACTCGATCTCATGGCTCCAGCCGATGATCGGCTTGCCATAGGGATGATGCGTATAGAGCGCCGCCTGCACGGCTTCATTGAGCAGGTCGGAAGGATCGGAATCGGTCCGCATCCGGCGTTCTTCCATGACGACCTCGCGCTCAGGAGCGACGACTTCATCGGAAAGAACCAGATTCTTCATCCGGTCGGCCTCATATTCCATGCAGACGCGCAGATGCTCGCGCGCTACCCGTTGGAAATAGGCTGTATAATCATTGGAAGTGAAAGCGTTCTCCTGGCCGCCGAAATCGGCGATCAGTTCGGAAAATTCACCCTGTTTGTGGTTCCGCGTGCCCTTGAACATCAGATGTTCAAGAAAATGGGCTATGCCGGACTTGCCGAGTGGATCATCAGCCGATCCGTTGCGATACCAGACCATATGGGTAATGACCGGCGCGCGGTGATCGGGAATGACCACGATATCGAGGCCGTTGGCAAGTCGTGCCTGGCTGATGTTGGGACCGCCCGCTTTCGAAGGCGTCGCCGCCGAAGGAGTGAGACCCGCCGGGGCTGAACCCAGGGAGCCATGAACGGGAGATGCCACGCCAGACTGACCTTGAGACATAAACACGCTTTCCATTCGAAGTGGGCTGACGCCCGATATGACCCATAAGCGCGATACCGACCCGCATCCGCTTCAAGCGGCAGACTGGCACGGGAGCGCCCTTAACGATTATCCCCACTTATCGGGCCGCATGGCCGTTCTCCGGCCAACCCCAAATGAGGCCGCCCGACCCGCGCGTTCCTATCGCAACTTTGTATCGCCGCGCTCCGCTGCAAGGGCCCGACGGAGAAAAAACCGCAATTTCATCCGATCAACCGTCCTGAAATCTCACCCAAGCCACGCCCTAGTCTCCAGGAAAAGGACGTACCAGAAGCCATCGGAGCTCATTTAGGAAGCAGAAATTACGCCAAGGCGGGAGACCGCCTCAGCAATCTCCTCGGAGGCTCAAGGAATCAACCGCACCGCCCGCATTCAATCATCCAGACCGCTCTTGTGGCGCTGCTGATTGCGTGTATAGGCCGCCGCATCGCCAGGATCTGCGGTTTTGACGTCCTTGTCGGATTCCACGTGGGTCGTGCGGGTCGCCGCGCGATAGCCGACCGGCGGTTCCGTCAGATATTTCCTGTCCGGTTCCTCACCGACATTGACTACTTCCTTTTCTTCTTCTTTTTTCGAGAAGACATTGCTCAGGAGCTTCCAGGGCGCATAGACGCATGCGGCGGTGCCGGAATTCGCCTGGCAATCATCCTCTGGACGGGAGCCCGGCTGCTTCTCATCCTTCACATCCGTCTTGCCTTTCTCCAGTTCCTGCGGAGAAAGCTCGGCTCGCGTGTTCAGATTGACCTGCGGAGCAGGACGATGGGAATCGGCAGCGGCGCGACGGCGTGCCGTAACATCAGGATCGATCGGCCAGTTGGCATCCTGCTGCCGCTTCTCCACAGGCTGGGGCAAGGCCTGACGGTTCGGCGGCACGACTAGCGGCGGCCTCGCGCGATAATCAATCGCCTCCTCTTTCTCCTTGTCGAACTGCATGCCGAAAAAGCCGAGCATGGAATTGAAAGCATTGGTGTCCTCATAGGCGCATGCGGGCGTGGCCAGACCCGAGAGGAGCCCCAAGGCGAGACTGGCGACGAGACCAGCGGGAAGCACGGCGAGGGCGAATTTCCGATAAGAGCGCCCGGCGCGTGTGAACGCCGTGCTGCAAGCAGAGGCCTTGGCAAAAGTCATGATCTCTCCTTTTCGCAGAGCAATTCTGGTGCTGCTGTCAGATCCTGTCGCATCCAATAGAGCGGACATTCCTGCGGTTCGAACTTCGATAGGTTGACACTTCGATAGGTTGACACAATGTCAAAAGCGGAAAGCACCGCTCATGATCCGGGCATTCACGATTCAAGCGATGCGCGAACTCTCGCTGCCAGAGAGTTTCTACCATAAACGGCAGGGTTCCGGCAAAAGCGGCAACCCGAGCGGGTCCAGACTGCCAGGCGTTCCTTACGCAGCTGCGTGAACCTGCCTTGCACGGATAGAAGTCCGAAAATCGGCTCAATCAAGGCACTGCTCGCATCGAAGCCAGCGCCGTCCCGAGGAAATCATCTCGGGGAATCATCCTGAGCCGAAGCCGATCAGGCCCGCTGGCCCTCGCGATCGGTCCCACCAATCAAATCACGAAGCCAAGGCGTAACGCAAGCTGTTTGCACGATCTTCGTGAAGACCACTCCCGTCCGCTTGAGGCGTTCAGGAAGGGCGGCCCTCCTCCACCGGCATCGAGGGTTCCGCGCGAAAGGATTCCAGAACCAGGAGCGCGACACCCAGAACGATCGCGACATCAGCGAGATTGAAGACGTACCAGGAGAAGGAACCGATGTGGAAATAGTAAAAATCCGCCACCGCGCCATAGGTGATCCGGTCGGCGGCATTGCCGAGCGCGCCGCCGATCACGAGGCCGAGCGCCACCCCGGCCAGCCGGCTCGTCATGCGCCAGAGCCAGAAGCTCAACGCCAGAATCGCGAGCAGCGTTAAGGCCACGAGGAGCCAGCGGCCGAAGGGGCCATGGGCGCTGAACAGGGAATAGGAAATTCCCGGATTGCGCGCATAGACGATATCGAAAAACGGCAGGAGCCTGACCGGCTGGCGCGCGGCAATATCGAAGCCATAGACCAGCCAGAGCTTATTGGCCTGATCGAGAACGAGCGAGGAGAGCGCGACGATAAACCCCAAAAGACGCACGCTCATCACTCTTTCTCCTTCATATGCCTTTCCGAGTCGCCAATCGATATTTGCGCCGCACGGCCAATCATGCCGCCCAAAGTCCCGCCGCCATCAATTCGCGCAGAGCCCTGGCATCGCGCGGCGTGACGTCAGGAAAGTCCGGATCAGCGCCAACCTCAGACGAGACCTTCCAGGAACGCGCGCATTTGCGCCCTTCCGCGAGCCCGCACACCACCGCGACGCCCGGCACATCATTGAGACGAAAGGCGTCCTCTGGCCCCTCGCCTGCCTCGATCACGAGGCCCGAGGTGATGCAGATTTCAGCGAAATCAATCGTCTCGACAAGGCTCTGCAATTCCGCATCGGCGATGAAGACGCGCGGCGCGGCTTCGAGCGAGGAGCCGATCAATTTCTGCGCTCGCGCGATTTCCAGCGCCCCCGTGACTACCGAACGGACCTTGCGGATCTTCGCCCATTTGGCAGCGAGCTTTTCATCGCGCCAATGCGCCGGCACATCGGGGAATGGCTCAAGATGGATGGAAACCGCCTGCGGATAGCGCGAGAGCCAGGATTCCTCCATGGTGAAGACGAGGATCGGCGCGAGCCAGAGCGTGACGCAACGGAAGATCTGCTCGATCGCCGCCAGCGCCGCATGGCGCTTGCCACTCGAAAGCGGCTCGCAATAAAGCGTATCCTTGCGAATGTCGAAATAGAAGGCCGAAAGATCGGTGTTGAGAAAGGCCGACAACCGCGCCACGACACGCTTGTAGTCGAAGCGGCGGTAGGCGTCGCGGATCTCGCCGTCGAGCTCGGCGAGCCGATGAAGCATCAACCGTTCGAGCTCATCCCATTCCTCATAGGCCGGTGTCCGGCTCGGATCGTAATGCGCGAGCGAGCCGAGCATCCAGCGGATCGTATTGCGCAATTTCTTGTAGGTCTCGGTGAAGGTGGACAGGATCTGCTTGCCGATGCGCAAATCGTCCGAATAATCGGAGGCCGCCACCCACAGCCGCAGAATATCGGCGCCGGCATCCTTGATGACCGTCTGCGGCGCGACGACATTGCCGAGCGATTTCGACATTTTGCGGCCCTGCTCGTCGAGCACGAAACCATGCGTCAGCACGGCGTCATAGGGCGCCATGCCACGTGTGCCGCAGGCTTCAAGCAGCGACGAGTGGAACCAGCCGCGATGCTGGTCCGAACCTTCGAGATACATTACTTCATCACGGCCGCCCTCGCGCAGCCGGCTGATGCCGGCAAGGCCAGGAAACTGTTCCGCATCCCCCATGGTGAAGGCATGGGTAGAGCCGGAATCGAACCAGACGTCGAGGACATCATCGATCTTTTCATAAAGCGCGGGATCGTAATCGGGGGCGAGAAACCGCGCCGCCGCGCCTTCGGCAAACCAGGCATCGGCGCCTTCGGCGGCGAAAGCGTCCGTAATCCGCGCATTGACTTTGTCATCGACGAGGATCGCCTGGCTCTCCTTATGGACGAAGACGGTGATCGGCACGCCCCAGGCGCGCTGGCGCGACACCACCCAATCCGGCCGGTTGGCGATCATGCCGGTGATGCGGTTCTCGCCCGCCGCCGGATACCAGCGGGTTTTGCCGATTTCAGAGAGCGCGATCTCGCGCAAACTGCCGTTGAATCCCGCGACAGGCTTGTCGAGCGCGATGAACCATTGCGGCGTATTGCGGAAGATGAGCGGCTTTTTGGACCGCCAGCTATGCGGATATTGGTGTTTCATCCGCCCGCGCGCGAGCAGAGCCCCCGCCGCGACAAGCGCCTTCATCACAGCGTCATTGGCATCACCCTTGTTGCCCTTGTCGTCGATGACTCGGGTACCGGTAAAGCCCGGCGCCTCCTTGGTCAGAAAGCCCTCGGCATCGACCGTATAGGGAATGTGCGTCTCGATGCCGCGCTCGCGCAGCATGCGCTGGCTCGCCATCCAGATGTCGAAATCCTCGCGGCCATGGCTCGGCGCCGTATGGACGAAGCCGGTACCCGTCTCGGCGGTGACGTGATCGCCATCGAGCAGCGGAACGGCGAAGGCATAGCCCTCGATGGTCGCCGCGAGCGGATGCGCGCAGGTGATGCCTGCGAGCATCGCGGCAGGCACTTCGGCGACGCGCTCGAAAGCCTCGACCTTGGCCGATTTGAAGACGGATTCGGCAAGCGGTTCGGCGAGCACAAAACTTTGGCCCGGTTGCATCCAATTGCCCTCCGGCGCCGCCGTCACGCGATAAAGCGCATAGGGAATCTTGTGCGAATAGGAGACGGCGCGATTGGCCGGAATGGTCCAGGGCGTCGTCGTCCAGATGACGATCGAGGCCTGCAGGAGAGCGGCTTCGAGCGCGCCGCCGCTCGCGCCTTCGCAGCGCAAGGAGGCCACCGGAAAAGCGACGAAGATCGTATCGCTGGTGTGATCTTCATATTCGACTTCGGCCTCGGCGAGAGCGGTCTTTTCGACGACGCTCCACATGACCGGCTTCGAGCCGCGATAAAGCAGGCCGTTGGCGGCGAATTTCATCAATTCTTCGGCGATCCGCGCTTCCGCCGGAAAAGTCATGGTGAGATAGGGATGCTCCCAATCGCCACCGACGCCGAGCCGCTTGAATTCCTCGCGCTGGATATCGACCCAGGAGAGCGCGAAGGCGCGGCATTCCTGGCGGAATTCGATGATCGGCACGTCATCCTTGTTCTTGCCCTTGGCGCGATATTGCTCCTCGATCTTCCATTCGATCGGCAGGCCATGGCAATCCCAGCCGGGGACGTAATTGGATTCGCGCCCGCTCATCTGCTGCGAGCGGGTCACGAGATCCTTCAGGATCTTGTTGAGCGCATGGCCGATATGGATGTTGCCATTGGCATAGGGCGGCCCGTCATGCAGCACGAATTTCGGCCGGTCACGGCCCGCCTCGCGCAGCAGCTTCTGCAGGCCGATCGCCTCCCAACGCGCGAGCAATTCAGGCTCTTTCTTGGGCAGACCGGCGCGCATCGGAAATTCCGTCTGCGGCAGGAACAGGGTTTTGGAATAATCAGGAGCGGAAGCCGTTTGCGCCGAAGGGTTCAGCGTCGAATCGTTCATGGTCTTTTGAGCCTGCAAGGGCGTGGATGGAATAGGGCTCGATTTCCTCCCGGCCGGACCCGAGCCGGACCAGGTTCACGACCTTTATCGGGCTCAAGTGCGAACCGGGCCGCTAATTCGGCCAAGTTGCGGCATGACGCACTCCCTTTTCGGACAATGTATCCGATGCTGAAGGATCGGTTCTTCTAGCAACGAAACGGCCCGCGGGCAAAGGTTTTGGAAAGCCTGCCCAAATCGGCGGGAAAGGATGAGTGCGAAAACGGATGAAAAAACATTTAGAGCGTCAAACGCTCTGCATCCGCAAAATCGACAAAGAGGCTGGCGAGCTTCGGCCCAGGATCATTCGCCGGCAATTTTCTTACCCGCAATTCCGCGTTTGATTCTTCGGCCGACCGTTCCCTCATCTTTTCCCGCGGCCGCGCCTTTCGCATCAGGAGTCACGCCCGATGAAATTGCTCGCCGCATTCTGCGCCCTCGTCGGCATGACAATCATGCTCCATGCGGAGGAAAACCCCGCCCCGGCGAAAAAAGCGACAGGCAAGGCCTCGTCCAGCTTGCCCGCCGATATCGAAACGGCGATCGCCAGCCGCCGCCGCGATATTGTGAAATGGACCGAGGCCATTCCACCACGCAAAAGCGTGAAATATGGCGGCTATGACGTTCTAGCGGCAACCGCCGGTCAGAATTGCGGAACGCCCGAACGCGCAACCTATATGGTCGAAATGGCGAGCCATGGACTCGGCTCCGCAGGCGATGAAATGTTCGGCCTGCCGGCTCTGGTGCGCTATCTCTATGCCTTTCCCCAATGCCTTACGGATGAGCAACGGCAGACGATCAAGCAGGCGCTGACATCCACGCGGCACGATCTCTTCGGGCACGGCACGCTCAACCACATGGTGCTGCAATCCACCTCCTGGTATCTGCTCGCGCAATATTTTCCTGACGCGCAATGGCAGGACGCAAACGGCGAACGCCTCGCTTCCCCGGACGTGATGGCGCAGATCAAGGACCTTCTGACGCGCCGCCACTGGCGCAGCTTCCAGTCAGGCATGACAGAAGAACTTTCGCCGACCTATGCCTCGGCCGATCTCTATCCCCTGCTCAATCTCGTGGATTTCGCACGCGACAAGGATGTCGCGCATCAGGCATCGGACGAGGCCAGCCTCGAAATCCTCATCCTCAAGGCGGATTCATTTCACGGCGAACTCATGCCACCGCTCACCCGGCACAATGTCGATCAATCGAATGCGCCGCTACCGAAGGATTGGCCCACCCATGCCGCTGTCGGCCAGCAACCGCTCTGGTATTATTTCGGCGTACCCGTAATCGGATCCTTCGACCTCTTCAAACCGGTCACCGAGCCGAATTTCCTGATCATGCTGGCGCTCTCCTCTTGGCGGCCACCAGCCGCCGCCTGGTCACTGCCGCAGGGTAATTATGCGATTGCCGTCGCGACGCCGGAATTCACCAAATGGGACAATCCCACCTTCCCGATAGCCTATGGAGATACATGGATCGGTTCCGATTACGCACTGGCGACCGGCAATTTCGTCTTCGATCCGCGCCGATACAATGATCACAATCAGAGTTTCGCACTCGCCTTCAAATCGGAAGCCCGGCGCAATCTCGTCGAATGCCAGCATCCCTATTGGCGCAGCAATGCGGGAGAAGACGGCTGGACCACCGATTTCTGGTCTCCCTTCCTGCAAACCGCCCGCCTCGACGAAACCCATGCGGTCCTTCTCGCCTCGATCCCGCAAAAGGACCCGTGGAGCCGGGACACGCTGAGCGGCATCGAGGATCGCTTCTGGACGGAACGCGATCAGCACAAGGACAATCTCATCAAACTCGTGCAATGCCGCATCCCGAAGGCGGTGGATCAGCTCGTTCTTGAAGACAATTGGGCCTTTTTCCGCAAGGGCAATGTCTTCATGGCGCTCGGCAGCCTCGGTGGAAATTTCGATAATCCGCCGCCGATCCTGCCGCCGCCGCTTGCGAGAGATTTCACCATCGTCAAAATCCACGCGCCAAAAGCCGGCCTGTTCATCGCAGTCGACGATAAGGGCGGCTCGTTTCAAGCGTTTCAGGACAGGGCGAAGAAACAGGCCCCACATTACGATCCGGACGGCCCAGGCATTGTCTATGGAGAGACCAAAGTACGTTTCACGCCGCCAGCGCCGGACCCGGCCCATGCCGGCTATTGGCGCGCCTTGCCGCAGGTGACACGCGGCGGCACGCCTATCTCCGTTTCGGATATACCGGTAAAAACCCCGTTCATGACACTCGCGAATGGTACACTGACAATCACCGATCCACAGCCATTGACGATCAAGGGACCCCCGCAGCCGACAAGCACGAGAGCCGCGCGGTTTCAGTGATTCCGGAAAGACAATGACACATGATCATTGCGGCAAAGGGTACTGATACCGCGTCACCATGTATCCGATAAAACCGCGAATGGCTGTGCCGCGGGAGGATTGCATTCAGGCGTCCCGCAAGGCCTCTTCGAGATAGGCTACGTTTTTTGTGCGCAGCGTCATTGTCGATAACGCAATGAAGATCCAAATGCTGCAGTGCGGCATACATTGGCTGATCATTTCGCCCTTCAGTACATCGAGCACAGCGAACAAGGTGATGGTCCCATGCGCTCATAGCCAAGGAGAGCATGCAAAATCGGAGCTGCGATACGCGAAATGCTGCCCCGCCACCATCTTGTCCGCGGCTAATGTACCAGCTGCATCGGAACGAAGACCTCGCCCGCCATAGGGATGCGGGCCTCAAAATTCACGGGCCCGTAAACGATGCCACTCTTTGCGTCACGCTTCACGTATTGTTATTGCACAAATCCCCGTGCGCGCCCACCGGGGACCTTGCAGGAACAGCCAGTTCCAAGCCAACCCGGCTCATAGAGCAAGCACGTCTTCACGGGAGTTGCGCAATGATTTCCAGGGCCTGCCACGCCGCCCGGCACGGGGTAGCTTTCCGGACCGGAGACCGCCACGCTTCTGCCAGTCATCAGAGGCGCGGTTTCGGCTAGGGACGGAGATGCATAGGGGTAACCAGGATACTCGACGCAGGTATGCCAGCCGCCATTATACATGCAAAGGACTTCATCTGCTCGAGCGGGGCCACTCGCCACCAGGGCGGCACCAAACACAGTGGCCAACAATATGCCAAAGCGTTGCATAGTTTTCTCCTTTTCGAGGCTCTCTTTTGCGGGCGGCGCGTGAACCTTTGGAGCGCCATCCCGTTATGTGTTCTTGTATGTTTGCACAACTAGGTAAGATGTCATTTGTGGCAATACACGATTAATGATTGCAAACTTAAGCTCTGTCAGCTTCTTTGCCGCACAGAACACTCACTGCCAGATGGACACGCCATCAGTGTCACCATCTTTATACCATCGGTTATTTTTTGCAAGATGCTGCTCTTGCAGTGAGCCATTCCATGCAATATCGTGCACCATGTCACTTTCCTGGATCTGATTCACTTCGCCTGCCGCATGGCATTGATTGTGGCATTGATATCAACAGGTTGTTTCTATTTCTTGGCGCGATGATTGTAAGCATACGTTCAAGCTTTATGTGCGATGCAATGTAGACGGCAAAGATAGCTACAGAGTATGTAAAACTGCGGGGAGCGTCAGGCGGCAATTGAGGCAGAGCGATTATCATTCTTCATTCTATGCCTGAAATGCGGGATAGACCCGCCTGAAAGCCCCCCTGAAAACCCCGAGGAAAGCGCCATTGAGAACCGCAACGCGGACATTGAGGAATGGCCGTAGGATCCAGCGGTTCCAGCGCATCTACTGCTTCTTGGTCATGCGCTTCGACAGAAACTCGTTGACCGCACTTTCCACGAAGACGGTCGAAATCGGCAGTCCCTCATGTCGGGTTTGCCCATAATTCAGCAGTGCATGCCGGTTGGCATAAAACTATTCAGCTATAGCTTTGTCGCCGACGGGCTTCGTACACTTCGAGCGCAACCGCTGTAGCGTGCCGGCATCTTTTGCCAATCGGCAGGTCAACTTGCGGATCTTTCCGGAGTGGATCGCGATCGCCGCAGAGGGACAAATCCTGTGCAAACATGCACGGATCATCGAACGGTCCCATCCTCTATTGGGACGAAACGTCTATGACTGGCCGCGCTATCTGGCGTTCATCAAACGCAAGCTCTATGAACACACAAATATCATCATCATTACGGGCCTGAGCTTCAGCGAGTGGGCGGGTCTGTTCGGCGATGCCGAGATGACGACCGCATTGCTCGATCGCCTCACCCATCACTGCCACATTTTGGAAGCCGGCAACGACAGCTTCCGGCTCAAAGCAAGCGCAAGATATTTTCAATCCGGGTCAACGCCGATTACGCCCGCCGGCCGGCCCCCTCCGCCCTATTCCCGGTCCTCGGCCAGCTCTGCCAGCACTCTGTTGCGTGGGGCGCCCATTACCGCCAACCACCGGGCCGAGGCTGCCTGCAAGGCCCGGTGAAACGGTAATGATTAAAATCGCCTTCCCGCAGACGCCGTCATCTTTAGAGACCGACCATCGCCTGGAGCTGCGCCGGATAACGATCACCCTCGATCCGGATCGAGGCGGTGGCCTTCTGGATCTCGGCGAGATCGGTCGCCGTCAGCGCGACATTCACCGCGCCGAGATTCTCTTCGAGCCGATGCAGTTTGGTGGTGCCGGGGATCGGCACAATCCACGGCTTCTGTGCCAGCAGCCAGGCAAGCGCGATCTGCGCCAGAGTGGCGCTTTTTTCCCAGGCTATCTGTTTCAGCATGTCGACCAGCGCCTGGTTCTTCTCCATCGCCTCCGGCGTGAAGCGTGGCAGGATAGAGCGGAAATCGCCTTCGCCGAGCCTGGTGTCCTTGTTGATCGCGCCGGTCAGGAAGCCCTTGCCGAGCGGGCTGTAGGGCACGAGCCCGATGCCCAGCTCCTCGCAGAGATCGAGGATGCCATTCGTCTCGACCCCGCGCGTCCAGAGCGAATATTCATTCTGCAGGGCCGTGATCGGCTGCACGGCATGGGCACGGCGTGCCGTCGCCGCACCGGGTTCTGACATGCCGAAATGCTTGACCTTGCCGGCCGCGATCAATTCCTTCACCGCACCCGCGACATCCTCGATCGGCACGTTCGGATCGACGCGATGCTGATAGAAGAGATCGATCTGCTCGACGCCCAGGCGCTTGAGCGACGCATCGGCGACTTCCTTGATATGCTCGGGACGGCTATTCGTCCCCGCCATCTTGCCGTCGACAATGTTGAAGCCGAATTTGGTGGCGATCACCACCTGGTCGCGCACCGGACGCAGAGCTTCTCCGACCATCTCCTCATTGGTGAAGGGGCCATAGACCTCGGCCGTGTCGAAGAAGGTCACACCCAGATCGACCGCCTTGCGGATCAGCGTAATGCCTTCATCCTTCGTCAGCCTATGGCCGTAGCTGAAGTCGAGGCCCATGCAGCCGAAGCCGAGGGCGGAAACCTCAAGGCCGCTGCTTCCAAGCCGGCGTTTTTGCATCAGTCGTTCCTTGTCAGAAAGCAGTTTGGGAATATCAGGCGCTGCGGCGGTTCACGCGGTCAGCGAGGCCATATCGATCACGAAGCGATAGCGGACGTCGGATTTTTCCATCCGTTCAAAGGCATGGTTGATCTCGTCCATGCGGATCATCTCGACATCGGGCAGCACATTCTTGCGCGCGCAGAAATCGAGCATCTCCTGCGTCTCGCGGATGCCACCGATTGGTGATCCCGCGATCCGGCGACGGCCGAGAACGAGGGGGACGGTGCTGGGCTCCACGACCGGCCCGATCTGCCCGACAATTACCAATGTTCCGTCGACGTCGAGCAGCGGCAGGTAGGGATTGAGGTCGTGTTTGACCGGCACGGTGTCGATGATGAGGTCGAAGCTGCCGGCAGCCTTCTCCATCGCATCCGCAGCGGTCGAGACAAGCAATGCGTCGGCGCCGAGCGCGTGCGCATCCGCGGCCTTGTCTTGCGTGCGGCTGAGCACCGTGACATGCGCGCCCATGGCGGAAGCGAGCTTCACCGCCATATGACCAAGCCCACCGAGGCCTATCACGCCGACCCGGCTGCCGGGGCCAACATTCCAGGTTCGCAGCGGCGAATAAGTGGTGATCCCGGCGCAGAGCAGCGGCGCTGCCCGCGCCAGGTCAAGCCCATCCGGTACCCGCAGAGCGAATTCCTCGCGGACGACGAGGTGTTTGGAATAGCCGCCAAGCGTATATTCCTTGGTGAACCGGTCGAAACCGCCATAGGTGCCGGTATTGCCTTCCCGGCAGAGCTGCTCCTCACCCTTCCTGCATTGGTCGCAATGCTGGCAACTATCGACCATGCAGCCGACCGCGACATGGTCGCCAATCTTGTAACGGGTCACGCCCGGACCCGTCTCGATCACCCGACCGATGATCTCATGGCCGGGGACGGCCGGAAAGATGGTCCAGCCCCAATCGTTGCGTGCCCAATGCAGGTCGGAATGGCAGACGCCACAATAAAGGATCTCCATCACCACATCATTCGAACGCGGAGCGCGCCGCTCAAAGGAGAAAGGAGCAAGCGGTTCATCCACCGCCGTGCAGGCGAAGCCAATGGTCTTCATGGTCTGATCCCTTATTGGTCTCGAGTTCGCGCTTCGGCGCAGCACCAAACCCTTTGGCTGGCACCGCACTTTTGCTTGCGAAACCTTTTTAGCGTTCGCATCGCCTATGAATTAGGTGCTAGGTTCCGCATGAAGCTATATTTCAGGTTCATGAATGAAACGGGATGAGCTGGGAGATCTGATTGCGTTTCTGACCGTCGCCGACGAGCGCAGCTTCACGCGCGCGGCCGCTCGCCTGGCGACATCACAATCGTCGCTCAGCCATACGGTCCGGCGTCTTGAGGAGCGGATGGGTGTGCGGTTGCTGACGCGCACAACCCGGAATGTCGCCCCGACGGATGCGGGCGAGCAACTCGCCGAAACCCTGCGGCCGGCCTTGAACGACATCGAGGCGAAGATCAGTGCGATCAGCGCGCTGCGGCAGGAACCCGCCGGCTTGATCCGCATCACGACGAGCCATCACGCGGCGCAAAGCATCCTGATGCCGGCCGTCAAGCAATTGATGAAGGACTATCCCGAAGTTTCGGTCGAACTCTCCGTCGACCAGCGGCTGACCGATCTGGTTGCCGAACGCTACGATGCCGGCATCCGCCTAGGCGAACAGGTCGAGAAGGATATGATCGCCGTGCGCATCGGCCCGGACCTGCGCATGGCGGTTGTCGGAGCGCCGGACTATTTCGCCATCCATCCGAAGCCACTGACCCCGCACGATTTAACCAGGCATATCTGCATCAATCTGCGCCTGCCGACGCTCGGCGGCCTCTATGCCTGGGAACTCGAACACAACGGACGCCCGGTGAATGTCCGCGTCGAAGGGCAATTCATCTGCAACGATGTGGGGATGATTATCGATGCCGCCCTTGATGGGCTGGGCCTTGCCTGTTTGCCTGAAGACCAGTTTGATTCCCTGATCGACAATGGGCGGCTGGTGCGTGTGCTCGAAGATTGGTGCCCGCCGTTTCCGGGCTACCACCTCTATTATCCGAGCCGTCGCCAGACGTCCCCGGCTTTCGCCTTGCTGATCGAGGCGCTCCGCTTTCGCGGCTGATCGGCAGCAGCGCAGGCCCGAACCGCGGGAACGAAACTGTTTGGAATAATGAGTACCCGAAGAGGCAGCCTTGAAGATCAGGATCGACCCGTCTTGGCAACCCGTCTTGGCAACCCCGTCCTGCCAACCAGGGACGCTTGGCGCACTGCACCGGGTGATGATGAGAACTATGTCTACGCGATAGCCCTCCTTTAAGCCGGTTGGCCCCGCCCCGTGGTGCCGCGCAAACACCCCGACGCCGCAAGGGCGCGATGCGGTCGGGAAAGATTTAAGCTCTACGCGACCGCGCCATGAACGAGGTCTGCATTGGGGCCGACTGCGGACTGTCCTCTCCCATCCCTCCGATCTGGGACAGCCGCCGCGCGATTTCTCAAAGCCGCCATTCGGCGCGGAGAACCTCCGATTGCTCAATATCGGCATTATGACTGTGAAACTGCTGATTTAATACCGGCGGGAGGAATCCCGAATTGAGCTTTGAACGCTCGGCTGAAAGCCGCATCGGAGTCGTAACCCACCTGCCTGGCGACATCGCCGACACGGGCATTGGCCTGGCTGAGAAGCCCGTGAGCAAGGGTGAGCCGCCATCGATTCTGGTAGGACAACGGCGCTTCCTTGACCAGGGAAGAGAACCTTTCGGCAAAGCTGGACCTGGACATTCCGGCCGCGTTTGCCAGGTCGGCCACGCTCCATTTGCGGAAAGGTTCGTCGTGAATGGCCTTAAGGGCGCGGCTGATGCGGGGGTCCCCCAACGCGCCTAGCCATCCTGTGTCGCTGGCGTTCTTGGTCTGCGCCCAGGTTCGGATGACGCGGATGATCAGAACGTCGATGAGGCGCGAGATCATAACCGAAGAGCCGGGGTGCACCATCTGGGCTTCCATCATCATGAAATAGGCCAATCCCTCGAGCCATCCGCCAGTCTGGCCGCCCGACTTTGCAATATGGATCACGGCCGGAAGGGCTGAGACGACCCATGGCACGGCTGTGCTCTCGAAATGGAATGCCCCGGCGATAACCCTGGTCTGCTCGCCATTGCCGCCATGGCGAAGACCCAGCTGTTCTGCCGTGAACTGCTCTCTCATCAAGTCGGCGGCGTCTGCCGCAGTCGCATCGCTGCCATCGCCGAGGATATAGCCGGTTCCTCGTGGCAGCATGACGAGGTCGCCTGCGACCGCCTTCACGGGGGGAGCGTCGGCCGCCTGCGCGATCAAGCTTCCTTCCAGGACCACGAAGAAATAGGCCGACCCCGGCTCGAACCGCAGCGCCCATGGGTGGCTCAACTCGGCGGAAAACACCAATTCCCCGCGCAGCCGTACGAGGTCGAGCATTTGGGACAACAAATCGACTCGAGAGGCGAGCATGGCCCCAAATCCGGACGATGGAGCATGTCTTGCGGGGTTCCGATCATGGTGTTCCATGTCGCCAAACCGTAAGTTCAAGAGGTCTTCAGAGACGAAATATCCAGATAAACCATAATGTTACCGCAGACACCAGATTTGACCGGTCCGGCAGAAACTCAGCCGACAGCATTGCAGATTATCCGCACGCAAATCAACTGCACTCATGCCCAGCCAATGGAGCACCAAAATGAAAACCCTTCTTATGTCCGCCCTCGTTCTCTCCACAGCCATGCTGGGCGTCGTTCCGGCGTTTGCCCAAACCGCTCGGCCCGCAAAGGCCATCAAGAATATCGTGCTGGTTCATGGCGCCTTTGTCGATGAGACGAGCTGGGACGGCGTCGCCGCTATCCTCACCGCCAAGGGATACCACGTCGCTGCCGTCAAGAACCCGCTGACCTTGCTCGCTGATGATGTGGCCGCCACCGACGCCGTGCTTGACGCACAGGACGGTCCGACGGTCCTGGTGGGGCACTCCTGGGCCGGTGTCGTGATCGGCGAAGCCGGCGACAACCCGAAGGTGGCATCGTTGGTCTATGTTTCAGCCTTCGCACCGGACAAGGGCGAGACGGTTTCCGCCCTGTCGGAGCGCGGACCCGCCACACCGGGCGTCAAGGCGATCCACCCCGACGCCAAAGGCTACCTCACGATCGACCCCGCGGTGTTCCCCAGCGCCGTGGCCGGCGACCTGCCCAAGGAAGTCGGGGAGCATTTGGCGGCCCACCAGATGCCGATCAATCACACCGCGTTCGACGCAGCCACGGAAGTTGCCGCCTGGCACGACAAGCCGAGCTGGTATGTGCTCACTTCCAAGGATCAGGTTCTCGACCCGCATGCGCAGGCTTTCTTCGCCGAGCGGATCAAGGCCAAGGTGACGACGGTCAAGGGAAGCCACGCTTCGCTCGCCTCGCATGCCGCTGAGGTTGCCGCGGTCATCGAAGCTGCCGCAGGGGCCAAGTAACGTCGTCAATAATCCGACGCCGCCGCCGGCTCTCCGGTGGCGGTGTCGCGTGCTCGTTGTTCCCAGTTTCCCCCGCCCAAACGGGGCATGGTCGAAGGGGCCGTCTGACGGTCAAGCCCCGCGGGCTCGATCCAACAGCCGAACCAGGAAGGACCTAGGAAACGACAGAGCAGCACCAGGGCGGGACGCACTGACACCATGGTCGCTCGAACAAATAAGCGCTTCTTTCCAGACCCTCTGTCCAGAACCGCCCGTTCGTGTCCCATCCCGCTCCTGACAAGCTGTCGATTTACCCGGCCATCCGCTTTCACGTGCTCGATAATGCAACCCCTACGACCGACATGGGGCGCACTCCTCGCTATATTCGGCCGGCGGCGATACGAACTTTTCTGCCGCAGAACGCCGCCATTTCTACGCTCTCTTGCGCGCGGGCTGCGCCTCTGCCGGATACGGGAGCGTACGTTCGGTGATAATGCGCAATGAGTTGAGTCATCTGCAGAATTTGGCGCGCCGCGCCGGGTGAAGATGGGAACTATGTCTACGCTATAGCCCTCTAAGGCCACACCTCCCCCTATACCGCGCGAACACTGCCCTTTCCCTGAGAACAAGCGCCTCGGCAGATGTCACTTCCCGCTGATCTGCACGTCGTCAAGCTGGTCGAGAAGTGCATATCCGAAGGCGGAGGCCGGCGTGAACGAGCCGGCAAGACCGTCGTGGCTCAGCATCTTTTCGACATTGACCAAAGTCGCCTTTGCGGTTTCTGCATAGCCTTCGCCTGTTTCCAGGTAAAAGAGATGCGAGCGACCGAGACGGTCCCAGGCCTCCACCCATATGCGGGACCGGAATTCCGCCGGGTTGCCCGGTGATTGCGCGGTCTGGGGCTTCGATCCAATGCGGCCCGCCCGCTTGCGCAGGGCCGGGATCGACAATGCGAGGCGAAGCCACGGCGACAGAAGACGCAGGATGCGCGCCTTCCCCGCAGACAATTGCCGGCCGACAACGATGTCGTGTATATTCGTGGAGCGATACAAGGCCGCCAGTTCTCCCAGCGGTGCAGCGGCAAAAGAACGACTTTCGCCACGGTCTTTGAAAGTCCAGTGGGTGTGCGCAAGGGGGCGGCGGCGCAATTTCCCAAGTTCAACGGCATAGCCACCCTTGGCCAACACCTCGACCACGGTGCGCCGCACCGTCGCGGTCGTCTGGGCGTTGTCAGCAGCGACGGACACTCTCAACCGAACCGCATCCTGCACGCGGGACAAGGCATAATGGGCCAGGCACTCGCCGAAGGTCACACCGAAGCCCGCGCCGGTGAGGATGGCAATTCCAGCCTTTTTCGCGGCGGCGTCGTGCCGGGCAAGGGTCCGTATATGATGAAATTCGCCGGAGATATCGGCATAGGCGGTGCCGACATCCAGGCAGGCGGCGATAAGTCGGGCGCCGGTCTCGGAAAAGGGACCAGCGGCGTTCAGCACCAGATCCACCTCACCCAAGGCAGCGCACAGCGCTTGTTTGTCGTCCAGCGAAACCACCCGGTAGGGAAGATCATGGGTCCTGGCAAGTTCTTGCAGCCGGTTTCGATCTCTTCCGGCGATGGAGGGACGGTGCCCGCGACGAAGCGCGTCATCCAGGATCATCCCGCCAGTGAAGCCATAAGCGCCGTAAAGCATCCATTGCTGGTTCGCGGCCATGATCAATGTCCTCCCGCCATTGCAAACAACTTCAATCCGGCGAACCCCACCAGACTGACAAGCGTCGCGAAGAACGCGATGAATTTGATCTGTGTGAAGAATGAAGCCGCCGACACAAGTCTATCCCGCCTGCGCGGCAAGGCCGCCAGCACACGCAGCAGAGCCAGGTTTTCGAGATAGTCCGCGCCGGCAGAGGCAACGGGGAAGACGGTCGCCAATGTCAGCCAGGCCAAACCTTCTCCCGCCCAGCGTGAACACCAATCCACCAGCAAGCTCAGGAACAGGCCGTAGACGGCGGGAAAAATCATGTCCAGCAGCAGCAGCCTGCGCCAATGCGCGATCCCGCCGGCACCATAGCTTTCGATCAGGCGATATGTTTCATCCGGACGATAACCGAATGTCAGATCAGGCGACGGCCTGCCGTTGCCGATCGCCTTGAGAGCAGGTGTGCCGATTGGAGACATCCAAAACAGCGAGAGGAATGCGAGCGTAAGAAGACCAGAGGCAATCAGAAGCGTCATGGCAGTGTTTCCAGCAGAATTGCTGGGGTTTTGTCTGGTTTTTTGATATTACTCTAATTCATAATCAATATCTAAAATCATGAATCAGATTGATCTAAAGCGCTTCGACCTGAACCTTCTTGCCGTCTTCGACGCGCTGATGCAGGAGCGTCATGTGGGGCGCGCTGGCGAGCGGCTCGGGCTTACGCAGCCCGCGGTCAGTCATGCGCTCGCGCGGTTGCGCGCGCTGGCTGATGACACGCTTTTCGTCAAGCATGCGCGCGGCGTGAAGCCGACGGCGCGCGCCATCGAATTGGCGGAAACGATCGGGCCAGCACTGGCGGTGCTTCGTGCAAGCTTTGGCATACGGACCGCCTTCGATCCGTCGTCGGCATCGAGGACGATCGTCATCGGCTCGTCCGACTATGTGGAATTGGCGCTGCTGCCGGCGGTGGTCGCCCGCCTTCGCCACGAGGCTCCGAAGATCGACATTCGAATCCGCTCCATCACACAGGGCGATGTGGAACAGGCGATGCGGCGGCGCGACATCGATCTTGCCATCGGGCCCCTGACGGCAAGCCCCGGCTCGGTGCTGGCGACACCGCTCTTTTCCGACCGGCTGGTTCTGGTCGCGAGACAAGGGCATCCGGGTTTGGCGCAGCCGCTGACGGTCGAAGCATTCGCCGGTCTCCATTATCTGCTGGTATCGCAAAGCGGCGATGCGTCGGGCATCGTTGACGACGCTTTGCGGGAGTTCGGTCTCGAGCGAAGGGTCGCGCTAACGATCCCGCACTTTTCCGCAGCACCTTTTCTGATCGCGGAAACCGATCTGGTCGCCATGTTGCCTGAACGGATTGCAAAGCCACTTTGTGCCCCTGCAAGCGTGACCATCCACGATTGTCCTCTTGATGTCCCGCCATGGGTGGTGGGTATCGCGCAGCCTCAGGAAGGCCAAATGGATCCCTGCCTGTCATGGTTGGTTACGCTGATCCGGAAAGTAGTTTCCGATGGAGCGGACGGAGAGCGCATCCGTCAAGCCGTTTGACATCGCCCCGGAACTTCAACGGTTTTGTTTGCAACGGCGGGAGGAGTTGACGGCCTCCTTTGCGATGCCGACTGCCAAGTCCTGCTAACATTGAATGATCCGCGCAAATGACAAATCAAGCGGGCAACATGCCATTGGAGCGATACCAACCGACCTCGTCAGCCAATGTTTCTTCCATCGGCTTGAATTCCATTCCCAGTTCCTTCTTGATCTTGGAATGGTCGAAATGACTGTGTCCGGCTTCCTGACGCATTTGCTGTACCGTCACCAGGCTGAGCAGCGCAGGGCGGCGGTAATGCGGGCAGTCACTTCCTGCAGCTCGGCAATTGTCCAAAGAAGCGGTGCGGGGATAGCACGCTTCGGCGCGGGGATGCCGGTCGTTCACTCGTAAAGCTTTATCAGGTCTGCCATCGTCATGTGCCGTTCGGCCGAGAGAGAGTGTTCGCCGCGGCGACCATTACGCAGCGCGAGGATCTGCGCCTTTGCCACGTCCCGCGTATCGACGAATGCGAATGTCGCGGGTGGAATGCCAGGCAGCTTGCGCTGCACATAATCCAAAGTGAACTGCCCCGCCGAGGTCGGGCCTCGGTCACCTGGACCATGCATCCATCCGGGCATGATGAAGACGCCGAAACTGTCCGGATGCCGATCTAGAGCATGTTCGGATGTTTCCGAACTGCTCCACTTGGAGAAATTAGAGTATTTTCAAGGATTTTGAATCGCGTAGCGATTCAATCCGAACCGAAAATGCTCTAGGTGTTCGAAGACCTTTTCGTCGGACAAAATTTTCGCGCGATAATAGTCATCTGCATCGCTCAACGGACGTTTCATGGTTTCGTCGACCATTTCGCCCTTGCGACCGTTCACGACCGCGATCGAACTCGTGTGAACGAATTGCCATACGCTAATCGGTCACGCTCGAAATTCGTCCTGGCTGCGCGGCAGCAAAAATCCGCTTTCCGAGGCCTTCTCGGATCTCGATCGATTGGCCGCCAATGTCTGCCGGCAGGGATGGCCCCAAATGCAGCCACGACTGAGATGGGCGAGCACAATTGCTGTTCAAAGGCCGTTACGCGATTTCAGCGCAGGAAGATCGACTGTCAGCGATTCGAGCTTTTCACCGCAGAACGCCGTCGTTTCCACGGTCTTAAATTTACAGCCTTCGCTCTATTCGTGCACAAGCGCGCGTTCAGCGGCTATAGCCCATTATGGAGGGAAATCGGCGAAATTTGGCGCACCCGAGAGGATTCGAACCTCTGGCCTCTGCCTTCGGAGGGCAGCGCTCTATCCAGCTGAGCTACGGGTGCCTTGCAGGGACTTTAGACCAAATCCGCTACTGACGCCAAGAGGCTTCCTCCATAAAGGTGTCTTTTCTTTGCTTCTAAAAGCGTTCCGCACTGGCCGGGGAATGGTTTTTGCTGTTTTCTATAAGCCTCTGCGGCATGGATCCGCTGCGGAGCCACCATTTGTGTGAAACTCGGCATTCCGATTCGCAATGCGAATCACCCAAGCTCCACACCGCCCTTGCAAGAGGCCACCGCCCGATGAACGCTTCCTCGACGGATGCCCGCCTTCACGCGCCCGCCGCCGCGCGCAATCGCGACGCGATTCTCACGGTACTGAAAGCTCATTTACCGCCTGAAGGGATACTTCTCGAAATTGCCAGCGGTTCGGGTGAACACAGCATCCATTTCGCGCAAGGACTGCCCGGCTACACCATTCAACCAACCGATCGGGATGAACGGGCGCGTGCCAGCATCAGCGCCTGGATCGCCGCTTCCGGCGTCACCAATGTGCGCCCGCCACTCGCGCTCGATGCGACGATCCGACCCTGGACGATTGAGGGCGTGACCGCCATCCTCTGCATCAATATGATCCATATTTCGCCCTGGGCGGCGACAGAGGGCCTGTTTGCGGAAGCGTCCCGCCTTCTGGCACCCGGCCAGTTTCTGTTCACTTATGGACCCTATAAACGCGATGGCGCGCATACGAGCGATAGCAATGCACGGTTTGATGCCGATCTGCGCCGCGAAAACCCGCTCTGGGGCGTTCGCGATCTCGAAGCCGTCATCGCTCTGGCGGCAGCCAATGGATTTTCCACGCCCGAGATCACGCAGATGCCCGCCAACAATCTCACCTTGACGTTCCAGAAACGGTAAAAGTCAGGATTCTTTGGCCATCGGGATCACGAGGTGGAGTTTGAATCCCTTCGGATCGTAATCGGCCGTGACTTCGGCATGAATTTGCTGGGAAAGCACACGCTGCAGCAGCATCGAGCCGAATCCTTGCGAGAGCGGCAGGCTGACACGGGGACCATCGCTCTCCTCCCAATCACAACAAAGCGCATTACCACCGTTCTTCTCGACCAGGGACCAGATCACCTTCAGGCGGCCGTTGGCATCGGCGAGCGCGCCATGTTTGGCCGCATTGGTCGCCAGCTCATGGATCGCCATGCCGAGCGGCACACCAATCTGTGAGGGCAGATCGACCGTCGGGCCGATGAGCGTAATCCGCCCGTCGCGATCGAGCCCATAGGGGGCGAGTTCCTGCACCAGGAGCTGGCGGAATTCGACCGATTGCTGGAGTTCCTCCGTCATCGCCGCATGGGTCTTGGCGAGCGAGGCGATGCGTCCGGCGAAGGCTGATTGGAAATCCTCGATGGAAGGCGAGTTCTTGGCCGTCGAGGTCATCACTCCCTGCACCACGGCAAGAGTGTTGCGGACACGATGGTGCAATTCGCGAATCAACAAAGCCTGATGCTCTTCCGCCAGCACCTGATCTGTCACATCATTGCCGACGACGAAAATACCGTTCACCTCTCCATTCTGCCCCATGATCGGTTGCAGGACGAAATCGAGATAATGGTCGCTCAAGGCTGCCTCGGGTTCATCCTGCAAAGCCGCCTTCATGCGGCGTCCGAGGAAAGCCTTGCCGGTTTTATAGACGTGATCGAGTATTCTGAGATAATCTTGGCTACCGATTTCCGGCACGGCTTCCGCGAAAGGCTTGCCGGCAAGATCGCGGCCGCCGGCAAGCTTGAGAAATGCGAGATTGGTCAGCTCGAGCCGGTAATCGGGCCCCCGCAGCACCGCCATGAAACTCGGTGCCTGCATCAGGAGACGGCGTAGATGCAGCGTCTCCTCGAGCAAACTTTCATTGACGATGTCGACGCAATTGTCGAGGCCCGTTTCCTCCTGCGGATCCCCAATGAATTCTCCCTGCCGGCTTCCCGCAGGCTCCATGGGAAATTGTGCGGTCACGGCCTCGGTCATGTCCTGGGCATTTTGCAGGATGAAGGTGATCTCACCCTCCTGGTCCCGAAGCGGACTATGTGTGTAACACCAATAGCGCGGAGTGAGCACATCGTCGACGCGAATAGGCACGGTCAACAGCGAGGTGACATCGCTCACACCCTGATTCAGCACCCGTGCGCAGGATTCCGCGATCAGCGTGCGTGTCGCTTCATCCAAGGGAAATACGGCATCGAATGCCTGCCCGACGACATCAATACCAATCCGGGCCGCACGACGATAGGCGGCATTCAGCGCGGCAATCGTCTGATCCCTTGCAAGGACCAGCAACGGCACCGGCAAATTTTCAAAAAGCGCATGAAAATCGAGGACCTTATCCGTGCCGGTCACGCACTCACTCCGATGCTGGCCAAAATGGCCGTCCAGGCTGCTTCCCGGTCGCCCCCGCCTGATGGATCACGGGGTGTCCGGATCGGGAAACCGTCAGATGCGGGCGAAAGCCGGCCGGATCTCGCGCGCCCCTTTTTTAGCTCTTTATACGCAGGCAAAACCGTGCCAATCGCGGCCACGCCAATCAAGGCAGAACGGGATCATCAAGCTCGTCCCGTTCGCGATACGCGCCGCTCCGCCGCACCAGCCTTGCCGGGCTGGTATTTATTGGTCCAACCTCATGGATTTCCATGCGCAATCTCATGTTTGCAATCGTCTGTCCATAGCCGCGTTTCAGGCAGCGCTCCCGGCCACGATGTAGGCTTAGTTAAATCGTCCAGAGGCTGCGAGTGTTCCATGCAGGACAGGAAATCCAGCTTCCCTCCATGCATTAGCCAGCGTGGACAGCCGAGCATAAACTGTTTAGAAAAAGCTCGATGAAACGGGATACGGCACGGGAACCGGGACGTGGGGACTTCGCGCTTCTCGGGACAGGCCACTTTCCGCCGTTTCGTCCAAGATCATGCTCCTGCCAAAAACTGACCGGGAGAATGCTCCGCGGCGGCCGATAGGCTTTTGCGGCAAACTTTATAGAACCATCGCCCGATCCATCAGTATCGCTGAGCGATGCCCTCTATCGTTCTGGTACGCATCAATTTTTCTAAGATAGGTCTCGACCTTCTGGTTTGATGCCACAGGACACAGGGGGGAAGGCAGCAGTTGGTTCTCCGCTTTCTCCCTTTCCCTGAAAAACCCGGCCGAAGAGCGTCACCATCTGCGGCTTCGTTTTAGAAGTTTCCTTTGCCAGAGGTTTCTCCTTGCATCTTCTGCGTCTCGCCTCATTCCATCTCGCGACATCGTGCCTCGTGCTTTCGGCGGCGCCACTCGCCCTGGCGCAAATGCCGCAGGCCGGCCCGCCAGCGGTAGGCGTTTCCCGCGTCGAAAAGAAACCCCTGACCCAGAGCAATGAATTCCTCGGGCGCGTTCAGGGCATCGATCGGGTCGACATCGTCGCCCGCGTCACCGCCTTCCTTGAGGAAGTCGCCTTCCAGGACGGCACGGAGGTCAAGACCGGCGATGTACTCTACCGGCTGGAGAGCGGGCCTTTCGCCGCCGTTCTCTCCTCCCGGAAAGCCGTCGCCGACCAGTTCCGTGCCCAGCTCGTCAATGCCAATATCGCCCTTGCCCGCGCTCAGGCGCTCCTGCGCACCCCCGCCGGCACGCAGGCGACGGTCGATTCGGCAACAGCGAACGCCCGCGCCCTCGAGGCGCAAGTAGCCGGCGCCGAAGCCGATGTGAAAAGCGCACAGATCAATCTCGACTACACGACGATCAAATCGCCGATCGACGGCAAGATCGGCCGCACCAGCGTCCGCATCGGCAATGTCGTCAGTCCGTCGAGCGGGACGCTCGTCACCATCGTGCGCCAGGATCCGATGTATGTGCTCTTCCCAGTTTCGGTCCGCACGATGCTGGAATTGCGCAACCGGGCGCTCAAGCTCGCCGAGAAGGACCCTGAACACAAGGCCAATCAGCTCGTCGTGCGCCTGCGTCTGCCGGATGGCCGCATCTACAATCAGACGACGAATGTCAATTTCGTCGACAACAGCATTCAGACCTCGACAGACACCATCCTTTTACGCGCGACGATTCCAAACCCGATCATCCCGGCCAGCGAGGCGCTTCACGTCCCCTTGCGCGAATTGACCGATGGCGAATTCGTCAACGTCATTCTCGAAGGCGCCGAGCCGATCATGGTGCTCGCCATTCCCCGCGCCGCGGTGCTCACCGATCAGGAAAGCGATTTCGTCTATATCGTCGACAAAGAAGGCAAGGCGCAGCGCCGCAACATCAAACTCGGACAATCGACGCCGACGGTCGCCTCGGTGTTGACTGGCCTCAAGGAAGGCGAACTCGTCATCGCCGAAGGATTGCAGAGCGTGCGGCCGGGGCAGCCCGTCTCCGCCTCCCCGCTGACGCCGGGACCGACGATCGATCAGGCGACAAAGGCGCCAGAAGCCGTGCAGCCATCAGCACCGACTGTTTCGCCACCGCCGCCACCGGGCAAACAATGATTGTCTGAATTGTCGATATATCGCGCCCCGCATCCGGCGGGCCGCTCCCAATCTGCAGCGCCGGTACGATCGTCGGCTTTCTCCTGATGAAATGACGCGCCATGTTTTCATCGATTTTCATCGACAGGCCCCGCCTCGCCATCGTCATCGCCATCGTGATCACGATCGCCGGCGCCATCTCGATTACCCGGATTCCGATTTCGCAATTTCCCGATATCGTGCCGCCACAGGTCCAGGTCACAGCGACCTATCCCGGCGCTTCGGCAGCGGTAGTCGAGGCTTCCGTCGCGCAGCCGCTCGAAGCCCAGGTCGTCGGCGTCGACAAGATGCTCTACATGAAATCGGCGAGTGGTGACGATGGCAGCTATACGCTGACGGTGACCTTCGCGCTCGGCACCAATCCCGATATCGACACGGTCAATGTCAACAACCGCGTGCAGACGGCGACACCGCTCCTGCCAGAGGCGGTGCGGCAACAGGGCCTGACGGTGCAGAAACGCTCTTCGGCGGTGCTGCAATTCATGATGCTCTACAGCGATAATGGCGCGCAGGATCCGCTGTTCATCACCAATTATGCGACGATCAACGTGCTCGATGAAATCGCGCGCACGCCGGGCGTCGGACAGGCGAGCCTGTTCGGCAATCTCAAATATTCGATGCGCATCTGGTTCGACACGAGCCGTCTCGTCAGCCTCAACCTCGCGCCCTCCGATGTCATCGCGGCAATCAAGACGCAGAATATCCAGGCGCCGATCGGCCGTATCGGCGCGCGGCCGATCGCCGATGACCAGCAGTTCCAGTTCAACTTGCAGACGCAGGGGCGGCTGGTGACGCCCGACGAATTCGGCGCCATCATCATCCGCGCCAATCCCGACGGTTCGGTCCTGCGCGTGCGCGATGTCGCACGGGTCGAGATGGGCGCCCAGAACGAGGACGCCGAAGGCCGCTTCTCCGGCAAGCCGGCGGTCGGCATCGGCATCTATCTCTCGCCCGGCGCCAATGCGGTGCAGACCGCCGCCGCGGTCGGCAAGGTGCTGGAGCGCGTCGGCAAGCGTTTCCCCGAAGGGCTTAAATCCACCGTCGTCTATGATGCGACGACCTTCGTCACCGATACGGTACGGGAAGTGCTGCGTACGCTCGTCGAAGCTTTCGTCCTGGTCGTCATCGTCGTGTTTCTGTTCCTCGGTAGCGTCCGGGCGACGATCATTCCGACGATCGCCATTCCGGTCAGTCTCATCGGCACTTTCGCCATTCTGCTGGCACTCGGCTTTTCCGCCAATACGGTGTCGCTGCTGGCGCTCGTCCTCGCCATCGGCATCGTCGTCGACGACGCAATCGTCGTCGTCGAGAATGTCGAACGCGTCATGGAGGAGGAACCCGATCTTACGCCGTCGCAGGCCACCAAGAAAGCGATGGCACAGATCACCGCGCCGATCATCGCCATCACTCTGGTGCTGCTGTCGGTCTTCGTGCCGATTGCCTTCATTCCCGGTACCTCAGGCGAATTGTTCCGCCAGTTCGCGGTGACCATCAGCGCCTCCATGCTGATTTCCGCCCTCAATGCGCTTACGCTCTCGCCGGCACTCTGCGCTGTGGTGTTGCGCCATGGCGGTCCGCGGCGCGGCTTCATGTCCTATGTTCTGCGCGGCATCGATGCCGTGCGCGGCGGCTATGCCCGCATCGTCGTCAGGCTGCTGCGCTTCTCCTTCGTCTCCGTGCTCCTCGTCATCCTGTTCGGCGCGGGCGTCTATGGCCTCTCCTTCAAAACGCCGACAGGCTTTCTGCCGGAGGAGGATCAAGGCGCCTTCTTCATCTCCATCCAATTGCCGGACGGTGCTTCCGTCGCCCGCACCAATGAAGTGGTGAAACGCGTCGAGCGCATGCTGCTCGCCATGCCGCAGGTCAAGGCGACCTTCGCCATCACCGGCTATTCGCTGCTCGACGGCGCCAATGAGGCCAACAGCGGCTTCATGGTCGCCAATCTCAAGCCCTTCGAGGATCGCCAGGGAGCGATGGATTCGGCGCAGGCGCTCATCGCCAAGGTCTTCATGCAGGCGGCGGCGGAAATCCGCACCGCCCGCGTCATCGCCTTCAACCTGCCACCGATCATCGGCCTTTCGACCAGCGGCGGCTTCGAATTCATGCTCGAAGGTCTGGAAGGTCAGGATCCGCCCCAGCTTTCGAGCGTCATGCAGGGCCTGATCATCGCCGCCAACCAGCGGCCCGAACTCACCCGCGTCTTTTCGACCTTCACAGCCTCCAATCCATCGATCTATCTCGATATTGACCGCGACAAGGCGCAAGCGCTCGGCATCGGCATTTCCGATCTCTTCAACGCGCTCAATGCCACGCTCGGTGGCTATTACATCAACGATTTCAATCTTTACGGGCGCACCTGGCAGGTCAACATCCAGGGCGAGGCAGCGGACCGGCGCGATATTTCCAATATCTGGCAGATCTATATCCGCAACCAGAACGGCCAGATGGTGCCGATGGCCTCACTCGCCACCGTGCGCATGGTCCAGGGACCACAGATCATCACCCGCTACAACAATTACCGAGCGATTCTGATCAATGGCTCCCCAGCCGCCGGCGTTTCTTCGGGCACCGCGCTTGAAACCATGAGCACGCTTGCGAACCGTACACTGCCGGCCGGGTTCTCCTATGAATGGACAGGCACAGCGTATCAGGAATCGCAGGTCTCCGGCCAGACAGGCTTCATCCTGGCTTTCGCCGTTCTGTTCGCCTATCTCTTCCTCGTCGGTCTTTACGAAAGCTGGGTCATTCCGGTGCCGGTCCTGCTCTCCGTCTCCGTCGCGGTGCTCGGCGCCTTCCTTGGTGTTCTGGTGATGGGCCTTTCGCTCGATCTCTATGGCCAGATCGGCCTCGTGGTGCTGATCGCCCTTGCCGCCAAGAACGGCATTCTGATCGTCGAATTCGCCAAGGAACAGCGGGAACGCGGAGCGACGATTCTGGAAGCCGCGGCACTTGGCGCGGAAATGCGGTTCCGCGCCGTGATGATGACATCGCTGGCCTTTCTGCTCGGCCTCCTGCCGCTCATCCGGGCGACCGGTGCGGCGCAATTAAGCCGCCGGGCAGTGGGTACGCCCGTCTTCTTCGGCATGCTGGCCGCGAGCACCATCGGAATTTTCCTCATTCCGATGCTTTACGTGGTCTTCCAGCGGATGGTCGAACGGGTGAGCCGCAGAACGCACCGAAGCGATGTGCCGCATGAGCCGGTTTCCTCGCAACCGCCGCATTCACCAGCCTGAACCGGCGATGACAGGCGGAAGGAGAAGGCAGACCCTCCATCGCCTCGGCCTCACCGGCTGGCTGCTTTGCGGTCTCGCGCCAGCGGCACCGTCGCCAGCCTTGGCGCAAACACCCTCCGGCACCGAAGAACGACAAAGCTTCGGTGCCTTTCTGGAAAGGCTCTGGCCAGAGGCGCAGAAAGCGGGCATCCGTCGCGCGACCTTCGATACAGCTTTTCCCGGTCTCGTCTTTGATCCGGCCCCGCCACGCGCCGCAATGGCCCAGCCGGAATTCGACCGGCCCCTGCGGCTCTATCTCGCCCAGGCGGCGGGCAGGGCGCGCCGAACTCATGGCCGCGCCCTGCATGAACATTATTCCAAGGAACTCGACCGGCTCGAACAAGGCTATGGCGTCCCGGGGGAGATTCTCATCGCCGCATGGGGCATGGAGAGCGATTACGGCCGGCTGCGCGGCACGAGCGACCTCTTCCGGTCACTGGCGAGCCTCGCCTATGCCCTGCCCGAGCGTCCGCTCTACGCCCAGGAACTCATCGCGGCACTGAAAATCCTCGAAAGCGGCAAGGTGCGGCGCGCCGACATGCAGGGGTCCTGGGCAGGCGCCATGGGCGATCCGCAATTCCTGCCCTCGGCCTATCTCGCCTATGGCATCGGCTTCGACGGGCAGCCCTATCCCGATCTCTGGCACAAGCCAGCCGACACACTGACTTCGATCGCCAATTTCCTCGCCCGTTCCGGCTGGCAGCGGGATTTGCCCTGGGGTGTCGAAGTCCGCCTGCCGCAGGGACTCGCTATCAATACGCTGCATCGGGATTTCGCCGACTGGAAACGCGATGGCGTGACAGCCACTTCCGGTGATTCGATGCCAGAGCGCGGCGCGGCAACATTGTTTCTGCCTGCCGGGCGACAAGGTCCGGCCTTTCTTCTGTCCGATAATTACTGGATCATCAAAGCCTACAATAATTCAGATGCCTATGCTCTTTCGCTAGCCCTGCTCGCCGACAGCCTGAAACGCCAGCGTGCCGCGAAAGACATCATCGAAGCGCAATGGCCCGAGACTGGACCGGAACTCAGCCGCAAGGAGAAAGCGGCGATCCAGCACCATCTCCAAAGCCTCGGCCTTTATCAGGGCACGATCGACGGGCGCTTCGGCCAGGCCTCGCGCGATGCGATCCACGCCTATCAAAAACGGCTTGATCCCAAAAGCGCCGATGGTTTCGCGACGCAAGCGCTTTACCGGCAGATGGTCGGCGCCAAGGTTGAGCCATAGAGCCCTTTCGGATTTATCCGGAAGCTGCTCCAAGCGCCGCTATTTGAGATCGACCATGCGCAGGCGCAGGGCATTGGCGATGACACTGACCGAGGAAAGCGACATGGCAAGCGCGGCAATCGCCGGCGACAGAAGCAGCCCCAAAGCGGGATAGAGCACACCTGCCGCCACCGGCACGCCAAGCGCATTATAGATGAAGGCGAAGACCAGATTCTCCCGGATGTTGCGCATTACCGCCCGCGACAGATGTCGCGCCCTGACGAGGGCCACGAGATCACCCTTGAGCAAGGTCATGCCGGCGCTCTCGATCGCCGCGTCGGTGCCGGTCCCCATGGCAATGCCGATATCGGCGGCGGCAAGAGCCGGTGCGTCATTGACGCCGTCACCAGCCATGGCGACGACGCGGCCCTGTTTTTTATAGGCTTGCACGACTTCCGCCTTGCGCTCGGGGGCGACGCCCGCCTCGACATCGTCGATGCCGAGCTGGCGCGCGACGGCCAATGCCGTGGTCTTGTTATCACCCGTCACCATGACGACGCGAATGCCTTCCGCCCGCAGCGCCTGCAAGGCAGAGGCTGCCGTCCCTTTGATTTTGTCGGCAATGCCGATCACCCCGGCAAGGTGCCCATCGATCGCGACGAAGACCGCCGTTGCGCCGTCGCGCCGTAACGCCTCAGCCTTGTCCGCAAGCGGCGAAATATCGATCTGCTGATCCGCCAAAAGAGCCGCATTGCCAATGAAGAGCTTTTTGCCGTCAACCAGCGCAATGGCGCCCTTGCCGGCAGGTGCGGAAAAGTCAGAGGCTTCGGGAATCGTCAGCTTGCGCGCCTGCGCGGCTTCAACCACAGCGACCGCAAGCGGATGTTCACTCGCACGTTCCACCGCCGCCGCCATGGCGAGCAATGTATCTTCAGAATGCGCTTCATTTGCCGCGATGACAGCGGTCACCGCCGGATGACCTTCCGTCAACGTGCCGGTCTTGTCGACGATCAAGGTGTCGACTTTCTCCAGCAGTTCCAGCGCTTCGGCATTCTTGATCAATATGCCCGACTGTGCGCCACGCCCAACACCGACCATGATCGACATGGGTGTGGCGAGACCGAGCGCGCAGGGACAGGCGATGATTACGACGGAAACAGCGGCAAGCAGCGCATAAGAGAAACGCGGCTCCGGACCGAAACTCATCCAGGCCGCGAAGGCCAGAACGGCGCAGGCAAGGACCAGGGGTACGAACCAGCCGGCAACACGATCGGCGACACCCTGGATCGGTGCGCGCGTGCGTTGTGCCTCGGCGACCATATGAACGATGCGGGCCAGCAGCGTTTCGCTGCCGACACGTTGCGCCTCGATCACCAGACCGCCGCTCTTGTTGAGCGTTCCACCAATGACCTGCTGTCCGACTTCCCGCGTAACCGGCATCGATTCCCCGGTCACCATCGATTCATCGAGGGCGGACCGGCCTTCGATCACTTTGCCATCGACGGGAACTTTCTCGCCCGGACGCACACGCAGCCGGTCGCCGGGATGGACATCGGCAAGGAGAATTTCCTCTTCCATCCCATCGGCACGGATGCGCCGCGCATGTTTCGGGGAAAGATCGAGCAGGGCACGGATCGCGCCGCCAGTACGCTCACGCGCCCGCAATTCGAGGACCTGACCAAGAAGGACAAGAACAGTAATAACGGCGGCCGCCTCGAAATAGGTCGGCAAAGATCCATGATGCGTGCGCAAGGCCGCCGGAAACAGGCCAGGCGCCAGCGTCGCCACCACGCTGTAAAGCCAGGCTGTGCCGGTGCCGAGCGCGATCAAGGTAAACATATTGAGCTGGCGCGTGATGAGCGAACGCCAGCCGCGCTCGAAAAATGGTGCACCGGCCCACAGGACGACGGGCGTCGCCAGAACCAAACCGATCCAGTTCAGCGTCTGGAAACCGAGCTTTTCTCCTATGGGAAGAACGTGGCCGAGCATTTCAAGCAAAAAGACCGGAATGGTCGGAATCAGCCCCAGCCAGAACCGCCGCGTCATATCCGCAAGTTCGGGATTGGGCGCGCCCCCGGCGTTTACACCGGCCGGCTCCAGAGCCATGCCGCAGATCGGGCAGAAGCCCGGCCCCGATTGTCGCACCTCGGGATGCATCGGACAGGTGTAGATCGTGCCTTCCGGTGCAGCAGTGGCGGTCCGGACATTCGATCCGCTATGCGCGGCACCTTGTGCAGGTGCGAGATAATGGCCGGGATCGGCCTTGAACTTCGTCTGACACCCTGCCGAGCAGAAGAAATAGGTTTTGCCGGCATGCTCCAAATGATGTTTTGCTGTGTTCGGATCGACGCTCATCCCACAGACAGGATCCTGCACGCTCGCTGCAACAAACGATGACATCGGATGATGTTCATGCGCGCATTCATCCGCGTGATTGCGACGCTCATGATCACGGTCCGCCGTCATTCCAAGCCGCCTTCTCCAGCATCCATTGAATTCGAGCCTAGACCTTCCCATCATGGGAGGGTCAACAGGAGTTTTGGCGATGAAGATCAGCGAGGCTTCCCGAAAATCCGGCGTCTCCGTGAAGATGATCCGCTATTACGAGGCTATCGGCATTCTGCAGCCCATCGACCGGTTGGAAAATGGCTATAGACTCTATTCCGACATCGTCGTCGATGATCTGAAATTCATCAGCCGCGCTCGCAACCTCGATTTTTCGCTTGAGACGATCAGCGCGCTGTTGTCACTTTGGCGTGATAAGAACCGGTCGAGCTCGGAGGCGCACACAATCGCCGCGCGCCATCTGCAGATGTTGGAATCGCGGATTGCCGGGCTACAGGAAATGGCGGAATTGCTGCGGTCCCTGATCACCTGCTGCCCGGACGATGACAAGCCAAGCTGTCCCATCCTTGATTGTCTCGCCGGGAAGCCTGCTGGCGGCGACAATCAGGTGATGGCGACAAGAAGCGAATAAAGCTGCAGAGGATAGCAGGCCGCGACCGATGCCAGAAAGCGTGTCCTATGCAGGCACGCTTTGGTTCCAGCGCGCCACTTCCGCCAGTTCCGCCTCCGGACGATCGGTGACGATCTTGCCCTTGCCGCCGAAAACCGTCCCCGACCCACCGTCGATGGAGAGCCAATCCCCTTCCCGGATCGTCAGACCGTTGAGGCTCGCGTGATGGTTCGTGGCATCGAGCGACAGGTTCTGGCAGCCGACAATACAGGGCTTGCCCATCTGCCGCGCCACCAGCGCCGCATGGGCCGTGCGCCCGCCAACCGCCGTCACGATCCCCGCCGACGCCGCGAAGCCGGCCACATCCGCCGTGCTCGTCTCTGGCCGCACGAGGATCACCGGTTCGCCCGAATGGGAAAGACGGACGGCGCTTTCGGAATCGAAAGCCGCGCGGCCGACCGCGACTCCCGAGGACGCGCCAGTGCCCTGCCCCGCGGGATCGCCGACTCCGGCCAGCGTCTGACGCGACAAGCGGCTGTCGGCTGGATCGAAATCGACCTCCCGCAGCCGGCGCAGGGCTTCCTCCGGCTTGATGAGCCCTTCCTCGACCAGCGCGACGGCGATGCGCAGGGCAGCGGCGGGCGTCCGTTTGGCGGAGCGCGTCTGCAGGAACCAGAGCTTGCCGTCTTCAATCGTGAATTCAACGTCCTGCACATCGCAAAAGGCTTTTTCGAGCCGGACGAGCCCCTCGCGCAATTGGCCGGCGACAGCCGGAAGACTGCGGGCGAGCGCCGCTTCCGTAACCGGGGTGCGCCGGCCGGAAACCACATCCTCGCCCTGGGATTCAAACAGAACGTCGATCACCGGTTCCTTCGCGCCCATCGAGGGATCACGCGAGAAGGCGACACCGGCGCCAGAGATCAGGCTCGCATTGCCAAAAACCATCGTCTGGACCGTGACAGCCGTGCCGGCCAGCATGTCCAGTTTCTGCAGCTGACGATAGGTCTTGGCCTTGTCGCTGTTCCACGACCAGAACACCATGCGCGCCGCCGCCTCGACCTGACGCAGAGGCTCCTCCGGCAAAAGACCGCCCTTGTCCTCCACCGCCTCGTGATAGAGGCCAGCCAGACGTTCGAGCGCCTCGCTATCGAGATCGTCGAGTTCCCCCGCGCCTTCTTCCTTCAGGATCTGATCGAGGCGCTTGCGCAGCAGGAGGGGATCAATGCCGAGAACGACATCCGAATAACTGTCGAGGAAACGGCAGCGGCAATCCCAGGCAAAACGCGGATGGCCTGTCTGGCGAATGAGCCCCATCACTGCCGCCGGCGTGCAGCCGACGTCGAGGACCGTTTCCAGCATGCCCGGCATCGAGCGCGCGGCGCCTGAACGCACCGAGACGAGAAGTGGATTGCGCCGGTCGCCGAAAACCCTGCCGGTTTCGGTTTCGAGATAATGAATGCCTTCACGCAAGCCTTCCGCAAGCGCCTGTTCGGCTGCCGGATCGCGCCGCAAAATCGCCGCGCAGAGTGAGACAGGCAGGACGAAGGCCGGCGGCACCGGCAGGCCGAGCGCCGCCATGCGCTCCAGATTGGCCGCCTTCGCGCCAATCTCTTCGGCCGAGTGGGTCTCTTTGATCCGGGACCCGATGCGCACGATCTGCATGAATTATTTCCGTTCTTTCCTCTCGAGGTGGAGACGTCTGGTTCCAAATTCCTCGATCTGGCGAATACCGGGACGATTGATCGTCCTGATTTGAACGTACCGGAGCATTTTCAGAGAGCGTTACGCTTGAACAATGCTCGAACTTTTCAGGTGGAGCGTTTCAGATAGTCCCCAAACGCCCTAGCGCGACAAATCGGCCAGCACATGATCACGCAGCAACAGGCCCGCGCCGGACAGATGATCCGTCGCCCGTTCCAGTGCGCGCCCCAGCTCCAGGACGGCAAGCGAAGCGCGCAGATCATGACCATCACGCAGCACCAAAGCCGTCAGCCGGCGCTCGGCCACATCGGCCAGATGTTCGCTCTCGCCGAGCCGCATACAGGCTTCGAATGTGTCTTCGGAATCGACGCGATGGCCTTGCGGAACATCCATCGCGGCGGCGGTGCCGGCCGCCATGGCCTGCGCACTGGCGACGACAGCCGCGCCGAGTTCGCCGAGAGGAGCGAGAAAATCAGGAGAAAGATCATCCGGCAGCAGCGAAGCCACGAAGGCCGCCTGCTCGATTTCGTCAATCGATTCCTCCACCCGATCGATGAGTCTCTCGATCGAGCGGTCAACGCCCAACCGGGCGATTTCACCACGCGCGGCGACAGCGATCCGGTCGGCCTTCAATTCGATGTGCCTGGCTCTTTCCGCGAGATGGTCGCCATCCACCTTCCAACCCGCGCGCCGCGCCGCGATCAGATGGGCAATGCCATCGGCAATATCGCGCGCGAGGCCCGCCTGGCGAACGACGACACCCAAAAGGGCGCTGTCTATGCTGCGCATACGGCGCATGAGATCGGCTTCGATGCGATCACGCGCAAGGCGGACGGTCGCGCCGGCCAGCAGGGTTTCCGCCGAAACGCGCAAGACATTTTCGAGAAATTCGAGCGCCGCTTCGCGCCCGAGCGCATGATCGAGACGTTCGCCGAAACCGATCCGTGACGGCGTCGCGTTGCGCACGGCAGAGGCGAGCAGATCACCGCCGCCAAGTTCCAGAAAAGCGCGATGCCCGAAACGGTGCCGCGCCGCCCAATCGAGAATCTGGCTGGCGTCGGATTTCGACACCCATGTGCGCAGCAGCTTACGCGCCTTGTTCCAATCGATCAGAAAAACGAGGCTCGCGCCGATCGTTTCCAGAAAGGCACCGCGCCGCGCCGGATCCTTCTCGGCAAAGCGCCCCGTCGTCAGATAGAAGGCCGCCTCGTCGCCGATACCCTGGGCATCCTTGCGCTCAAGGCCGCTCCAGTTCATGGCAAAACCATCGAAAAGGTTCGAAAAGAACCGCGCGCGGTCGAGATGCACATCCGTATAGGTGATGCTGATTTCGGCCGGTTCGACGGTGATGACAACGACATGCGCCTCGGTCTCGCCGATATCATTCTGAATCACCAGCCGGCCTTCTCCGCGCATCGCATTGGTGCCAAGACCCGGATGATCGAATTTGAGCTTGCGCGTCGCATCGACCCCTTTCATGAAGGCAGCGACGTCGATGCGATCCTCTGCCGTAAGGCCAAAGACATTGGCACCGGCGAATGTTTCTTCCGCATGGGTCGCTGCAAGCTGGTTCAAGGCCTTGTGCAGATCCATGACGAGGCGATGCAGGCTGTCCTCGTGCCGCGCAGAAAGAGAGCCGAGTGCGGCTATGCGGGCGAGAGCGAGCGTATCCGCCGCTTCGACCTTGCCAGCCTGTTCGCCTTTGCCATTTTCACCCGCGCTATCGCGGAGCGCGGCAAGCCGCGCGAGCCCCGCCTCGCCAGCATCATGATCCCCGGCAGAGACGGAATGCGCCATAGTGGCGACATCGTTCCAGATGGCCTCGAGAAGCTGGTCGAGCCCGGGAGCCGTCAAGGTCGTCGGCGTCACGAGCCGCGCGTCACGCACCAAAGCTTCCATCGCCACCGCATCAATACCGGCAGCGCTGCAATCGGCGGCCAGGTCGAAAGGCGGAGCATCCGCCGCCTCGGACCTGCGGGCTGCGGCCTGCAGAACGGCAAGCCGCAGCTTGACCTGGTCATTGGCCCGTAAACCCTGCCGGATCAGGGTCGGCAGCAGGATTTCGCTCTGTCCGAGCCGTTCGATGATTTCGGATTTCATCCGCGAGCCCTCATGGACATGAATGGGACTGAAGCGCATGCGCTTCCGCCCTCGTCATCAAACCGGAAAGGGGCAGCCCTTTTCGGGAGAAGTCGGAGGATTATCAAATGCAATAAACGCGAGCGAGACGCGGCGGATCATGCGCGAATCGCCCGCGGACCCTGCGACCGGAACATGACAACCAAATGACATCAGGTTGCCGGTAAGCCCCCGCCGCAGGTGTCAAATCTCAATGAATAATGGCCGTTGGAGCATTTTCGATCGCGCGTTTCGAAAACATCCGCAAGCGCTCTAAGATCGGTCCGGGCGTCCTGGCACTGCCAGCCGGTACTGTTTGATGCGGCGGTAAAGAGTCGCCCGGCTCATGCCGAGATGGGCCGCCGCTTTCACAATATCGAAATGCTCCCGGACGAGTTGCCGCATGATAATCTCGCGTTCCGTCGCTTCCAGCGCATCAAGGCGGGGCGGCGCATTCTGCTGCTCCTGATGAGGCGGGGGCGGCAGATCGAAATCTGACCGTTCAAGACGGGAGGCCCCGCCTCCAGCGGCGGCAAGTTCCAGAACCTGCCGCAATTGCCGCCAGTTCCCCGGCCAGTCATAGGCCGCAAGTGCCGCCCGCGCCTCGTGCGAGAGTGAGCGTCCGGGCGCGATCTCATTACAGAGACGATCGATGATCGCTTCCTTGTCCTGCCTCTCCCGCAATCCCGGCAGATCGAAGGAGAAACCATTCAGGCGGTGATAAAGATCGGCGCGAAACCGCTGCGGATCGGCGAGCGCCGCGCGCGGCTGCAGCGTCGCGGAAATCACACGCACCGGCGAGGAAGAGCCGGCGCCATTCCAACGATCGAGCAGCGGCACGGCCATGCTCTGGAGAGCGAGCGGCAGTTCCGCAATCTCATCGAGGAAGAGCGTCCCGCAGGCGGCCTGTTCGAAAGCGGCCTCAAGCGCGTCACAAAGATCGGATGGCTGGCTCCCGCCGCCAGCCATCCGGCAATCGAAGCGGATGAACGGGTGATGGCTCGCCGCATTTTCAGCATGGATCGCACGCGCCCAGATTTCCTTGCCGCTCCCGGTTTCGCCATGAATCAGCAAGGGCATCTGCATCGCCGCCGCCGCGCGGATGCGCCTGACCGCGGCATGCAGGCTGGACTCCTCTCCCGCCAGAAAATCGAGTGGCAGGGAATTTACAGGCGCCGGCCGCGCCGCGGCACGTCGTCTGCCGCCTGCAACGAGCGGCGGCAAAAATGGCAGGGAAGCGCCAAGCACCAGAAATGTTCGGCCTCCGGCACGGACCAAGGGCGCCTCATCGGAAGCCCTATCGCGGGAAGCAATATTGCGCTGGAAGCCTCCGCGCTGGCCGCCGCCCGTCTCTCCCTGCAAAACTTCCACACCCTGGCGCAACGTCATTTCATCGAGCCCGAGCTGCAGCCGGGCGAGGCGGCTCGCGCCAACCAGACGCCGATCACCATCGAAAGCAAGCAGAGCCTTGCCGGCAATCGATTCCCCCAGGGACACGATCCAGCAATCCCGATAGGCACGACGAAAGGCAGCAGCTTCAATCCATCCGGCCGCGAGAGTCGTGGTATTTTGCGCGAAAGTGACGATGCGCGTGTCGATTTCCGGATTGAAAGCCGAAATATCGAGGCTACCGATCATCTCGCCATCCGGGCCGAATAGAGGCGCGACGGTACATGTGAGCGAGGCATGGCGGGTCCTGAAATGTTCGCCGCGATGCACGGTCACCGGCCTCTGCTCGGCAAGGCACAGGCCGACCCCATTCGTGCCCTCGAAATCCTCGCTCCAGACCGATCCCGTCCAGAGGCCCCATTTCTGGTAAGACCGCACATCCTCCTGCGTCCGCGCATTCAGCGTGATCCCTTCGCGATCGGTCAGCAGGACGACATAGCCAAGGCCACCGACCTGACCATAGAGTTCACTGAGAATGGGGTCGGACAAAGCCAGGAGATCGTCGAGCTTTTCCCGTGCACCGCGCAATTCACCGCGCGACAAGATCCTTGTGTCCGATTGGCGCTCGGGATCGAGCTTGTAATGTTCCAGGCAACGCCGCCAGGAAGCGACGATCGAGGAACCAACCGGCGATGGACCGATCGACGCCGCGCCACAGGAAACCGCAAAAATATGCTCCGCGTGCGACGCCGCGGAAACGGGCCGACCCTCCTCATCCGGTCCCAACCCCTGGCCCTCCCTGACTTGTTCCCCCGATCCCGTTCTTCTCTCCCGGAAGATTGCCCGCACGGATGCAGGAAGGGGATCAAGGTCTATGCCCCATGGCGGCTAGCTTTTGACCGCACTTGCTTTGCTTATATGACATCAGCCGGGCAAGTGGACATTGATTTTTTGCGCCCGCTTTTTAGCAGATCTATCGGTAAATTCTTCCTATCATTTCCTGATCCATCTTAGCGTAAAGACGAGCCCCCGCCCGGACCTTTCTTTTATTCTTTCCGGTCGATTGCCCTTCCAGTATCGAGAGCTGCGAAAAGCCGGCGTCGACAACGAGCGCAGACGCGCCCGACGCATGCACAAAGCGGCGTAGATTCCCTTGAGAAACCAACCTTGTCGGCAAGATCCAGCAAGAAAAACGGTACGCGCTCATGGACCAAAACCGCGAGCTTCACAGTGCCGAAATGACGAGCAAAGTATGAATGGAATTTATTCACTGCGCTCTTGTTTTGGCATCAGAGCAACCATACCTTGAGAAAATCGCTCATGGCCTGCGCATTCATTCAGCAGTTCTGAAGCCGCGAGCGAGACCGGCCCGTCTTCCGGAGGGGACGGAGTCGGAGGCGGGATCGCTCCGGACGATGCTGGAGCCTGCTCTGGCGCCGGACGGTACGGAAGTCATCGCGGGCTGGCGTCACCGCGCCCGCCTGGCGCGGACGGATGGATAGCCGATCCTGTCTTTCGAAGCGGCGTTGAAGGCAATATCTACGAGGAATTTCCAATGTCTACTGGAACGGTAAAATGGTTCAATGCCGAGAAGGGTTATGGATTCATCCAGCCTGACGAGGGGGGCAAAGATGTATTCGTCCATATCAGCGCCGTCGAGCAATCCGGCCTGCGGCACCTGATGGAAGGCCAGAAGGTCAATTATGATATCGTTCCCGACAAGCGGACGGGCAAATCCTCGGCGGGGAACCTGCGCGCTGCATAAAGCGGAAGCCGGAACAGACTTCCGAAAGATCGGCGACGTCGCACTCGGCCCTGGCTCATCGCCGGGGCTTTTTCGTAGATATCTTCCGATACATCAAGAAACATATACGGAACCATACACAATGTATCCGGCGAGCGAACGCTTTGTCACCCTGCGTATTGAGGCTCAAACGCAGCCGGAACAAGGGCGGGCATCGCTCCGGCAATATCCTTCATGTCGAAGATGAACTCTGTTCCTGAACATCCCGCTCGAAAACGAAAGCATGCGGAAGCAGATCATTCATTGAGAAACAGGCTCTCGAGCCTTCACGCCCCCCGACATGAACAAGGGTCCGCGGCGTCGAAAATTCATGCAACCTCTGACGGCACGCGCCGCAGGGAGTGGTAAGCCCGGGCCCGTCGCCCAGAATGTAAATTGAGCGTATTTCCCTTTCCCCCGCCGCGATCATCGCCCCGATGGCAGAGGTTTCCGCACAGCTCCCCACGGGATAAGCCGCATTTTCGACGTTGACACCGGTGAAAATTCTCCCCGAGACAGAGCACAAAGCAGTAGCCACCTTGAACTGCGAATAGGGCGCGTAAGCGTGATCGACGACGCCGAGAGCGGCGCGCCAGAGTTTCTCGGTCTCTTCATCCATGCGGCTCTCTCCTGAATGACCTGTCAAGCTTGGCTAACCGGCCCCTGGGACCATGCCTGTAACCATCTGTAAAGCCGCCTTTTCATCAAAACTCCAGCGGATCGGCCCAATGCGCAGCCTGCTCAGGAAGTTTCCATAAGCCACTGCTAGGTGCTGAAGCGCGACAACGGCTTGGAACCCTCTACGCCTTTTGAAGGTTAAGGCTCGAGTCAAAAGGGAGAGCCCAATGTCTCAGGAGATGAAACCAGCTAAAGCAAACCGGGGGTTTGCGTCGATGGATCTCGACAAACAGAGGGAAATCGCGCGTAAGGGCGGACGCAGTGTCCCCAATGAAAAGCGTAGTTTTTCGCAGAACCATCAGCTCGCGTCCGAGGCCGGCCGCAAGGGCGGCCAATCCACTCACAGTCATCGCCGTGGCGATCAGAATCCGGGAGCTTGAACGCAATCGTGAAAGCGATGTCACGGCATGTATCTGCCGCCGCTGCCAAACTCCCCTTCATCAGCGTCCCAAAGGCCTAATCCTCAAGATGCAAGTCCAAAAATGCACAAAAAAGGTGGCGATTGCAAACCGCCACCTTTTTCATTTCTAATCATCTGATTGCCGTCAGTTCGCCCGTGGTGCGCGGATCCCAATCGAACACGCACCACGCCGTGCCAGCATGATCAGCGATCAGCCTTCGCCACCCGCGACCGCAGTCTTGCGCGCCCCACTATGCGAAGCGTGACCACCCTTGCGGCCAGCCTCGGACGCGAGCTGATGGTTCTGCGAAAAGCTGCGCTTGTTCGGATTCACACTCTGCCCGCCCTTACGGCCGGCTTCCGCAGCAAGAGCAGGATTTTGCGAGAAGCTGCGCTTCTCATGCGGAACGCTTTCTCCGCCTTTGCGTGCTATAGCGCGCTGCTTTTCAGCATCCATGGAGGCGAAACCACGGGTTGATTTCTTTGGAGATTCCAAGGTCGTAGTCATGCTTCCTCACAAGTGTTATTATTTCGTAAACGAAGAAACGCCTAGCTCTCCCTCTGGTTTCCCCGGGAAGAAAGATATTTGAAGGATTATACGAAGCTAAGCACAAGCTGTCGGGATCAATGATCAAAGTGTATATGGGGAGCAAGCGCCGATTTCGCGAGAGCTATTACCGCGAATTAATGTTACCGACGAGCGACGACTTTCATGCTCCGTTCAGTTTCACCGGATGTAAAAATCGGCAGGCAGGCACCCTGGGCAACAAGCTCTAAACGATTTCTGTAATCGAAATCCATATACAAAATGATCGACATTATCAGTCACAAGAAAATATACATCAGCGACCATATTACCGGCCTGGTTGATCATTGAATTCACCAGATGAGCCACACCCGCCTGAAATCAATGCGCACATGCCGTGACCGGATAATTGATTATTTGAAAAATGAATGCGTCTATCAGCAACGATCCCGGTTTTATATAGGGCCAGGACATCAATGTCATGCTCAAGCGTCCGCGATATTGTAAAATATTATTGAGCATTATACAGGCCTGCCGCAGCCTGGGCACCAGCCGAAACCTCCGTGGAAGGGATATCTCATCTGCGCCGATCGCCGCCCATCTGAGACCCAGCCGAAAAGTCAATGTCAGTCAAGAATGCCGATCACGATTGTCACTTGGTCCTGATCGTCCGTCCTCAAAAAATCGAGAAACGATCCAAGCGCCTCGAAAGCGGAAAAAGTCGGTTCTGGAGCTTCGCTTCCGCTCCAATCGATCCTGACGAGCGGATCAACAGCCTCCTATATCAAGCTTGCCGATCAGACCCTGCTGGGTTCAACGAGATCCGGCAGGAAGCCGCCACCCTGTAGTCGCAGCGGCACGTCTCAATGAGTCATGTGTGTTGAGACCCTGATATTAAATGATCACTGCATTCAACAGAATGACGCTAGAGCCCGGAAGGCTCCGATTTTATGAGTCAATTTCCACAATTTTCCTTTGGATCTATTGCCTTTCCTTATAAGCTCCCCGCCGGGAGGACGTTTAATAAGTGAACAGGCAATTCCGAATCGTCAGCGCCGGATATCGAAGCCCTCTGGATTTCCACCGACGGGATGCAATCAAAGCCAGGGTTGCTGCAGTCTCGCAACGCGCGTTTTCCGCACGTCGGCATCGTTCCGCAGAGCGCGACATTGAGATGCGGCCCGTCGCAGCGCAAACGGCTTACATGTCCTCGCGATTTTGCGTTCTGTTCGCTACGTTGCTCCAGAAAACCTTTTCTTATCAATGGCCCGTGCAATTCTCCGCTGGCCATACGGGGAAGCGTTTTGGACAATTTCTCATGGCTCGGGCCGTACTCGATCTTGCAGCTCGACAGCCCTCCCGAAGCAGACCAATGCCGAATAAGAGTTTAGAATGACAACAGATTTTGAAAAATTTGTGAGGGATCCGTTTCCGATAGACCGATTACGCTAACCATGCTCCAATTCTCTAGAAATCCATCGTGGAATCCGGAATTTCGTCTTTCCCCTTTCCGGTTGATGCTGCAGGGCGAATGAAATGGCAGAAATCAAGAAGATCGGCATTGTCGGGGCAGGACAAATGGGATGCGGCATTGCCCAGGTCTGCTCCCTGGCAGGCATTGATGTGGTGCTCAATGACGTTTCACGCGAGCGCCTCAATGCGGCTCTGGCCAAGATCCCGGCCAATATGGACAAGCAGATCAAGCGTCACGAGCTGACCGAAGCCCAACGCGACCAGGCGCTTACCCATATTTCTATCGCCGAGGACTACAAAGGCCTCTCAGATGCCGATCTCGTAATCGAGGCGGCGACTGAAAATGAGGAAGTGAAGCGCAAGATTTTCAGCGAATTGTGCAAGACCCTCAAGCCCGAAACCATACTCGCCAGCAATACGTCCTCGATTTCGATTACCCGTCTTGCCTCCGTTACCGACCGGCCAGAACATTTCATGGGCATTCATTTCATGAATCCCGTGCCGCGCATGCAATTGGTCGAACTGATCCGCGGCATAGCGACCGAAAATACCACCTTTGAAACCGCCAAGACCTTCATCGCCCAACTCGGCAAGACGGCGACCGTTTCAGAGGATTTTCCCGCCTTCATCGTGAATCGCATTCTGCTGCCGATGATCAATGAAGCCATCTACACACTCTATGAAGGCGTCGGATCGGTCGAGGCTATCGATACAGCCATGCGGCTCGGCGCCAATCACCCGATGGGGCCGCTGCAACTTGCCGATTTCATCGGTCTCGACACCGTCCTCTCGGTCATGCAGGTCCTGCATGAGGGTCTTGCCGATTCCAAATATCGCCCCTGCCCTCTCCTCGTGAAATATGTCGAGGCAGGCTGGCTCGGCAGAAAGGTCCAGCGTGGCTTTTACGACTATCGCAGCGGCACGCCGATTGCTACGCGTTGATGATAGACGAAACGCTAAAGGATTATTATAAGGTCATTATAAAGTCACGGATCGCTGTTTATAGAAACTTCTAGCATCCCGACGTCAACGGCAGTTTATCCCGCTTCGGTACTCTATAATTTCTGCAGAACCGGAGAATAGGAGCGAAGCCGCTTGCGAAAGGCTATTTCCGTCGTGCTTACTTCTGGCGCGGCTTTAGAGTTCATATCAAGGCCCCGTTCGCGGGGCTGGCCTACCACCCTTGCTTGACGGAAAGTCCCAGCTGGCAGGGCAGACCGTCGGGTCCGGTGCTGATGAACCGTGTTGCACGGTTCCAACCCCTAATTGGAGCCTCCGGCCGCGGCCGCGCTTCAAGCGAGGTGCCGATTTGACGGTCCACTTCCAACCCCTCGTATCGCCCGAGGCCTGTCCAGCCCTCGTGCTCAACGCCGATTTCCGGCCCCTCAGCTATTACCCTCTCTCGCTGTGGTCGTGGCAGGATGCAATCAAGGCGGTCTTCCTCGACAGGGTGAACATCGTTTCCCATTACGACAAGACGGTTCGAAGTCCGAGCTTCGAAATGCGTCTTCCCTCCGTTGTCTCCCTCAAAACCTACGTAAAGCCCTCTCGTCATCCTGCGTTTACGCGGTTCAACGTTTTTCTTCGCGACCGTTTTACTTGCCAATATTGCGGCTCCCGCGACGACCTTACTTTCGACCATGTCCTGCCGCGTTCAAAAGGCGGCACAACGACTTGGGAAAATGTCGTAGCCGCCTGCTCCACCTGCAATCTTCGCAAGGGCGACAAACTGCCCGATGACGTGCATATGTGGCCGGCCAACCAGCCCTATCAACCGACCGTCAGCGACCTTCACCAGAACGGACGGCACTTCCCCCCCAATTATCTGCATGAGAGCTGGATGGATTATCTCTATTGGGATTCCGTCCTCGAACCCTGACGCGCCAAACTTCCGCGCCGCAATAGATAATGCAGCAGGTAACGGCAAACGGGCTCTCCAGCATCAAAACGAGAAAACATTGTTTTTCGTTTTGATGCTGGAGAGCCTTTTCTCGTCGAGTGGGCTTTAAATGGGATCGAAGGCGTTGGAAACGCCCTCGATTTTTAGGAACGCCTGATCGTGAACAACTCGTCAGGCTCTGGATCGATAGACACATTGCTATGGTCGGTGCGCGCGGCCACTCATACCAACCCTGCCACACCTGTCCCAAGCCTGATGCAGATCCATTGGAGGCTTAATGTTTCTGCGGTTCCAGGCCAATCAGGCGATCAATCGAAACAACGCCGGGACCCGCGACGGCGAGACACAACAAACCGCCAGCAATGCCCATATTCTTGTAAAAATGCAGCATATTGCCGTAGCGTAACGCGCCTTCCATCGTCCAGAAATGATGACCGATCATGGCAGTCACGAGCGTATAGAGCGCAAGAAGAATGGCCAATGGTCGCGTCAGAATTCCAAACAGAACGGCAAGACCGATGCCGGTTTCGACGACCAGAGCGATAGCGGCCGCAATCTGCGGAAGCGGCGCGCCGGTTTCAGTCATATAGGTCACAGCGCCAGCGAAATTGGTGATCTTGCCCAAACCCGAAAGCAGAAAAAGTCCTGAAAGAAGGATACGGGCGACTAGCAAGAGCAGATTATTGACCAGGGGCGATTGGATAGAAAACATAGACTAGGCCTCATTGCATTGAGGACCTCAAATTACCTCATGGTCTTGTCATTGCAACGGCTCGGGCAAAGGAAATCTCTGCATATCACTCATGGCAACCTTCGCCAATCTTCGCTAACCTTGATCAATCGTTTGCGTCGAAGTCTCGACAAGACCAAGTCTCACTTCAACCCAACCTGCCGGGATCAGTGAAATCCAGCGGAGATGCCGCCGCCCCATAGCCGCAGGAGCCTAATCCTGGAGCCCGACTCTCGTAGTCCAGCCCCCCCGATTCAAACTCTCGAGGAATCAAGTCCATAGAGATTTGATATCAGGCCAATTCTATATCGAGCGTGATGAGTTCATGATCCGACAACGGATTGCCGGAGGCATCGAGAGCCGCCCAGGTTTGCGGGTTGGAGACATTGAGCCCTTTCGTGAAGAACCAGTCGATACGGCGTAGCACGGTTTTCGGGCGCCCATCATCAAGTTGCCTGCGTGTCTGCTGGCTCCCATTCCCCCGCATCCAATCAAAGCCTGCGGCGCGCAGGGACGCAAACATGGGTTCGAACGTCTCCGGCTCCTCAAACCAGTTTGGATGTAACGCCATGCCATCCACATCCGGTAAAGCCGCAGTGTTGAAATCACCGGCGATGACAATACCATCCACCTTCTCGCGGCGCCCTAGCTCTTCGAGAATGCAATCGATCTGCTCGCGTCTGCCTTCAGGTTTCGTCAATGTCTCGAAATGCGTACTGACGAATAAAATCTTGCGTTGCCTGAACACGATCGTGGTCAGAATCGCGTTGCGTCCACCAAGACGCCGATGATGCCAGTTGAGACCATACCAGATCGTCCCGTCATCAAGCGATATCAGCGCATTGTCCCGCATCGGCAAAGGACTGAGAATCGCATTGCCATGCAGCCCAAGAATGTTGGTCTGGCCCGCGAAACGTGCTTCTTCTTCCGGGGTGCCGAGGCCGAGTTCGATGAATTCGACACCGAACAAATACCCCGTATCAAGTCGTTCTGCGAGTACGCGTGTCGTATGCAAATTGCCCGAACGCGCCATTCCATTATCCATTTCCGACAGGAGACATATTTGCGCACCGCTACGGCGCAGAAGTTCCGCCGACTCCTCACAATGTTTACAGCGCTCGAGATTCCAGGCTGCGACACGTAGAGTCGACTGACCATAAAGAGCTGACGGCGGCACAGGCTGATGCAACTCGAGCTCACGCAGTACGGATGCCTGGGCGATCAGGGTCCGCGCATGAGCACTGGTCGCCGGCCCGTTCATCCCACGTGTAAACAAGTCGGCATCGAGAGGTGTCAAAATGTCGACAGTCCTCGTCACGATATCGTTCATGCTTCTTCTCCTGATCGTGGAGCCGGGCTCACCAAGATTTCGCCAAAGACATGGCCAGAAATGATCTTGTCTTGCTCATACACGCCCAGATCACTACAGCCTCCGCAGCCTTCCTCGCACCCTCCCCGGCCTATTACCGGTCGCATGTTTCCTGCCCCAATGGCATGATTGGTGAGCCTTTTCGGCCATCCATCCGACCCATCGACTATCATTATATTATAAAAATACCTGACGAACACGTCCGGTATTCTCGAAAAAATTCACTTGCATCCTTCGTTTTCTGCAAAGAACATTAATCATGTCTTTTGTAACGTATGCGGCCCGCATCGAGAACCGTCCCTGGAACCTTCACACCACTGAAGAATCTCCCGCTCCAAGGGAAGCAATGACGCTCCAATATCCCCGTCGTAATCTGATTCCATCCAACGCGAACGGAAACACACACGCGGTAAATGCTTCAATCATCCCGCCCCAATCCGCACAATGCTACGACACTGCACCCGCGGTCACAGGCTCCAGTCGGTCACTACTCAGATATGTGAACAATCCCCATGCGAACGCGTGCATACATCTCCTGCGCATGGGTGCTGATACGCATGCGCAGTGCGTTTCTCGATAATCCTATAAAATCGTTCGCTTGCACGAAGCTGACCTGAGCCGTGACACGCACCGGCAGCGTGCGTGTCACGGGGTCCTTCGACGACGTCTCAGGCTGGAAAACGGCCGCGCTTGATGCCGTGCCGCGACATTCGCTTACTGAGAGCTGAATTTCATCAGATTCAGGAGCATGCCTTTGAGGAAGGTCGATTCCGCACCGCCCGTCGGGGTCGTACGTGTGTTGAAATCGATCACCTTTCCGTCTTCCATGCCATAATTGGCGACGCGCTCTACTTTCTTGTCCTTATCGAAATAGACGGCGAAGACCCGCTGATCGACGAGGTGAGGCGCCATGAACGCGAAAGAATGATCGGTGACCTGGGTGATGTAATACCACGCATCGCCTCCGACGGTCGATGTCGTGGACGGCGTTCCCAGGAGCGTCAGGATTTGTTCGGCGGAGGCACCGATGCGGACTTGCTGCTGCGTGCGCGCATCAAGCTGATAGCCATGGACGACCTGGCCATCATATCCCAGACAGCCTGCAAGCATGCTGGAAAGAACGAGTCCAAACGCGAGAACGAATGGCGGTCCACGCTTGATGCGCGGGCACGTCAGCATCGGACGCTCATTGGACATCCAGAAAAACTCCGCCTTGAAAGTTTAGCCAATCCATGCGCCCCAACAAAATATGCCTGCGCTTCCGCGCCGCCAGACCGCATGCACATACCATCAAGCCTCACGGAATCGATCCCACGCGCAGGTCTTTTCAGCGATGCGCAAACTCGCGCATGTCCTGAGGAGCGAATTCACTTGGAAGAGAATCGCCCTTCAATTCAAGAGACTTGAAAATACTCTAACTTTTTAAATGAAACCGTTCGGAAACATTTGCGAAATGCTGTAATCTTTGGCCGTCTGAAAAGCAAGATCATCCGCCGCATGGCCCTTTCTGCAATGGAAATGGTTTTGCGCCAGGAATGGCGCACCGCTGGGCCCGGTAAGAACAAAAGTGGCTTGGCCTTGGAAACGGGCGCTGGCATGCCGGCTTCGAACATGCTCTAAGCACCGTGTTCGCGCATGTTTCTGGCAGAACAATGATCGTCTTGACACCTTTCGGACAGCATTGCGGAAGCCCACTCACAGAGAAACCCGCGCCACGAGGCGCGCCTAGCCTGCCGATCTGTCGACCGGCGCTTAGGGCGTTTCGGATAAATCCGGAAAATACTCCAGGACCGCACCGTCAGCTTATAGCTTTTCCTGTATCGCTGGCCTTGCTGGCCCTTTATCAAATTATGGCTATACGATTTCCGGTCAATGGCTTTGGCCTGCCCCTCTTGGATCTCTTCATGTTCGCATTCCTCCGCCGTTCCCGGAACCGCAAGCTGATCGAACGCCTGCACGCAAGAATCATCGCAGCGGCCCGCAATCCGGTGCTTTTCGTCGATTACGGCGTCGCTGACACGCTTGATGGCCGTTTCGAAATGGTCACGCTTCATGCAGCGCTGGTTCTGCGCCATATGCACCGGCTGGCACCTCCCGCCCCGGATCTCGCTCAGGATCTCGCGGATTGCCTGTTTCGCCATTTCGATCTCGCGCTACGGGAAATGGGCGTCGGCGATACCAGCGTCCCCAAGCGCATGCGGGCGCTCGCGGAAGCCTATCTCGGCCGCAGCCTCGCTTACGAAAAAGCGCTCGACACTCTGGCAGAGGCCCAAGAGACCGGAGAAGACAGAGAAAAGCCCTCGCTGCTTCCTCTTGAGGAAGCGCTCATCCGCAATATCTATAGGAAGGCAACGGATGAGACGGCGCAGGATGATCCCCGCGCAGACCCGGCATGCAACGCGGCCATTGAAAAGCTCGCCGTTTATGTACGCCTCAACGATGAATCCCTGGCGAAAATGTCGTTCAATGATGTCCTCAAGGGTGAGCTTCCCTTCGTGGCTCCGCAAGCATAACGTGACGACCGCCGTCCGGATCAAGCGGCGAAGCGGCTTAAGGGTCTCGTTTGAGGATGTAGCTTGAGCGCAGGGTCTCGCCTCGCCTAGATTGCCCTTTTACGAAGAGCCCGCTTCTATTATCTGAGGGCGGAGCGCCGGAAACGAACAAGTGCTCGCCCGCCATCTACCTCGAGCGTTTCGGAGAAATCCGGAAATGCTCCCATAAAATTAGTGCATTTTCAGAGCAATGGGATCGCGAAGCGATTTAGGGTCTTTTAGAAAATGCTCAAGCGTTTTTCACGGGCCACTCGTTTGCAAACGAATGCGCAGGCCCATTCTCGGTCAGGAGGCGCGCATGAAATCCCGCTCGCGACAGGACAAGCGCAAAACGGATTTTCCGCCTGCGCCAGCCGCCAAGGCTTCGGGCGACAAGAACTCTTCCAGCAATGGCTGGGGCCTTCCCTGTTTTTCCCGCTCTTTCGACACCACGACCTTGCTGGCTACAGGCGCTGATGTCGAGATCGAGGCCAATGCGCAGGAACGCACGGCGCTTGCCGATCTCGATGACCTCGTCGGAATCAACCGACTCATCGGCCGTTTCCATATTACCAAGCACAGCAATGGACTCGTCAATGTGCGCGGCCATGTCCAGGCCGAAGTCACCCAGATCTGCGTTATCAGCCTCGATCCTTTCGATGCAACGATCGAGGCTGAGGTGGATGTGAATTTCGCCGAAGAAGGAAGCACCTCCGCCCATGTGCCGGCTCCTCATGGCACCTCTCACGGCCCGTCCCACGACTCCGGCGAAGACCAGGAGCGTGATCCGCCGGATTTGATGATGAATGGCGCAATCGACCTCGGCGCCCTTGCCGCGGAATTTCTCGCTTTGTCGCTCGACCCCTATCCCAGAAAGGAAGGCGCCCGATTCGAGGAAATCATTTCGGAAACGCCGGCAGCCCCTTCACCTTTCGCGATCCTTGGCAAAATCACCAAGAAATGACACGGAGTGCTGATATACCCGAATTCCCACAGGAATTCGGGTTCCGTTCTTGCAAATCATTGGAATCAAATGATTTGCAAGAGTGTACCGCCTTATTCCTTCGGACTATTGGTCCATAAGGTCTCTTTTTCTCACAATGCCCTGAAATCCTTTCATCTCGGGGCACAAATTTCCTCGCAATGGGTTTCCCAGTGCGTGGCTTCGCGCTAAAGCGGTGACCGGTTTCGCCGCTCCAACGAACCTTCACTGAACCTTTGGAGTGAAACGGCATCCCGCCTCATCGAGACTCAGCCCCGCCGGCCGTCAGGTCTTGCGAGAGCCATGAGGGTCTTAATCCATTTTCGGAGTTCTGCCGCGCCATGTTGAAACCCGTCCGGATTGCGCTCGACGCCATGGGTGGGGATGTCGGGCCGCAGGCCATCATTCCCGGTGCCGCGCATGCGCTCCAGCGTCTCCGCGATGTCGAGTTCCTGTTCTTCGGCGACAGGGCGCAGATCGAGCCCTTGATGCGAGACTATCCCGCTCTCGCCGCGGTTTCCAGCCTGCATCATACCGATGTGACAGTCCGAATGGACGATAGACCAAGCCAGGCCCTGCGTTCGGGGCGCAAGGTCTCCTCCATGTGGCAGGCGATCGAGACAGTGAAGCGCGGCGAAGCCGATGTCGCACTTTCCGCCGGCAATACAGGTGCCCTCATGGCCATGGCCAAGGTCTGCCTGCGGATGCTGCCGGGCATCGACCGGCCGGCGATTGCCGGCATCTGGCCAACCTTGCGCGGCCGCTCCATCGTTCTCGACATAGGCGCGACGATCGGCGCCGACGCGAACCATCTCGTCGATCTCGCGATCATGGGTGCCGCCATGGCGCATATCGTCCTGAAGATCGATCAGCCGACAGTCGGCTTGCTCAATGTCGGCGTCGAGGAAATCAAGGGCCTTGAAGACGTCAAAAGCGCCTCGCGCCTTCTGCGTCAGCTCATGCTGCCCTCTCTCACCTACCATGGTTTCGTCGAGGGGGACGATATCGGGCGCGGAACCGTCGATGTCGTCGTCACCGAAGGCTTCACCGGCAATATTGCCTTAAAGACAGCGGAGGGTACCGCCAAACAGGTAGGACAATATATTCGCGAGGAAATGCGGCGAAGCCTTTTGACGCGAATCGGTTATCTCTTCGCCCGCCATGCTTTCGACGCCCTGAAGCAGAAACTTGATCCACGCCGGGTCAATGGCGGGGTCTTTCTCGGCCTCGACGGAATCGTCATCAAGAGCCACGGCAGTTCGGATGCCATCGGCACCGCCAATGCGATCGAAATGGGTTACGCAATGGCTCGCCATGCCCTTTTGAACACGATTCGCGAATCACTGGAATTGTCGCAGGGAGCACGCGCCGCCGTTGCCGCTTCGCAGGAAACGGCAGACATGGAGACGGTCCCGACCAAGGCCACTGGCACGTGAGGCGAAGGAAAGAGAGGCCCGGATCCTCGCGTTCGGCCTTTCGCCGATCCTGAACATGGCGGCCATGAACATGTCGCCTCAATCCTACCGATTTGACTGAAAGTGCTCTTTTATTTGAAAAGTGGGTGCCTCTTTTCACCGCGATACGATAGACAATCGCTTTCGCGAAAACGGCCCGCACCAATACCGTCAAGGCATGCCTTGATTTTACTATGGCCTGGGGTTGGCTGACCTTAAGACAGGCAGATGACGACCCGAAACTGGCCTCGTGCGCCTCGACATAGACAAGATCCGGCACGTCCGGATCGCAAGGATTTCACGACGTGACACAGCAGCATACGTCAGGGCCGATGCGCTCGGTCGTTACGGGACTTGGCGCTTGTCTCCCCAAGCGCATTGTCAGCAATGACGATTTGGCCAAGATGCTCGATACAAGCGATGAATGGATCATTCAACGCACCGGCATTAGGCAACGCCACATTGCCGGTGAGCACGAGCCAACCTCGGTGCTGGGGCTGCGCGCGGCCGAGGCGGCGCTCGCCGATGCCGGCCTGACGAGCGCGGAGATCGATCTCATCATCGTGGCAACGGCGACGCCCGATTACACCTTTCCATCCGTCGCGACGCAGATTCAGGCTGGACTCGGCATGACCCATGGGGCGGCTTTCGACGTGCAAGCCGTCTGTTCGGGTTTCGTTTTCGCCATTGCGACCGCCGACAAATTTTTGCTCTCCGGTTCGCATAAAAGGGCGCTGGTAATCGGCGCCGAGACCTTTTCCAAATTGCTCGACTGGACCGATCGCAGCACCTGCGTCCTGTTTGGCGATGGCGCCGGCGCCATCGTCCTGGAAGCAAGAGAAGCCACAGGCACGGTGGCGGACCGCGGCGTCCTGACGACGCAACTTCGTTCGGATGGCCGCCATCGCGAAAAGCTCTATGTCGATGGCGGTCCTTCCACGACGCAGACGACGGGCCATCTACGCATGGCCGGACGCGAGGTTTTCCGGCACGCCGTCGGCATGGTCAATGATATCGTCAATGCCTCTTTTTCGGCCACAGGCATTACCGGTGCCGATCTCGACTGGTTCGTGCCGCATCAGGCCAATCGTCGAATCATTGAAGCCTCCGCAGACAAACTCGGCATCGCCCGCGAGAAAGTGGTGATCACCGTCGATCTTCACGGCAATACTTCGGCGGCTTCGATCCCCCTGGCCCTGGCAACGGCACGCGACGATGGCCGCATCAAACAAGGTGATCTCGTGATGATTGAAGCCATGGGAGGCGGTTTCACTTGGGCATCAGCCTTGATCCGCTGGTAATCGACTTGTCTTGCCGCATGTAAAACTTTATAGATAAGCGAGTTCAAGCGGATGTTTCGGCTTAGCGTTCCTGGTTGCAAGGTCGCTCGTGTAAAGCCGCCGCTCCCAACCAAGGCTTGCCTTGGTGGATTCATGTCGAAGCGTGCTTATTCAGTCCGATGTCGGGCGTTACTAAGCCTGTTTTCTTCATAATTATTTTGGAAGCCAATTTTTTTTAAGTCGAGATTGCAGGAATGGTAAAATCAGCAAGTTCCGAGGCTGAAATATCGGCTTCCTCCCCCAAGGAGAATAGCACGGTGGAAAGCCAGACTCTGACCCGCGTGAACCTCGCCGAAGCGGTCTACCGCAGCGTCGGCCTTTCGCGGAAGGAATCCGCCGCGCTTGTGCAAATGGTGCTGAGTGAACTCTCAGATACGCTTGTCAAGGGAGAGACCGTCAAACTTTCGTCGTTTGGCTCCTTCATCATTCGCTCGAAAGCAGAACGGATTGGCCGCAATCCGAAGACGGGTATCGAGGTGCCAATCACGCAACGGCGGGTTCTTGTCTTCAAGCCTTCGAATGTTCTCAAGGCGAGAGTCAATGGCCAGACCGTAGCCGAGGAAGAAGAATAGCATTGACGCCAATGACAATGGACCCGATGTCAAAGAGATTGGGGCCATTTGGACTGCGATAAAGTTGTAATAGGGGATGGAATTCGAGTTTGGCTCCGCAATCAGGGGCCGGAGCTCTGTGGGGTTTGCCGATCCTGCGACTGCAATCAGGAAAGATTGGGCAGGAAAGATTGGGATAGAGCCTCGATTGCATAGGGTGCAGGGCCTTTGGCCCGACAGAGGAGGCAAAACGAACCTCCGACTCCAAAGCCAAGGAGATGATTCGAGCCGGGAATGGAGAAAAAGGAAGACGCCTTTCGGACCATCAGTGAAGCCGCGGAAGAACTCGATCTTCCTCCGCATGTGCTGCGCTTTTGGGAAACACGTTTTCCGCAGGTCAAACCCCTGAAACGCGGCGGTGGCCGCCGTTATTATCGGCCAGCGGATATCGAACTGCTGCAAGCCATCCGCACCTTCCTTTATGATCAGGGCTATACGATCAAGGGTGTCCAGCGCCTGCTGCAGGAAAAAGGCGCGCGCGGTTCTCTCCAAGCCTTGAAAGCGCTTCCGTCCGAGATGATGACTTCGGTCGATCCAGAAATTCCTGCCATCCCTTCCGAAGAAAATGGCAAGGCCATCCCGGCGGAAGAGCTGGAAAAGGATGAACCGGATACTTCACAACCATTGCAAGCTCTTGCAGCCGCGAGTGATCTAGCCGTTGTTTCGATCATCCAAGAGAGTGAATTCAGCACGAGCTGCAGCAGCCCTCCCGCTCCCGCAATGGACAATATTGCCCTGCGCGCGCTCCTCGATGAAATCCGAGCCTGCACGAAGATTCTGACCCATGCCCTCGCAAAGCAAGCCCTGTGAGTGGGAGCGCACCGTTCAAGCGTAAAAGCGACACGAAAAATGCGTGAAGCGATTCTGTCGGCTTTCTCCGGCCGTTTATCCCCTACCTGAAGCCAATCTCCGGCGTATCCCGAAGCAGTACGGCGCAAATCAGGTCTGCACCCTTCGATCGTGATTGCCATAGCTCGTTGACTCCAATCGGTTGGTATCAACGCAATCCGGCTGGAAGCCACCGCCGCGCAGCCGTCGGGCAAGTCTCGATCAATATGATTCATCAAGACTTCGTATAACGCATTGCGTCGGCACAAGCCTTTCATTATAAGGTCCATAGTCGGAGTGTAGCGCAGCCCGGTTAGCGCACTAGTCTGGGGGACTAGGGGTCGTGGGTTCGAATCCCGCCACTCCGACCATTTCTCTCTTTGATAAGTCTTTGACTTCCCGGTTAGCGAAAGCCGTTGCTGGCCATCGACACGCGTTTGACCCGCGAAAGGAGCGGGAATCTCGGGCAGCAAGCTCTGAGCTTATTCCCGTGAGCCTGTCCCTGAACCATGGTTGAATGTCTCCGCTCGGCCTCAGCGGACCTTTCAAACGTCTGAAGCGCACAAAGATTCGCGTCAAATCAATGATGCTCTCCGGACAGTTCTTTCCCACCCATCCCCGCTTCATCGAGACAGCTTCCACCCTGCCCATTAATTTCGATTGGCACGGCGGAGGTCATAGCACCCGATTTCTCGAAAGTCTCACGGGGCCAGAATCACGATGGGTCGGGACATTCAAGACATATGATCAATCCCGAGGAAAAATCGGCCTCCGCCTATGTCTATTCTGTAAATTCGCAAAGCAAAGAATAATAAGATCCTTGCAAAAGAAGATCCGCGCAAGGAAAGAGGGACATGCTCCTTTAACGCTTCCATTAAGTATATGTTATTTCGTATATTTTTAATCTGTGCATGTCGCATCCGGCGACGATATGCCCGTGTGGGATATTCTCAGCAGCCAAGATAAACATCGCGAAGCGCGCGATTTTTCGCCCCGTCTACGGGAATTAGCCTTTTCTTGGCCCAAGATGATTGCGAAAAATAATAAATTAACTTAATGCTATGTCGCAATATGATTCTTGCCTATCACGCAAGAACATCAAATTCAAAAGCGGGCATCCCTTTCAGATTTGATGTATTTTTAAAGAAAAGAGCATCGAAGACGAGGCCATTCGAGTCATCGATGCTCCGGAGTGTTGCGGATATATCCGGAAATCCTCCTTCCAAAAACAAAAGTCTTTTTCAATCTCTGGAAAAGCAAAGCAATTCACCATCATTAGAAAACATTCAAAATCATAGAAGTATAAAGCACACATAATAAGACGCTTACGTGTGCCGTCACTATTTTCTGTTTGAATAATTCAAAGCAGAAATAGTCGCCTTATTCTACAGCATGTTCGGAAATATCCGAGCAGATCGACTCGATAACATGAGCATCCAGGGTCTTTTGAATCGCGCCGCGATTCTCTTCAAAGAGACATGCGCCGATCACAGCCCCATCACTCGGCTTCCTGCAAGACTATCCGCAAGGAGTTTCCATGCCCCTCATCCTGCCCGCATCTCTAACGCTGAGCCGCCGCTCGTTTCTCTCGGGTGCCGGGGCACTCACAGCCGGTCTCATCTGCAAGCCGGCGATCGGCGCCACGCAAGTGACCGTCAACAGCGTGCAGGATTTCCCCATCGATTCCGTCTCCTCCCTGCGGCCGGAGGACTCGGCGAAACTGCTCACGGCCTGCGCCAATGCAACGGATAATCGCGCCGCGTTCCAGGCCGCCTTTGACGAAGCGCAGAAAGTCAGAGGCACCACGATCGTGGTCCCATCTGGCGTCCACTACGTGCGCGCGGGCGCGACACCCGCCCAGACCCTGCTCGCCTTCAAAGGCATGGTCCTCCAGCTCGAGAAAGGCGCGACGCTGGTCTTCGACGGATGGGGCAATCCCTTCATCGCCGCGATCAATACGCGCGAGGTAACGATCGAGGGAGAAGGCACGATTGTCTATGCCGGGACCTTTTTCGACTGGCATCGCGCCAATACCCGGCCTCAGAGCGGCCCCGCCTATAGATTTGGCTACGGAGCCGTTATCAATTTCTATGAATGGTGCGCCGCAATCGCCTGCTGCGGTACGGATACGGTACGCATTTCCGATATCAGTATCCGCGGCCTCAATTATTGGAACGAACTCTCCTACGGCATTTTCCTGCAGGGCCAGTCCGATCTCGTGTCGCGATCACATGACATCTGGGTCACCAATGTCAATTTCGACGATTTCTCTCAAGGCATTGGCACACGAGGCATCGAGGCGAAAATCACCGGCTGTACCTTTGGCAGGGCGGGCAACGCCAGTGGCCATCCCTCCTATAAGATCAATGGTACGCAAATCCCTGCCGGCAACGGCCAGGGCCATGCTTTATATCAGGGGCCGCTTTCGAATAATTATTTTCCCTCCAGCCTGACGATTGATGGTCTCGTCGACAAGGCCATCATCAACCCGACTTATGATGTCTATGGCACTACCTGGGGGGGCCCTTCCGGACATACATTCTCGTTCAAGGGTCTCATCAGTTCGACCATCAACAATTGCACCTCTTCGCGGCAGATCGGCCTCCTGAATTTCTGCGCGCTTGATAATGTCACCATGACCGGCAATCGCTGGACAAATGATACCGGGCTCAGCAATTATGGCTATGGTGTCGTCATGGCCGTCAATGTCAATGATGCGATCAACACCAATGTCACTTTCAAGAATTTCAGGCTTCTGAGCACGGCCGATAATGACATCACCCTTCTCCAGCTCGGACAATTGTCGAGCGCTGAGAAGAATGTGAACATGGTGGTCGAGGATCTCTATCTGCAGCGGACCTGCTATCCCTATGATGGCAGTCCCTGGGTCAATTATGTCGGCAAGGGTGGTAGCTTCACTGCCATCTATAACGAGATCGGCACAGGAATTAAACCCAATGTCGCACTCCGTACCAAGGATACGAGCAACAATACTTTCAACCTGACGGCGACAGGTGGCAACAGTAAGATCCGCATCCTCAATCCCGATTACGGGACAAATAATACATACCAATGCGGATCAGACTCGACTTATGCCACTGATTATGCGTCGCTCTATACGCAGAACGGGAACACGTTCCAATAATTGTCGCTTGCTGAACGACAGAGGCCATAAACGGCCAAATGTTCATCGATAGGGGAGTTGGATAGACGCTCCCCCATTAAAAATTCACGACTCAAAAAATTGATGACCCGCTTCAGTGCATGGATCACGACCTGTCGCGATCCATAGTATTGTAAATAAAGCGAGCGTCTCAGGCGTCAAATATCGCCACGTTGTGAAAAGCTTAATTCATCGCACCTTGGCCTCGCGGCCAAGAGGAGGCGGCTACGCACTGGAGCTCGTTGATCACAAGGAGATGCGATCAACGAAACTTTGTATAAGAGCGATTGATCAATTGTTGGAACCCAAAGCCCGGCGCGTGATCTCATACAGGAACCAGGTCCGGCGCTCGGTTTCATCGATCCAGTTTTCGATCAGACTCGCGGTTGCCACATCCTTGGCTTCATCACAAACACCGTGTAGCGCGCGCAGATAGGCCGTCAATTGCTGATTGTCGTCGCGCAATTCAGCGAGCATATCCTCAGGGTCCACATATTCCGCATCATTGTCGAGAATCTTCTGTTCCCGCGCAATTTCACCGATCGAATGAATCGTCGTCGCGCCGATCTTACGCGCGCGCTCCGCTATCGGATCGGTCATCGCAAAAATCTCGGTCGCCTGTTCATCAAGCAGCAGATGGTAGTCGCGGAAATGACGGCCACTGACATGCCAATGGAAATTTTTCGTCTTGAGGTAAAGTGCGAATGTATCTGCAAGCAGACGCCGCAAACCCGCCGCAACGTCACGCACGCCAGTCGATTTGAGGTCCGTCGGGGTCGCCAGATATTCTTCAACATGGGTGTCATTGGCAGATTTGGACATGAAATTCTGCTCCATCAAAAGAGATCGGGCGTCAGAGGAGAGTCTTCTATGGTTTGCGGCCGCGAAAGGGCTCACCAGATTTCGATAACAGCCAGCCGGCCAATCCTCCGATCGGATTCGGAGAGAAAGGAATAGAGATCATTTCATTGAAGCGGGCATGACGGCTGCGCGGAAGGCGGGTTGCACCGGGACGAAGCCAGAGAAGGCCGCTCCTGCGTCACCCGGTTCTGGTGTGCAAAAAACGCCGGAGCCGATCCGTGGTTCCCGGAAAACGGCATTTGGCGCTGCATAATGGCATCAACGGATCGTGAAGGCTCAAAACACCCTGCTCTGACGCCATGAATAGCCGATCCGGTCAATGATGGAGAAAAGTCGCGCCCCTGCTCTGCCACAACAACAGCGCGCTAGCGGACGAAGGTTGTGCGGGATTATTGCTTCGCAAGGGCGCAAGGGCGAATTTCGGTCCACTTCGACCCTCGGCTCGCTTTGTGACGCGCGAGAGTGACGCGCCTCTCACGCGCGCCTTCGATCTGATTGATCTCTGATACATTCTTACGTGGCAATGGCGCCCGATGCATTCCAGAATGGAATCCAGTCTCCTACCTGCTCGGGGCCGGAAAGCAGCGCGGCTTCCCGGCCCCGGGCAATTCGGATGGTTTATCAGCCGATTATCCCACGGCCTTAAGTCCGGCAAGCACGGCTTGCGGCGTGATTGGCAGGTGACGCAACCTGACCCCTACAGCGGCAAAAATGGCATTGCCGATTGCCGGTGCGACGACGGTTGTCGCAGGCTCACCAAGGCCCACTGGAAATTCCGCGCTGTCCACGAAGCTGACGTCGAGTTCCGGCGTCTCATCGATCCGTAGCGGCGTGTAGCTGTCGAGATTGGTATCGCGAACCTGACCCTTTTCGAATTCGGTGCCTTCGTTCAGGGCCATGCTCAGCCCCCACAAAGCACCGCCTTCCGTCTGGGCCTTGGCTCCGTCGGGATCAACGATCGTGCCCGCATCGGTGATGATCGTCAGTTTTTCGACCCGTACCTTGCCGGTTGTGCGATCGACATGCACGCGCGCGGCACAGGCGATCCAGGTGGGCATTTCACGTTCCTGTCCGAACGTTGTCGCAATGCCGAGACCGGTATCGGGAGGAAGTGGTGAGCCCCAGCCAGCACGCTGCGCAACCCGCCGCAGAACTTCAGCCTGCCGCAGGGCACCGCCCACAGCCTTGGGCGCCTGCCCGGCATTCTCGTTCTGTCCCTTGCCGCTGAGCAGTTTCAGGCGAAGCGCGACCGGATCCATCTTCGCGTGGAATGCGGCTTCATCCATGAAGCTTTCGAGCGCCCAATTGATCCAGCCGGGACCAACGGACCGCAGCCAGCCGGGCCGGAAGGTCGCATTGGCGAGATCGTTGGAAATGGCCCGCACCAGCTGCGGACCGACATCATACCAATGGTCCGCGCCGGCAATAGCGAAGGGGTCGAACGGCTTGTCATCCTGCCCCTTCGGCATAAAGGCCGGAGCCATGACCTCCGTCGGCCAGCCCGCCGCGGCGTGATGTTCCATACCAATGATCTTGTTGCCGGAATCGAAGGCCATGCGGATCTTCTGCACCGACGACGACCGGACGGAATCGAACAGAACATCATCATGGCGGGTCAGCAAGAGCTTGACCGGGCGGCCGAGCGCCTTGGCGGCGAGCGCCGCAGGAACGATATAGTCGCCGTTGAGCCGGCGGCCGAAGCCGCCGCCGAGCATGTAGGAACGCAGAACGATGCTTTCCTGCGGCCGGTCCAGCGCCTTGGCGAGAACCGGCAGGATCAGGCTCTGCCATTGATTGCCGGTATGGATTTCAAAAATGCCGTCCTTCTCGAAAGCCAAAGCGTTCATCGGCTCGAGCTGGAAATGCAGCACCGTGGCAGTCGTATAGGTCTGTTCAAGGACGAAATCCGCAGCCGCGAAAGCGGCCTTGGCGACATCCCTGCCCTTGGGACCGCCGACATCGAGAAGCACACCGCCCTCGGGTTTATCGATCAGTGCCGAGGCATGATCCTGCACATCCTTTTCGGAAACATTGGCCGTCGGGCCAGCCTCCCAGGTGACCTTGACGAGATCGGCGGCACGCATCGCCGCAAAGGTCGAATCCCCGATCACCATGACCCAGCCGGGGACCGTGTTCGAGGGATCCTCGATGACGAGCGACCGCAGATAGCCCTTGATCTTACGCGCAGCGCTGTCGTCGACGGAAACGACCTTGGACCCATAGCGGGTCGGTGGAATTTTGGGCCGGGCATGCAGCATGCCCGCCACATGGGCGTCGATACCGTAGAGCGCCTCGCCGTTGGTCTTGGTCGGAACGTCGAGCGCCGTGACAGGCTTGCCGACGAGACGCCGTTCGGCGACGGGCTTGAGCGGCAGTTTGTCGATTTCTTCCGGGCTGAAATGACGGGTCACCGCCTTTTTGCCGATGATCTCGCCAAAGGTGATGGATTTTTCACCAGCCACCACCTGCCCATGCCGGGCGATGCAGGATTGTGGATCGGCATCAAGAAGCTTGGCTCCAGCCTCGATGAGGGCGATGCGCCCGGCCGCACCGGCCTGGCTGAACAGCGTCCACGTCTGCGAAACGGACCAGCTGCCGCCGGTCACCATCAGACCCCATTTCTGATCCGTATCGACATGAACGATATTGACCTTGTTCCAATCGGTCTCGAGTTCGTCAGCAAGGATGCGCGCGAGCGCGGTGCCGACATGCTGGCCCATTTCGGCGCGGATGATATTGACTGTGACATTACCGGCGCTGTCGATCGAATACCACAGCGAAGGCTCATAGAGAGCACCAACCGGTTTCGGCGGCACGCCATTGGCCGTCGCCGGATCCATCGCTGCATCGGCCATACGCGAAAAGCCGAAAGCGGCGCTCGTCCCGACCATGCCGGCAAGGAAACCGCGCCGTGAAAGAGCCGAACCCGCGGCTTCGCGGGCGGCTTTCTGGAGACGATGCAGACTAGCCATTGGTCACTTCTCCCCGCAGCGCGGCGGCCGCCTGTTTGATCGCGGCACGGATGCGGACATAGGTCATGCAGCGGCAGAGATTACCACTCATCACCGCGTCGATATCCTCATCGGTTGGCGAGGGAAAATCACGGATCAGCGCGGCGGCCTGCATGATCTGGCCGGGCTGGCAATAGCCGCATTGCGGCACCTGCAAATCGATCCAGGCCTTCTGCACCGCATGCGCGGCCGTCGCGGCCAGGCCTTCGATCGTGGTGATCTTCGCCCCCTCGACGGCACGCACAGGCGTGATGCAGGATCGCGTCGGCCTTCCGCCGACATGGACCGTGCAGACACCGCACATGCCGATCCCGCAACCGAATTTGGTGCCGGTGAGGCCGATTTCATCGCGGATGACCCAGAGAAGCGGTGTATCCTCTTCCACATCCACCGTGACGCTACGGTCGTTGATCGTGAAACTGGTCATGATCCTGTTTTCCTGAAACCTGTTGCCTGGCATCCTGCACACCGCACGGCTTCCGCCTGCGGGGACTTTGCCGGCCGATATGGCGTGCGAACAGCCAGCCGCCGAAAGTGTTGCATCATTCTTCCGTCTTGCCCTGAGCGCGGATCGCGGCGACCTTCTCCACGAGGCCCTGCCACGGCGGATGATCGGTTCGGGTCGCCCGCAGATAAGCGGCGATCTGGGCGACATCCTCATCCGAGAAGCCATGGGCGAAAGCCGGCATCACAATGTCCGGCGCACCCTCTTTGGCATCGATACCAAACAGGATGATGCGGATGAGATTGGTCGGATCCTCGAGATTGACCGCACTGTTGAGCGCAAGGTCGGGGCGCAGCACATTGATCTCTCCGCCGTTGTAATGGCAGGAGGCGCAAGCCGCCGTATAAAGCTTGGCAGCGGGATCGTTATCCGGACCGACACCGCGTTTATCCGCCGCGAGCGCATGGTCGATCGCGGCTTTTTCCTCCGCGGCGCGTGGCGCGGATTCGTCAACATCGGCGAAATAAGTGGCGATCGCCCGCACGTCGGCATCAGAGACGACGTTCAGGCCCGCGTGCACCACCGGCGCCATGGGACCGGAAGCCGAACCGTGATAGCGGCTGATGCCAGTCCGCAGATAGGTATAGAGCTCATCCCGGCTCCAGGGAACCGGCGAGGGATTGCTTTTATCGAGCGGCGGCGCGACCCAATTGTCGATAAAGGCACCGCCATAAGTCGCCGAGGCCTTTTCGGCACCGAGCAGGTTGCGCGGCGTATGACAGGCGCCGCAATGGCTGATGCCCTCCGCAAGATAAGCACCGCGATTCCATTCGGCGCTCTTATCGGCACGCGGTTCGAAGCGTCCGGGCGTGAAGAACAGCAGTTTCCAACCGGCCTGGAAGAGCCGGATATTCAAAGGGAAAGGAATGGTATTTTCAGGCGTTACGGAATGCACCGGCTCGCGCGTCATGAAATAGGCATAAAGCGCGGCGACGTCCTCGGTGCTGAGCTTGGTCAGATGATCAAAGGGGAATGCCGGCAGAAGATGCGCACCGTCTCGTCTTACGCCGGTCCAGAGCGCGCGGCGGAATGCCTCTTCCGACCATTTGCCGATACCGGTCTCAGGATCCGGCGTGATATTCGTGGCGTAAATCGTCCCGAAATCGGTGACCATCGGCCGGCTGCCTGAATAAGGCCTGCCACCTTTCGGTGTATGGCATTCGGAGCAGTAACCAGCGCCTGCCAAAATTTCACCGCGCGCAACAAGCGCCGGATCGAAACTTGAGGGTGCGGGCGGCTGGCTCGCTGCGATCTCGGGTCGCCAGGCGAAAGCGAGAAATCCGCCGAATCCGAGGACCATGAGGACGATGGCCCCAATGAGGAGACGCTTGAACAACAACCTGTCCTTTATCCCGTGAAATTCGCGTTCGGACCGGCGCGTGAAAAGAGCCGGAAAACGGAATTTCCCACTGACGTTTCAGCCCGGAAAAGCGGCGCTTCTCCAGGCTCCCGGGCATTTCCCCATGGTTGATTTTGCTTCCTTTCCGAAGTTCATTGCGGCGAAAAGACCACAAAGCAGTATTCCTGAGGGAATAGAAGAACTCGGCTTGGCAACGCTTCTGTCATTCTCGGCGGACCACGGCGAGAATGACAGAATGATCATTCCCGATGGTTCTCAACCCGAAGAATCCGGCGTTATTTTTTGGAACTTATCTTATTCTTTTCTGGACGGAAGGAAAACAGGTCTTTCCAAGTTCTTTCGCGAGCTGTCTGGAGAGCGCGCTGAGAAGCGACTTTAATGCCAAGCTGCTGAGGAGTAGCGGCATTCTGTAATCACGATCCGTTCAGGACGGGGCGAGCCTTTCTACGAAGGCGCCTCGGATATATCCAGAAACGCCCCGATCAAAAATAGGCGCCTTTTTCAAAACAATGGCATCACGAAGCGATTCAAGATTCTCGGAAAACGCTCGAGCGCCCGTTGACCAGGCACCGAGTCAGCGCCGACCGGACCACGATGGTCAAAAAAAGCCTGAATTATTCACTCCTCGGCTCCAGCCCTGCTTCATGGGTCCCATGAAAAGCGACGCGAGAATCAGGACACACGCGTTGGTAGCAGGCATCTTAAGAAAGGGCGCGGCCGCGGTTGTATAAGCGCCATGACCGGCAAAAATTACGGAAGGCCGACCTTTGCCTGACACCCAAAGATCTCAATAATAATATTTTTACTCAAATACTTAAAAGCAACCAACAGAGCCCGGAAAATTGATACAACCAAATTATTAACTTAAGGTTGTATTACAACCTAAAATTGTTATTATGCCTCATCGAATGGCGATTCGGAGGCTCTGATGCTGGTGATCATTGATGAACGGGAAATCGTAACCTCAGGATATGTTTCCCGTTTCGCGAGCGAAGGCATTTCGTCCACCGGATTCAATCCGGCAGAATTCGGCGAATGGGTCCAAAGCGCCGCCGATACGGATCTTTTTGCAGTGGAAGCGTTTCTGCTGGGCGATTGTCAGGAGCGTCAGGGTTTTCCGAAAATCATCCGCGAACGTTCGCCCGCACCTCTCATTGCCTTGAACGATACGGCCTCTCTCGAACAGACATTGAGCCTTTTCGCGGCCGGGGCAGATGATGTGGTCCGTAAACCGGTCCATGTGCGGGAAATCCTGGCACGTGTCAGCGCCATCAAACGCCGCCAGGAAGAACGCAAGGAAGAAGAACGCCGGGAATCGACACTCATCGGCGATCTGCGCGTCTTTTTCGACGGCCGCGATCCGGAAGTGCGCGGCGCATCACTTCAATTACCGCGCCGCGAACGCAGAATTCTCGAATATCTCGTCAACAATCGTGGAAGGCGTGTCAGCAAGACCCAGATCTTCAATTCAATCTACGGCATTTTCGACGAAAACATTGAGGAAAATGTTGTCGAAAGCCATATCAGCAAATTACGCAAAAAACTTCGCCGGCAACTCGGTTACGATCCGATTAATTCAGTCCGTTATCTTGGCTATTGTTTCAATGACACACATGCTTGAACCAAGACCTCTGCACCAGCAATGAAGGTTCACAAAGGTTCAACGCCTCGGATAACGTCCGCAGAAATAGAACTGCACTCTGTTGCATGATATCAATCCTCACAACACTTGCATCGTATCACAGCATGTCATTCATGCTCGTGATCCAATATCGACGCAGAAAAAGTCGTGAGACACAAACTGCCGCAAATCCCACATGGGGTCACCTTTTAATCATCATGGAGCTTTGCCGGCAAAGATAGGCGAGATCGCTACTGTCCGAATGAGCGCGTGATCATTTACAAATTGCGGAGAATCACGGCGCGATCCGGAATTGTTGCAACGGATCTTGCTGTTCATAGCGAGCGCGATGGAAATATTCGCGAAAGTCTGGCACATTACTCAACCGATCGAGCTCATGAAGGATGCTTATTGTTTTGAAAACGCATCCGATGGCTCCGAAAAGTGGGATCCACTTTTCGGTTTGATAAAAGCGCGCAGCAAAATGAATCCGCTTTACGGAAAGGCGATGTCAAAAAGGCAAGTCCTTGCCGCATCCGTTTCGGTGAGAAAGCTGATGCATCGCGGAGAACAACCATTTCATCGCCGAGGCTGCCGGTTTTGTTTGTTTCTTCTTGCGTGGAAACATGGGCATTTTGGCCAGGGCCATTCTGTCAGGCATGCCATCCGGTAAAAGCGGAACGGTAGTCATCTTGTGAATGAGGTCGGGAACCATGAAGGAAGGCAAAAGCCGCCGCAATTCCGCAAGAAGCCGCTTCTCATTCACGGCTCCCGGATTTTTCTCCACGATCCAGGCGATCAGAACCTCGCCATATTCCCGATTCCGCCGATAATCACACAAGACATCAGCGACGCCCGCCTGAGATTGCAGAATGGTCTCCACAGCAGTCAGTTCGACTCTGCGCCCGCGGAGATTTCGGCGTGTATCCCGTCGGCCGAGGCGTTCAAGATTGCCGCCCGGCATACGGCGCGCGAAATCACCAGTCCTAAGCACCCGCTCCTCGGCTCGTCCCGCACTGTCCCGCTGAGGAACGAAGAAATGCTGCGTCAGCATGGCATCACGCCGATAGGCCCGCGCAATGGCAGAGCCGCCAATATGGATTTCGCCAACAACACCATCCGGACAGGGAGACTGGCGGGAATCGAGCATCAGCAGCCGTGCTCCGGGGAGGATTTCCGGTGTTTGTGCTTCAACATCGTCAATGCCTTGATCGAGCCGGGTCACCATGACGGCTGGCGCCTCGAGAGGACTATAGAGAAGGAGAATGTCACCACTTGGGAAATGATGCAGACATTCCCGCAGATGCAATCTGGAAACCGGCTCCGGCGACAGGATCTGTTCCGTAATGACCACCCGCTCCAGAGGCGTGAATAGCGAGGGGGCTTCATCGACGAGCCATTCGCAGAGAGAAGGCGTCAGAAAGAGTGTGTCGACGTCTTCCTCGCGGATCCGATTGACGATCTCCGCCGTATCCGGCCAGGCCGCCCCGTAATAGACCAGTCTCGCGCCAGCCGCGAGGATGCCCAGCGTCTCGAAGAAAGTGGTCTCATGGGAAGCCGCCTCCATCTGCAGCACGGTTTTCTCCGGGGAGAGACCGACTGCTTCACCAAGCACCGCCGCCCGGCTCAAAGTATGATGCGTCCACTCGATACCACGCGGACCGAAGATTTGCGAAACAGGGACAATCGCCGCAAGCGAATCATTATCCCAGGCGAGTTCGACATCCTCGTCGGATTCCGTATGCGCCACCTCGGTCAGCGCCGTGTAATCGAGCAAGGTCAACCGTGGTGATTGCCGAAACAGCGGCAGATCCTCACGATCCTCCATCATCACCAGATCGATCCCCGCATGAGCAAGAAAGTCGGCGATCCATGCAGATCCCATGCGCCGATCCAGAGGCACGCAAGCACCCCCGGCTTTGAGCACGGCCAGCGTGCCGATCATGCCGACAAATCCGCCGCTGAGACAAAGGCCGACAGGTGTTTCCGGCCTCAGCCCCGTTGAAATAAGATAGCGCGCAAGCCGGTTCGCTGCCGCATTCAACACACCATAGGTCAGCGAAAAGGGACCGTGATTCATTGCGACACGGCCCGGATCTCTCCGGGCATGTGCCGCCACGATGTCCTGTATACGCTCCCCGTTTGCGGCACCGGACGATTCTCGAGGCGTCGAAACCGGCGATGTTTCTTCGTCTATGGCGAAGTCCTGCGCAATCACGGCGGATGTCGACGCCGACAACTCCTGCCGCTTTGCGGAGACCGAACGCATGGCGCTCATGTCATTCTCCTGAAGTTCGTCGCGACCGTCTCGGCACAATCAGGCGATCCGGTCCATTGCCTTCAGGAAACCATCTTTTATTTAAGGGCCAATGAGCCAACTCACTGCAATTCTACGGATTTTTCAAGCAAAGCCGGCGGAGGCGGCCCCCCTCCGCCCTCATGGAGGCAGGACACCCTGCCTCCATTCATCGACAATCGCTTTCCCGCGCATACTGATCTGGCGCAGAAACATTGCGCGAGGCTTGCGCGCATGCCGTCATCAGCCCGTATTACGCAGGCCCGCCGCGACGCCATTGATGGAGATCAAAATACCATTATAGGTCCGTTTGTCGGTCTTGCCGTGGCGCCAGCGGCGCAGCAATTCGACCTGCAAATGATTGAGCGGTGCGATATAGGGAAAACGCCGCGCGATGGACCGGGCAAGCGATGGATTATCGGCAAGCCGGTCGCGGACATCGAGAATTTGATCGAGCGCATCGATCGTTCGTATCCATTCCGCTTCGATGAGCCCGAAAATGTGTTCCGAGAGCGCGGGGTCGGGCACGAGCGCCGCATAGAGTTTCGCGAGCTTGCGGTCGGTTTTGGCGAGCACCATGTCCATATTCGACAAAAGCGTCCGGAAGAGGGGCCATTCGGCGGCCATTTCCCGCAAAAGCTCCAGTCTTTCCTGTGGCGCTTCCTTGAGAAAGGCCTCGACGGCGGAGCCGAAACCATACCAGCCCGGCAGGCTGACGCGCGCCTGACCCCAGGAAAAACTCCAGGGAATGGCACGCAAATCCTCGATTCTGCGGCTCGTCGTGCGCGAGGCCGGGCGCGACCCGATATTGAGATCGGCGATCTCGGCAATCGGCGTCGCCGCATAGAAATAATCGACGAATCCCGGCTGTTCATAGACCAGCGCCCGATAGGCTTTGGTGCTCGTCTGCGAAAAAAACTGCGCCGCTTCGCAATAGGATTGCGGCGGCACCGCGTCGGCGCGCAGCAGCATGGCTTCGAGATTGGCGACGACCAGCGTTTCGAGATTGCGCCGGCCGATCTCGGGCTGCGCATATTTCGAGGAAATGACCTCGCCCTGTTCGGTCAGCCGCATCTGGCCATTGGCGGTCCCTGGTGGCTGCGCCAAAATCGCCTGATGGCTCGGCCCGCCACCACGCCCGACCGTTCCCCCGCGACCATGGAACAGGCGCAAGGTGATGTCGGTATTTTTCGCGAAGAAATCGGCGAGCGCGACAGAAACGCGGTAGAGTTCCCAATTGCTGGTGAAAAATCCGCCGTCCTTGTTGCTGTCGGAATAGCCGAGCATGATTTCCTGCACGCCGCCTGAGTCGCGCACGAGATCGGCGATCCCCGGCAGAGCGTAGAATTCCGCCATAATGCCCTTGGCGTTGCGCAAATCCTCGATCGTCTCGAACAAGGGCACGACCATCAATTCGGCACGTGGCGGCTCGGCAGGATCGCCGAACAGGCCTTCGATCAGGCCGCATTCCTTCTGCAGCAGCAGCACTTCGAGAAGATCGCTGACCGCCTCCGTATGGCTGATGATATATTGGCGGATCGCCAGCGGCCCATGCGACCGGCGCAATTGCCGCGCCGCCGCAAAGACCGCCAATTCCTCCCGCGTGCGCGGGCTATAGCTGTGATAGGGCACGAAGAGCAGGCGCGGATCGCACAAAAGCCGCAACAACAGATCACGCCGCGCCGCCTCATCGAGCCCGGCATAATCCTCGGCGACCTTGGCGACACGCAGCAATTCACCGATGGTTTCGGCATGACGGTCGGAATTCTGCCGCAGATCGACCGTGGCGAGGTGAAAGCCGAACAAAGCGACCGCCCGCCGCAGCGGCGCGAGCCGCACGCCGATCAACGCCGCGCCATGATTTTGCGCCAGCGACGTCTCGATGATCGCGAGATCGGCCTGTAACGCCTCGGGATCGGCATAGGGCTCGGCACCCTCTGGAACCGGTTTCGAATCCTCCTGCCCGGTCAGGGTTTTGAGGGTCGCGGCTAGCCTGCCCTTGATGCCGATGAGGGCACGCCGATAGGGCTCATCGGCACGGTGCGGGCTTGTATCCCCCGAGCGGGCGGCGAGCTCCGCGAGTTCATCGGAACAGGAGACGAGAAGGCTCGAGAGCGGCAATTCATTGGCGAGCACCCGCACTTCGGCCAGATAATGGCGCAAGGCCACTTCTGCCTGCCGGTTCAGGGCCATGGACAGGCTCTCGGCAGTCACATTGGGATTGCCGTCGCGATCCCCGCCGATCCAGCTGCCCATCCGCAAAAAACAGGGCAGCGTGCCGCTTTTGAGATCGAGCTGGTCCTCGAGTTCACAATAGAGCGCGGGCAATTGGCGCAGAAAAGTGGTCTGATAATAGCTGAGCGCGTTTTCGATCTCGTCGCGCACAGTCAGCTTGGCGCTGCGCAGGAGCCGCGTCTGCCAGGCCTGGGTGATGCGGGCGCGCAGCAAGCCGAGATTGCGGCGCAGCGCCGCCTCATTCCGTCCGAGCCCCGCCCGCTCGACGAGCAAAGCGAAGATCTCGCGTTCGGCATCGAGCTGGCTCTTGCGCTGCACTTCCGTCGGATGCGCGGTCAAAACCGGCGAAAGGAAGCTTTTTTCCAGCGCAGCGATGATCCGGTCCCTGTCGATTCCGGCAGCCTGCAACCGCGCGAGCCCGCCGGCGAGACCAAGACCCGCCCGGTCATCCTCAGCGCGGAGATCCGCTTCTCCGTTTTCAGCCCCGTTTTCAGCCTCAACCCGGCGGATCGTTTCATGATCCTCGGCAATATTGGCGAGATGCGAAAAGGCGCTGAAGGAGCGGATCACCGAAACCGCCTGCTCGGCCGAAAGCCCGCGCAGCAGATGATCGAGCGCCGCGCCCGCCTCGGCATCGGCGCCGCGCTCGAAGGCAACGCTCAGGCGGCGGATCGTCTCGATCCGCTCGAAACTTTCGTCGCCCTCCTGCTCGCGAATCGTGTCTCCAAGAATCTGGCCGAGCAGCCGGATGTCGTCATTCAACCGCTCATCGGACGGCTGCATCTCGCCGGTCATCAGAAGCCCCCAATCCTTTCCACCCATCGATTTTGTCTGAGACATGCCATGAACTACGTCCGAAGCTCAAGACGCGGCATGGATTGGGGACGCTTTCTTCGGGGTGAGCGACCTTGTTGAGATCGCAGAAAGCCACATGATCACATTTCCGGCATTTTGCGAGGGAGGGTAGTTATCAGCGATGGTGGTGTTGGCGCGACCAAATACGACAATCGGCATTAATTTCTTAGACAGGCCGTTTGCTGACCAGCAGCTTTCGACATGGAAGGCTCGTCAGCGGGCGCTAGAAAAGAAACGGCGTGCCATTAGCCTTTGTGCTCGGCAGGTTCCCGGTCACGCGGGAGTGGGCTCCTTAATCTGCACGATCCTTGCACAAAAAGATGGCATCGTTCGGCATCGATTTCCACACTTCGACTTCGTCATCTTGCCGTCAAACCTGCTAGAGCTGCGGCGAGATTGCAGGAATCAGTAGTCTGGCTCATATAATACCACCCCGCATAAAATCGTCTCGGTCGGATCACATGGATTTCTCCCTTCTTCTTTCAACCATGATCGCAGGCGCCTCTACCTTCTCTCCCACGCTCGGCGAAATTATAGGAACCGAAGTCATCAAGGAATTAACTAAGGACGCATACAAGAGCCTGAAGGGTGCCTTGATAACCGTATGTGGCCGGAAAGTTGAGCGGGCAGCTAATCGCCTCGAAGTAGATGCCTCGTCTCAGGACGCGCAGGCGGAGCTCGCTTCAGCCATTGCCGACATTCCGCCAGAAGACGCGGGTGAAATATCACAAAAACTGACCACCCTCTTAACCGCTTTAAAAGATGATCAGGCGGCGATCAAAGCGGCTGAGTCCATCGCCAGTATCAAAGTTGATATTGACAGCGGAGGTCATGTCAAAATCGATACGATAAAGGGCGCCCAAACCATCGATGTCAAATCGAAGTCTGCCGGAGATTTCAGTTTGACCAATATCGATATGCGAAATGGCAAGCCATCGGGAAACTGACTGGCGCACCGTCCGAAGCATTGGGCGGTGCGCGGAAACAAATCGAAAATTTACGAGACCGGCCTGTCGCAAACGCAAATATTTCTACCCAATCGGGTGAAAATTCATTTGTGTTTTTAGATTCTCCGAACGCGACCGCATATGCGGCGCGGGAGATTCACTTCAATCAATATTTCATTTCAGAATCATCGCGTTTGTCGGCGGCGATCGCCAATGCGGCGGCGACGCAGAATGACGACCAGCGTATCCTGTCGGTCTTAGAAAAGAGCCTTAGCGATCAAATCGACATTTTCCGTGAGCGGCTCAGAGCTGGCTATGCCAAGGACGCAGAAAATGGCTTACGAAAGATGCTTACGACGCTTCCTAGGGAAGCCTCTTCTTATGTCGTTTTTCGGGTCAAAGCCAATATCGGCAATTGCTTGGCCCAGCTTGGCGATATCGCTGGTGCTCTGACATGGCTTGATCAAGCGATAGAGGCAGCTCCAGAAGAACCAAAAGCCATCGCGACACAAGCCTACACTTTGATTCTACGTCAAAAATACCAGGAAGCCCTCGTATTCGCGCAGACCAAACTTGCTTCGGATCCAAACAATGAGGAGCTTGCGGCTCATCTCATCGATACCTGCAACACTCTTAATGACGGGACCGATCCGGAACAAATCATTCCGGAAGGGCTAAAGCATCGCGAACGTGTTTTATTAGCAAGATGTCTTCTCGCGCAGCAACGCGGACCGCGAGAACAATGGTGGTCGCTCGCGCGGGTCGGAGCTCAGCTTTATCCCAATAATCATTTCTTCAAAATATTTGCGGCTGAAGCTGATGTCGATGAAATTGCGCGCGCCACGCGCCATGAATGTTATCGCCCGCTTACTGGGCATGAGCGGGAAAAAACGCGCAAATCCGCGGAAACCCTAGAAGCAATATGGCTTCGGATCAAACAATCGGAAGTTCCTAATCGCGAAGATGGGCTTTCAGCACTCAGTACTTGCAGCGTCGCTTATCGCTTACTCGAAGACGGTCCGAAAGCCGTGGCGCTCGCAGGCGAGCTCGTTGATAGATCCGATTATGAACCGGCCCTGATCCTGGCCGTTCAAATCGCTCTGACCTTCAATGATGGTACACTCGCCTCGCGGGCATTCGCGAAGCTACCTTCTCAAGACTCCGCTGGATTTTTCAGAGGCGTCTTTGAATTCAATAAAGGCAATTGGGTCGAGGCATCTCAAATTTTTCGAAAAGCCGAGATTCCCGACCTAGAGAAGAGCTTTGTCGCGTGGCTCATTCGTTTGGCCGATTTGGCAAGCGGTGAACACGACAATGACGAGACCGCATTCGATGACGCTCGGAAAGGTGCAGTCACCGAGCCAAGGGCTCTCATCTTCATTGCACAACTCGCAAGACATTATAGTTTCGGCGATGTTGCCGATCGGGCTTTCAAGGACGCCGTCTCTTTGCTTCAGGCCGATATGTCCCATCCGGCCAGAATCATGCTTGCTTCATATGCTTATGCGCTCAGCGACTACGGCTCCGTTATTGACGCTTTGAATGGGCACCTCGACCTAGGAGCCATTACTCCGGAGTTATTGCAGCTTTCGGACGCGCACGCCATGGAACAGCCGCCGCGTCGGCGAAATATGAAATTTTACGAACATCTGGCACCGACACTCCTTAGTCATCCTAGAATTGCGCGAGGCCACGCCAATGTTTTGGCTGAAAGGCACCGCTATAGTGAAGCTGAAGCCGTTCTGAAGCAGGCGATCGTAGCATCGCCAAGCGAAGCCTATATCCGGCTGAAACTTATTGAGATTTACCGGCGCACCAAGCGCGATGAAGAAGCCCGGAAATTTATCATCGAAACCGATGAAACATCATTTGTCGGGCCACCAATTTACGCAATGCGTTGGTCCCATCAGCTCCGGGATGTCGGCGAGTTTTCAAGAAGTCTCTCGCTCGCCTATCGAACGCTTCAATCCCATCCTGAAGATCCAAAACTATCGCTTGGATACGTCGGACTAATAATCGCCGATAATAGCCAGACGATTATTCCAGACCAAAACATCGTCGATCAAGACTGCTGGGTCATGATCAAGGATGATCTCGGACGGACTGACAGCTTTATTATCGGAGACGGCGAGGCGATCTTCGGGATCGAGATTGTTTCGATCCAGCAAGAAAGAGCCAAACGTCTTCTCGGTAAGCGGCTCAATGACACAATCGAGTCCAACGAACTTACCGGTCAGCATCGCATTTGGACCGTGTCCGAGATCAAAAGCAAATATCTGCATGTCCTGCATACGGTGATGCAGTCCTTTCCAACCCGCTTCCCGACAACCCCCGGGCTGTGGAACTTTACGATGGTTGCTGGCGACGTTCAGCCCATCCTCAACATGATCAAAGAGCGCTCTGACGGTCAGAGGGATGCCGTCGAGCAATCCTATTTCAAAGGTACGCCGTTAGCGATCACGGCGCGCTCGATCGGCATGGATGTGATTGGTCTTGCCCATTACATTCGCTCTTTGGGCCGGGATATCACAACTGCTACCGGCATCGGCACAGACTGTGATCAGGGTGTTGCCACTGCGAAAGACTACAAAAATGTAGGCGCAACCCTTGACGAATACACGGCGATCGTCGCCGCCGAAGTCGGTGCTTTACCGCTGCTCAAGTCGTGGTTCGGCACCCTTAGCATCCCGGCGTCAGTAATCGACGAATTGGATGCCGGAATCACACGTGCGAAGGCCAATCTTGGACGCGCCAAAATGTCTCTCGCCTATGTTAATCATGAATATGTTAGACATGAGATCACTGACGACTTTCTCGAGCAACAAATCAAAGCTTTGGAAAACGTCAAACAGAAAATCGAAAATCACTGCATCATCGAGCCCGTTACCTTTCCAGACTCGATCCCGAAAGAAGTTGCTGACTTTTGCCGCATCATCGGCCAACGCGTATTGGAGCCGATGTATTTGGCAGCGTCACGGGGTGACGTGCTTCTCAGCGACGATCTCTACTATCGCCAAATCGCTACGGTTTTAACCAAGGTCGATGGAACGTGGCTCCAGGCGGTCGTTCTCGCAGCGCAATCGCAAGTGCTTGTGACACCAAAAGATCAAACAACTGTAACCGTTGGCTTAGCCTATCGACGACACGGAAACCTATGGCTTAACGATCAATCACTTGCGATCTATTACGAAGAAAGTACTGCCGATGGCTTTGCCGCCCTGTGCCATTTCATTGGAAATGTCGGCGCCGATATGCCTGGCCACACCGTCGTCACGGCACGCTTTCTCATAAACTTGTGGCACCATAAGGGAGCCACGCTTGAACGGGCAACCCGCACATCATGCATTCTCTCCGCCCTTATTCGGCACCGCAAAGAGGATTGGGCCTATTGGATCGCGTACATCTGGCTGCAAGGGAATCAACACTTGAGAAATTACATCTTCGATTGGCTTAAAGGCCACTTCCTTTCCACTCAAGAGGTTCAAAAGGCAGTTCAATTTTGGACCAACACAGTTCTACGACATCACATGCACTGAGCAGGACGCGCTCGCATCAGGGCAGCTATCTGCCATGTCCGCTTTGAATAGCGATAAAGAAAAGCTCGAACGGCTAATATGGACGCAAAGCGGAAAGTAAATAGCCTGCCTTGAAGGTTGCCTATGCTGCAAACTGGCATCCAAATACATACCCGAAGAGGCCAATGGCCGTCCGCCGCCTCCTTTCAGCCTTCACTAAAAAGCGAAGGCGACGCTAAAAATGGAACCCGAAATCACGCCTGAGAATTGCCCCGCCAAGGCATAGCGCCGTCATACGGTAACTGGAAGCACCCCAACACCGGAAAGACATGATGAGCAAATTGAGTCTCTCGGAACTCATTGACAGGATGCGCGGCATCGACTTCGTGATGCTCTCCACGCAGACAGAGACTGGCGCGATCAGCGCGCGGCCGATGAGGACCAATGGCGATATCGGCGATTGCGGCACCTGCTATCTCTATGCCTATGAGGATGCGCGTCTCGTCGCCGAGATCGCGCGTAATCCCGCGATCGGTCTGACTTTTCAGGGTGACCGGGGTTTGTTCGGCAGCCAGCCGCTCTTCGTTGCCGTGGACGGCCGGGCGGAACTGATCCGCGACAGGGCCGCCATCAAGGCGCATTGGCAGCAAAGTCTCGACAAATGGTATGAGAACGGCAGCGACACGCCAGGTATCGTCCTCATTAAAGTGAATGCCAAACGCCTGCATTATTGGACTGGCCAGGAGAATGAGGAAATCGTTCTTTGATACCCCTGCGCCATCAACCGCCGTTTCCCCGTGCCCCTTCAGTTTGAGAAGCGGGATCGCGTTCCATCCGGAACGCGCCACAGGAAACCTTTTCCCCTCGCGTCGTCGCTTTGCATATCCTTGCGCTGACAATCGTCCGACTTTTTGAGAAGGCGGTTTCGGAACGATCCGCAACGGCATCGTCGCAGAATCGGTCCATACTGCCTCACTCCGGATCGGCGCGCGGAATCCGCGCCAAAGGTCCATTAAGTTTTGAGGCTTATAGCTGTGCGATGGATCATAGCCGATTGCGCTCGATGAGGTTTTGCGTGACAGCCGCTGCCTCGCATGGCGGGAGCCCATCTTCAAAACGGTGCTTTTCAAGAGGCCGTGATCCAGCATGAACGCGCGCCGTCCCATCACGGACCCGCACAATTTGTGACTTTTCTCGCGCAACGATAGGCTCTAAACCTGCCTTGGCCTCTAGCTTGGCAGCCGGCCAGCGCGACGGCCGGCAATCCCGGCCCATGCCGTGCAAGACATCCGGGTCTTGCGAAACGCGCGTGTGGCCCAAGGCAGACGGATCACAGCAAATCTCGACGAGCGCGATTCCTTGAGCCTCTTCGAGATTTGATCCCCGCGACGGCGGGGCAGCGGTTTCCCGGATTTCGTTGATCCCGACAGGTGGGGACCAGCGAAATTTGGTGTACTACCGAGTCTCGATGAGTATAAAGCATTGAGATTCGGTCCCCGTGATCACGGGGCAACGGCTTTCCGCCGGACCTCTCTGACCCGACAGACCGGGATCAGGGAGAAAGGATAGAGGGCAAACATCGGGTCCGCACCGGACCTGTCCGTTTGGGCGCGAGCGAGATCGGGACCGGGCAATGCCTCAAATTCCCAGTTTTTCCAGTGAAACGCTCGGCGATGCCGTGCATTTCAGCCTCGCCGGCCATTGGACTCTCGAATGGTCCAACGCACTCGAAAGCGCCGCCGCCGAGCTTTTGAAGAAGCTCGGGCAGGCAAGACGGGCGATCTTCGACCTTGCCGGTGTCGAAAGGCTCGATACGGCGGGCGCCTGGCTGATCGACCGGACGCTGCAGGATTTGTCGCAGCGCGGCGTGGCGACGGAACTCGATCACGTCCGGCCGGAATATGACATCCTGTTCCGCGAAGCCCATTTCCGTGCTTTTCCGAAATTCGAACGCAAAGGCGTTCCGATTCTCCTCGCGCCGCTGATCGAAATCGGCAAAACGGTCGTCGATTCTGGCCAGGAAGCCTTGCGCGGGATGGTGTTTCTCGGCGAATCGATCACCTCGCTTGCCCAGAGCTTCATCAATCGCCATCATTTTCGTGGGATTTCCCTCGTCTATCAGATGGATATGATCGGCTTCCGCAGTGCGCCGATCATTATTCTGATCAATTTCCTCGTCGGCTGCATCGTCGCGCAGCAGGGGCTTTTCCAGCTCCGCCGGTTCGGCGCTTCCACTTTCGCCGTCGATCTTCTCGGCATCCTCACCTTGCGCGAGCTCGGCGTGCTCCTGACCTCGATCATGATCGCCGGCCGTTCGGGATCCGCCATCACCGCCGAAATCGGCTCGATGAAGATGCGCGAGGAAATCGATGCGCTGAAAGTGATGGGCATGCGGCCGATCGAGGTACTCATCGTGCCGCGGCTGCTCTCTCTCATCATCACACTGCCGCTCCTGACCTTCCTCGCCGATATGGCGGGACTTGCCGGGGGTCTCATCGTTTCCTATTCCTATGGCGGCATCGCGCCGGTCATCTTCCTGAAACGGCTGCATGACGCGATCAACCTGCACACGCTCTATATCGGCCTCATCAAGGCCCCATTCATGGCTCTCATCATCGGCCTCATTGCCGCCGTCGAGGGCTTTGCGGTGGAAGGTTCGGCCGAATCGCTCGGCCGTCACGTGACCGCTTCCGTCGTCAAAGCGATCTTCATGGTCATCGTGCTCGACGGCCTGTTCGCCATGTTCTTCGCGGGGATCAACTATTGATTGAGGATGCGCCAGGAATGCCGCCGCCACCCGCCTATCCCGGCGCCGCGCCGTCGATAAACGGGGGGACCATAAACGGGACCTCCATGGCGGAACCGAATAAAGAAATCATCATCCGCGTCCGCGATCTTTTCGTCGGTTTCGGCGAGAAAATGGTCATGAAGGGGCTCGATCTCGACGTCTATAAGGGCGAGGTGCTGGGTTTTGTCGGCGGCTCGGGCATGGGCAAATCGGTGCTCACGCGCACCATTCTCGGCCTCGTCAGGAAACGCAGCGGCCGGATCGAAATGTTCGGCTCCGATCTCGACCAGATCACCACACGCGAACATGCCGCCCTCGAACGCCGCACCGGCGTCATGTTCCAGCAGGGTGCCCTGTTCTCCGGCCTCACCGTCAAACAGAACGTACAAGTGCCGATGCGCGAACATCTGGCGCTCTCGTCACGGCTGATGGATGAGCTGGCGCTTTTGAAACTCGAACTCGTCGGCCTGCCGCGTGATGCCGCCGAAAAATATCCTTCCGAACTGTCGGGCGGCATGATCAAACGCGCGGCGCTCGCCCGCTCCCTCGCGCTCGATCCCGAACTCGTCTTTCTCGACGAGCCCACCTCCGGGCTCGATCCGATCGGCGCAGCGGATTTCGACGAACTGATCTCGACGCTGCAGAAAACCCTCGGGCTGACCGTCTTCATGGTCACCCATGATCTCGACAGCCTCTATGCGATCTGCGACCGCATCGCCGCGCTCGCCGACGGCAAGGTGATTGCGGAAGGATCGCTGTCCACCATGCTTGCCTCGACGCATCCCTGGCTGCGCGCCTATTTCCACGGCAAGCGCGCGCGCCAGCTGCTCGGCGACGACCGGCTCGCGGAGGCATCTTCATGAGCCGCAGCCTGTTTCTCCCGCCCTTTTGGGCGTCCCACCCCTCGCGCTCCATTGGCCCGGGACCGCACGGCCAGGCTCGTCCGGCGCGCATCCTGTTCGCCTGCATGCGGGCGATCCGCCATTTTCGGGATCAATGACCATGGAAACGCGCGCCAATTACGCCCTGATCGGCGGCTTCACCGTCGCTGTCATCATCTCGATCTTTCTGTTCATTCTGTGGTTCTCGGGCGCCAACCGTCCGGCCGAACTTGCCAATTATCGCGTGCTCTTCAACGGCTCGATTTCCGGCCTGTCACGCGGCGGCGCCGTCCTCTTCAACGGTGTCAGGGTCGGCGATGTCACCCATATCGATCTCGCGCCGAGCGACCCTTCCCAGGTCGAGGCCATAATCGCGATCGATTCGCGGGTCCCGGTGCGTTCCGATACCAAGGCACGGCTGGAATACCAGGGCTTTACCGGCGTCGCCTCGCTCGCCCTGACGGGCGGCAGCCCGGAGGCCCCGCCGCTGCCGACACCGCCCGACGGCGGCCCCGGCATCATTCACGCCGACCGTTCGGACTTCCAGGATCTGATCGAAAGCGCGCGCCGGATCGCCTCACAGGCTTCCGATTTCCTCGAAAAGGCCAATGGCCTCGTCGATGCCAATTCGCCCGCCTTGAGCAAAACCCTGAAGAACGCCGAGAAATTCAGCGACGCGCTCGCCGCCAATTCCGACGGGATCAAGGATTTCATGGCATCGATGGGGGATCTCGGCCGTACCATCAAGCCGCTTACAGAGGATGCCGACAGGGTGGTGAAATCGATCGATCCGGAGCGTGTCAAATCGATCCTCGCCCATGCCGATTCCTTTTCCGGCAAGCTCGATGCCGCAGGCAACAAGATCGAGGGTGTGATGGATTCGCTCCAAAGCTTCCTCGGCAGCGGAGATTCGAAGAACGCCTTGACCGAGATCCGCACTTCTTTCGCCGATGTCGGCTCGGCGGCACGCTCAGTGCGGCGCGCGGCGGATAATATCAACAAATTCGCCAGCACCGGCCTGCGCCAATATGAGGCGCTCGCCGTCGACGGCCGCCGCACGCTCGACACGATCACGCAGGCCGTCCGGTCGATCGAGAACAATCCGCAGCAATTCCTGTTCGGCAAGAAATCATCGATTCCCGAATACATGAGCACACGCTGAACCGCTCGTGAGCAAACAAGCCGTTCCCGAGGCCCCCTCCTCCGGGAATGCTATCAATCCACCGTGATGATCCCCGGAAGGCGGGCGAGGAACCGCCCGGCACCCCACGACGGGGTTGCGCCTTCCGGCCTATCAGCCTAAGCATGGCCTCAAGTACCCGCCAGTCTCGATTGCGGGAATGGGGCGTGTAGGAGCCCCTTGGAGTTTCGAGAGGATGACGTCAGAATCGGCCTCCCTCAAAGCGCGCTGTTGCAACAGACGCACGCCCTCTTTGGGCCTGTTGCTCGTTTTGCCGCTTACCCTGGCCGCCTGTTCGGCCGGGGCACCGCCGACTTTCGATCTTTCACCGGCATCCGGCTCCTTTCACGTTCATGCCGCGCGCGGCCAATTGGCCGTGGCCGAACCCGTCACCGATTCCCCGCTCGCCTCCCAGCGTATCCTCGTGCGGCGGCCGGACGATTCGATCGCCTATCTGAGCGGCGCGCAATGGGCGGACCGTCTGCCCGCCCTGGTGCAGACGCGGCTGATCGAAACTTTCGAGAATGCACATCTCCTGCGCGAGGTCGGCCGTCCCGGCATGGCCGCCAATTTCACGCTCTCGAGCGAGATCCGGCGGTTCGAGCTGAATGCCGCGAATTTCCAGACCGCCGTGGTGATCGCGGCACAGCTCGTCGACAATACCGGCCGCATCCGCTACGCGCGTATTTTCAAGGCCTCGGTGCCGACACAGCATGACGATGGCCCAAGCGTCAGCGCCGCGCTCGATCAGGCGCTGGGCCAGGTCATGCGCCAGATCGTCCGCTGGGCGGCGCCGCTGATCTGATCATTTTCCTCAAACTTTGCAAAAAGCGCAGCCCGGCACCACCAGCGTCACAAGACATGGTCTGGTGCGAGCGCGCAGAGCGTCTCCGGGTCGCATTCGATCTGCAAAGTCACATGGCCGATGCGATAATGCGTCCGCAATTCCTCTGAAGCCTGCATCAGAAAAGTATCGCCGGGCGCTCCCTCGGGCATGAGAAGATGCGCCGTCAAGGCCGTCTCGCTGGTCGAGACTGGCCAGATATGGAGATCGTGCAGTCCCGCCACGCCTGGAAGCGAGAGCAGATAGCGGCGCACGCTGTCGCTCTCTATGCCTGCCGGCACCGCATTCAGCGACATGGCCAGGCTTTCACGCAGCAACGCCCATGTGCCGTAAATAATCGTCGCATTGATGAGCAGGCTGATGACGGGATCGAGCCACAAATAACTCGTGAGGGCGATGAGCAGTCCGCCGATCAGGACGCCGGCGGAGACCAAAGCATCCGCCGCCATGTGCAGAAAGGCGCCCTTGATGTTCAAATCATCCTTGCTGCCGGAGAGAAACATATAGGCCGTCGCGGCATTGGCCACCATGCCGACGAAAGCGACAACCATCATCATCCCGGCTTCGACCGGCTGAGGATTGAAAAGACGCAACAGCGATTCCCAGATCAAGGCACCGGCAACGACGAGCAGCATCACGGCATTGAACAAAGCCGAGAGAATTGAAAATCCGTGCAGGCCATAGGTGTAACGGCCGGAAGGGGGCCGCAGGGCAAGCCGATGCGCGGCGAAAGCGATCACGAGACTCAACACATCGGACAGATTGTGCCCCGCGTCAGCAATCAAGGCGACGGAATTGCCGAGAACACCAAATGCCGCCTCCAGCACGACGATGAGAATATTGAGACTGATACCGATGAGGAACCGGCGATTGTCATCGAGCGGCACATGCACGTGGGAGTGACCGCCGGGATGATGGGCATGGGTGTGGGAATGGGCGCCGGCGTGATCATGACCGCCATGATCATGATCATGCGCTTCCGCTTTCCCATTCACCGCATCAGACATCGGAAACCCCAGTCATATACCGCCATTCCCAAGGAATGAGGCGGTATATAAGCGAGAATCAGGACGAGCGCGACGTCGATTCGACGAGTTCACCGCCGGATTCATCATGGGCATGATTTCCGTCCTGCGGCCTCGCGCCATGCGCCGGTTGCTGTGCGCGCATGTCCATCGGCTTGCCATGCCAGACGAAACGGTCACCGCACCAGGCGAGCGTATAAATCACCGGGAGCGAGAAATCGCGCAAGAGAAAGAGCGCCGGCATACGCCAGGAAAACGGCCAGTGCTTGTGCAAAGCGAGCAGGCTTTCCGGCCCATACCAGAGCAGCAGCAGAGCCGCTAGGACCGCCTCCACATTATAATCGGCGAGGAAGGCGGCGAGGGTCCCGGCGAGGATCGGCAGGGCTCCACCCGTCAGAATTTCCGGCAGGAAGTAGAGCGGGAAGGTTTTGCGCCGCATCCGCGCCCAGCGCACCTGACGGTTCCACACTTCCTTTGCCGAGCGCCGCCCAAGCGGCTGTTCGAAGGGCGCCTCGACAAGGTGGATCTTGCGGTTTTGGGCATGCACGAGCTTGGTGCCAGCGGCATCCTCGGCGATTTCTCTGCCGAGCGCGCGAATGCCTCCGCCCGCCTCCAGAATATCGCGGCGCCACAGCATCGTCTTGCCCTGCGCAAATCCCCTGCCGAAAGCCTCACCGGTAAATTGCCAGCGTGCTTCATAGGTGTTGAGAAAAGCGCATTCGAACTCCGCCCAGACATTTTCCGCTTGTGACCCGAGCGGCATGGAGCAGACGAGCCCGCTTGACGGTTTCCACGCGGCGAGAAGCTGCTGGATATAATCCCCCGGCATCAGCACATTGGCGTCAGCGAGAATGAGCCAGTCATGCCGGGCCTCGTCGTAGCCACGAACACAATTGTTGAGCTTGGGATTTTCGCAGACTTTCTCATCGCCGATAATGAGCTTCGCCGGAACCTGCGGATGCGCAGCGATGAGTTTTTCGACGAGCGGGATGATCGGATCGCTGGTGCGAGCGACGCAGAAGATCATTTCATAAAGGGGATAGTCGAGGCGTAAGCCCGAGGACAGCGTCTCATGCGAAAAGGTCTCAAGGCCGCAGACCGGGCGGACGATGGTGACGCCCGGCGCCGAATGCGGCACAGGACAGGCTGTGCGCGGCGGGCGAATACGGACAAGGGCGACGATCAGGCCCACCAGATTCACCATCGTCAGGACGAGGCTGAAAAGTCCCAGAACCAAAGCGATCTGCATCATCATGCCGCCAGCTCCTGAAAAAAGCCGCTGGTCCGGCTGATAAAAGGCATGTGACCGTCGCTCGAAAGCGCGTGTTTCGCAAAGCACCCTTTCTCGAACGGCAAGCGAAATGGCAAGTGAGAGGAATAGCGGCACCAATCTGGATCAACGACGGCCTGCGCCACGCAAGAGCAGACGAAAGGACGATTGGCGCGGGCGACAGCCGCCGTCTTCGGGACTTCGCGAGATGCTCCCTCACGCATTGCTGTCATCTCCTCATCAAGCATGTCCGCATCAAGCGTCTTCTCAAGTCTTTCCGCAGGCCATATGTCACCAACCGGCATCAGCATTGATCTCCCCTGCTTGAACTCCTGGGGAACGCGGGCGCATAATGACAATCCGACGAGCCCATCCGATTCTGCACCGGGGCGGCCTTCATCCCAAAGCGCAGCATTGAAAAGCGTTCCGGCGGGCCCGACATTTTCACACGGACTGGCGGTTTCCACAGATCCTTCGACCAGCCAAGCCGCTGTACAGAGAAAGCCATGTCTCATCCAATCGTTCGCTTCGCGCCTTCTCCCACCGGACGCATTCACATCGGCAATGCGCGGACGGCTCTGCTGAATTACCTTTTCGCACGCAGACATCATGGCGAATTCATCCTACGCTTCGATGACACTGACATCGAACGGTCAAAAGAGGAATTTGCGGCTTCGATCGAGGTCGATCTCGCCTGGCTCGGCATAAAGCCGACGCTGATCCTGCGGCAGTCCCAGCGTTTTGCCCTCTATCATGATGCGGCCGAGAAGCTTCGGGCGGCTCACCGTCTCTACCCCTGCTACGAGACCGCCGAGGAACTCGACCGCAAGCGTAAGAGATTGCAGGCGCGCGGCCTGCCGCCGATCTACGATCGCGCCGCTCTCTCCCTCACCGACGCCGACCGTGCGCGGCTGGAGGCCGAGGGACGCCGTCCGCACTGGCGTTTCAAACTGGAACCCGGCACAGCGCATTGGGATGATCTGATTCGCGGTGAAAGCCGTATCGATTGCGCCTCGCTTTCCGACCCGATCCTGATCCGCGAGGATGGCAGCTATCTCTACACATTGCCTTCGGTGGTGGACGACATCGACTGCCGGATCACCCATGTGATCCGCGGCGAGGATCACGTCACCAATACGGCCGTGCAGATTCAATTGTTCGAGGCGCTTTCGGGCCCCGGCCACGCGCCGTCCTTCGGCCATCACAATCTGCTCAGTTCGGCAACGGGCGAAGGCCTTTCCAAACGCACCGGCGCTTTATCGATCGGCTCATTGCATGATCAGGGCATCGAATCGCTTGCCGTCGCAGCGGCGGCCGTGCTGACCGGCTCCTCCGTCGCCCTGCATCCGATCCGTGATCTCGAGGAAATGATCGCCACGCTCGACCTTTCGAGCCTGTCCCGGTCGCAGGCGCGTTTCGATCCAGCGGAACTCGCGGCTCTCTCCGCCCGCACCCTGCACCAGCTCGATTTCGAGGCCGTGCGCGACCGCCTCGCTGCCCATGACATCACCGGCTACAAGGCCAAGGCCTTCTGGGAGGCGGTACGCGGCAATCTGACAGTCTTTCTCGATTGCATCGAATGGTGGCGGGTCGTCGAGGGCGAGATTCCGCCCGTCACCGAGGACAGCGAATTTCTTGCCCTCGCCAGCCAGCGCCTTCCAGAAGAGCCGTGGGACGAAAAAGCCTGGAGCTTCTGGACGAGCCGCCTCAAGGACGAGACGGGCCGCAAGGGCAAGGCCCTGTTTCACCCCCTGCGGCTGGCGCTCACCGGCCGCGAGACCGGGCCGGAACTCGCGGCTTTGCTGCCGCTTATCGGCAAGCTTAAAGCAACGGCCCGACTATCCGGACACGTCGCCTGATACCATCGGGTCCGGTTTCCTCTTCCTTCACGCCCTGCTGCGCCCCAACGGTCGGGGCTCCCGCTATGTCCTTGGCACCGATTCCCGCAGAATCGGTGCCGGCGGTCGGTGCGCTCGCCCCGCTCAGGGCCTCCTGCAAGGAGGGGTCATCATCAGCGGGCATGGCCGTCGGCAGTGTCGTGCGATCGGCACGCAAAGAGGCGGTTTTGCCACGCTGGCGCCCTTCGGATTTCGCCTGAGTGATTTTCGGCTGCGACAATTCGAGGGATTTTTCCGGGGTGACGAAAATATCACCGCGATGTTCGCGCCCGACCGCCCAGTCAGCATCGGCGAGCGCCTCGGCCCAGGATTGTCCTGGTGGCTTGCAGGTGCAGGCGGGATCGAAGGTCTTCTGGAATTTCGACGCGTTCGGCAGATCCGTATAAAGCGTCCCGTCGAGCGAGACAGCCGTGGAAATATCCTTGGCCGGCGAACGCGTGAAGACGCTGACTTCGGCGTTCGGGCAGAGCGCCTGGCAGATTTCCGTCAGGCCCTCGCCATCATCATTCCGCCGCAGCGAGAGATTCATCGGGAAGAACCCACCGTCACAGGTCTTCACACAGACGAGCTGAGAGCCGCGCCTCGGCCCCGACTCCTCTTCCGGCGGCCGCTGCTGCGCCTCGACAGGCGCATCATCAGGCACGGATGGCGGCAATTCCGGCGGAATATTGAACAGCGTTTCGAAGAAGCCACGCTCGCGCGGCGCCTGTCCACGGCAATAATAATTATAGGCGTCGACGAGCTTTGTTTTGGCGGAATTTCCCGCCGCCTGGGAGGCGGAGGCCTGCAATTGATTGATGCTTGCCTGCAATTGCTCAAGCCGTGCATTGATGCCCGCGCATTGCGGCGGCTGCGGCGCGCCGAAGAACAGAAACTGCTGACGGTCGCACCCGAGCGAGTGGGCAGACCGGGCGAGATGATCATAATCGATGCGCTGCTTGTGCAGGGTGCCCTCATAGGGATTGCGCGCCTGCCGCCCTTCCGCCGCAGCAATCTGCGCCTGCAGGCGGCCGCAATCGACGGATTGGGCAAAAAGCGGCACCGGTGCGCAAACCGCCACGCCCATGGCAATCACGGCCATAGCGCTTATGCGCTTGGTTCTAATGCTCTTGGCGTTTACTGCTTCGACCGCATTTTCTTCAGCGGATCTTTCCTGCGCCCGGTTCTCATGGCTCCGCGACGCCAATGCGGCGGCACGGGCGATGACTCGCGGGAAAACGGCAGGAAATCGGCGGGACATCGCGAAACTTTCATGCGCTTTGGCTTGGCGGCCAACTGGTCCGGAAAAAGGTTTCCGCCTATATAGGCGGCTCCGCGCCGCCTTGTCGATTTGTCATGGCTTCATGGCATAAACATGGGCATTTAAAACCCGCGAGAATGTCGCGAACACGTCCTTGGCGATGCTTGAACCGGCCGCGCCCGGGCGGGGATTTGGATGGGCGTCGGGATTTGGATCGGAAGAAAAGCCGGGAGACCGACAGATGAAGCGCCCCATTTTCACAAGCCCGTTGCCAGTGGAAGCGCGCTTCACGCGCCATCATGAAGCCGGATGCGAGAATCGCCCGGCCATCGGATCGTCGCGTCTTTTACGCCGCGCCTTTTCCTGCGCCATCGCGGCGTTGATGATGGCGCAGGCGGGTGCAGCAACCTCCGCTTTGGCCGAGGGCGGTCCAGACCTCATCTTCCGCCGATCCACGGTCTTCAAATTGCTGACGCCGAACGACAAGCTCGCCACTTATGGAATCGACGATCCGGTCGTCGAGGGCGTCGCCTGCCATTATACGGTGCCGGAGAAGGGCGGCGTCGCCGGCGCTTTCGGCGTCGCCGAGGAAACCTCCGACATTTCACTGGCCTGCGCGCAATATGGCCCTATTTCCTTCAAGGAAAAGTTCGAACAGGGGGATGTCGTCTTCCGCGAGCGGCGTTCCTTCATCTTCAAGAAAATGCAGATCGTGCGTGGGTGTGACGTTAAGCGCAACGTGCTCGTCTATATGGTCTATAGTGACAAGCTCATCGAAGGCTCGCCGAAAAACGCCACCGCCTCGGTGCCGATCCTGCCCTGGAACACCTCCGGCACCATTCCCCGCTGCGCCGATTGGGTCAAGAATTGACGCCATTTGCGCGCGGAGTTTCTTGACGCCCCGCTCCATCACGCTTATAAGCCGGTTTCTTCAACAGTCCGGCTGCTGATCTTCCGTATCGGGTTCCGTTACGGTCATTGGCGTTGCCTACGGCTGCACCCTATCGAGACGATCGTACCAATCGAGACCTTCAACAGATGGCGAATACTCCCTCGGCCAAAAAGGCTGTCCGTAAAATCGCACGCCGCACGGCGGTGAATAAATCGCGTCGCAGCCAGATGCGGACCTATATCCGCAAGGTCGAGGAAGCGATTGCCAGCGGCGACGCCGGCGCTGCTGCCAACGCCCTGCAAGCGGCTGCTCCGCTCGTCATGCGCGCCGCCCAGAAGGGCATCGTTCACAAGAATACGGCCTCGCGCAAGGTTTCGCGCTTGACCAAAAGGGTCAAAGCCCTGGCCTGATTTTCCCTGATCTTGCTTTTTCCAATAAAGCCCGGCTCGTCCGGGCTTTTTATTTTGACTTCTTCACAGCCGAGGGATCGCGGTGGCGTTTGCCGCGATGAATCATCTTCTCCTTTTGATTTGGACCCGCCCGCAATCGCCCGGACCAAAGGCGATGAATCAGATGCATCACCTTTTGCAATTACGGCGCAGGAAGCCTGAGCTGGCGGCAATCGTTTCCCGAAATCCTCCATCAGATTTTTTTCGCTGAGGATTCCAGCCCGAACAAATAAGCTTTCAGTGAATCAAGGGCTTGAAAGGAAAGCAGAATGAGTCGGCATCGATGGGACGGGTTGACTCGGGTTCAAATCCGATTCGCGCCATGGTGATCCGGCAGCCAAGTCGAAATGGCAAAACTCCGGTGCGACGTTGCTCACGCAATGAGTCAATTGGCGAATCAAACGTTTAAATGAGTCAAGCAAAAACGGAGCAGAAGCGAGTTTAAAATTCGTTCTCGCCGAGAACAATTTCAGAAGGGCAGCGTCTTGCGGTCACCCTTTGCTATGTTAATGTGACCAAACACGATGAAACGCGCGGATCTCGCGGCCTCCGAAAATTTCGCTTCGAAGGCGGCGCTGCAAGCATTTCCTAAGATTTTCCCTTTAAAAAAGGCTGATAGCGCAATGATTTGCTCTGTTCCATCCGGCTTCGTCCAAGGGGAGCAGAGACCGGGGAATCTTCCCCTGCGTTCTGGGCGCTGTGTCATGAGACGGTCTTATTACCTGCTTGAATCTTTCCTCTCCATCGAAGGGAACGAATATTCAAGTAAATTTGTTAAGCCGTCTCTTGCGACGAAGGTATAGAAACCCCTTTTGTCGCCATCCACCACATTCAGAGACAAAATAATATTTTTTGTCTACTGTTTTTTCTTATACGAAAGACATGCTTTGCCTTAACGGGAGAAAGCATGCGCGAAACTTTTTACCGGCTGCGACTTTGTTGGCATTGCCAAGCTTTGCAGACTTGCGTATTACTTCATCCGCTTGGGACGCCTCCAGCGTAATATTTGGCGAAGGGGTTAGCTATGGCCAATATACAGCTCATGATGCGGTCCGGTAAATTCTCCACGGACGCGGCTTCGGCTTTCCCCATCTCAGCTTTTCTTAGCGCGGCTTACCCCTCCGCCAAAACCCTGCGCACGTCCCTGATCCCACTCGTCCCGATTTCGCCTGGATCCGTGCCTCTTGGATCGGTACCTCGAGACCTGCCATCCCTCGCGCATCCTTCTCCTTCGCCCGGCCTTGAAAGGAAGGCCAGAATCAGCCGACAGCTTTGCAACGCCGCAATCCTCGAAAAGAACGGATCTTTTCATCCTCCGGAAACCAGCCTCCATACAGGGTGCAACCGGCCGGTCTCCTGACCGGAAAAGCCCCATCTCCGGATATCAGCACCAGGCCCCCGGAATTGCCGGGCATCAGGCCGTGCAACCACATCCTGTTCTTAATTTTGCGATAGAAGTACGAAAATGGCGAACGCGCGCGGATTGGTCATTCGGCCAAATCAGAATGAAATCAGCGAAAGACTTGACGAAAGACAAGGTTATCAGGCGGGGCAGAATTGGGCTGGACGGGATGGGATGCAGAACGGAGAGGCCAAAGCCAGCGAAACGCGCATCGGTGAGACAGGATTTGAGGTGACGGGATCTCATGGGACCCACGGCGTGAACAAGGATGAAGCCTGGGAGCGGATCTGCCGTCGGCTGCGCGCCGAACTCGGTGAAGACGTCTTCACCTCCTGGTTCGGCCGCCTCGAACTCGATCAGATCACCAATGGCGCAGCCTCGCTGTCAGTCCCGACCAAATTTCTGAAAAGCTGGATCCAGTCCCACTATACGGACAAGCTGCTCGCGGTTCTCGCCGACGAGTTCCCCCATGTGCGCCGCCTCACCATTGGCGTGCGCCTGGCGGGCCGCATCGGGCGGCCCTTGGCCGCCGATACCACACGCGAGGGTGATGCAGCGGACATGCAGGCCCCAGTCGGCCGCGCGACACGCTCGCCTGCCTCCGAGGTCAAAATCTTCACGACTCAGGATAGGAAAAGTGCCCAGGAGACGGGTGATGCCGATGCGCTCAACGGCTCTCCGCTCGACCGGCGCCTGACCTTTACCAATTTCCTTGTCGGCCGCTCGAATCAATTGGCCTATGCGGCGGCCAAGGGCGTCGCCGCCGCCGATCCGAATGATCCGCTGCTTTCAAATCCGCTCTATCTCCATGCCTGCGTCGGTCTCGGCAAGACGCATCTTTTGCAAGGCATCGCCCATGATGCCATGGCGCTCCGGCGGCGGGTCATTTATCTCACCGCCGAGAAATTCATGTATGGCTTCGTCGCCGCGCTCAAGGCGCAGACGGCACTCGCCTTCAAGGAAAAACTGCGCACGATCGACATTCTGATCATCGACGACGTGCAATTCCTGCAAGGCAAATCGATCCAGCAGGAATTCTGCCATACGCTCAATGCCTTGATCGACGCCGGCCGACAGATCGTCATTGCCGCCGACCGTCCTCCGGCCGATCTCGAAAGCCTCGACGAGCGGGTGCGCTCGCGCCTGGCCGGCGGCCTTTGCGTCGAAATGGGTGCGCTCGACGAGGCCCTGCGGATCAAAATCCTCGAAACGCGGATTGCCGCCGCCAAGCTCGTCCATCCCTATTTCGACGTGCCGCCAACGGTCGTTTCCTATGTGGCGAGCGTCATCCAGACCAATGGCCGCGATCTCGACGGTGCCGTTCACCGCTTGCTCGCCCATGCCTCGCTCACCAGTGTCCCGCTCACCATTGAAATCGCCGAAACGGCGATCCGTGATCTGGTGCGGACCAAGGAGCCGAAACGCGTCAAGATCGAGGATATTCAGAAACTCGTGGCGAACCATTTCAATGTGAGCCGCGCCGATATTCTGTCCTCGCGCCGCACCGCCAATGTGGTACGGCCCCGGCAGATCGCCATGTATCTGTCGAAAATCATGACCTTGCGCTCGCTGCCGGAAATCGGCCGCCGTTTCGGCGGACGCGACCACACGACTGTCCTGCATGCGGTGCGCAAGATAGAAACCATGGCCTCGACCGACACCAATCTGTCCGAGGAACTGGAATTGCTCAAGCGGATGTTGATGGAATAGAGAAGGGAAAAGTCCCCGGGATCATCGACGTGCCAATGTCTCTCCCCTCAGCACCTTATGCTGCCCCTGGTTTCCCAACGGGCGGAAAGTCCTGTCCATGATCGCGCGTCCCCTGCGTATCCTCGGCATTGATCCGGGGCTGCGCAACATGGGTTGGGGCATTATCGAAAGCAACGGCTCGGCGCTCGCCTATATTGCGAGCGGCACAATCCGCTCGAAAGGCGATGATGCGCTGGCCACCCGGCTGAAGGAATTGCATCAGGGGCTTGCGGGAATCATCGACAGCCATGATCCGTGTGAAGCGGCCATCGAGGAAACTTTCGTCAATCGCGATCCGCAATCGACGCTGAAACTCGGCCAGGCACGCGGCATAGCGCTGGTGGTGCCGGCGCTCAAGGGGCTGGATGTTGCCGAATATGCCGCCAATCTCATCAAGAAGACGGTCACCGGCAATGGCCATGCTGAAAAGCAGCAGGTCGCTATGATGGTGAAAGTGCTGCTGCCGAAAAGCGATGCCGGCAGCGCCGATGCCGTCGACGCTTTGGCCGTCGCCATCACCCATGCACAATTGCGGCGCAGCCCGTCCCTGATGAAAGCCACAGCGCGATGATCGGCAAATTGACCGGCCTCGTCGACAGCGAGGGAGAGGACCATCTCATCCTCGATGTGCAGGGCGTCGGCTATCTCGTCTTCTGCTCCAGCCGGACCTTGCGGCACCTGCCCAAAGCCGGCGCGACCGTCGCACTGCTCATCGAAATGCAGGTCCGCGAGGATGCGATCCGGCTCTATGGTTTTCCCTCCGAGGCAGAACGGGAATGGTTCCGGCTTCTCCAATCGGTCCAGGGCGTCGGTGCCAAGGTCGCGCTCGGCCTGCAGGGCCTTTATGACGCCAATGAGCTCGGCCGCGTGATTGCCTTGCAGGACAAGGCGGCGCTCGGCCGCGCGCCCGGCGTCGGCCCGAAACTCGCGGCGCGGCTGATTACGGAACTGAAGGACAAAATGCCCGATCTCGGCATGGTCAGCCCCTCCGCCGTAAAACTCGCCGCACCGGAGAGCGCGCAAGAAGCGCCCGGCGCGGCGCAGGATGCAATCATGGCGCTGGTCAATCTCGGCTATGGGCGGCCGCAGGCAGCAACAGCCATCGCCGCCGCTTTGGAGGCATTGGGCGAGACCGCGCCGCTCGCCGATCTGATCCGGCGGGGATTGAAGGAACTTGCATCCTGATAGCTAGTCACGTTCCGCAGAAGGTCTGGGTGACGCGCTCATGCGGCGCCGCCGGTTCCCTGTATTTGGCCATCTCCGGCTGATCCGCATAAGGATTGGTCACCACGGCGAGCAATTCCTCGAAGGGCGCGAAATCATCCCTTTCGACGGCGGCCGTGATCACGGCCTCAACCCGGTGATTGCGGGGAATATAGGCCGGATTGACGGCCCGCATCGCCTCCCGGCGCGTGCCGGGCTCGGCTTCTTCCCGCTCCAGCCTCTTGCGCCACGCGTCGAGAAACGCAGAGGCATCCTCGGCATTGGCGAACAGACGTCTCACTGCCTCTTCCTGCTCCGGATCAGCCGCAGCCTCGCTCAAGGCCCGGAAGGTTAAAGTAAAATCGGCGCCGCTACGGGCCATGGCGGCGAACAGATTCTTGATGAGCGCCGCATCCTCTTCCTGCTGCGTGAAAAAACCGAATTTCTTCCGCATGACGGTAAGATAGGCCTCCTGAAACCGTGCGTCGAAACCGGCGATCGCGGCACGCGCCAGCGTCAAGGCCTGCTGCGGATCCGGATCGATGAGGGGAATCAGGGTCTCGGCCAGCCGCGCGAGATTCCATTGGGCCATCAGTGGCTGATTATTATAGGCATAGCGCCCGCCATGATCGATGGAGCTGAACACCGTTTCCGGATCATAGGCCTCCATGAAGGCGCAGGGGCCGTAATCAATTGTCTCACCAGCGACCGACATATTGTCCGTATTCATGACCCCATGGATGAAGCCGAGCCCCATCCATTGCGCCACCAGGGCGGCGACGGCGCCGATGACCGCATTGAGCAAGGCGAGATAGGGATTGGCCTCTCCCGCGAGCGCCGGATAATGGCGGGTAATGACATGATCGGCCAGAGCGCGCACGCCTTCCACATCGCCACGCGCGGCAAAGAACTGGAATGTGCCGACCCGGATATGGCTCGCCGCGACGCGGGTGAAGACGGCGCCGGGAAGAAACGTCTCGCGTGCGACCTGCTCGCCGGTCAGAACCGCCGCAAGCGCGCGGGTCGTCGGCACGCCGAGCGCGGCCATGGCCTCGCTGATGAGATATTCGCGCAGCACCGGGCCGAGCGCGGCACGGCCATCGCCACGGCGTGAAAAGGGTGTCCTCCCTGCCCCCTTGAGCTGGATATCGCGGCGATGGCCCTCACGGTCGATGAGCTCGCCGAGCAGGATCGCCCGGCCATCGCCGAGTTGCGGGACGAATTGCCCGAATTGATGGCCCGCATAGGCAATGGCGATCGGCTCAGCCTCCGGCGGGATCTGATTGCCGGCAAAGATCGCCGCGCCTTCCGGCCCGTCGAGTGCCGCGGCATCGAGCCCGAGATCGGCCGCCAGAGCCCGGTTCAGCCGGATCATCCGTGGGGCTGCGACGGGCGTCGGCGAAACCTTGGCAAAAAACCGATCCGGCAATTGGCCATAGCTATGTTCAAAGGGAAAGCGCGTCATGGGAACCGATTTTCTGAAGAGCCCGTCATGAGCCGTTGTTCAAATCCCGCGCCAGAAACGGCGAAGGGTTCCGAATGGATCATCCGGAACCCTTTTCCACTGGATCACATTTGATCCGTCAGCGGATGTAATTCATCACGGACAATCGTGGCTCAACTGGCCTTGATCTCGATTTTCTTCTCGTTTTTTATCGCTTCGGCGGATTTCGGCAATTTGATCGTCAGCACGCCTTTGGCGAAATTCGCCTCGATCTTGTCGGAATCAATACCGGCGGGAAGCGGGAACGTCCGAGTGAAGGAGCCGAACCGGCGCTCGGACAGGAAATAATCCTGGCCGCGATCTTCCTTTTCCTCGTGTTTCTCGCCGCGGATGGTCAGCGCGCCGTCGCTGACGCGCAGATCGATATTCTTTTCATCAAGGCCCGGCAGTTCCGCCGTGACCTCATATTCCTTGTCCTTTTCGACAATGTCGACGGCCGGAGCAATCAGGGCATTGGCCCTGTCGATCCATGGAGCATCGAGGCTGAAACTTTGCCGGGGGAAGGAGAGAAGGCTCGAATGGCCGGCAAAACGGTCAAATAATTGATCGATTTCTCGCCGGAACGACTCGAAAGGCGTCCAGGCGCCTAAATTTCCGGAACGGAAGCTCGTGCTCGGAGACACGGCTCTCTGCTGGTGCTGCTGCTCGGTCTTCACAGGAATTTTTTCCGCCATGGTCATTGCTCCGCTCGGTTGAGGGAATTCCGAAGGATTACGACTGATCGGTCTTTCACTATGAAAGTGGGCATGCCGCGCGGGTCATGCCCGGGCGGGACTCCCCGTCCCGCCGGAAGAGGGCCGAACGACAAGGTCCCGCCACGTCGAGATATGTTGGCAGGGCTATTTGACAAGACAACAATGTGACCCGTCGAAAGACGGAGGATCGCCGGATTCAGCGCGCTGATGCGCTTTGGCGCAGCCTCGTGATCATCCGCATCTCCGCACCGAGGCTGCACTGCCGCTGCACCCCGGCCTTGCCAGGGCAGCAGACCCACCGTTTCCTGAATCAGTGCCTTGTGAAAATGGAGACTATTTTCAGGCGACGGTTCACGGGATCAGGCGACCGGTGCGCCTTGATGCAGGATGATGCAAGGACGTGCGATCAAGCCTTGCCGTGATGCGCGGCTTCGCCATTGGCGTCGAGTGGCCAGCGCGGCCGCGCGGCAAAGGTCATGTCGTCGACGAGACCGAGATTGAGGCGTTCGAGCCCCGCCCAGGCGATCATGGCGCCGTTGTCGGTGCAGAGCGCCGGCGGCGGCAGAACGAGGCGCAGGCCGGTTTCCCCGCAAAAGCGCATCAGCGCGCGGCGGATCGCGCCATTGGCCGCCACGCCGCCCGCCACCACCATGGCGTTGGAGGCCCCGACCTGCTCGCGAAACAGCCTGAGGCCCGCACGGCTGCGATCAATGATCGTATCGACGATCGCAGCCTGAAACGAGGCGCAGAGATCGGCGACATCCTCCTTGGTGAGCGGCGCGATGCGCTCGGCCTCGAGACGGATCGCGGTTTTGAGGCCGGAGAGCGAGAAATCGGGCTTGGGTCGGCCGAGCATCGGGCGCGGCAGATCAAACCGCGTCGGATTGCCGTCCTGCGCCGCTTTCTCGACCTGCGGGCCGCCCGGATAGGGCAGGCCCAGCATTTTGGCGACCTTGTCAAAAGCTTCACCAATCGCATCATCGACCGTGGAACCGAGCCGCAGATAATCACCAACGCCGCGCACCGCGATCAATTGCGTATGGCCGCCCGAGACGAGCAGCAACATATAGGGAAAAGCGATACCGTCGGTGAGCCGCGCGGTGAGCGCATGGGCCTCGAGATGATTGACCGCGATGAAGGGCTTGCGCGCGGCAAGTGCCAGCGCCTTGCCGAAAGTGAGGCCCACCATGACACCGCCGATGAGGCCCGGCCCCGCCGCCGCGGCTATGCCATCAAGGTCGGCAAGCGTCACATGTGCTCGCTCCAGAGCCCGGTCGACCAGCCGGTCGAGTACGTCGAGATGGGCGCGTGCGGCGATTTCCGGCACCACGCCACCATAGGCGGCATGTTCGGCGATCTGGCTCATGACCTCGTTGGACAGGATATCGCCCTTCGTTTCGTCGCTGAGCCGCACGACCGCGGCCGCCGTCTCGTCACAAGTGGTTTCAATCCCGAGGACAAGCATGCTATCGACCTGAATCCTGTACCACCCGCCAACCCGACCGCCGCTCCGGCCGCATGGCAAAGCGGGCCCGCTTTGCCATGCTGAGGCTCAAAGCACACGGCCGAGCCACCTGCGGCGCCAAATTCTTCCTGGGAGTAGCACGATCACCAACCAGCCGATAGAGCAATCCGCCGCAGCTCTTTCCCCCCTCCCTCCTTCCGGCGTGCGCTTGCGGCTCGGCACACGGGGCAGCCCGCTGGCTTTGGCCCAAGCCCATGAAGTCCGCGACCGTCTTGCCAGGGCGCATGGTTTCGCGGCCGAGGCAGTCGCCATCACCATCATCCGCACCAGCGGCGATTCGATCCAGGACCGCCCGCTTTCGGAAGCCGGAGGCAAGGGTCTCTTCACACGGGAACTCGATCTCGCGCTGATGGAAGGGTCCATCGATTTCGCCGTCCATTCCGCCAAGGATCTGCCGACCTTTCTGCCCGATCCGCTGATGATCTCCGGCTTTCTGCCGCGCGAGGATGTGCGCGACGTGTGGATTTCGCAAAAGGCTGATCATCCACGCGATCTGCCGGCGGGCAGCCTCGTCGGCACCGCGTCGCTGCGGCGCGGCGCGCTTGTCAAACGATTGCGTCCCGATCTCCGCGTGACCCTCCTGCGCGGCAATGTGGAAACGCGGCTCTCCAAACTCGCCGCCGGCGAGGTCGACGCAACTTTGCTCGCACTCGCGGGGCTCAAACGGCTGGGCCTTTCCGACAAGGCCACCCGTATTCTCGATACGGATGATTTTTTGCCGGCGGCGGGCCAGGGCGCCATAGGCATTACCGCGCGGGCAGGCGACGCGGCGACCGCGCAGCTGCTCGCGCCGATCCTCGATCCGGCGACCGGCGTCGCGCTTGCCGCCGAGCGGGCCTTCCTCACAATCCTCGACGGTTCCTGCAAGACGCCGATCGGCGCCCATGCGACGGTTGCGAACGGCATGGTCACTTTGCGCGGCATCGTCCTGCGGCCGGACGGATCGCAATGGTTCGAGGCGGAGGAAAGCGGACCGGAGGCTGAAGCCGCGGCGCTGGGCGAGCGGGCGGCGCAGGCCATTCTCTCCCGGCTGCCGCAGGGTTTCTTTCAGGAAGCCCCCGTTCCGGATACCATTTAAGACTCCGCTCAAGACAAGGGCTGATAGCGCCGCCGGACCCTTCGCCAAGGATTGCACGATGCTCATTCTGATCACGCGGCCCTTCGAGGAAGCCCTGCGCAGCGCCGCCAAACTCGAGGACGCCGGCTATTCCACGCTCCTCTCGCCCGTCCTCTATATGCGGGCGACGGAGACAGTCTGGCCGCAGGGGATTATCGACGGACTCATCGCCACCAGCGCCCAGGCTTTCGAGCTTCTCGACCTCAAATCCGAGCAGCCGCCGCCGGAAATGCGCCGGCTGTTGCCACTCTGGCTGGTCGGCGAAAGGACGCGCGGAGCGGCGCAGCGTAAAGGTTTCGACGGACCGGTTCATATCGCCCCGCATGCGAAACAATTGGCCGGGGATATCGAAGTGGCCGTCAAGCCGCCTGCCCGGCTCGTCTATCTCGCCGGGCAGGATCGCAAGCCCGATCTCGAGAAGCGCCTGAGAAAGGCCGGCCTCACCATTGAGGCGGCGGAAATCTACGCCGCCGAAGCCGTCGAGCAACTCAGCGACATCGCTCTCGAGGCGCTGCGCGCCGGCGAAATCGGCGCGGCGATGCATTATTCCCGCAGAAGCGCAGAGATCTTTCTCGCGCTCATGAACAAGGCCGGGCATGATCCAAAAGTCTTCCCCCATGTTTGCATGTCGGAGGATGTCGCGGAACCCTTGCGTGAGGCTGGCTGCAATGCGCGCTGCGGCGCGATGACCAATGAAGAAGGCATGCTCGATGCCCTGAAGGAAGCGCTCCGCTGCAATAGCGAGCCCTCCCCGCCGGTGCAGGATTCGTCAGAATCCTGAAGCCGGTAACACATCCGGGCAAAATCACTGGGCCATGGGCGGGGAAGGCAAAGGGCGGGGAAATTGGGGAGGAACGGAATGCGCGCCGCTTTTCTGGTGAGACTACTTGCGGTGAGTTTCACCCTGCTCGCCGCCCCGGCGGGAGCAGCGAGTTTCGATTGCCGCAAGGCCGAGACACCGGACGAGCGGACCATCTGCTCGCATCCGGGCCTCAATGATTCCGATGTCGAAATGGCGACGACCTACAAGCTTCTGGCGGGGCTCATGGCGATGGGAGCGCGCGGTGCTTTGCAAGACAGCCAGCAGGACTTCCTGACCAGGAGGCGCGCCTGTGGCGACAAGCTAGCCTGTCTGCAGCAGGTCTATAAGGCACGCCTGGAGGAATTGCAGGCGATTTACGACCGCATTCCCAAGCCGCTTTAGGCATTGCCATGACGACAGCAACCCGCTCCGGCGACGCCTTCAAGGGAACCACCCGAGGAACCACCGGAGGAACCACCCATGACGCAGGCGCGCTGACAGTCGCGAATGTGAGCCATGTCTATGGCAAGAAGCGCGCGCTGGACCACGTCTCCTTCACGCTGGCGCGCGGGCGCTTCAGCGTGCTGCTTGGCCTCAACGGCGCCGGCAAGACGACGCTGTTTTCCCTGATCACCCGGCTCCAGGCCTTTCAGGCCGGTACGATCTCCCTTGACGGCCATGATCTCCAGCGGGACCCGGGAGAGGTGCTGCGCCGGCTCGGCATCGTGTTCCAGGCGCGCACGCTCGATCTCGATCTGACCGTCGAGCAGAATCTCGCCTATCATGCCGCCCTCCATGGGCTCCCGGCGCGGCTCGCACGCGCCCGGGCGGGCGCGGTGCTGGAACGTGTGGATCTCGCAGAAAGGCACGGCGACAAGGCCCGCGACCTTTCGGGCGGTCAGATGCGGCGCGTCGAAATCGCCCGCGCGCTATTGCATCAGCCGCGGGTCCTCATTCTGGACGAACCGACTGTCGGGCTCGACATCAAGGCACGCGCGGAGGTCCTGGCGCATGTCCGCACCCTCGTCGCAGAGGAAGGGATCGCCGTCCTATGGGCCACCCATCTTTTCGATGAGATTGATGCTGACGATGATCTCGTCATTCTGCATCAGGGACGCGTGCGTGGCACCGGCCGCGCCGACACGATCATGGAGCAGATGGGCGCCGCGACATTGACCGAAGCTTTCACGCGCATGACCACCAGCGAGACCGTATGATGCGCAAAGCCGCCCCCGCCTCGCCCGGTTTCTCGCTGTTCCAATATGCCATTTGTCTCAATGGCATTCTCTGGCGCGAGACCCTGCGTTTCCTGCATCAGCGCGAGCGCTTCGTCTCGGCTTTGGTGCGTCCGCTCGTCTGGCTGTTCATTTTCGCTGCGGGATTTCGCGCGGGCGCAGGCCCTTTGCTCACGCCACCCTATACCACGCCTGTCCCTTATGAAATTTACATTGCGCCGGGATTGATGGCGGTGATCCAGCTGTTCAACGGCATGCAATCGTCACTGTCGATGGTCTATGACCGCGAGATGGGCAATATGCGCATCCTGCTCGTCAGCCCGTTTCCGCGCTGGTTTCTTTTGACAGCCAAGCTCTGCGCCGGAACCCTCGTCTCGCTGCTGCAGGTCTATGCTTTTCTGGTCATCGCCTGGTTCTGGGACATCAGGCCGCCGAGCCTTTTTGGTTATGTCGCCGTTCTGCCGGCGCTTGTTCTATCCGGCCTGATGCTCGGCGCGCTCGGCATGCTTCTATCCTCGCAGATCAAGCAGCTCGAAAATTTCGCGGGGGTGATGAATTTCGTCATCTTCCCGATGTTCTTCGCCTCAACCGCGCTCTATCCGCTCATCCGGATCCGGGAAGGCAGCCCGAAACTGGCGTTCGTCGCCAGCCTCAATCCGCTGACCCATGCGGTGGAACTGATCCGGTTCGCGTTCCAGCAACAGATAAACTGGCTGGCGCTGGCTGTCGTCTTCATCGCGACCGCCCTGTTCCTCGGTGGGGCGATTGTCGCCTATGATCCGGCGCGCGGGCTTGGTGCGCGCCGGAGCGAATAGGACCCGTTTCCTGCCGGGAGACGTTTCCCCGGCAGAGAGTACGGCGGGAGCAGCAGCTTACTTCTTGGTGCCGGAAGCGTCGAAAGAAGAAAGGAAGGCGAAGAGATTGTCCTGATCGCTCTCCTTCGGCAGGCCGGCGAAAATCATCTTGATGCCCGGAACCTTGGCCTTCGGATTCTTGATATATTCCTTGAAGGTCGCCTCATCCCAGGTCAGACCGGAATTCTTCATGGCATCGGAGAAAGTATAGCCTTCGAGCGAACCGGCCTTACGGCCATTGAGCCCGTTCAGCTCCGGACCGACGAAATTCTTGGCGCCCGGTCCGATCTGGTGGCAAACCTTGCACTTGGTCTGGAAGATCTTCTCACCGGCTTCGGGATCGCCGGCAGCCAGCGCCGCACCGGCGCTGGCAAGGCCCATCAGGACCGCCAGGGAGAAAGAAACGGTTCTTGTCATCGTGCTAATCCTCAAAAGCGTCGCCCCCATGCGCATGCGAGAACGGCGCATCTCCAAAGTTCCAGAGCAGCTACCGGACGGTTCCAGGCGAGCTTCCACCACACCCGATTCCCGGCGCAATGTCATCGGCTAACCTTGCGGCCGGATAATGACTACGGCGCGTCAGAATCTCCCCGCACTGGACCACGCCCATAGGAAACATCCTAATAGTTTGTAACTGCTTATGTTTTATGAAGAAAGCGACATGCGCCTTCCAATCTGACCGTGTAGAACAGGATCCGTCCGGATGCAATCGCCCAGCGAACGAGAAACCGCGCCTACACAATCGGCACAATGCGATCAACCGGCTGAGCCGACCGAAAGAGGGTAAGCCGCGACAATTTGTCCTCTCCTTTTCCTTCGGCGCAAAGCGGGTTGCCTTGATCATGATTCAGAAAGTCATCAACCGACTCACCGAGTGGGCCTCATGGATCATGCGACAGCATGATCCATGAAGGGACATCGAAAATTGCCACGCCGCAGGCAGCGGGCGCAATTCCTGAAGGAAACATTCTCGAGACATGGGGGGCTGTCAGCGCATCGCCATCTGTCCCGAGACATTGGTCGCCACCTCGCCGCTTTTCTCTGGACAGAAAAGAGCGAGGGAAAGATTGCCGATAAAGAGACGGTGCTCGACCAGGCTCTCATCGCCATCGCGCCGTTGTAGAAACCAGACATTGCGGGTTTGGGTCGAAAGGATGCGCCATGATCCCCTTGCGGCAAGCGGCGGGACGGCATCCGTTTCCACACTCTCCGCCTTGTTTTCCACCGGTGCCAGTCCGGCAAGCTGGCGCTCAAAAGCCTCATCACAACGCACATGGAGTTGGATGGCGCCCGGCTCCAGGGCCTCCAACAGATCCGCACAATCTCTTTCTTCCTGATGTCTCCCGTCGAACAGAGGGACTTCGGAGGGCTCCGTCCGAACCCGTCCCTCATTTTCGAAATCCCAGGCCTTGAGACGTACTTTCTGCAGAAACGCATTGAAAGCCGGTGTCTTTCTGGGATCAGCGGAAGAAAATTCGAGCGGGGTCGCGCGAGCGGCCTGGTGAAGGATTGTCGGGAGGTCGTCGATCTGCAGGAAATGTTCGAGGATCTCGCCATCCGGCGCCAGGAACAGGATCTCCCATGCGCGCGCCATGCGCGTATTGCGGATCCGGGCGATCACGCCATCGGTGAGGCAAACCTCACCAGTGACCGGGCCCTCGCCCAGAATGCGCAGGATGAAGGCGATGTCACTGGTGCAAAGACCGGTAAATTCGAAAATATTCTCATTATACTCGGTGTTGCTATATTCGGTGTTGCTCTGGAAAATGCCCCTAGTGAAACGATCGAGGAAATCTCTGGCAGCGGAAGAGCAGAGGCCGGACCGCTCCGGACAATGGAGCAGGTAATAGATGTTGCTCGAATGAATTCCATCATCCCCCCGAAACAAGGGAATACAGGGTGGAACGCTCGATTGTGCACCAACCTGCGTTGGAGGCGTGACGTGGAGTGGAGCAGAGGGGGTCATCCTGGCAAGGTTGAGCAGCAAAGGAATATTACATGAATTTTGATCGCGACCCAGAGTCATGAATTGGCCCCGTCGTTATTTTTATTGCCGATAGCAGTTCTTTTGATCCTAGACTACTTACAGACGACAGTATCGCCTTACTCCCATCTTCATTTATTATTATATATTATCTATACTTAGCGTACAGATATTGATTTGCCGGTCAGAACCGCGCAATCTCCAAAGGCACAATCCCGCTTTCCCAAATACAAAGCCGTGGGACAAATTTCCCCGACTCATTCCATCGAGGTTTAATATTACTTCGCCTTTCGTTATATTTTCCTTATTAAGAACACAATTCTGCCTGTGGTCAACAAAAGTCTTTACCCCCAAATTGCCATCTTACACCGCCGAAGAAAATTGTATTTTATATCAACAAGATATCAATGTTTTTACAGTTACAAGAGTATGATTTCTTTACAACAATAATGTATTTTACGGTTTTATAACCCGCTCTGCGACGCGAGATTGGGTATCCGCCTAACGCGGATACGGCGCGGACGGCTCCCGATTCTGACTTCAAAAATCGTTTATCGGCAGGCTCCTTCTGGTAAAGTGCACTCAAAAATCCGTCCGGCTGCGCAAAGCCGTCGCCAAAGTGCCTTCATCCAGATAATCGAGCTCTCCGCCGATCGGCACCCCATGCGCCAGGCGGGTGATCTTCACGCCATAGGAATTGAGTAGATCAGTTATATAATGGGCGGTTGTCTGGCCATCGACCGTGGCATTGACCGCCAGAACGACTTCCCGGACACCGCCTTGCGCGACTCGATCGACCAGCGCATCGAGATTCAAGTCCTTCGGGCCCGTCCCCTCCAGCGCCGACAAGGTCCCACCCAGCACATGATAGCGCGCAGGCAGGGCGGCCGCGCGTTCGAGCGCCCAGAGATCAGCGATCGTTTCGACGACCACGATAAGCCCCTGATCACGGGTCGGATCCGCACAGATCGCGCAGGGGTCGCGCGTATCCATATTGCCGCAGACATGACAGACGACCAGCCTGTCGTGGGCCTGCCGCATGGCATCGCTCAGAGGACCGAGCAATTCCTCACGTTTGCGGATCAGATGCAGCGCGGCCCGCCGGGCCGAACGCGGGCCAAGACCCGGAAGCCGGGCCAAAAGGTGAATGAGCCGCTCGATTTCAGGCCCGGCAGGAGGGGTCGTCATGCAGTTGAGAACAAGTCCGCGTAAAGGGAAGGCGAGGATCAGAACGGCAGCTGCAGACCGCCAGTAACCTCCCGCATCTTCTCTTCCATGATCTTTTCCGCCTGATGCCGCGCATTTTCATAAGCAAGAGCAACGAGATCCTCGACGATCTCCTTCTCTTCCGGTTTCAACAACGAGGCATCAATGGACACATTGCGGATTTGCCCCTTCACCGTCAGGGTGATGCGCACGAGCCCCGCGCCCGCCTGGCCCTCCACCGTCATTTCCTCGAGCTGCGCCTGCATATCCTGCACCTTGGCCTGCATGGCCTGCGCCTGTTTCAAAAGCCCCATCATGTCTTTCATGGCTCGTTCCTCTCCATGCGATCGTGACCGATCGAATCCTTTGCCCGGCGCCGCAGATGCCTGCCGTGCCTTTAAGCGTCATCCTCCGGAGAGAATTCATCCGGTGGAAATTGATCCTGAAAGACGACTTCCGCGTCCATATCCGGCGCGTCTTCGTCAAGCTGCGCGACCCGCTCAGAACCGATATGTTCCAGGTCTGCCTGTTCTGTACTCGCGGCCTCAGGCGGATTATGCGGCCGCACCGCCACGATTTGCGCACCGGGAAATTCGCTGAGGGCCCGGCGCACCAGGGGATCAGCCTCGATTCCGCGGCGTCGCTCGGCGGCCCGCTGCTCTTCCTGTTCCTTCAGGGTGAGACCACCAGCCTCATTGGTGACCGCCACCATCCAGCGCATGCCGGTCCATTCCTGCAACTTGCGCATGAGCGTTTGCGCCAATTGCGGCGAAGCCCCCGGTACGAGGGAAAATTCGATTGCTCCTTCCTCGAAGCGCACCAGGCGAACATCACGTTCAAGCGCCACTTTGAGTGCTATGTCCCGCTTCTCTCCGGCAAGCGCCACAAGAGCCGCGTAATTCTCGAGCCTCGGTCCCGCTACAACAGAACCGATCGGCGCGGCAACAGGCACAGCCATGGTGGTGACAGTGGCCGCAGCCCCATGCGCCCGTGACGGCGAAGCCGCCATGGATATCATCCCAGCCCCGGAATTCTGCGATCCCGCCCCGCCGATCATGGAACCTCCGGCGCCAATGCCTGCGCCTGCCGGAGAGTTTACACGCCCGGCCGAAGAGGGAGAAGCATTGGGCACAGCAGGATTTGTGTGCCCCTTGGCCAATTGCCGCAGAACGGCATCGGGGGTCGGCAGATCGGCCGCAAACCCTAGCCGCACCAGCACCATATCGGCGGAGGCCAACGGACGCGGCGAATCCTTGAGTTCCTGCAGACCCTTGGTCAGAATTTGCCAGGCCCGCGTCAGGGCCATGATGCTCAAACCTTCGGCCATGGCACCGCCCCGGCTCATTTCCTCGGGCGTCGCGGCGCCATCCGCAAGGCCGGGGCTGAGTTTCAGCCGCGTCACGAAATGCACGAATTCGGCGAGTTCGACGAGCACCTGCGCCGGATCGGCGCCGCAATCATGCAGCGCCTTGAGATCGGCAAGCGCCTTGGCCATGTCACCACGCATGACCGCCTCGAAGAGATCGATGATGCGGCCACGGTCCGCAAGGCCCAGCATCGCCTGAAGATCGTCTGCCGTGATGGGATGAGAGGCCGGCGATGATTGCCCGGACGATGAATGCGCAAAAGATGATTGAGAATGCGCGATCGCCTGATCGAGCAGGGAAAGCGCGTCACGCACCGACCCTTCTGCGGCTCGTGCGATCAGGCCCAGGGCATCACGCTCGGCCGCGACCGTTTCCTTCGCGCAGACATTTGCTAGAAAATCGACGAGCACATTGGGCTCGATGCGGCGCAGATCGAAACGCTGACAGCGCGAGCGCACAGTGATTGGCACCTTGTCGATCTCGGTCGTCGCGAAAATGAATTTGACGTGTTCAGGTGGCTCCTCGAGCGTCTTCAACAGGCCGTTGAAGGCCTGTTTCGAGAGCATATGCACCTCGTCAATAATATAGACCTTGTAGCGCGCCGAAACCGGACGATAACGCGCGCTTTCAATGATCTCGCGAATGTCATCGATACCTGTATGCGAGGCCGCGTCCATTTCGATGACATCGACATGACGGGATTCGATGATCGCCTGACAATGGACGCCGAAACGGTCCATATGGATCGTCGGCTTTGTAACGCCCGGCGCGCCGTCTTCAGGCACCAATTCGTAATTGAAGGCGCGTGCGAGAATGCGCGCCGTCGTCGTCTTGCCGACACCGCGAACGCCGGTGAGAAGATAGGCCTGATGGATCCGGTCGAGATCGAAGGCATTCGACAGGGTGCGGACCATCGCTTCCTGGCCGATGAGATCCTCGAACCGGCAGGGCCGATATTTCCGGGCCAGCACCAGATAGGGTTTCGCCGCAGGTGTCGTTACCGCTGGCGGCGCTGAGATGGGGGCGGTGGAAGTCTCTGGCCCTTGTTGCATGCGCTCATCTTGCATTGCGCCGGCCGTGCTCCGCCCAGTTGCCGCCCTCGTTGCGATGCGTCCATCCCCTTCGCCGCAAGACTTTAATCCCGTCACGCACGGCCCCACGCTTGCAAGCGGCGCGGCACGATGTGGAGGAATCCTCGCGGAACGAGCGGCGGGCGTTCGGTCACGCTCCCGGAGGGGAAGCGACCTTTCGGAATGGTCCCTTTGGTCCCCTTGGCACTGAGCCAAAGGCACGGAACCGAAAGATCAGGTGGGAGGCTGGACAGAGACCCGCCCGGGCTCGTTAGGGCTGCTTCCTTCCGGACCTGACCCGGTTGGCGAGTGGAACGTCCACCGCCAACCTCCCGAATCCTATTTGGACCGGCGGCGCGATTTTCGCAACCTCGGACATGAAATTTATCCCGGATTTCCTTGCCAGCAGCCAAACGCCATTGCGCTCCCGCCCTTGACGCTCCCGCCCCTGGGCCTGAAATTTTCTTTCGTTTCCTTTTGCCCGGAAAAGGCGGAAAATAGAACCAGCGAACAGTCCTGCCACGGAGGCGCGGTCATGCCAGCCAATCTCCACGCGATTGACACCCTGCCTTCCGAACCTTCGGCCGAAACCGGCTTCGCGATCAACGGCCTCGACCGGCAGTCGGAACGCCGCGAGGATCCGGCCTTCATCCGCGAACTCCTCGGCCAGACGAGCACCCGGACGCTGGTCTTTTCCGGCGACATCCCGATCCTCAATCGCGACGGATTGCTGCACGACCCGACCTTCCTGCTCGCCGATGCGCAGCGGCTCGGCCCCGCCAGAGAAACGGCCTTTCTGGGTCTCGATGCGACAGGCACGGCGCTGTTCGCCACGCTGATCGACAGTATGAGCGCCGAGACGCAGCAGGCGCGCGACGATCTCGCCATGATCGATCTGCGCACGCTCGCTTTGCAGGCGCTGCTGCCGCCAGCCGTGCTCGGCCGCCTCGCCCAGGCAAAAAGCCTGCTCGGCTGGCACGCTCGGCACCGGTTCTGCGCCAATTGCGGCGCCAGGACAGAGGTCTCTCTGTCGGGTTGGCGGCGGCATTGCCCGGCCTGCAGTGCCGCCCATTTTCCCCGTACCGATCCGGTCGTCATCATGCTGGTCGAACAGAGTGGCGATTGCCTGCTCGGACGCCAGCCCGGCTTTCCGCCGCGCATGGTCTCCTGCCTTGCGGGCTTCATGGAAGCGGGAGAGACCATCGAGGATGCCGTGCGCCGCGAAGTGCGTGAGGAAGCCGGCATCGGCATCGGCCGGGTCTCCTATTTCGCCTCCCAGCCATGGCCATTTCCGGCCTCATTGATGATCGGCTGTATCGCCGAGGCGCAGAGCCGCGATCTCACCATCGATCATGACGAACTCGAGACAGCCGGCTGGTATTCGCGCGCGGAGGTGATGAAAATGTTAGACGCGCCGGCCGAAGGGCCAATCGCACCGCCGAAACCCAGCATCGCCAATCTTCTGATGCGCAGCTGGGCCATGGGTCGCCTCTCCCTATAGGCTCAAGCCGCATTGGGGCAGAAGCGCCCCCGGTCAGCTTTCGATTGTCACATCCATCATCGCCATCAGGGCGGCAGCGATACGGCTTTCACAACGCCTTCCGTGGCGCAGCAGATAGAATGCGCGATCCGGCAATCGAAACCGCACGGGACACAACAGACCCGCCTCGAGACTCGCTGCGCAAACGGAGGCCGAGAGCGCGGTCGCTCCAAGCCCCGCCTCGACCGCCGCGCGGACCGCCTCATTGGACGGAAGTTCCATGGCGATCTTCATATCCTTCAACGGAATATCGAGTTGCGCCATGGCCTCTTCAAAGGCGAGCCTCGTCCCCGAGCCCTGCTCCCGCAGAACCCAGTCTCCGGCGAGAAGATCGGCATTGGTCAATGGCCCTGGCTTCGTTTCTCCGTTCTGCCAGGGATGATCGGGCCCGGTGACCAGAACCATCTGGTCGCGCGCGATGGGCCGGTAGACGAGGTCCTCGCTTTCGATCCTGCCTTCGACGAAACCAAGCTCGACGGCGCCGCCGGTAATGCATTCGGCAACCTGCGCCGTATTGCCGATCGAAAGCGCGATTCTGATGCCGGGATAGGCCCGGCGAAAGGTCACGAGATGGCGGGGCAGCCAATAACTCGCAATGGTCTGGCTCGCCATGAGACTCAAAGTGCCGCGTTCGAGCCTGCCGAATGCGCTCAAGGTCAATTCCGCATGATCGACCTGAGCCAGGATCACCCGTGCCTCGACAAGCAGCGCGCGGCCCGCCTCGGTCAATTCGATACGCCGACCGACACGGTCGAAAAGCCGGGCGTCATGCCGCGTTTCGAGCGCAGAGATCGCATGGCTCACCGCCGATTGCGCCAGATTCAGCGCCCGCGCCGCTTCGGTGACATGCTGTCGCTCCGCGACGGCCACGAAAATACGTAATTGTTCCAGGGTCACAGCGTATCAATCAATCTAAATATTCGATCGATCCAAGTATAATAATCTATTGGAATCATGATTTAAGCAAGGTCATCTTTCTCTGGCCGATGGATTGGCGGGAAACCGCCTCGATCATCACCGGCGCCGTTCCGTCTCGCTCTCGGGATGCCAGTCATGACCTATACTCAAGCCCTCACCGATCCACCGGCCGTCACCGTTCTCAGCGCGCCAGTCCCCGGAATCATCCGCAATTTCACGCCGAACTGGTTCACCGTCACCATGGGCACCGGCGTGCTTGCGCTCGTCCTCAACCAGTGTCCGCCCGGTTTTCCGGTTCTGCATCGGATCGCTATCGGTCTCTGGCTCGTCAATATCGGGCTTTTCGGCCTGTTCACCCTGCTCTACTCCGCCCGCTGGATGCTTTATTTTCACGAGGCGAAGCGGATTTTCCACCATCCGGTCATGTCGATGTTCTTCGGCGCCGTGCCCATGGGTCTTGCGACAATCATCAATGGTTTCCTCGCTTTCGGCCCCGCACTGATCGGCGATCAGGCCGTCACGATCGCCGAAATTCTGTGGTGGATCGACGCCGCTCTGTCGCTCGCCTGCGGCATCGCCATTCCCTATTTCATGTTCACGCGGCAGGAGCATGCCATCGAGAAGCTCACCGCCGTCTGGCTTTTACCGATCGTCGCCTGCGAAGTCGCCGCGGCCAGCGCCGGGCTGCTGGGGGGCGTGCTGCCAGCGTCCCGTAGCCTCGAAGTGCTGGTTCTTGGCTATGCGCTTTGGGCCTGTTCCGTCCCGCTGGCGATGAGCATTCTCGTGTTGCTCTACCTCCGCCTCGCCGTGCACAAGCTGCCCGAGCAATCACTCGGCGTGTCGGCCTGGCTGGCGCTCGGTCCGATCGGCACCGGCGCGCTCGGCCTCATCCTGCTCGGTGGCCATGCCCCCTCGGCCTTCGCCGCCCATGGTCTCTCCGATGTCGGCAAGGTCGCTTATGGAATGGGCATTCTCGGCGGTATTATTTTCTGGGGTTATGGCCTGTGGTGGCTCGCCCTGGCGGTCCTCAAAACCATCCGCTATCTGCGCGAGGGCCTGCCGTTCAACCTCGGCTGGTGGGGCTTCACCTTTCCGATCGGCGTCTATGCACTGGCAACCCTCGCGCTGGCACGGACGACCGGCCTCACCTTCTTTTCCGTGATCGGCATTGGTCTTTCCATCAGTCTCGCCATCTTCTGGTTGATCGTCGCGGTGCGCACACTCGAAGGCGCCTGGAAGAGAACTCTCTTCATCTCGCCCTGCCTCCAGAGCGCCTGAAGCGAAAATTCGATGCGGGAAACGATAGGGGCCACAGCGCCCTTGGTATAAGACATCACCCGCAGCGGGAGCCTGTCCCGCGCCCAATTCCTCCATGGACCAACAGACGATGAGCGAAGACAAGTCTTCAAGCGCCCTGGTTTTGTTTTCCGGCGGACAGGATTCCACTACCTGCCTCGCCTGGGCGCTCGACCGTTTCGCCAAGGTGGAGACGATCGGCTTTGCCTATGGGCAGCGCCATGCCATCGAACTCGACCAGCGCCAGATCCTGCGCGCCGCATTGCTGAAGAACTTTCCGGCCTGGGCGGAAAAACTCGGCGAGGATCATCTTCTTTCGCTCGACGTGCTTGCCGCCATCTCCCAATCCGCTTTGACCAGCGAAATGGCGATCGCCATGGATGCCGATGGCCTGCCGAATACATTCGTGCCTGGACGCAACCTGATCTTTCTGACCTTCGCCGGCGCCGTCGCCTATCGGCGCGGGCTGAAACATATTATCGGCGGTATGTGCGAGACTGATTTTTCCGGCTATCCCGATTGCCGCGACGATACGATCAAGGCCATGCAGCTCGCCCTCAATCTCGGCATGGACCGCCGTTTCATCCTCGATACACCGCTGATGTGGCTCGACAAGGCTGACACCTGGCGGCTCGCGGATACACTTGGCGGCCAAAAGCTCACCGATCTCATCATCGAGGAAACGCATACATGCTATCTCGGCGAGCGCGGCAGCCGTCATGCCTGGGGCTATGGCTGCGGTACCTGCCCCGCCTGTGACTTGCGCGCAAAGGGGTATGCGGCCTGGCGCGGCGAACCGGTTTAACGAGGCGATTTCCGGGGCAATGCGTGCCGACCGTATCGCAAAAACTGTTGCAAGATTTGCGGCCTATCCACCTGCATATGGCCGACCACGCTCCAAGTGAGGCTCACTGATCGCCGGAACCACCTTCGTCCATGACTTGACAATCATGGCTATGAATACCAATGACTTTAAGGAAACAAGCACGCCTTTCCTCAATCCTTAAGAGACTGCTCAATCATACTTAAATCCCCATCATAGAAATCATTTTGATCAATCCAAATCATTTCTGGGTAAGCTTCAGGCATATTCAGCATGGTTGAAGAAATTCGGACATTCTTGTGGTTTGATCGCTTCAAAGAGCCCCCCGATCTTTTTCTCAACAGCCGGAATAGTGCGTTTCCCAGCTTTGCAAAGCAGAGCCTTCAGCTTCGTAAACATCACTTCAATCGGATTGAGATCGAAGCAAATAGGCAAGTAAAAGGCCTTATTGAAAAAATCTCTACTTTCGAATGAAAACTGAAATGAGCGACCAAATGACCACACAGCCGATGGTTAAGACTATCAGAGAACTTGTTAAGTTACGGTTGGCTGAAGATAACTCTCAACGATTGTTAATGCCACCTATTCAGCGTTCATTGGTCTGGACCAATGAACAGATCATCAACTATTGGGATAGTCTTCTACGTGGATATCCCGCTGGAATGATGATGTATCATCATGTGATGGATGACATCCTAGAAGGACGCAATATAGAAGGAAGAACATCCAAAGCAGGCAAACGAGATTTACAGATCTTTGACGGCCAGCAACGCCTAGCCGCTATCATGCTGGGCTTTGCCAAAGGAGAACTTGCAAAAAATCGTAAGCTTTGGGTTGATCTTGGATCAACACCAAAGACAGCGAGCGGCTTAAAGTTTCAGTTACGTATAACGAGTACGGGCCAACCCTTTGGTTATAATCCGGATGCACCAAATCAGAAAGTTGAGCTGAGCAAACGCCAAGAAAAATGGAAAAAATGGTTTCCAACAAACCCGGCGGATGTCTTTAGGACCGCAAATGGCAGTGATATAATTGATGCAGAATGCGCAATTCCTTTCTCAGAACTTTGCAACAAGCTCGAAGAAGAAGACAACTCGATTAGCATGTGGTTACAGGAAAAAGGAATATCAGATGATACAATCAATAAATTCGTAGTGGCCTTGCAAGGAGCCCTTGATAGAGCAGTTATTCTTCAGGAGGTCGACAGAAAGCTGGTCTCCGACCAGGAGGAATATATCCGCTTTTTCACGCGGATAGGGCAAGGCGGCACACGTCTCTCCGACGACGAACTGACGTATTCAATGATCAAATGTCATCATCCGGAGATCCATGATCGGATGATCAACATCGCGCAAAGCAAGACAGGGCGTCTCGCTAGCGAAGTTGATCTGGCACTAGCATCTCTGCGTGTTGCAAGAACGATGAAGCGTTGGCATGATGCCAAGGAGTGGGAGGTGACTCCTCGCCCTCGCCCAAGTTCTATTGCCGATTTGCGTAATAGACCGGAGGTTCAAAATGAATTTTTTCATCTGGTTGGGATTGGGTTACAAAGCTCAAACATCGACACAAAACTGGAAATAGCACTTGCTAGTCTTCGCGAAGCACTGACAAATGACAAAGGCATAGAAGACAACAAAGATTTACCGCCTATTTTGTTAGCCCGCTTACCGCGTGAACTTGTTGATACGCTAATTCTGTTCACCGTAACACGTGGTGTAGACAAACCATGGGGAACTTCAGATCGCGACATCATGAGGGCCTTTGTGCTCTATTGGATGCTATTTATCCGAGACGAAGGAAAGGCTGCACGATATATTTTCGAACAGGTCGCCTTTCACCAATGGTCATTTACCACGGAAGCCATTCGTAAGCTTATCCAGACTTACGAACGCGAGGGTATTGGATATTTTCTACCTCGGCCAGCCATGCTACCTAGTTTACGTCATGAAGTAGAAAAAGCTGATCATCATCTTCGTTCACCGGCTGATCGTTTTATCGTTAGCAACCGCGACAATGAACGAGAATTTAGCGAGGTATTACGCGTGCTTTCGACGAAGACTGAACTCATTAAACGCGCTTTAATGTGGCTCCAACGCGACTACCTTATGAAAAACTTTCCACATTACGACCCCACATCCGAACGCGATGAAGATCTGCCAATTGATCTTGATCACATCATTCCTCAAAAAGCATTTGGTTTCCATTGGGGTGAATGCACAGCCTATCTAGCGAAGGACGCAATTTCCGACAATTTTCGATGGAATCGTAGGCTTATTGGGGACTCACTAGGAAATTGTCGGTGGTTATCCGCTTCAGAAAACCGGAGTAAAGGCGCAGGCCCCAACGTGGCTACTAATGATGCAATTGATAAAATACCAAACGATCTGATGTCAGACTATGACAAGTGGAATAATCTCATCCCAGAACAGCGAAAGAATCAACCGTGGACACTGAGTGATGTTGCTACCTTCCAGCGCCTCATTGATCTACGCACGCTCGCTATTTACGAAAAAATATTAACTGAAAGTGGGATTGAACTCCTGCTCTCAAACCACGTCCCTGCCCCAATGCCCTGATACAATTGTTAGGCAATCGCTTTGCAGCAACGAGCGTGTGGTATCGATAACGAGGATCATTTGCTCGATCCCAGTGGGGACCATCAAACGAAAGAGTCCTATACATTATAGCTTATACTAAGTCTCATTAATCCCAACATGTTGGGATTAATGAGGTCGGGGGAAAGCCGCAGCCCCGCAGTCACGACAAGAGAGGCTTAAAGAGTCAGCTTATTGAGATTCGGTATTATCCTAATAACTTATGCTGCCTTCAACGGGTTCAAAACAGCTTATTCTATCTTCAAGGCGTACCGAATTTATTGGCTTTGAACTGCTTCCGAACTGTAGTCTCAAGCTCACTTAATTACTTTACATCGCAAGACGCATCACTTCTGCCAGAGGGAGGCGGTCAAGTGATTACATTTACCATCTCCCTATTTTCGGATCATGCACTGCTATTCACCAGCGTCTGAAAGTGCCAAAAGTCGACATTAATCGAATCACTCTGCTCAAGCGTCTCAGACTCATCATCGCATCCAGCAAATCATACAGGTCGTCCATCCCATGTTTCCGCCAGAAGGAGATTCTCATCAAAAAATGATCAAGAGGTGACATGTCGATGTCTAACAGATTCTACGGGCTGTTCTCAAATATCTGCACTATTCTTTACTTCAGACCGTTAATCATCATCATTGCATTATCAGACGACAACCGGTTCCATAGCGATATATGAATTTATATCGGGCACTACGCCGAAAGCGAATTTCTGCCAGCGCCCTGTAACGGAATGGGGGCGACGCACGAAGAATCTCATATGGCTATGCCAAAGCCATGACGCTGAAACAGCCCTTCCAGTAAGGAACCAGCATGAGATCGTTCTTGAAAACCACCGGGCCGGTTCTCGCCGCCCTCGCGGCTCTTGTCTCGTTTTCCTCCGCGCCGCGCGCCGAGGGTCTCTTCCCGCCCGGCGGGCTTCCCGGAAAATCACCCTCCACCGTCTATACGATGACCAATGCCGTCAACGGCAATGCGATTCTGGCCTATCGGCAGGCGGAAAATGGCACGCTTACGCCTCTTGGCACCTTCGCCACGGGCGGCCTTGGTTCGGGAGGCGGCCTCGGCAATGCCGGTGGCGTGGTCCTGAGCCCGGACCAGCATTGGCTGTTCGCCGTCAATGCCGGCAGCAATGAAATTTCGGTTTTCGCGATTGGCGAGGAAGGCGGCCTGCGCCTGGCTTCGAAAGTCGCGAGCGGCGGCGGTCTCCCGGTCAGCGTCGCCGTCGATGATGATCTCGTCTATGTGCTCAATGCCGGCAGTGATCTCATCGCCGGATTCCGGCTCACCGCGGACGGCCGTCTCGAAGCGATTCCGGGCTCTTTGCGGTCGCTTGGCGCCACCGGCACCAATCCCGCCGAAATCGCCTTCAATCCTGACGGGCAAAGCCTCATCATCACCGAAAAGGCGACGAATAAACTCGCTGTTTTCGCCCTCAATCGCGACGGTCTCGCCGATAATACGCCGCGCTTGGTGGCAACGCCGGGCTCCACGCCCTTCGGCTTTTCCTTCAGCCATCGCAAGACGCTTCTGGTTTCCGAAGCCGGTGGCGGAACCAACGGCAGCTCGCTTTCCTCCTATCACATTCTCCGCGACGGCCTGCCGAAGGTCGTGGACGGAGCTGTGCGCACTCTCCAATCAGCTGCGTGCTGGGTCGTCGTAACGCCGGATGGGCGGTTCGCCTATACGAGCAATGCCGCGAGCCAGTCGATCTCCGGCTTCCGTGTCTCGCCCTCCGGCGATCTCACGCTTCTCAACCCCAATGGCGTCAGCGCCACCAGCTCGGGCAATGGCAATCCGATCGACAGCGTGATCAGCCGCGACGGACGGTTTCTTTATGTTCTGAATGCCGGCCGCGATACGATCAGCGTCTTCGGGATCGGTCATGACGGCGACCTTTCGACCGTCGGCACCGTGCAGAATCTGCCGACCAGCGCCAACGGGCTTGCGTTCCGCTGATCCCAAGCGGTCACGGCATCAAACCGAAACACATATCCATTCACTGACAAGGAAAGTTTCGGACCTGACAGCGATCCTGCTGTCTGGATAGCCCTGACTTGTCTGTAACGAAAGGGAGCGTCGGAGAGGATCCGGTTTCCAGATCCGACGCTCTTCAGGAACAAGTCACGCCCTTCTGCATCCCGACCGCGCTCGAAACCTCATCGATCCCGTTCGGCTTGATCGATGAGGCTCTTGGGAATCTGTCGATGCTCCGTTTAATCCCGTGCCGATATCAGGCGCGCGCTTCCTCGCTTTCCAGCTTGCGGCGGGGTGGCTTGCCGGCCATTTTCTGCGGGCGGCCCGACGCGGAAGATTTTGCGCCATGACGGTCGCCATTGCGGTCGGAATGGGCATGGGAATCCGGCGGCTGCGCCGGCTCGATGCGGATGCCGTCGCTATCGGGCAGGCGGATATTGGCGGCAAAAATATCCGCCATCGGCGCCGCAACCTCGAATTTGGTTTCGCGTTCGAAGATTCGGATCGCGCCTATAGCTCCACGGCTGATCTGGCCGCGCCGGCAGATCATCGGCAGGATCCAGCGCGGATCGGCATTCTGCTTGCGGCCGATGCCGAGCTTGAACCAGACCGCGCCCGCGTCGGAAATCTGGCTGCGCCGGCCATTTTGCCCATCGCGCTGACGCGAATCAGGGCCGAACCCTGGATCACGCACTTCCTCGGGGGCGGGACGATGTTCGCGCAGCAGCCGGGCGAAGGCTGCGGCAATTGCCTGCGGCGAATGGGTTTCGAGCAGCATGGCGGCGCTCGCCTGATCCTCCTCGCCCGCCGGTTCGGTAAGCAGGGTATCCTGCAGCAGGCGTTCCTGATCGAGCTTGCGAATCTCCTCGGCACTCGGCGGCGCCTGCCATTGGATCGGCAGGCCCAGCGCCTTGAGGAATTGTTCGGCGCGCCGCCGCCGCGAGGGCGAGGCCAAAAGAATGCTCAAGCCCTTGCGCCCAGCACGACCGGTGCGGCCACTGCGGTGCTGCAAGGTCGCCTGGTCATTCGGCAGATCGGCATGAATGACGAGACCGAGATTCGGCAGGTCGATGCCGCGCGCTGCAACATCGGTGGCGACACAGATGCGCGCGCGGCCCTCGCGCAAAGCCTGCAAAGCGCGGTTGCGCTCGTTCTGGCTCAATTCACCCGACAGGAGCACGGCGGAAAAACCACGCTCGGACAAAAGAGCCTGCAGATGCCGCGAGGTTTCCCGCGTGTTGCAGAAGACAAAGGCGCCCGGCGCCTCGACCTGACGCAGGAGGTTCACGACGACGAGCGGAATTTCATCCGGCACGACGCGGACCAGCCGATAGTCGATATCCGCGTGGCCGCCAGCGGGAGTAGCGACGGAGATGCGTGCCGCATCGCGCTGATAGCGCTGGGCGAGCGCCACAATATCCTTTGGCAGCGTGGCGGAGAACAGCAGCATCCGCCGTTCCGGCGCGGCAGCGTCGAGCAGCGTCGTCAAATCCTCGCTGAAACCGAGGTCGAGCATCTCATCGGCCTCGTCCAGCACGACGGCACGCAGATGCTGAAGGTTGAGCGCGCCGCGCTCCAGATGATCGCGCAACCGGCCCGGCGTGCCGACGACGATATGGGCGCCATTGTCGAGATCGCGGCGCTCCCGGCGCGGATCCATGCCACCGACACAGGTGACGAGGCGGACACCCGCATGGGCATAAAGCCAGCTCAATTCCCGATGCACCTGCAAGGCGAGTTCGCGCGTCGGTGCGATGATGAGCGCCAAGGGCGCATTGGCGACAATGCGGCGCGGTCCTTCTTCCGTCAGCAGAGCCGAACCCATCGCCAACCCATAGGCGATCGTCTTGCCGGACCCGGTCTGTGCCGAGACCAGAAGATCTCGATCCTTGTCCTCCCATTCGAGGACGGCCGCCTGAACGGGAGTCGGCTGGTCATATCCACGCTCGGCAAGGGCATGGGCAAGGCAGGGGTGGCGGGTGGCAAAGGTCAAGAGCGGATCGATCCTCGGGATGAGCGGGGCATCGGGGAACAGCATCCCTGCGACGAACCGCGCGATGGAAGGTCATATACCAAGTCTCCTTGATCCCGACCGTCGGGTTCAAGGAGGTCCGGCGGAAAACCGCCGCCCCCCGCAGTCGCGGGGAGCCAGATCTCAACGAATTATATTAATTGAGACCTGGTCATCAGCGATGGAGCAGGCCATCGCGTGGAAACAAAGGGACGCCACCCTGAAAAGCCCTGGGCCTGGGGAGCCCCAGGCCTGACAAAGAGAGTCTTTTCATCACAATGAATAGCCGCAGGATTGCACGGCTTTTGAAAAAAGGCTCTCGTTTGCCCGAAAGACCGAACCTGGCCGGCCGTACCATCATGGGACGGGCATGGCGGGACCTAAAGGTAGGACCTTGAGGCGGAACCATGATCGGCAACTGCCTTGCCGACTGCGCCGCCAATGCGGCGCATATTGGTTGCGGCATCATGCATGGACATAAACCCATGGACAATGCGGCATGGTGGCGGTTTGCGGAAGATTGCACCCGATGGGACAAACCCGGATGTCGCCAACGGGCCGTAAGAGGGGAACGTCGCTACTCCACTCGCACTATCATGAGCCAGATTCCCTGGATGAATTTAGTGACATCCTTCCAAGAATGAAAGTGTGCCGCAATGGAGCCGACCGGCTACCGGGGCGCGAAGCATCGCCTTTACTTTCAGCAGGCTCGCTTTCCGGCAAAACGCGCCGGATTTCCCCTATCATCCATGATTCTGGCAGGAATGCCACGAAGCAAGACGCGTTGAAGCGGGTTTCTCGCGGGTGATCGACTGATCGCCGGGATCGGCCGCACTTCATCGGCATCTGTTCATGAGTCTGGCACTTTTTAATGCGCCATCATGACGATAGCACGAAGTCGCGTCTTGCAGGACACCCCTCCTGAACAGGGAGTCCTGTCTCGGCCTGACTCACTTCTTGCCGAAGCTGAGATTGCCGAAACGCGAATTGAAGCGCGACAAACGGCCGCCACGATCGAGCAATTGCTGCGTGCCGCCGGTCCATGCCGGATGGGTCTTGGGGTCGATGTCGAGGTTCAGCGTCGCGCCTTCCTCGCCATAGGTCGAGCGGGTCTGAAATTCCGAGCCATCGGTCATCACGACCTTGATGAGATGGTATTGCGGGTGAATATCGGCCTTCATCGAGCCCTGTCCTTCCGGTAAACGAATGCGCTCGCGACAAGGGTGCAGATCATACGCTGTCCAGCAGCTTTTCTGCGTCGCCCGAGCAGGAATGTTTCCGCTCAGCTCCTCGATGGAAGAACAGGAGAATGTGCCGCCCGGCTCAACGCATGAAGAACCGAAAGCGGAGCCGCAGGCCGATCACAGCGCCATCGGCCTGGTCACATCTGTTCCGTGGTCGGAAAGAGAGAATGGAATTATCCATGCCTATAATCCGATCCCGCCCGGCAGGCAAGTTCCCGCAATTCATTCCCTTGAATCCATTTCCCTTGAACCCGTGTGTCTTGAACCCGTGTGCCCTGAATCCGCCGCTTCTCCCGCGACTTTACTCCCGCGCCGCGAACGTGTACCTCCGTCAGGCAAGCACAATCGATGGACGATGGGCGCCGGCATCGGAACCTTGTGCATCGGGACCTTGGGCATCAGAGCGTTGGCGGCGCGAGCACCATCCAATCGATGGTTTTTGGCGCGCCGCAGACTCCGCAACGCCATGGCGAATTTTGACGCCATGAGCATTTATTCTGCATCGCCCGGTTTGCAAAGGCTCCAGGATACAGCTTCCTTGGGAGCAGATGTGAAACAAGCATCGTGCTCCAGGCTGACAAATTTGAAAAGTGAACGCGTCGCATGGCGAATGTGGTGGTAGTCGGCGCCCAATGGGGCGACGAAGGCAAGGGCAAGATCGTCGACTGGCTGTCGATCGAGGCAGATATTGTGGTGCGCTTCCAGGGCGGCCACAATGCCGGTCATACGCTGGTCATCGGCAACCAGACCTATAAGCTCGCGCTGCTGCCGTCGGGCATCGTGCGGCCCGGCAAGCTCTCGGTCATCGGCAATGGCGTCGTCGTCGATCCGCAGCATCTCGTCGAGGAAATCGCCAAGCTCAGCGGCCAGGGCATCACCATCACCCCTGAAAACCTGAAGATCGCGGAAAACGTGCCGCTGATTCTCGGCCTGCACCGCGAACTCGACGCGCATCGCGAATCTTCCACCGTCGAGGGCGTGAAGATCGGCACCACCAAGCGCGGCATTGGCCCCGCTTATGAAGACAAGGTCGGCCGCCGCGCCATCCGCCTCATGGATCTCGCCGAACCCGATACGCTCGACCAGAAGATCGCCCGGCTTCTCGCCCATCACGAGCCCTTGCGGCGCGGGCTGGGGTTAGAGCCCATCAGCGCGGCGGCGATCCGCGCCGAACTCGAAGCGGTGGCGCCCAAAGTCCTGCCCTATATGACGGCGACCTGGGATCTGCTCGAGAATGCGAGGCGCGCCGGCAAGCGCATCCTGTTCGAGGGCGCGCAAGGCGCGCTGCTCGATATCGACCACGGCACCTATCCTTTCGTGACCTCCTCCAACACAGTGGCCGCCAATGCCGCGACGGGGTCGGGTCTCGGCCCCAAATCCATCGGCTATGTGCTCGGCATCGCCAAGGCCTATACGACGCGCGTCGGCGGCGGGCCTTTCCCGACCGAACTCAACGACGAGATCGGGCAGTTGATCGGCGACCGGGGCCATGAATATGGCGTCAATACCGGACGGCGGCGGCGCTGTGGCTGGTTCGATGCGGTCTTGACCCGGCAGACGGTGAAAACCTGCGGCATTGACGGAATCGCTCTGACCAAGCTCGATATTCTCGACGGTTTTGCGGAGATCAAGGTCTGCGTCGCCTATGATCTCGACGGTCAGCGCATCGACCGGCTGCCGGGCGCCCAGGCTGCGCAGGCGCGCGTCAAACCGATCTACGAGACGATAGAAGGCTGGCAGGGCACCACGGCCGGCGCGCGCTCCTGGGCCGATCTGCCGGCGCAGGCGATCAAATATGTCCGCCGTATCGAGGAATTGATCGAAGCTCCCGTCGCCCTGCTCTCGACCAGTCCGGAAAGGGCTGACACAATTCTGGTCCATGATCCTTTCCGGGATTGACATGCGTCGAACGGATGGGAATCCCTTTCCCAAAGGGCGATGAGCCTAACTCATCGCCCTTTGGCCCCCGCGACTGCGGGGCGGCGGCTTTTCGCCGAACACCATGGATCACGACAGGTCGTGATCCATGCACTTTGGTATTATGCCCACTGTTTTGAATTCTCGTCCGATTGATCCTAAAAGGGGTTCGTGCCCCGTCTTTCCGCGCCGTCCTGACGGCGCGTCCCAGAAAGAATGTTAAAAACCGATCATGGCTGATTATTACCCGCTGCTTGCCAAGGCCGTCGCAGGCTTGCCGAATGCGTCGCCCGACGCGCGCCACGCCATCTATGAGCGCGCCCGCAAGGCGTTGATCAGCCAATTGCGGGCGCATCAGCCCCCCGTGCCCGAGGCCAATATTGCCGCGGAAAATGCGGCTCTCGATCAGGCCATTGCCAAGCTCGAAGCCGAACTCGCCGGCATAAAGCCACCAGGCGAGAGCAAAGAGAGCGCGGTTCCGGAGAAAGAAAAACCGCCGGAGAAAGAGAAGCCGAAAGAGCAGCAGGCCGCTCCAGCACCGGCGGCAGCGCCTGAACGCCGGATAGCCGATTCGACCGCTGATTCGCCGGCCGCCGTTTCTCCCGCGTCTCCGCCGCTGCGGACGCGGGCGCGCACTGCCGAAGCCCCGCCGGTCACGACCGGGGCAACGGCGCAAGCGGCAGCGACACCAGCCGCATCTTCCACAATTCAGGCGGCAAGCGCCCCCCAAACCAATCCGCCCGGGCTGAAACGCCGGGCCGCCCCCGCCGAAGAGGCAGCACCGGCGACTTCCCCCTCCCCCTCCCCCGTCGCCAATACGGAAGAGGCACAGGCCGATTTTTCGCGGCCTTTCGCGCCGCAGCCGAAAATCGAGCGCCGGGCCCCCAAGCAATTGTGGATCGTCGGCGCCGCCGTTACCCTCGTCGTCGTCCTCGTCGCCATCGCCGCCTGGAAATTGCGCGACAAGCCGGAGGAACTCGCCCAAACGCAAGAGGAGAATGCACCGGCGAAGAGCGACGGAAACGGCAAGATCATCGACCGGATCGGCGGCGGCACCATCACGTCCTCAGCGGATGAAGCCGCCAGCAGCGCGCAAGCCGCAGGCGAAACGGCCGCAACCTCTTCTTCGCCCACGGCCGAGACGGCGCAACAATCCGGCGGAGAGCAGTCCGCCAATAGTCAGGCGGGCAGCGTCGCCAATAGCGCCACCAGCCAGACAGTGGGAGCGGCGACTGCCCAGACCGGCCGCGCGGCCTTCCTGATGGAGGCGCCGGACGAGGCGAACAAGGTCAAGACATGGACCGGCACCGTCACCTGGCGGCGGGAAATGGTCGCCAACGAGGCCAATGATCCGCTCGACGTGGCGGTGCGCGCTGATATCGACATACCGGCGATCAAATTTCAGGCGACCCTGCTGTTCCAGAAGAACACCGATCTGAGCCTGCCCGCCACGCATACAATCAAGCTCAATTTCAACGTCGCGCCGGACGGCCCCTTCGCCAATATCAAGCAGATCAGCGTCCCGCAGTTGCGTTTCGAGGATACGCCCAACGGCGAGGCGCTCGGCGGCATTCCGGTGCAGATAACCGACAATGCCTTCCTGATCGGCCTCAGCCGTGGCAATAGCGAGGCCACCAATACCAGCCTGCTCAAGGGCCGGCCATGGATCGACGTGCCGATGATGCTCGGCAACGGACGCATCGCCAAACTGACCTTCGAAAAAGGCGCCGCCGGCAAACAGGCGCTCGACGAAGCCTTCGCTGTTTGGTCTCAAGGCCAAGCGCAATGATTTGGGCTTGAAGGCGCGACGTGGCAAGCCGATCGCGCCTTATTTTTCAACAGAGTCCTGATTGATACCGCACTCGCCCTTTTCCATCTGAAGGGCGAGGCCCTGTCGGACGCATCCAGCACCGCGCGCCGGTATCACCACTGTATCCTTCTCCTTGCCTTGGCCGAACGTTTATCGGACGCACTCCGACCGTCGCCACAGCTTCAAATGGGCATTTGACGAATACAAACATCTTACGGAATTCTATCCTGCTCTTGGAAATAAAATCATTCTATTGTCGAAAGTCTCAGTCGAGAAACGCGCCAATTTCATTCTCGGCGCCTAGATGGATAGGAAGGACTGATTAGCTTGAGTTCGTTCTCAGAAGTTGCGGATATGCGGATGCAATTCATCATCGGACAAGCCAAAAATCAGCCAGAGCGAGCACCTATTAGCCACCGATAAATTGCGCAAAAGATTCGCTGCATTGCATGAACTTACCTTGATGGCTCTTCATATTTCAAAAGACATTGGATTGACCTGAAATCGGCTGAAAGATATGGGCGTAACCACTCCGGCATAGTTAGCCCATCACTCTATTGTGTATCAAGGTATGCATGTAAATCATTCATAAATTTAGAGAGCGGCGCATCGTCGCCGAGTTTTCTCGATGCTAAATATTCTAAAGCTCTTGTAGTGTAAGCAGTCTTATTTTTCGAGTAGGGTACATCGGGCTCAAGCCAAGACTCACGTTCGCCGACGGGCACGAGAAAAAGGCCGACATCCGCGCAGATGTGAATGAGACGCTTTAAGTCATCCTTGGCTTTCTCGTTCAGCAAGTCCGACTGAACGCCAAAGCGCTTTAGCTTGGACCAGGCGCTCGTTTCCGCACGGAGGTCGCTTAGCCTTCCCTTGAGCCACTCCAGCTTTTTCTCCGCACTAGCCAGGTTCAGTTCTGCCATCTTGACTGGAAGCTCTTCGAGATGACCGATAACCTTTGCAACAAGGTCTGAAGAAGGCGTTGCTTCAATACAAGAGCGAACGCTGGCAGCCAGTTGGACGGCTTCCTCAGTGTCTTTCAGGAAAGCCTGTACGACCTTCAAGAACTCCGGGGCAATGCGGATGAGATCGATGTCCACAATTGCAGCATGAGGGACACACATATGTTTGTATGGTGTCGCCACTGTCGCTGTGGCCTGCTTACTGTAAGAGTTGACATAGTATGTCTCTCCAGCACGATCGTCGTTCGTCGATAGGGCTCCATATAGAACGGCATCGCCATCCGATTCAGTAATGACAACTTTACGGTAGAAGATACCATCAAGCACACGGCCGGAGGAGAGGACGTGATTTCCAGCGATTGTCTTAAGCTCTTCTGGGCTCAGGGATGTAACCAACTGGCCATTCCGACCGCGTGATATCCGAATGACTGTGATGTCCGTCCTAGCTGCGATGACGCCGCGCAAAAAGTCAGCACTGTGGGTGGAGCAAATGATTTGTTTACCCCCGAAGTTCTCTCCGCATAAGGCCTTTCCCATCTGGAATGCCTGCGGTGGATGGAGAAAGGCCTCAGGCTCATCGACTAGGATGACCTCCCGCGATAGGGATTTAGCAGCGCCGAGGGTCGCGACGAAGCTCCGCAGGCCATCCCCCTGTTCATCTAGACGCGCACATTTTTGCATAAATTCGCGAGCCCGAGCCCTATCATCCCGTGGTAAGTTGACGAAGGAGTCTGCGACTCGCATTTCAAGCGCGCCGGGATCGGAAAAATTGTCAAGAGCAACTTCTATATTAAAAGCCTGTTGGATACGCTCAGAAAGCCATTTCTCGTCTTCATTGGAATTGGAGCTCTGGAAAAGTGCTTCTACGAGGCTGGTAACACCCGGGTTGTGAGGGCGATGGAGATTTGTTTTGTGTTTGGAAAAGCTAAGGCGCGCCTCGGTCGTGAGATAGGCAAGTAGCTGGCGCACGAATGATGAAGCTATGAACGCGCGTGCAGTGTCTTCCGACAACGTATGTTGGGCAAGCTGGTTCGGGAAGTATTGGATGGACATATTCTCATCAAGACTAATGCCGGCACCATCTAGGAAATACTGCCCCGCATTATTCGCTTTCAAACCCGCAGCGAGGCTCGTCACCAACTCAATTGCACTACGACCAATGTCGATCCCTACGTGCTCCAGGACTTTCATTTGTTCCTTTCGCCCACTCGCACATAAGGTGATATCCCGCAGCAGCTGGCTCTTTCCTGCATTGTTCGGACCAACGATTACAGTGAAGATGTTGAGAGGAATAGGCGCCTTGCCACGAGGTACGATGTCAGTAATACGATACATATTTAGGTACTCAAAATATTGGCGCGAAGAGATACAGGCATCTATGACAATGCATCCCTCACATCGAGCTTCAACACAACCTTATATTGGAGTGAAGCTTCCGAATTGGCCAGTTTGTCGGAGAGGTTATTCAGTATAATATACATTTTTTCTAACAGGGGCGGAGGAATGATTTTTGATCTTTCTAGAGCGATTTCGGATGGCTTCAAAACACCTCATAAAAAATACGGTATTTTCCGAAACTTTTAATTACCACGCGACTCTATTCCAATGCGAAACCGCTCTATTAACGGGAAGCGGATGCCTCCTCACGGTCGAACGATGACGTTAAAGGATTATGACACCCAAGTCCGTAAACGATGCAAAACAACCTGAAAATCTTCCCCCACATTAAACCAATCAATCATCATCTCCGCAGACAATATCCATTCCCCGACGCCAAAGATATAAACGGCATCATTCCCCCAACCCAAACTCACTCCTGTCCCAAAAGCGCCCTCGCAAGACCCACCGCGCCCGCACACACATCCCGCCATGTCTCCTCAAATCCGGCATCAGCGCCATAATAGGGATCGGCGACATCCTGACCGGCGCGGCCCGGCACATGGTCGAGCAGCAGGCTGAGGTTCGCGATGCTGTCTGTAGGCGCAAGCCGCCGCAAGGCCGCGAGATGGCCTTTGTCCAGCGCAACGAGATGGGTGAATGTTACAAAATCCTCGCGCCTCACCTGCCGCGCGCGATAGGCACCGATCTCAAACCCATGACGGCGGGCGACGGCCTGGGCGCGCGGATCCGGCGGCTCGCCTGTGTGCCAATTGCCGGTGCCGGCGGAGTCGACAGAGGCGGTGAGGCCGCGCCGTATGACCTCCTCGCGAAAGGCCGCCTCGGCCAGCGGCGAGCGGCAGATATTGCCGGTGCAGACGAACAGAATGGCATAGGACCGCAACAGGGTCAGATTCCTTTCGGGGATACAGGCCGGAGATACAGCCGCGTCACAATTGGATGACATCGAGCGCGTCACCGAGATAATGTCGCGCGATCTCCACCACATGGGCGTGATGGGTGAAGAGAATGGGCTGCACCCTGTCGCCAATGGCAGCGAGAGCGCGCAGGCCCTGGCCGGTGCGGCGATCATCGAAACTCGCAAACAGATCATCGCCGATGAAGGGCGCCGCCTCGGCGCGTTCGGCATAATCGGCGAGATAGGCGAGACGCAAAGCGAGATAGAATTGATCGCGCGTGCCCTCGCTCATCTGGCCGATCCGTAGCAGGCCGGCGCCGCCCGCCCCCTCCTTGCCGCCGACCAGAAGCGGTTTATCATCCTCGTCGAATTCCTGTTCGATCAGGGTCCATTCGCCCGCCGTCAGATCGCTGAAAAGGGCGCTGGCGCGCCGCAGCAGCGGATTCTGACTCGCTTCCCGCGTCCGTTCGATCGTCCGCTCGATCAGCCGCGCGCCGATCTTGCGCAGCAGAAAAGCGCGCGCCGCCTCGGCCATTTCCGCCTCGGCATTGCGGCGCTGCTGCAAAGCGATTTCGGCGCCCTCGCCGTCGCCGCCCTCGAGCTTCTGGCGCCGCTCCACCCGCTTCGCATGTTCGGCATAGATCTCATTGGTTTTGCTGATCGTCTGTTCGGTCTGGCGATGCACGGCCTCGCGATCGGCGTCCAGCCGGTCGCGGTCGATCGCGGCGAGGTCGCGGCGTAGCTCCTCCTCGCCGCAGCCCTCAGCGAGATCGCTGATTTGCAGACGCTTTTCCTCGATCTCGCGGGAGAGACGCCCGCGTTCCTCAAGCCGCTGCCACAAAGCGCCAAGCTCGTCGCGGGCGCAGGCGAGTGTGTCGGCGCAATACGTGAGGCGAAGCTCGACGGCCTCGCGCCCTTCCCGCGCCAGCGCGATTTCCGCATCGAGCCGGGTGAGCGTTTCACGGCCGCCCTCGCGGCGCGAGAAGGCCTGCTGCGCCGCCGACAGGCGTTTGTTGAGCGTCCGCACGGCATCATGCGGCGGCAGGTCGAGAAGATCGGTTGCGAGCGCCTGCACCAAAGCCGCGGCATCCTCCTCGAAACTTTTGCGGTCGCGTTTCATGCCGTCGACGCGGCGGGCGAGAGCGTCCCGCTTTTCGAGCAGGGGTGGCACTTTTGCCCAAATGGCGAGCGCGGCTTCGGCCTCCTCGAACGAGGCTTCGCCACGCAGGCCAATCGCCTGCATGGCCGCGCCCCATTCCTGCAAAAAGCCCCGGCGCTGTTCCTCGCCACGGGCGCGCGCCGCCTTCAGCGCCTCGATCCGCTCACCAAGATCGCGCGCGCTGACGGCAAGCGCACGCGCACCGTCATAAGACTCGCGGCGGCGGCGCAGAACCCGCTCGATTTCGCCATGAAGGTTTTCTGGATCCTCCCGATCAGCCTCTTCGAGATCGAGGGCTTTCGCAAGGCTCAGGAGTTGCCCGGTCTCCGCTTCGAGCCGCACCTTGGCGGCCGCAAAGGCGGATTGTTCCGCCAAGAGACTTTCGCGGCGGCGCAAAAGCGCCTCGATCTGCGCCAGAAAGTTTTGCATCTCGCCGGGCGCGAGCGGTTCAAGCCCGGCGGGCCGCCACAAAGCCCGCCATTCTTCCGTCAAGGCGTCGCGGCGGCTGAGAAGGCCGGTTTCACGCTCCCCTGCCGCCTCCGCCCGGCTTTCCGTTTCCTGGCAGAGCCGCGTCAGCCGCTGATAGTCGGCAATCCTTTGCGCCTCACCGACGGCGCGGTCGGCGAGAAGATCGGCATGAAGGCGCAGCCGGTCAAAACCGGCGATGACGGTCACAAGGCTTTCTTGCGCCAGCAGCGCCTCGCCCAAAAGATGGCGGCGCAGGCTCTCCCAGACTTCATCGCGCCCGGCGCGCGCCTTTTCGATCGCCTCACGCGAGGCGACAGGCCCCTCTCCGGCCAGACGCGCGAGGTCGCGCCGCGCCGCCTCCCCCTCGGCCAAAGCCTCGGCCTTGCGCTCCTTTTCGCGCCGCAGATCGGCGTCTAGCGCATCGAAATCGGTGCGGAAACGGGCAAGGGTTTCGGACCCCGGCAGCATGGCGGCTGCCAAAACATCGAGCGAGGCGACGGGCGGACGCAGCCGCGCGGCGGCCTCGTGCAGCACTTTCGTCTCGGTCTCGATCCGGGCCTGCGATTCGCGATGGCGCGCGATGGCGCCGGGAAGACTGGCAAGCGCGCCAAAGCGGTCGGCCAGCGGGGCGGGATCGGTGCAGGCGCCGAACCGCTCCTGCTCTCGCGCCAGAGCAGCGGCCTTTTCCTCATCGGCGGCGAGTGTTTCCTCGTGTGCGCGCGCCTCGATCGCCGCCTTTTGCCCCAAGGTAATGAGCCGCTCGACCCGGGCAATGGCGGCATCGCCCGGCTGGTGCTGCGCCAAATCCGTCCCGCCGGCGAAATCCTCATCGTCGGAAGGCCGCAGACGCGCCGCGCATTGACGCAATTCCGCGTCGCAGCTTTCCATATCACCGGCGACACGCGGCAGATCCGTCAGAATTTTCGCGTAATTCTCGGTGCGGGCGAAGAGCCCGCTGACGCTTTCCGCCCTAGCGAGCAAAGCCTCATCGACGAGAATCGCGGCAATCTCCCGTCCAGCACGTTCGTAAGCTTCGGCAAGCTCGGCAAGTTTGCTGTCGAGCGAGGCGGCCTTGCCCAAAGCCTCGCCAAGTTCCTGCAACAGGCGGGGATCAGCTTCCGGCAGGACGCCCTGCGCCTCGATCTGTCGCAGACGCCCATCAATGGCATCAAGCAGCGGCGCGACACGTTTCAATCTGGCGAGGCGGGCTTCCTCACGGGCCAGCCCTTCGCGCTCCTGCCGGAGATTGTCGAGTTCCGCGCCAAGCTCTGAGATCTCGGCATTGAGACTTTTCCAGTCATCGGCCCTGAGTTCGTCGGAGCGGATCGCCGCGCTCGCCGCATTGTAACGGTCGAGCGCCTGATAAAAGAGCCGGTGGCCAGCCTTGCGCGTGCCATAGAGTTGATCGGCTTCCTCATCAAGCGTCTGGCGCAGGCTGACGAGACCGCGAAGGCCCGAGGCCGCGGCGAGCAGGCTGGCGCCGACATCACCCTCGGTTCCGGCCAGATCGGTGGCGCTCGCCCGGAGCCTTTCGGCATTGAGACCGAAGGCATGATCGAAGACCGCGCGCGAGAGGCCGCCAAGGTATGGCGCCAGCGCATCATCCGGCAGCACGGCGCCTTCCGCATCACTGAGCGCATTCTTGTTGCCCGGCTTACGGCGAAACGACAGGCGGCTGCCGTCGCGCGCGAGCAGCGTCGCTCCAAGCCGCAGATCCTTCGCCCTCTGATCGAAGGCATAGGGGGAATTGCGGGCGGGAATGCCAAACAGAAGATCGCCGATGGCGGCAAGGGTCGAACTTTTGCCGGCCTCGTTGCGGCCATAGACCACATGCAGTTTCGCATCCTCGCGAAAGGTCAGGAGACGATCAGTCTTCTGCTGCTCGGAAAAGGGGCCGTAGCGTTCGAGCGAAAGCGAGACAAAACGCATCGCATTCAGGCTCCCAACCGCCCGCAGGCCAGCGCCCGCGCATCCTCGATCAGCGCGCCAATATCCTCGGCCAACGGGTCACCCTGCGCACTACAGCCCGGCGGCAGTTTCGCCCGGATTTCGGCGGCGAGTTTTTCCACCTCCTCGCGCAACAGGGGATCGTCCTCGCACTGGCGGAGCAGGCTTGCGAGATCGAGATCGGAAGCGGGGGACGAGGCAGGCGGTTCGCGCGTCGAGAGTACCAGCCTTTCCAGCCAGACATCCTCGCCAAGACGATGCGCCACCGCCTGGACATTATCGGCAAGCGCCTGTTCATCCGCCCGCAGCGCCGCATGGAGCGGCGTTTCGCCGGACAATTCCACCCGGACGGCGAGCAGGCGGCCGCCGGCCTCCGTGACGAACGGCGCGATCCCCGCCTCGACATGGGCGAGAAGCGCCGCCTCATCCTCGATGCCACTGGAAAGATCGAGCGAAAGCCGCGCGAAACGCGCCTGATCAAAGGCGACATGGGTGAGATTTTTTACATGCCCGTCTTCCACATCGACCCGTACCGCGCCTTTTGCGCCGCATTCGCGGATGCTGCGCCCCTGCAAATTGCCCGCATAGACGATTTTGGGGTCATCGCAGAGAATTTCATAGGCATGGGCATGGCCGAGCGCCCAATAATCATAGCCGCGCAGCCGCATGTCCTCGATCGTGCAGGGCGCATAACGCGCATGCGGCGGCCTTCCGTCGCAGGATGTATGCAAGACACCAATATTGAAACAGCCGGCGACGGGGGCGGGATAGGTCTCCGCGTAATTCTCGCTGACGTCACGGTTGGGGAAACTGCGGCCATGCAGGGCGACGCCGAGATCATCTCGACGGAAGGTCGAAGGTTTCTGGACGGAAAACAGATGCACGCTGTCCGGCAGCGCGATCGTCCGCGTGACGACGCTTGCCGCATCATGATTGCCGCGCAGCACGTAAACGCCAATGCCGGCGCGATGAAGCCGCGAGACCTCGCGGTTGAAGAACAGACCGATCGAGGAATCCTTCCATTCCCCGTCGTAAATATCACCGGCGATGACGACGAAGGCCAGTGCCTGATCAATCGCATAAGTGACGAGGTCGATGAAGGCCTGGCGGCTCGCATGGGCGAAGCGGCGGGCAATCTCCTCATCCTTGGCGGCAAGGCCGATCAGCGGGCTGCCGAGATGCAGATCGGCAGCATGGAGAAAGCTGAATTTCATGGGCCTTCCATTCGCGAGCACGAATCAGACATGCCGAGGCTACAGAGCGTTCGGCCCACAGACCATGCACGGCCGCGCAAGATTTACAACCGGGAGGATGGCGCGAAACATTGCTCGCGCGTCACCTGTCTGTTGCATCAACCGGCAGATGTATCCTTTGGCGGATGCGCTTCCCCTGCGCTCTGTTTCGATGTCGTCACCTGCCGCAGCGGCGGGAATTCCTCCACCGTCAGCGTTTCCTTCTGCATCAACAAGCTCACGCCGGTTTCGAGATCGCCATGGCGTTTCGCCAGAATGTCATGAGCCTGCTCCGCCGCCACTTGCACGAGATCGCGCACGGCAACGTCGATTTCCCGCGCCGTCGCCTCCGAGGCGGCAACGACCTGATCCTGCGCCGCCGTGGCGAGAAAGAGCTGCGATCTCTGCGCATAGGTACGCTGGCCGATCGCTGCGTTCATCCCATATTTCGTGACCATCTCGACGGCGATTTCCGTCGCGCGCTGCAAATCATCCGCCGCACCGGTCGAGACATCGCCATCGAAGATCAATTGTTCCGCCGCACGGCCGCCCATCAGCACCGCCATGCGTTTTTTCAGATCGCTGACGGCGAGCAGGAAACGGTCCTCGGTCGGACGCTGCATCGTATAGCCGAGCGCGCCGACGCCGCGCGGAATGATCGAGACCTTGTGCACGGGGTCGATGCCCGGCAGGCTGGCGGCGACGAGCGCATGACCCATCTCGTGAAAGGCGACACGGCGGCGCTCGTCGAGGCTCAGCACCCGGCTCTTCTTTTCAATTCCCGCGACAATGCGCTCGACGGCTACGCTGAAATCATCGAGCGTCACCGCATCCCCATTGCGCCGCGTGGCGGTGATTGCGGCTTCATTGACGAGATTGGCGAGATCGGCGCCCGTAAAACCGGGCGTCAGGCCCGCGATCGTCTCGAGATCGACATCCTTGGCGAGGCGAATCTTGCGGATATGCACCTTGAGGATGGCCACGCGCCCGGCATGGTCTGGCCGGTCGACCACCACCTGGCGATCGAAACGGCCGGCGCGCAACAACGCCGGATCGAGGATTTCCGGCCGGTTGGTCGCGGCGAGCAGGATGACGCCGATGCTCGGATCGAACCCATCGAGCTCGGCGAGAAGCTGGTTGAGCGTCTGCTCCTTCTCGTCATAGCCGCCAAGCGCATTGGCCGAGCGGCTGCGACCGAGCGCATCGAGTTCGTCGATGAAAATGATGCAGGGCGCGGCCTTGCGCGCCTGATCGAAAAGATCACGCACGCGCGCCGCGCCGACGCCGACGAACATTTCGACGAATTCCGAGCCCGAGATCGAAAAGAACGGCACGCCGGCCTCGCCCGCCACAGCACGGGCGAGCAGGGTCTTGCCGGTGCCGGGCGGACCGACGAGCAGGATGCCTTTGGGAACACGCGCCCCGAGCCGGCCGTAAGATTTTTGATCCTTGAGAAAGGCAACCACCTCGCGAAGCTCGAATTTCGCTTCATCGACACCCGCGATATCGGCGAAGGTGATTTTGGTGTCTTTTTCGACATAGACCTTGGCGCGCGACTTGCCGATCGACATGAGGCCGCCGAAGCCCTGCTTATCGGCCATGTTGCGGAACAGAAAGACCCAGATCAGGTAGAAGAAGACGAGCGGCAGCGTCCAGGATAGAATCGTCACGAGGAAATTGTTCGACGTTGCTCCCGTGACGGTGACGCCATGCGCGTTGAGTTTTTCGGCAAGCCCGGCCTCGACGCGGGTCGTCACAAAATCCTTCTTGCCGTTCGGCAGCGGCGCCTTCAATGTCCCGCGGATCGTATCCTCGCCGACCGTCACCTCGGCGATCTTGTCCTCCGACAGCAATTGCTCGAACTGGCTGAAGGGAATCGTCGCCACCTGCGAGGCACTGGAGAAGACCAGCTGTAAAAGCAGCGCGCCGCCGATCACGGCGAAAATGGTCCAGGTCTTGAGATCGATTTTTTGGAGGGGCGATTCATTGGCCATGGCATGTCCATTCATCACCGCCCGTCAGAAACCGGAAAACACTCCGACAGGCGGCCGGCAGGGGATCGGACCATCGAGGAAAGCCGCTAAACGCCCGATGCACCGGGCAAGGCTGCCCGGAACGGGGCTCGATAGCCAGGAATCCTCTACCGGAAAAACCATCACCTTTCCAATCCTCCGCCAGGCTCGTAAGCCCTGCCCCGCTTCTTTTCATAGACTTGCCGAAGCCGTGACTTGTCCGCGATCGAAGACCGGATCAGCGCCTGCGCTCACTTTGGCCGCGCAGCCATCCGGACGGGTCTAAAACGACCAGAACGTGCCAAGCACGAAAGCGTCACCGCTGATGCTGCCGCCAGCTTGATTGCGGGAAATCGAGTGAACATATTCACCCTGTAATCCCACCCAATCGGTCAATTTATAGCGGGCCAGTGCGACAATGTTCTCGTTGCTGTGCAGCAGTGTTGTCGGATCCCCGTAATTGGCCTGAAGGACACTAATGCCATAAGCGGCGCCGATGGTGAAACGGTCGAAGAATGTGTAGGTGGCCTGCCCATAGCCGCCAAAGGAATTACGCTTCTCGCCATTGGTGCTGATGCCATCGAAGAACAAAAAGGTCGAGCCCATGCCACGCCCATAATAGGCATAAGCAAGCAGACTGACCGCATCCACATCGAGACGGGCACCGGCATCGACGGCCAAGGAGCGTATATTCGTGCCCGGTGCCATGGATCCATTGAGTGCGACCGAATCGCCGATCTCGACACGATGCTGCTGCGTCATGCCAGAGGTCCAGGCCGTCAGTTCCGCATTGTCGGAGACCGCCCCCTTATATTTTACCTTCCATTGAATGTTCGGCTGATCATGTCCGGTCATCGTACCGGAAAGACCAGAATAATTGACGAGGCCGTAGGGCGAGAAGACACCGACCGAGAAAGTGAAACCGTCGATATCTGGCGAAATGTATGTGATTTGCGGAAACCAGTCCATGTAATAATAGCCGAAGCCGATATGACCGAGCGTCGAATTGCCCGGCGCCGCATTACCGGAAGGCGTACCACCACCGGGAATGGTGGCGTCATTGAGCACGGCATCGGCGGCAAAGAGCGCGATATCACGGCCGACCTTCACCGTACCGAAATCCTGAGAGCCTATAGTGCCGAAAACCTGACGCACATCGATGCCGGGCGTACCGAGCGCCGTCGCAGTGCCACCATTATTGGCATTGTATTTTCCGACGGCGACATTGCTGCCCGCCGTATAAATGCCCAAGGTGAATCCAAGATCATAGCCATCCTGGCGTGTCGAGATCGAGGTTACGAGCGCGCTCGGCACCAGGCCCGCGCGGATCGAATTTGTGTTGTTGACGGAACTGTTGCCGGAGAGGCCGCCGGCGACATCGGCATTGCCCTGAGTCTTGAACGTCTCCACCGCGAAGAAGCTCAAAAGGCCCGTCAGCTTGACATCGACCGCACCGATATGCACACCAATACCTTTGTCGAGACGCGTGACATAGCGATCATCGGGAGCGACGACGACATTTTCCTTCGTGACCACTTTGCGGCCTGGAACAACATATTTCCGTTCCTTCTGTTTCAATTCGGCGGCATGGCGGCCTTTCAGGGTCTTGTATTCGCTATGGCTCAAAATGCCCTTTGCCTTCAACTGGTCAAGCAATTGATCGGTTGTATCCGCATAAGCACCTGTGCATGACAGACCGACAGACAACGCCATCGCGGCAAGTCTTGTGCCCCTACCTTCGGGAATGCGGCGCTCCGCCTCAAACCCCGCAGAAATTTCTGCCGCAGTCATCTCATTCCTCCCCGTCCAGCCGCTTCATGGCCGGAGTTCCTTTGCATTCACCGGACGCCAGAGCTCCGCGTGATTATCGCCCTCCCCCAGGCGCGCAGAGTTTATGGTATCCGGGCCGGCGCAATCCGCACCGTATTTCGTTTCAACCTTGGCGCTGCACGCACAAGGCGCGTCCGTGAACCTTGTTGGCGGTTGCGAACGGATGTTTACGCCCATCGATGAGATTCACGTCCACGGCTCGTTCCTCGCCATGTTCTCCGGAAGATTCGAGACGGGTCCGGCTCCAGAACCAGGGCCCGCTCAATTGGAGCGCCGCCGGAACCTTGCAGCCGAATTTCGTCTTCTCGTGATGCCCACAGGGGACAACATCCTCCTTGTCTTTGTCGCGCATATAAAGGCTTGTCAGATCCTCGACTGTCGGCAGTTCCCAGGCACCATCCGCGAGTTGAAGCCCGGCGCAATAGGCTTGCGCTCCACGCCAATCGACATCCTCGCCATTGTCACGCGCCGCCCATTGAAGATGGGTGACGTCATCCTTGAGGGTTCCATCGGCATCGAGCCGCCATCGCTCCTCGCCAGGCTTTACAGCCGTGGAAATACCTTGCGGGTCAGCCGTTTCAGCACGCATGGGCGCGTTCATGCTTCCTCCCATGAACAGGGCGAGAACAATCAACGAAATGGAACGATAGGACATCATGTCTTTTAGTCTCGATGGATGCAGGCATTCCATTCGCTGCCATAACGATGGTCTGGCAAGCCGATGGCCCCCACAAGGATGTTGAGCGATATCTTCCGAGGCACCGTCTGTACTGACGACGGCGTGGCCGGACGGACTCCCGCACAGCACCGGATGATGAGTTGATCCACACGACGAGGATATTTCCGTTCACGCCATCGGACCGTATAAAAAATGGCGGCAGGAAGGACGCCAGCGCCGATCGAATCTGTCCGAACGGCTCCATCTCAAAGATCGGTGTCTTTTCAATGCCAGGATCGAAAAGGCACCGGGCGGAGAGGATAGCTGGTATCCTCTCCTTCCCGCCGCCATGGTTCTGGCGCAGGTCGATGGAGGGGATGCCCTGCGCCAGCACACACATGACCTCAGGGCTTCGACATTCCCGCTGGCGCGTAGTTTTCAAGATTCTCGCCGGATGCCATTGCCTTTTCGAGCTGATGCGACCGCATGATCAGATAATCATGCACATTCTCGATCTCTTCCGGACTCAATTCACCGGCGAACGACGGCATGCCATTATAGGCGCGGCCACCCATGACGATGCCGGGGAAAGCTTCATGGTTTTCCGCCGACAAGGTCCGCAGATCCGGCAGGACGCCGCCGCTGATGCCATTGATACCGTGACAGGGCGAGCAATTGGCGTTGAAGAGATCGCGTCCCGCATCGACCTGTTGCGGTGTCGCATGCAGCTCCGGCGCTTCGGGTTTGCGATCCGCATATTTATATTTCAACGGCGGCAGTGTTGCCGTTCCACCAAGCTTGTAGGTGAGAACCTGCGCATTCGGCTTGACACCCGCGCGCAGCGACAACGGCCCCGCGAAGGTCGCGAAAGCACCGCCCCAGCCAGCCATGAAGGTGACATATTGTTCACCATCGATCTCATAGGTGATCGGCGCCGCCATGACGCCCGTATTGGCTGGCGATTCCCACAATTTCTTGCCGGTCTCGGCGGCATAAGCGACGACGCGCCCATCCGCCGTGCCCTCGAAGACCAGATTGCTCGCCGTGCTCAGCGTGCCGCCGTTGAAGATCGTGGAATAGGGAACCTCCCACACCTTCTGCTGCTTGATCGGATCCCAGGCCATCAGCTTGCCCGACCAGGTGTCGGCATATTTGCGCAGACCATCCGGATCTTCCGGCATCATGCCGGTATTGACGTCGAGCTGATAGACACTCTTGAACTTCCGCCGTGGCGGAATACCATCGACATCCTGATACAGAGCCGACATGATATGGGTCGGGATGTAGACGAGGCCAGTATTGGGGTTATAGGACATCGGCTGCCAGTCATGCGCACCCCAGAAGGCCGGCTGCACGAGGACGGGTTTACGTTCCGGATCCTTCCAATATTCGACCTCCGGATTCATGATCGGACGGCCGTTCTTGTCGAGCCCTTTCGACCAGTTGATCGGGATAATGTTCTGGCCCGAGATGAACTTACCGGTCTTGCGATCGAGAACGTAGAAATAGCCGTTCTTCGGCGATTGCATCAACACTTTACGTGTCTTGCCGTCGATCTTGATGTCAGCGAGAATGATATGGGCTGTCGCCGTGAAATCGAACGGATCCATCGGCGTCGTCTGGAAATGCCAGACATATTCGCCATTGTCGGGATTGATTGCGACAATGGACGAGACGAACAGATTATCGCCCTTGCCCTGCGTTCTGATGCGCGGATTCCACGAGGATGAATTGCCGGTCCCGAGATAGAGCAAATTGAGATCGGGATCATAGGCCATCGAATCCCAGGAGGTGCCGCCACCCCCACGCACGACGAAAGCATCGCCGGTCCATGTCTTGCGGGCGATCTCCATTGCCTTGTTTTCCGGAGGCTTCGCCGGATCACCCGGGACGTTCCAGAAACGCCAGACCTGTTTGCCGGTTTCCGCGTCATAGGCGGTAATATAGCCGCGCGTACCATATTCAGCGCCGCCGTGACCGATGATCACCTTGCCCTTGACGACCCGCGGAGCCCCGGTAATGGCAATACTGCGGTTAGTGTCATAGCGTGTATCGACAGACCAGACCTTCTGTCCGGTTTTCGCGTCGATCGCCTCTAGCCGTCCATCAAGGACCCCGACAAAGACCTTGCCGTTCCAGACGGCAACACCGCGATTGACCGCATCGCAGCAGGCTTCACCCGCGCGCTCGCGATCGGATTTCGGATCATATTTCCAGATGAGCTCGCCGGTCTTGGCGTTCAACGCATAGACCATGGAGAATGGCCCGGTCGTGTACATCACGCCATCGACGACGATCGGTGTCGCCTCGACGCCGCGATCAATATCGAGCTTGTAACTCCAGGCAAGCCCCAGCTTGCCGACATTATCCTGCGTGATCTGTTTCAGCGGGCTGAAACGTTGCTCGCCGTAGGTGCGGCCCGTGGTCATCCAATTGCCTGGCTCCTTGTCGGCGGCGATGATGCGCTTGGCATCGACTGCCGCAGGACCTTTTTCCGCAGCAATGCCGGCAGCGGAGCCGCCCGCCAGCGCCAGACCGATTGCAAGCGCGGCGGCGCTCACTCCTCCCCAAATCTGTCTGTATGTCATTTTGTTTCCTGGAATCATATCGCAGTGAATGAATGATGTACGCTCACCGAAACCTGTTAATCGCCTGTCTCAATTCTGGATATAGACGACATGCGTATGCGTGAATTCGTAAAGGCCATGCTTGCCATCGGCGCCGCCGATGCCGGAACGTCGGACACCGGCATGAAATCCCTGCATGGCCTCGAAATTTTCGCGATTGACATAAGTCTCGCCGAAGTGAATCTCGTTGCAGGCACGCATTGCAGTCGAAAGATCACGCGTATAGATCGAGGAAGTGAGCCCGTAGACGGAATCATTGGCCCGGGCGATGGCTTCATCGAGATCCTTGACGATATTGACCGGAGCGACGGGACCGAACACTTCATCCCGCATGATTTCCATATCCTGGCGGCAATTCACGAGTACGGTGGGCTGGAAATAGACACCGCCAGCCTTCTCGTCGGGCTTGCCGCCAGTAACGATCTGCGCCCCTTCGCTCACCGCTCTCTGCACGATCGCATCGATGCGATGCATCGCTGCAGCATTGATCAACGGACCCATTCCGACCGGTTCATTGCCGAGCGGATCGCCATAGGTCGTGGCACTCATGGCCGCGGCGAATTTCGCCGTAAATTCATCCGCGATGTCTTCCTGGACATAGATACGTTCCGCGCAATTGCAGACCTGCCCGCTATTGATGACACGCGACCCCGTCACCGCCCTGACGGCAAGGTCGATATCACAATCTTTCATGACGATAGCCGGAGCCTTGCCGCCCAATTCAAGGTTCACCTTGGTGATATTCTTCGCCGCCGAAGCCATGATCGCGGATCCCGCACGCACGCTGCCGGTGAAACTGATCAGATTGACATCGGGATGCGATGTCATCGCTTCACCGACCGTCGTACCGCGACCATAGACGAGATTGAACAGACCCGGCGGCAGGTCAGTTTCGGCGACGAGACCGGCAAAGAGCGCCGCATTATTTGGCGTTTCCTCGCTCGGCTTGATGACGATCGTATTGCCGGTCACAAGCGCCGGCGCCATCTTGCGCGCGATCAGGAAGAAGGGAAAATTCCAAGGCAGAATGCCGGCAACGACACCGAGGGGTTGACGGAATAGAAGTATGGTCTCACCCGGACGGTCGCTGGCAATGATTTCACCCTCAAGACGGCGCGCCCATTCGGCCATGTAATCGAAATAATCGGCTGTAAAACGGACCTCGACCTCGGCAAGGCCGAGAAGTTTGCCCTGCTCCTCGCTGATCGTACGGGCAATGACATCGACCCTCTCGCGGATTTTCGACGCAATCGTCCTCAGATAGCCAGCGCGGGCGATCGGCGGCAACTTGGCCCATTCCTTTTGCGCCGCCCTGGCGGCTGCGACGGCCTGATCGACGACAGCGGCGGATGAATCAGGGATCTCGGAGATCTGTTTTCCCGTCGCTGGATTGAAGACCGCGATCGTTTCCGCCGCCTTCGTCTCCAGAAACTGGCCATTGACAAAATTATGATGCATCGCAAACCTCTTGAAAGAACGCACAGGTCATCAGCGTCAGCGATCATCGATGTGCCGCGGACCAATTTGGGTGGACATCTCTGTATCTTGCTCACCGAGACAGACTTTGGGCCTGTACTTCGAAGCCAATATTTCCCGGAATACAGGCGCACTCACGCGATCAGGCGCTTGCCAAACCACTTAAGGCAGGCCCTGCGGCGGCATGTATGCACTCTTGGGCATATACACGAGAGCAAGAGGATTGATGACGGCACGAAATGGACAAGCCATTCGATAAAATCGGCTGATCTGCCCTAGGCGGTAGTGACGATTTAACTATCTGAGCCATATGGCTATTGCGGCAAGTTTGACGAAGCCCATGAAGTTGGCAAGCAGCTTGTCATAGCGGGTCGCCACCCGCCTGAACTGCTTGAGCTTGTTGAAAAAACGCTCCACCAGATTGCGTTCCTTGTAAAGCTCGGTGTCGTAGGGCCGCTGAACCTTGCGATTGCGCTTGGGTGGAATGACGATCTCGCTGCCTTGTCCGGTAATCTTCTTGTGCAGATGGTTCGCGTCGTAGCCTTTGTCGGCGAGAGTTGCAGTCGCGTCAAATCCATCAATGAGTTCATGCGCGCGAGTGATATCGTTTTCCTGGCCCGGTC
>NZ_JQJH01000012.1 GCF_000745425.1 Beijerinckia mobilis
CGACCCGATACGATAAAACCGCCGAAAGCTACCTTGGCTTCGTTCATATCGCCGCTATTCGCCTCTGGATGCACGCATTCGTCAACAGGACCTAGAATCACCGCTCGCGTACCCGCACAATTTTTCTTCTGAAAGGGAAGGATAAGGTTCGAAGCGGACGCTCGCATGAGACATCGGCCAAACATCATCCCCTTGCGGCATCACCAGACAAGCAGAATGCAAGTCCCGGCCACTAGAAATGCTTCTCGATTCAAGCTATTGAAAATCCGCTCCTTTCTCTTTCTGACGCATGGTACAAACATTCACTAACGCTTTTGAATATATTTCCTTGGCCTGCCTATCAAAGTCGATTCAATCAGAGATGAGCTAAACAAATAGACGGCAGGCGACTAAATACCTCAAAATATTACTGGTTATTAATCCATAAACTTAACAACTTTCACAGAAAAGCGTCATATAAGAGCTCAATGAGCAAGCTGTCCGAACGATTGCTTACCCAAGAGTGAAGATCAATAAAATTTAACTTGGAACCCATCACACCTATCGATATACAACTAAAAAATTTCACGATTCTGGTAAGATTTCAGATGTCAAGCCAGTACAAGGTCCTAGGAATGGTATTCCTCATGCCGACACTCTCTCTTCGGACAGACCATGAAAATGATTCGAAATCATAATTGATGCATCAGCTCGCTGTCTTTCAAGCAATAATTCCCTTTAGGCATTGCCTGTCGAATTGAAATATTCACAGAGCAGACAAAGGTAATATTGATGAATGATGTGTGCTTCACTATCTAATAGCGGTAATTGTTTATATTGCGTTCGGCGTTTCTCTGGGCGGCAAAGACATGGAAGCAGTGAACCGGTCTTCGTGGTTGTGTGTAACGGCGCGGGGTGCCAAGGCATGGCATTGTCCGGTATGGCGTAACTTCATTCCGTCTCGGATAAAGAAAACATCGTCTGAGCAGAGATTCCTGGACCGCATCATGAAATGAAATTCGCTATTTATTCCGTTTATTCCCCAGATTGTTCCGGCTCCAGGATCGCGAACGGCAGTTTTATGCACTACAATGTCCAATTATAAATGAAACTTCCCTTCTTAATTACTGGGTTTTAACTTGATAATTCCGCATAGAATTTAACTTTTATTTATTGGGAGAAAAAATTGGCTCGCTTGATTTCCAGCAAAATAGACACGTTACTTGCTTTGCGGGCCGATGGGCGTTTACTCGTCGGTCGTGAACGTATCACGCTGCTTGAAGCCGTTATCCAGCACGGAAGCATTACCAAGGCCGCTGAAATCGCTGGTTTCAGCTATAAGACCGCTTGGGATGCCGTTAACGCGATCAACAATCTTCTGCCACGCCCGGCGTTCATTACCCGCACCGGGGGGCCGCGCGGAGGAGGCGCTGAAGTCACCGAGGAGGGCCGCAGACTCATCACGGTTTTCCGCAGGCTCGAGGAAAAACTCGGACGGATCTCCGCCGCCATTGCTGAAGAAGGTCTGGAAAACGACCAGGATCTCCTGTTTTGGGGCGTGGCGATGCGTCTCAGCGCTCGCAACGCCTTCCATTGCACGGTGAAAGCGATCCTACCCGCGCCGGTGAACGTCGAAGTTCAACTCCAAGTCTCACCCGAATGCGAAATCGCAGCCGTTCTGACCAACGCCGCCGTTCAGGAACTTGGCCTCGTACCGGGCCGTCAGGTCGTCGCATTGGTCAATGCTTCATCGGTTATGCTGGCCCCGACGGAAGAGCCGCCGAAAATCTCCGCCAGGAATAAAATCGCCGGCACGGTCGTAAGTTATGTGAATGGCGGCATGGATTGCGAGGTCGCCATTGATATTGGCGAAGGTAAGACAATAACGTCCATCCTCTCCTGTGATGAAACATCCAAGGAAGATTTTCTGCCCGGTAAGAAAGTCTGGGCGATTTTTAAAACCTCCAATGTCATCATCGCAAGCGATTGAGGAAACGACCCGGGATCATGCCGCCGACGGAAACGACTTCTTGTCAAATATTCGTTGACGAGAGTCGTTTATTTCCCTAAGAACGCCCTTCGTCGTCGAAATAGGCTTTATTGCTTAACGGCACGATTACCAATTTTTCATGGAATCACAGGGGCCGGCCTCCACCGGACGTGGTTCAGAACCGTTTCTCGATATCATTCGAGGAACGATATGGAGAAGAGTTTTGGCTCGTATTGCTGGCGTTAATATTCCAACGAATAAGCGTGTGATCATCGCGCTCCAATATATTCACGGAATCGGTCCCAAAAAGGCGGAAGAAATCTGCGAAAAGGTGGGGATCCCGTCGGAACGTCGCGTAGTTGATCTGACCGATGCGGAGGTTCTCCAGATCCGTGAGACGATTGACCGTGACTATGTGGTCGAAGGTGATCTCCGCCGTGAAGTCGCGATCAATATCAAACGCCTGATGGACCTTGGCTGCTATCGTGGCCTTCGCCATCGGCGTCAGCTTCCGGTTCGTGGTCAACGCACCCATACCAACGCTCGAACCCGCAAGGGTAAGGCCAAGCCGATTGCCGGCAAGAAGAAATAAGCACTTGCCGCCTGTTTCTCGGGAAGTTTGGCTGGGGCGCGTTTATCACGCTCCACCTTATCGGCATAATTCGAAAATCTCAGAATTGTAGAGACTTAAATGCAAAATCGACTGGAAGTGTATGATTTCCAGTCGATTTTCATATTCCAGTTGGGGGCGTCTTCAATCCGTTCCCCTTTGATCACCTCATCCTGAATCCCGAGCGCCTGGTGTTACGGGCGCGCTCGCAAGGATCCTGAAAATGGCAAAAGAAGCTACTCGTATCCGCCGCCGCGAACGCAAGAATATCGTTTCCGGCGTAGCCCACGTCAATTCCACGTTCAACAATACAATGATCACCATTACCGATGCTCAGGGTAATACGATTTCCTGGTCCTCGGCGGGAATGATGGGTTTTAAGGGCTCCCGCAAATCGACCCCCTACGCGGCCCAGATGGCTGCTGAGGATTGCGCGCGTAAAGCGGTAGAACATGGCATGAGGACCTTGGAAGTCGAAGTTTCCGGCCCTGGTTCGGGGCGTGAATCGGCCTTGCGGGCGCTGCAGGCTGCTGGCTTTACCGTGACCTCCATTCGTGACGTCACGCCGATTCCACATAACGGCTGCCGCCCCCGTAAACGGCGGCGCGTCTGATCCTTTCGTTTCGTGGGCGCTACAGGCATCGCGCCCACGAAGCAGAAAGCCCGAACCATCATAACGCGGCAGTGGCAAGCACTTCCGCGTTGAATTTGTGTAGATAGTTTCAGTGCAACCTATTAGGCCTCGTCGCAACGAAGGATCTTTACCAAGCGGCAGCTCCCATGCCTGATCTTATTGATCGCAGCCGGTCACGATCAATGAAATTGGGTATCAAGTCTGCGATCTCAGGCCGATATCGAAATCGCATAGAGACGAAGATAACACCGCGGCGCCACCGTCGTCAGGCGTTTCGCATAGTGAAAGGTGCCATTCGTGATCCAAAAGAATTGGCAGGAACTCATCAAGCCAAGCAAGCTCGATGTCACTCCGGGCGATGATTCAAAACGTTTCGCGACGATTATCGCGGAACCGCTTGAGCGCGGCTTCGGCCTGACGCTCGGCAACGCCTTGCGCCGCATCCTTTTGTCTTCCCTGCAAGGTGCGGCAATCACCTCGGTCCATATCGACGGCGTCCTCCACGAATTTTCGTCGATCCCTGGGGTGCGTGAGGATGTAACCGATATCATCCTCAACATCAAAGACATCGCCATCAAGATGCAGGGCGATGGCCCCAAGCGTATGATCCTGAAAAAGCAGGGGCCGGGTAAAGTCCTCGCCGGCGATATCGGTACGGTCGGCGACGTTCAGATTCTCAATCCAAATCTGGTCATCTGCACACTCGACGAGGGTGCAGAAATTCGTATGGAATTCACCGTCAACACGGGCAAAGGCTATGTCGCGGCCGACCGCAACCGCGCAGAGGATGCGCCGATCGGCCTGATACCCGTCGACAGCCTCTATTCGCCCGTCAAAAAGGTGAGCTACAAAGTCGAAAATACGCGCGAAGGTCAGATTCTCGATTACGATAAGCTGACGCTTCAGGTCGAAACCAATGGCTCTCTGACACCGGAAGATGCAGTCGCCTTCTCAGCGCGCATCCTGCAGGATCAGCTGAACGTTTTCGTGAATTTCGAAGAGCCGCGCCGCGAAGAAGCGACACCGTCCATCCCCGAACTGGCCTTCAATCCGGCTCTGCTCAAGAAGGTGGACGAACTCGAACTGTCCGTACGCTCCGCCAATTGCCTGAAGAACGACAATATCGTCTATATCGGCGACCTGATCCAGAAAACCGAAGCGGAAATGCTGAGAACGCCCAATTTCGGGCGTAAATCCCTGAATGAAATCAAGGAAGTTTTGGCTCAGATGGGGCTTCACCTCGGCATGGAAGTCACGGGCTGGCCGCCGGACAATATTGACGAGCTCGCCAAAAGATTCGAGGAACATTACTGAGATCACGGAACTGGTGCATTCAGCAGCCATATGATCAAGGCTGATGTACGCAGACCATGAAAGCGGGGCGAAGGTCCCGCTCCCCTTCCCGCCTCCTTTGTGGGCGGTCAATCAAAGACGGTCGACCCTTGGCACGGCGGCCGTATAATCATCAGGAGAAAGCCAATGTATCATGGTCACGCCAAGCGCAGATTTGGGCGTACGCACGAACACCGCAAGGCCATGTTTGCCAATCTGAGTCAGGCTCTCATCAAGCATGAGCAGATTGTGACGACGCTTCCCAAAGCCAAGGACCTCCGCCCTATCGTCGAAAAGCTCGTCACGCTTGGCAAACGCGGGGACCTGCATGCCCGCAGACAGGCCATTGCTCAGATCAAGGATGTGGCTTTGGTCGGCAAGCTCTTCGAGGTGCTCGGGCCGCGCTACAAGGACCGCCACGGCGGTTATCTTCGGGTTCTGAAAGCTGGCTTTCGCTATGGTGATAATGCGCCCATGGCTGTGATCGAATTTGTGGATCGCGACGTGGAAGCCAAAGGTAAGGATTCCGGCCCGGTGCAAGTCGCAGACGCGGACGAAGCAGCTGCCTAAAGCCAATTGCGGCGGTGAACCTGATCACCGCCGTTTTTTATTTTTCTGAGTGGTGGGAAATCACTTTCTCTTTCCCCGAGAAACCAGGTCGCTTCAATATCATCTCGCGGCCTATGACGTGAAAATAGGGAGAAGGCTTCCTCCACGGATCAAGATTTCCGTGCCGAAGCGCACATGGATGGGTTCGAAACGCTCGGTGAAAATCCAAGAGCGCATTGGCAATGGCCATGAATCTCCCGCCGACATGATCCGGCCAAATTCTCATCGCGAATATTGCCTCGATCCCTTTCTCTTTTTAAGAAGTGAGCGGGATGGCACCGTCATAGACGGAAGATTCAGTCTCTCATAAGGTGACGCCTTTGATGCATGCCCAGAAAGGGTGCCGAAGCATGACCCTTTACGGCCGTTCTTCCTTTCCGCGCCTTTTTATCGTTCTCGCCTCTATTTTGGGCGTCCTTTTCATTGGCTGCGGTCCGCTCTCTCACGGCGCTTCAGGCGAGACACGGGAAATACCCGTGTCTCATGACGATGCCATTCTTTCCTTCGCCGCACCGGTCAAGAAAGCCCGTCCCGCGGTCGTCAACGTCTATGCCTCCCGCACGGAACGGCAACCTCGCAATCTTTTGCTCGACGACCCCGTCTTTCGCCGGTTTTTTGGTGAAGGACGCCGGCCTGGCGGCCCTACGGCACAATCCCTGGGTTCGGGAGTTCTCGTCGATCCTTCCGGTCTTGTCGTCACGAATTATCATGTCATAGACGGCATGACGAATGTGAAAGTCGCCCTTAGCGACAAGCGCGAATTTGAGGCGCTTATCGTTCTGCGTGATCAACGCACCGATCTGGCAGTTCTGCGTATTGAAGGAGGCGATGAACGCTTTCCCTATATGGAAATGGGAGATTCCGACGCACTTGAGGTCGGCGATTTGGTGTTGGCGATCGGCAACCCTTTCGGCGTTGGCCAGACGGTCACGCAGGGCATCGTTTCTGCCCTGGCACGCACGCAGGTCGGCATTTCGGACTATGGCTTTTTTATCCAAACGGATGCGGCCATCAATCCGGGTAATTCCGGCGGCCCGCTCATTGATATGAAAGCGCGGCTGATTGGCGTGAATTCGGCAATTTTCTCCCAAACGGGCAGTTCAATCGGCATTGGCTTCGCCATTCCCGTCAATATGGTCAAAGTGGTCGTGGCGGCGGCTAAAAACGGCGGACGTCAAGTCAAACGTCCCTGGCTTGGCGCGAGCCTGCAAGGCGTTTCAAGGGAAATAGCCGATTCCCTTGGCCTCGATCGTCCCGCCGGCGCGCTCGTTGTCGAAGTCTCTGACAGCGGTCCCGCTTTCGAGGCTGGCCTAAAGCGGGGCGATCTGATCACGAGGATCGATGGACAGGTTCTGGAAGATCCGGAATCCCTAGGCTATCGGCTTGCAACGCGGCCGATAGGCGGCAAGGCGCAATTGACTGTTTTGCGTAATGGCAAGCCGATCACAACCAATCTGAACCTCAGTGCTGCTCCTGAAACACCGCCACGCGATGAGATCAAGATCAACGGCAATTCGCCCCTCTCCGGCCTCAGCGTCGTTAATCTCTCACCTGCCGTCACGGAGGAATTTTCAATACAGGGCTCTTATCAGGGAGTCGTGATTGATGACATCGAGGATAATTCGCGTGCCGCGACCATCAACTTTCAGAAAGGCGATGTGATCATCGCTCTTAATGGAGTCAAGATCACATCGACACGTCAGCTCAACAAGCTTCTGAACGAGCAACAACAATATTACTGGAAGATTACTATCGGTCGTGGTCACGAAATCATGACGACCGTCCTCTGAGGCTTCGTGATCGACGGCCAGTCTGTCTTCGTGCGCGGGACCTGAGACTGGCCGAGCACAACGTCTCCGCGACGGGATACGAGTAAGGACCCTTCGTGATGAGCGACCTTTTCAGCGCAGCAGGTCTAGAAAAGAATGTTCAGGCGCCGCTCGCAGACCGCCTAAGGCCGCGACGGCTCGACGAGGTGGCGGGGCAAGATCATCTTCTAGGCCCAGAAGGCGCGCTGACGCGTCTCGTGAGAGCGGGCAGCCTCGGTAGCCTGATCTTCTGGGGACCGCCCGGCACCGGCAAAACCACGGTGGCCCGGTTGCTTGCGGGTGAGACGAAACTCACCTTCGTACAACTCTCTGCAATCTTCTCTGGGGTCGCCGAACTCAAAAAGGTCTTCGATGAAGCCCGCGCAAGACGGCGCCTCGGTCAGGCGAGCCTGCTGTTCGTCGATGAGATCCATCGCTTTAACAGAGCGCAGCAGGACAGTTTTCTCCCGGTCATGGAAGACGGCACCGTCACGTTGATCGGTGCCACTACGGAAAATCCAAGCTTTGAGTTAAATGCCGCCCTTCTCTCCCGCGCACGCGTCCTCGTCTTCCACTCGCTCGATGAAAACGCCATCTCCAGGCTGCTGGAACGCGCCGAAATCATAGAAGGCAGGCCCCTTCCCCTCGATGAAGGCGCTCGCGCCGCTCTCGTGCGGATGGCTGATGGGGATGGACGCGCCGCATTAAGTCTGGCCGAAGAAATCTGGCGTGCCGCCGGTGAAGGAGAGATCTTTTCGATCGCAACTTTGGTGCAGGTCGCGCAACGCCGAGCACCGATCTACGACAAAGCGCAGGAAGGTCATTACAACCTCATCAGTGCTTTGCATAAATCCGTACGCGGTTCGGATCCGGATGCCGCATTATATTATCTCGCCCGTATGTTCGAGGGTGGCGAAGATCGCCTCTTCATTGCGCGACGCATCGTACGCATGGCCGTGGAAGACATAGGCCTCGCAGATCCCCAGGCGCTCGTCATCGCCAATGCGGCCAAGGAAGCCTATGATTTTCTTGGCTCGCCAGAAGGTGAACTGGCGATCGCCGAAGCAGTCGTCTATATGGCAACGGCACCGAAATCGAACGCAATCTACAAAGCATTCAAGAAAGCCACCGCATGTGCCAGGGAGCATGGCTCTCTGATGCCACCCAAGGTCATCTTGAACGCACCGACGAAACTCATGAAAAGTGAAGGCTACGGTTCAGGCTACCGTTACGATCATGACGAGCCCGATGCCTTCTCCGGCCAAAATTACTGGCCCGATGCTCTTGGCCGGCAAACTCTCTACCAACCTACATCGCGCGGTTTCGAACGGGATATAGAAAAGCGCCTGGATTATTGGGCGCGATTACGCAAGGAACGCGAACAGACCTAAAGCATTTGCCGATTGTGCGAAATCACTGCGTGATTCCATTACATAGAAAATACTTCGATTTTTTTCGAATAGGGCGTTTACGAATTTGTCCCAAACGCTCATGACGCATACACAAACCTTATTAACGAAACACCCTATTCATGCAGTCACATGACGAGCATCACAGTCAACCATTGAACCGACGCCACAAGCAAATATACAGATAGAAAAAAGGCGGGATGATCCGTTCAGAATCATCCCGCCCTGAATTTTAGCCGCAGCAGGAGTGGAAACCACCTCTGCCTTTAGTGAGCAATGGCTCCGGAAGCTTCATCCTCGGTACCCAGGGCGACCGGCTTGGCTTCCTCTTCCCAGACGATCGGCACGGGCTGGCGGACCAGAGCATGCTGGAGCACTTCATCCATCCGCGAGACCGGCACGATTTCGAGCGCATTCTTCACAGAATCCGGGATATCGGCCAAATCCTTCGCATTCTCTTCAGGGATCAGGACCTTCTTCAGACCGCCGCGCATAGCTGCCAAAAGCTTTTCCTTCAACCCGCCGATCGGCAAGACGCGCCCGCGCAGAGTGATCTCACCCGTCATGGCAATGTCGCGCCGGATCGGAATACCGGTCATGACCGAAGTGATCACCGTCGCCATGGCGACACCAGCCGACGGTCCATCCTTGGGTGTCGCGCCTTCAGGCACATGCACATGGATGTCACGGCGATCGAAGAGCGGCGGCTCGATGCCGAAATCGACAGCTCGAGAGCGGACATAGGAAGCCGCCGCAGAGATCGATTCCTTCATGACATCCTTCAGATTACCGGTCACGGTCATGCGACCCTTGCCGGGCATCATCACGCCTTCAATCGTCAGCAATTCGCCGCCGACTTCGGTCCACGCCAGTCCGGTGACAACACCGACCTGATCCTCGAGTTCCGCTTCACCATAGCGATAGCGCGGCACACCCAGGAAGTCGGGGACATTGTCACCTGTAACGGCAACCGTCTCGACCTTCTCAAGGAGGATCTTCTTCACCGCCTTGCGGATCAGATTGGAAATCTCGCGTTCGAGGTTGCGAACACCGGCCTCCCGCGTATAACGGCGCACCAGCATAGTGAGACCGCTATCGTCGATCGACCATTCCTTTGGCGCGAGGCCATGCTTCTTGAGTGCCGCCGGAATGAGATGGCGGCGCGCGATCTCGATCTTCTCATCTTCCGTGTAGCCGGCGATACGGATGATCTCCATGCGGTCCATCAAGGGCGCAGGGATATTCAGCGTATTGGCCGTCGTCACGAACATGACGTTCGAAAGATCATAATCCACTTCGAGATAATGATCAGCGAAGGTCTGGTTCTGTTCCGGATCCAGCACTTCGAGCAAAGCCGAGGACGGATCGCCGCGGAAATCCATGCCCATCTTGTCGATCTCGTCGAGGAGGAGCAGCGGATTCGAGGTTTTCGCCTTCCGCATCGACTGGATGATCTTACCGGGCATTGATCCGATGTAGGTCCGGCGATGACCGCGAATTTCCGCTTCATCACGCACACCACCAAGCGACATGCGCACGAATTCGCGCCCAGTTGCCTTGGCAATTGACTTACCGAGCGAGGTTTTACCAACGCCGGGCGGACCAACGAGGCAAAGGATCGGGCCGGTCAGCTTGTTGGCACGGCTCTGGACGGCGAGATATTCGAGGATGCGCTCCTTGACCTTGTCGAGACCGTAATGCTCACTGTCGAGTACTTCTTCAGCGACGGTGAGATCCCTTTTGACCTTGGAACGCTTGTTCCACGGTATCGCGAGCAGCCAATCGAGATAGTTGCGCACGACGGTCGCTTCGGCCGACATAGGCGACATTTGACGCAATTTCTTCAATTCAGCAGTCGCCTTGTCGCGCGCTTCCTTGGAGAGCTTGGTATTCTTGATGCGCTCCTCGATTTCGGCAAGATCATCCTTACCGTCCTCGTCACCGAGTTCCTTCTGGATCGCCTTCATCTGCTCGTTGAGATAATATTCACGCTGGGTCTTTTCCATCTGGCGCTTGACCCGCGTACGAATACGCTTCTCGACCTGCAGGACAGAGATTTCACTCTCCATCAGGGCAAGGCATTTTTCCAGCCGCTTGGTAATGGACGTCGTCTCAAGAACGGCCTGCTTGTCGGCGATCTTCACCGCGAGATGCGAGGCGATCGTGTCGGCAAGCTTTGCGTAATCGTCGATCTGAGTCACCGCAGCGACGACTTCTGGAGAAATCTTCTTGTTGAGTTTCACATAGCCTTCGAATTCGGAGACGACCGAACGCGCAAGGGCTTCGACTTCAACCTTGTCGATCGGATCATCAGCGATCGCCTCGGCGTCGGCCTCGTAATAATCTTCGGTGCGTGTATAATTCTGCACCTTGGCACGCCACTGCCCTTCAACGAGCACCTTGACGGTGCCATCGGGAAGCTTCAAAAGCTGAAGAACTGAAGCCAATGTGCCAGTCGTGAAAATGGCATCCGTAGCCGGATCGTCATCAGCGGCATTCATTTGAGTGGCGAGAAGGATGAGCTTGTCAGCCTTCATCACTTCCTCAAGAGCGCGAATCGATTTCTCGCGTCCGACGAACAAGGGCACGATCATGTGCGGAAAGACGACGATATCGCGCAGGGGAAGAACAGGGTAGCTCTCCACGGAACCGGGGCGAACAAGATCACGCTTCTGGGTCATTTTATCGTCCTATCTCGAAACGCATGTAGGCTATTTTACGCTTGCGTGGCAGAAAGGCATGGCATCGTTTGGGGGATGACGACGCAGGAAACGCAAGCCTTTTGTGCGTTTACCAATTTACGGCCATTTGCTTTAGTCACAGATGGCCACTCGATAGAACCGTTTCAAGAAGACTCTTGGGTTCTGTTAGAGGACGCGAACACATTCGTGTCCTCTTTTTTTGTTCGGGATGTGCGGCGAAATCCCATCTCGCCGCACCCTCTCTACCCTCGGGGGCTATGTCAGGCGCTCGTACCGCTCTTTTCGTTACGCTCTGCGTAAATATAAAGCGGGCGCGATTTTCCTTCGACAACATCCGGGCCGATCACCACCTGTTCGACACTGTCGAGACCCGGCAGATCGAACATTGTATCGAGCAGGATGCTTTCCATGATTGACCGCAGACCGCGTGCTCCGGTCTTGCGCTCAATGGCCTTCTTGGCGACGACATTCAGCGCCTCGTCCTGGAAGGTCAGCTCGGTATTTTCCATTTCGAAAAGCCGCTGATATTGCTTGACAAGCGCATTCTTCGGCTCGGTCAGGATCTTTTTCAGGGCTTCTTCATCGAGATCTTCCAGCGTGGCAATCACAGGAAGACGGCCGACGAATTCCGGAATGAGACCAAATTTCAGCAGGTCCTCCGGCTCAACCTTGCGGAAGATTTCACCCGTGCGCCGATCGTCAGGCGCCTGCACCGTTGCCGAGAAACCGATTGATGTCGTCTTGCCGCGCGTCGAAATGATCTTCTCGAGCCCTGCGAAAGCGCCACCGCAGATAAACAGGATATTGGTCGTATCCACCTGCAGGAATTCCTGCTGCGGATGTTTGCGACCACCTTGCGGCGGCACGGAAGCGACAGTGCCTTCCATGATCTTTAAAAGCGCCTGCTGCACGCCTTCGCCGGAAACATCACGCGTGATCGATGGATTATCAGACTTGCGCGAAATCTTGTCGATTTCGTCGATATAGACGATACCACGCTGCGCCCGTTCGACATTGTAATCGGAAGCCTGCAAAAGCTTCAGGATGATGTTTTCGACATCTTCACCGACGTAACCCGCCTCGGTAAGCGTTGTCGCATCGGCCATCGTGAACGGCACATCGAGGATGCGAGCGAGTGTCTGCGCCAGCAAGGTCTTGCCGGAACCTGTGGGCCCGATCAGCAGAATATTGGATTTCGCGAGTTCGACGTCATTATGTTTGGTAGCGTGATTGAGCCGCTTGTAATGATTATGGACGGCGACCGACAAGACACGCTTGGCCTGAAACTGGCCGATGACATAATCATCGAGAACCTTGCAGATTTCGCGCGGCGTGGGAATTCCATCTCGGCTCTTGACCAGCGAGGATTTGTTTTCCTCGCGAATGATATCCATGCAGAGCTCGACGCATTCATCGCAAATGAAGACGGTAGGACCGGCAATCAGCTTGCGGACCTCATGTTGGCTCTTGCCACAGAACGAGCAATAAAGCGTGTTCTTGGAGTCGCTGCCGCCGACCTTTGTCATGGATCATCTCCTAACGGCCGAAACCCATGTGCGGGTCCCGAACTTGTTGAATTAAAATCGTGAAGAGAGATCACCCCTCGTCACGGCCGGCAGATCCGCACACGAACCAACCGACTTTTATCCACTCGAACCTTCGATCCACTCCTCATTGTGCCTAGAGATTTTCGCTATGCGCAAGATAAGGTTTGGAGATTCAAGTTTCTGCCATGCCTTGCAATCCTTGCGGCCCTACATGACGCCATGCAGACCATGTCATCACTCCGCAATAGAAGGCTTTCATTATGCCGATCCGTTGATTAGCGCCGTCTTCATAACTAAGCGGCTTATTCTTGTGTCGGCCTTACGTGACCCACGGTTGCCAGGATGGACAGAACCGCTGATCAAAGAAACGAGCAAGTTACGTACCAGTGACTGAGCTTATTTTTTGCGGCGGATTGCCCGGCGAAAATGCCGGGCAAGGCCGAGATTCCGAAGCTTAGACCCTCTTTTCGTGCGATCCAAGCATTGGATGAAGTTTCGGTTTATTTTGCTTCCGCGGTCAGAGCGAGTTCCTCAGGCCGCTTGTCGATGACGTGATCGACAAGGCCGAATTCCTGCGATTCAACCGCCGACATGAAATGGTCGCGGTCGAGCGTCTTTTCGATCGTGTCGTAATCCCGCCCCGTGTGCTTCACATAGATTTCGTTAAGCCGGCGCTTGACCTTCATAATATCCTCGGCATGGCGGAGAATATCGGAAGCCTGGCCCGAGAAGCCACCCGATGGCTGGTGCACCATGATGCGGGAATTGGGGGTGGTATAACGCATTCCCGCCTCGCCTGCTGCAAGCAGGAGCGATCCCATCGATGCCGCCTGACCAACGCAGAGCGTCGAGACTTTCGGGCGGATAAACTGCATCGTGTCATAAATCGCCAGACCAGCGGTCACAACGCCGCCCGGCGAATTGATATACATCGAAATTTCCTTCTTGGGGTTTTCCGCTTCAAGGAAGAGCAACTGGGCGATGATCACCGACGCCATATTGTCCTCGACCTGACCGGTGAGGAAGATGATCCTTTCCCGCAAGAGGCGCGAATAGATGTCGAACCCGCGCTCGCCACGGCTGGTGTTCTCGATCACCTGCGGAATCAGATAATTGTTATAGATTTCAACCGGATCGCGGTCACGGATAGCCATGGTATCGTCTTTCCTGAGCTGAAGGCCTGATCCTACCGACCAAGCCCCATAAATGAGCGTTACACTTTGAAGGAGACAGCCAATGAGGGCCATCCGAACGCTTGAATCGCGAAGATAATGACTTCCACGCGCTTCGCAAAGAGATTGCTGCGCGGGAAACATCTCCCGGAACAAGATGCAAGCCAGATCTTGCTGCCGGCAGGCAGTCTCTGTGTTTTTCGTCGAACATAGGTGAGGAAAGATGCGGCAGGAAAAAGGGGCAATGCCCCGCGTCTGAAAAATGGGAAAAATGCCGGCGAGTTCAAGACTTCGATCAGTCCATGGCCACTTTCCCTCAATCGCCATGCTCGGCAGCACCTGCTTCGGGCCCCAGGGTGAAGATAGATGGGAGGGTATCAAGGGTTCGAAACACGCCCAATTTTTAGGCGGTATTTCGGATAATCGGCCGATTCCTCATCAATTCCCGGGTTTTTACGACGTTTGTAAAAACCCGGCGGGATGGTGATCGAGATTCGGAAAATGGTCCAGCTTCGCGGCGGTCGATTCGAATCTCTTCAAACGCGCGGAGCCCGGCGGTTGTGCTGACCGCCGGGCTCCGTCACACATAAAGCATCAAAGGACTCGGCCGGTGAGAACAGCCGGCCAGCCGATCATTCGGCTTCGGGCGCTGCCGCCTCGTCCTTTTCTACCTCTTCCGCCTTTTTAAACAATTCGTCCTTCGAGACTTTGGTGTCCGTCACCTTGGCCTGCGTCAAGATGTAGTCGACGGTCTTATCCTCGAACAAAGGAGCGCGAATCTCGTTCAAGGCTTTCGGATTCTGGCGATAGAAATCCCAGATCATCTTTTCCTGGCCAGGGAAGGCACGCGCGCGTTCGACCAGGGCCTTGCCCACTTCCTCGTCGGGCACGACGATCCCAGCCTTTTCGCCGATTTCCGCGAGCAAAAGGCCAAGTCTTACCCGGCGCTCCGCAATTTTGCGATAATCGGCGCGCGCCGCTTCCTCGGTGGTTCCTTCTTCTTCGAAGGTCTTGCCGCTTCTCTGCTGATCGAGTTCGACCTTGCGCCAGACAGTGGCGAATTCGCCCTCGACGAGGCCTTCCGGCAATTCGAAAGTATATTTCTTGTCGAGTTCGTCGAGCAAAGCGCGTTTCCACTGCGCCCGCGATGCTGCCGTCAATTCCTCGCCGAGTGTATTGCGGATCTGCTCCCGCATGGCCTCAAGCGTCTCATATCCAAAGGCCTTGGCGAGATCATCGTCGATCTTCTGTTCGCCAGGCGCTGAGACCACCTTCACCTTGATATCGAAGGTCGCATGTTTGCCCGCGAGCTTGGCGGCATAATCTTCCGGGAAAGTCACGGCGATCTGACGCTCGTCACCGACCTTGACGCCGACGACCTGATCCTCGAATCCCGGAATGAAAGTATCGGAGCCGAGCACCAGGTCGATATCCTCACCTGTACCGCCTTCGAAAGCCTCGCCGTCGACCTTGCCGACAAAATCGATCGTGACCTTGTCACCCTTCTCTGCCGCCTCTCCCTCAGGGCGCGGTTCATAGGGACGGTTCTGATTGGCGAATCGCTCAACGATCCGATCGACTTCTTCTTCGGGCACTTCGGCAATGAAGCGCTCGATGGTAATGTCGTCGAGGCTACCGATCTCGAATTGCGGCAGAATCTCCATCGCCACTTTGAAGGCGAAATCCGCGGTGGATTCGAAGGCCTTCTCCATTTCGTCTTTTTCGCCGTCGAAATCGATCTTCGGCTCACCCGCCGGACGAAGTTTATTGTCTTCGAGGATCTGGCGATTGGCTTCGTTGATGGCCTCCTGCACGACATCAAGCATGACGGAACGGCCGTAGAGACGCTTCAGATGGGAGACCGGCACCTTGCCGGGACGGAAACCGTTGATCCGTACCTTTGCCTTCATCTCCTGAAGCTGCTCGTCGAGGCGGGACGCGATATCGGCAGCCGGAAGCACCACTCTATATTCGCGCTTGAGACCCTCGGAGAGGGTTTCGGTCACTTGCATCTCAATCAACCCTTTTCGACTGACAGCTCTATTGGAATTGCGGCCGTTCGCGCGATGGCTGAAACATCGCCGCTATTCATTGTTCAAGAAAAAACGCAATGCGCGTGGTTTTCGGAACGGGCATCCGAAATCGGCCGGCAGAACCGGCCGTGAAACCGGATTGTGGTGCGGGCGAAGGGACTCGAACCCCCACGATTTTCATCACCGGAACCTAAATCCGGCGCGTCTACCAATTCCGCCACGCCCGCGATCCGCCGCGACCGATACCATCGCTTGCGGCGAGAACCGCCATTACATCGCTTCGGAAAACGCTCTATAGCAATGACGCGGCGCCGATGCAGCAAAAAAAGTGGCCGGCTTATGCAACCTCAAAGAGCAGGGGCACGAAAGGGTTGGTTTCAAAGTCGGCTCAATCCTCCTCTCCCGCCTGGGAACTGCTGGAAGACCCGTCCGGTTTCACAACCTCGCACGATGGGAACGCCAATTCCGGATGCCTGCGGTTCGATCGCATAGCCGCTCTAAACGTCCCGTCGACACATGGTTTTTTGACGAAATGACCCTCATGGATCTCATTCGGACGTGAGCAATCAAGTTGCTATAGTGCGCGCGAGCCTCTTCGGCGTTCACATCCTTCTTCAGACCGATCATGCAAGACATTTTTATGCTGCAAGGTTTTTCCATGAGCCGCCGTGACATGCTCAAGAACACGGCTCTGGCCGTGAGCTGTCTTCCGATTCTCAGGCAGGCGAAAGCTGAAGACAGCTTTCGGACGATTGAAGCACGCCGCGGAAGTCTGCGTCTGATGACGGAGCCGCAACCGGAAACCATTGTATGGGGGTTTGACGGAACCGTACCCGGGCCGATTCTGCGCTTCAAGAAAGGCGAGGAACTGAAAATTCGCCTTTCGAACAAGCTCGATCAGCCACTGACACTGCATTGGCACGGCATGCGCTGCCCCAACGCTATGACCGGGATCGGGGGGCTCACGCAACCGCCGGTATCATCCGGTGAAACTTTCGACTACCGGTTCACGCCACAAGACAGCGGGCTATTCTGGTATCATTCCCATGTGCTTCCCTGGACGGGCGAGCAGTTGGGCCATGGCCTTTACGGCATCATCGTCGTCGACGAGGAAGAGCCGCCGCACAGCGATTACGACATTCTCCTTATTTTCAGCGACTGGCTGCTAACTCCCACGGGAGCGATCGAAAACAATTTCACCGACCGGCAGACGGCGATGGGCATCGGCCGCATCGGCTCGCTCATCACGGTCAATGGAAAGCCGATTCCGTTCGAACAATCCCTGACACCCCGCAGCCGGGTCAGATTACGCATCGTCAGTGCCATGGATTCACGCGTGATGTTCCTCGGTTTCGATGCTTTGCACCCGCGTGTCATCGCCGTCGACGGCATGCCCTGCGATCAATCCTTCGAGCCTCTCCGGCAAACGATCCCAGCAGGACCAGGCTCCTGCTTCGACCTGCTCTTTGATGCGCCGGAGACCGAAGAGACGGAAGCGCGGCTCCTTTTGCGTGCGGATAAAGCACCCGACCTGCCGCTCGTCCTGTTCAAAACCACCAGGGAAGCAGCGCGGCCGCAATTGTCTCCCATTCCCTCGCTGCCGCATAATCCTTTGCTGCCCGCCGCTATTCCGCTGCAAGCCGCATTTCGCTTCGACCTCGTAATAGAAGGCGGCAATTCGCCCGAAGCAAAGGCGGCTTCCGAAAAGTCCGGTTCTTCCGCATCGAAACCGGACGAAACCAAAGGACAAGCCGCGCCCCCAAAAGCCGATGAAACACAAAAGCCGCTGCAACACCCTGATACAGAAGCCATTTCCAAGAATGCAGCACGGAAGGCGGAAGCCGCCACCGGGGATGCGCCACTCTTTTGGCAGTTGAACGGAAAATCACAACCAGGTTTTTCCACCACTCCCCTCTTTTCCATCAAAAGGGGAACAACAGTGACGCTCGCCTTGATCAACAAGACAGCCTTTGTGCAGCAAATGCGTGTTCATGGCCATTGCTTCCGCTTGCTGCATGATCTCGACGACGGCTGGGAGCCTTACTGGCGCAATGCGGTACTGGTGCCGCCTGGACGCACCAAACATCTCGCCTTCATCGCTGACAATCCGGGTAAATGGCCGATCGAAAGCCTGATGGCTGCGCGTCAATCAACTGGCCTTGCAGGCTGGTTCGAAGTGATATGAATTCGGAAAAAACCCACTAACTGTCAGTTTATAAGGTTGCCATGATATAGAAACATTGCAAGGTTACATAAATTAATTCTCATAAAATACTGTTTCACCACACAATCATCCGAGACCTTCACCTCAAGCATCTCGGCAGGCCGGGCAGTGCCGATCATCCATGCAAAAGACGGATCGGCACCGAAACATATTGCACGTGCTACATTTTTCCGAAGACAAGGCGGCGACGAGGAGTCATTAAAATCCTCCACGTCAACGTAACTATCAACTGATAAAAAGATGTTTGACTATTCCGATTTCAAGGGCACAATTTATTGGTATCGTCGCTTGGTGCATTATTCGGCGACATTGAATCACGCCGCGATTCCATCTTTTTGAAAATACTCTAATTTTTTGAATGCAGCGTTTCTGTATAGATCCGAAACGATCCGAGCGAACCCGCATATCAGTCCCTGAAACTATGCCATTTAGAACACTATATTCGCATTATAGCTCAAGCTTAACCTACTGGCACACAATATCCCTCCCCGCTCGCCGTGTATTTTGATACTCGCGGACGAGCCGTGAATAAAAGCACGTTTATTGTACAAAACAACAAACAGGATGAGTTTTTGAGGCTTTTTGACCTCGAAATGTTAGCGTTGTACCGGAACTTATTGATGTGGATCAATAAACTGCGGCCAACTATTTTGCATTGCTCCGATTTTTCGGCCGATACGTAGCCCATTCGCGCAAGCAGCAATGCCTCTTAATTTCTTAAACCAAAATTTTAAGTCCCAATAACTTTTGATAATGCACAGCGCCTCATTCTGGATCTGTTCGATATTAAATTCGGAAGTCCCGATCTATGAGCAGACAAGCTCTTGATCACATACAAATCTCATGTATATGAGATACATAATGAGAGGTGACTTCACATGTTGGGAAGAACACAATTCATTTCATGGGTCGATCAGTTTCCCTATATCAGCCGTATGCTGCGCGATTATCGTGACCACAAGGCTTTGAATGAGCTCACATGGGATAAAGTTGAAGGCTATGAATTTTCCCTTTGGGGAGGTAACTGGCTCGCAGCCGGTGTGTATGGCGACCATGGCCTCCACGAGAAAGATGAGCTTGATATCATTGCAAAGCTCATGACTGATGCGGATATCCTTCTCGATGTTGGTGCCAATTCAGGAATTTTCAGTTGTCTTGCAGCGAGCCTCGGAAAACAGGCCATAGCATTCGAGCCCATGCCGGCAACGCTCGCTATTCTTTTAAAAAACATAAAAGCGAACAAATTCACGCAAGTCGTTGAAATTCTGCCTGTAGCCGTAGGCGAGGGATTGGAGATATTGCCTTTTTTCGGCAGGGGACAAGGCGCGTCACTCGTACCGGGATGGGGCAAACACCGTGCCTTTGATCATATCCTCGTTCCCTCGATCAGCCTCGATCAACTTTTGGCTGACCGTCTGAAGGGATTAAGAGTCGTCATCAAGATCGATGTGGAAGGCTATAAGATCGGAGTCCTCAAGGGAGCGACCAAGCTCCTGCAGACACGTCCCCCATTATTGATAGAAAATTCCGTATCACGAAATCATCCGGATGGGCTTAATCCATATTTTGAGCCCATTTTCAGGATGTTGTGGAATTTCGGATATACCGCCTATATCGCTAATTCGGAACGCCAGAAGGTCACCGAAGATATGCTGATCTCCTGGGTGAAAGCGCGAAACATGGATAACGGCACCGAGAATTTCGTATTCATGCCGAATTACCAATAAGAAGATTGATTGACCGCAGTCACCAGCACTTGAACAGGATTCACGCCATCATTTTCCGGCCGGGCGAAACTTTCTCAGATAGACACTGGCGATCACTGCCCGAGCGACATATTCGGCCATGCATTGATAGCCGAGATCGTTCAAATGAAACTGGTCGCTCATCATGAGCGGCTGATTGGCGCGTGTTTTGGCGATGAAACGCATGGCATCGTAACGCCGCACATACAAAATCCCGGTATCCTCGGCAATCCTGCGAATCCTGTCGTGAATTTCATAATAGGCCGCATCCTTGGCGAAACGCGGAACATATTGCATGCCGACGAGGGCGACATCGATGTGATTGTCACGCAACCAGCCGATCGTCGAACGGACCGTCTGCTCGAATTCATTAGGGTCGACGCGCGACAGCGCATCGTTCATGCCCACTTGCCACAAAACGAGATCCGGCATCTCCGTCACGACCTCGCTTTTGATCCGTTCGGCGGAAGTCGATGCGACCTCTCCCGGGAGACCGCGGTTGATGACATCGATATCGGAGCCCTTCAATGACGTTTCGAGAAGGCTCTCGATGCGCATGGGATAGCTCTTGATGCCGGACGGCGCTCCATAAGCAAGATCCGAGGAAGATCCGATCGCCAGAATGCGCAAGGGCTTCATCTGCTGCAATCGAGCAGAAACATTCGGCATTGGTACCGGCGAGGACAGGTCCGACGCTGGCACGTCGCAAGCGGGGCTGAGAGGAGGTGGCGCCGGCTCTTGCGTTTGGGCGAGAGCCACGGCCAATCCCTCATGCTGGATCAACCAGCTGAGGAGGCAGAGGCCGGCAGCGAGACGGCGGCTTCCCCGCGCCGCGCCTGCAATTGATTTCGCCACTCCGATACCCATGCAACCCAACCCATGATCCCTATGCCGAGGATAACGAGGATTGCATCGGTTGCAACTCTCCCGCCGAAGGCAAAGCGGAAAATCTGCCCACCGAGACTAAGCAGTGATCCTATGCAGAAAACATTCAAGGAGTTTCTGCCGAGCATCGCGAAAAAACGTGCGAGTGATTGGACATGCTGCATGATTCGAGGGAACAATCCGCCAAACAGAGCGACGAGAGCCAGACTGCTCAAAAGCGGCACGGGAGATAGATAGGTCTTGTCGAACATGAACAGAAGTTTCGGCTCCGGTAAGGAAATCGGATCCGGAGCATAATCCAACAAAGCGAATGGCACTCCGATGATCGCTACCGGCAGAGCGAGCATACGCAAGAGTTTACGGTTGCGGCGGGCCCAGCCCCCGAGACCATCACGGCCGGCGAAGAGAAAACCCAACACATAAAGAATTTGCCAGGCAAAAGGATTGAAGAACCAGGTGCCCTCTACCGGCCATGTCGGCAGATTGAAGCCAGTGATCAAAACCGCAAAATAGGCTGCAAGGGAAAGCGGCAGAAGAAGATAAGGCGCATAGCGGAAAATGAGCGCGATTCCGGGTGCCATGAAGGTGAGCACGACATAAAGCGGCAGAATGTTGAAATAGCCAAGCTGGTAGGTGAGGGTCACGAGGCCGATATGCGCGCGGATCGGATCGAGAAAAACGGCGGAGGCATTGTGCCAATCAAGCAGAAAAGGTGCATCGAGCAGGATCGAACAGGCAGCCAGCATGGCAATGGCCAGTTCCGTCAAAACGGCCTGCGCCGCGTAGAGTGATAGAGCCCTCCCCCCGAGCCGCACCACCAGTGCCGCCGGAGACAATTTCGAGGCCGATCCCTGGACCAGAAGCCGCATCGCCCACCCCGCGAGAAAGACGAACAGCTCGGCTGAATCCGATAGTGCGGCATTATGGAAGGTCACGCGCTCAAAGGTTAGACCAGGGATATGATTGAGGAAAATGGTCACGAGCGCAAAGCCACGCCAGAAATCGACCTCATTGGCGGCCCGCATCAAACCTCCAAATTCGTTTTCATGATCGCTGAGCCCGTTTCTGCGAAGATTGGCATCCAGCAGAGCGTCGCGCCTTCGATAGACGGTTGGGTTCGTTCCTTCAGCTGCTGTCCCCTCCTTAAAGCATCGGTCTTGAAGGCTCCAGAGCACGCGGGTCGGGCTTCATGAAAGACCCATTGGGCACCCGGTTCAAGCGAGAGGGGGGTCGAGAAGTCTGCGCAGGACAGCCGGAAGCAGTTCGGGCAGATCTTCGGCGATGAGGCCCGGTCCAAAGGCTGCTCCGCATTCGCCATGCAGCCAGACCGCCGCAGCTGCAGCCTCGAATGCGGGCATGTGCTGGGCCAAGAGGCCGCCGATGAAACCTGCCAACACATCCCCCGAACCAGCGGTTGCAAGCCAGGGTGTGGCATTATCGGCGATGAACACGCGTCCATCCGGTGCAGCGACAACCGTGTCAGGTCCCTTAAGAACGACCACACATTTCAAGACTTGCGCCGCCGCACGGGCGCGATCAGGTTTGGATTGGCCCGCAAACCCATTTTCATTCGCAAACAAGCGATCAAATTCCCCTTCATGGGGCGTAATAACAACGGATGTATCCGCTGCCATGATCGCCTGGAGCAACCGCTCTCGATTTTCTGCGAAACTGGTGAGAGCATCGGCATCGAGGACGATGCCGCGCGGCACCGCCTCCGCATCATTGGCACATGCGGCAAAGATCGTTTCGACAGCCACCCGCGCATCTTCGCCGATGCCAAGACCCGGCCCGATGACAACGGCATTCTTGCGACGGTCCTCCAAAAGCCCATGCAATTCCGGCGGACTATCGCAGACGCGTGTCATAATGGCTGTAAGCGCGCTTGCATGTACCGGCAAGGCGGCGCTCGATGTTGCTACAGTGACGAGACCGGCACCGATCCGCAGGGCACCGCGCGCGCTGAGCCGGGCAGCCCCCGTCTGGGCGACAGGTCCCGAAACGACGACAGTATGACCGCGTGTATATTTATGCGCCTCGATACTCGGCACCGGAAAATCACCGATCCAGGCCTCTGGCCGGTTGAGGAAAGTTTTCGGCTGAATCTCGGCAAGAACCGTCTCCGCAATGCCAATGCCGATGACAATGGTCCGGCCACAATGCACACGCCCGGGAAGAAGGACATGGCCCGGCTTAAGACGAAAAAACGTCACCGAGATCTGCGCCCTGACGGCGACTCCCTGCACTTCTCCACTGGTTCCATTGATTCCGGACGGAAGATCGACAGCGAGGATCGGGTTCCCGGTGCGTTCACTCCAGGCATTCATGCGTAATACGAGTTCTCTTGCGAGCCCTTCAAGCGGCCGGCAGAGGCCAGCCCCGAATAATGCATCGATGACGAGATCCGCACTTTCGAGATCGATCTCTTGCGCCGGCAAGATGGGGCCATTCCAGGCGCGTGCAGCGCTATCGGCATCGCCATGCAAGGTATCGCGCTCGACGAGAAGGCCAAGATCCACCTGAAATCCATGCACGGCGAGCAGACGCGCCGCGACAAAACCGTCGCCGCCATTATTGCCCGGCCCGCACAGAACCACGATACGGCCTTCATCCGGCATAAGCCGCAGAGCTTCGCGGGCGACACCCGCCCCGGCCTGCTCCATGAGAAACGAACCGGGTACGCCCGATTCGATCGTCAGAGCGTCGGCGGCAGACATCTCCTTATTATTGAGGAGTTCGAGATCGGAAATATGGGACATGGGATAGGGCCACCAAAACCAGTGCGGTCATGTGAACGGATGATGCTGCGGAGGGATCAGAGGGTAGGATGATATATCCGAATTCCACTGGAATTCGGGGTTCCGTTCTTGCAACTTATTCTTATCCAGTGATTTGCAAGAATGTACCGCCTTATTTCACCGGAATGGCGGTATATGAGTTACAAATCTGGCGAGCCATGCAGCTTTCTTGACCAGTGATCAAGATATCCGCGCTCGCATTCAACAGATTTGAGATTATGGCATTCACGGCGACGCTACAGGCATGAAGCCAAACAAAGCTTGTGGATTGGATGATTGCCCTGTCTCACAATCGGTATCACCGACTGAATGTTGCAATGGAGCGGGCCTTCGTTGACGCCTTCGCGTGAGAGGAATATGGTGAATCAAAGATTTGGTAGAGTTTAAAGTTTTACCGGGCATGCTGCGCCCCATTGTGCCTATTTTAAAACAAGCGCGGGATCGAAAAACTGCGACGATGAAACGGCTCATTGGATTATTCTGAGGTAATCTTGCTGCCGCTCGATGAACCAGCACGGTCCAGCTCCGGTTTGCCAACACCCAAACCATGGCCGATCCGTTTCATGCTAAAAGCCACATAGTGTGGATGATCGAAGCCAATCTTCATAAAATCCGTTCATGAAATCACGCACCGCGAAATTCGGCATAGGCCAGGTCGTCCGGCACCGGAAATATCCTTTCCGGGGCGTCATTTACGATGTCGATCCTGTATTTGCGAATACAGAGGAGTGGTGGCAGGCGATCCCGGAGGAAGTCCGGCCTCACAAGGACCAACCTTTTTACCATCTTTTCGCTGAAAATGCCGAAACCGAATATGTCGCCTATGTTTCGGAACAGAATCTGATGCCGGATACGTCGGGAGATCCTTTGCGCCACCCCCAGGTGGAGGAGGTCTTCATCCGCGCGCCGGATGGTGCTTATCAGGTACGCAGCGCCCGCTTGAACTAAGAAAGCCATGCAACGACAGCGGCAGCATCGGCGAGTGCAAGCCGTCCTGCGACAGCCCCCCTGTTGGCAACATCTTGCGTGCAGCCTCCCGGGCTTTCCCAGGAAACCCGCCATCGCAGAGGCTAAATCCCGATGAGATTTGCTCATCGGGATTGGTAATGATCCGTTGCAGGATCCTATTTGCCAGCCGGCGCGGGAGCGGGAGTGGCCGGAGGCGTGGCGTTCGGAGCTCCGGGTTTCTGCTGCGATGCTTCGAGACGCTTGCGCTCTTCCTCGGCACGCTTCTGCAATTCCGCCTGAAGCTTCTTCTGCTGTTCCTCAAGCACTTTCGGGTCGATCGGCGGTCCATCAAACGCCTTGCCAAACCCGGCCAGGGGCACAACGAAAGTGACCTCGTTATTGACCTGATTCTTGACCGCAACGTTGAAAGAGTTGCCCTTACGCATCTGATCGATCGTCGCGCCCTTGACTTTAGCTTCGGCGAAGCAGCCATTCGGGAAGCAAAGTTCGAAGGACCCTTCGATGGTCGGGCTCTTGTCCACCGAGAAGCGCAGACCTGGACGCAGGAGAAGTCCGACAGGCATCAGCAGACGGACGACACGAGCGTCCTCGCCTTTGACATCGTAGACTGCGAGCGCCAGAACCGGTGGTTGATCGGCCTGCGAACCGAAATCACGTGTCGTGTAGCAGACTTCCTTGCCGGAAGCAGGATCGCGGCCGCAGACTTTCGTCCATTCCATCTGTGTCGCAACAAGATCCAGACGAACCGGCCCTTGCGGTTGCTGTGGAGCCTGCGGGGCTTGTTGGGCTTGCTGTTGGGTATTGGGCGCCGGTGCGGCAGGCTTGCGGGCTTGCGCCATGGCCGGGTGCATGGTCACAGCTTCCACGAGAAGCCACCCGGCAGCACCAACGGCGGCCATGCGCTTCAACGAATTCGGCATGCATTTTCCTTTCAGACGATCTGCCTTGCGATGTCGGCCCCCATGCGGTCCGCACGGACCGCACCTGCTTCCTCCCATATGCCCGGGCTGTGGTGGCATTGGGTCATGCGGACGGGGTTAAGCACAGGAATCGCACTTTGCAAGCCCGACACGGGAAGCTTTTCTGAAAATTTTGAAAGATCGCCACCAAACAAACCTAAACGTTCAATTATCTCCTACTTTCCGACCATTTGCGAAATGCTTAATCTTTTCTTGCTTTCTTCACTCCGTTCCAATGATGCGGCTTCACCCGGTTGTCCTTGATGTTTTTTGTCCTGAACAGACTCATAGTCGCTTTACTGCTCTTGGCCGTCGGCTATCACGTACCGGCTTTCGCCGCGTCGCCGCTTGTAGCGAGCCATGCGATTGCCATGCATGGCGCTCCCGCGCTGGCCGAGGATTTTCACGCTTTTCCCTATATCAATCCCGATGCGCCACGCGGAGGACATCTGCGGCTTGGCTTTCAAGGGACTTTCGACAGTCTCAATCCATTCAATCTCAAGGCTGGATCGACGGCGCAGGGGCTCATCGGCAATATTTTCGAACCGCTGATGACACGTTCCCTCGATGAGCCTTTCACGCTCTATGGCCTCATCGCCACGACCATCGAAACCGATGACGCGCGCGATTCAGTGGTGTTCCACCTCAATCCCAAGGCGCATTTTTCCGACGGGCGAAAAATAACCTCCTCCGACGTTCTCTTCAGCTTCAATCTTTTGAAGGCGCACGGACGACCGCAGCATCGCGTCGCTTATGGAATGGTCAAGAGCGCCAGCGCGCCCGACGATGAGACAGTCCGATTTGAACTCGGCGCCGGCCAGGATCGGGAACTGCCGTTGATCCTCGCGCTGATGCCAGTTCTACCCAGCCACCGTATCGATCCTGCCTCATTCGATGAGGCGTCGCTACAGCCTCCCATCGGCTCCGGCCCCTATATTCTGAACGAAGTCCGGCCAGGAGAACGGCTCGTTCTAGAACGCGATCCGCATTATTGGGCCGATGATTTGCCCGTGCGCCGCGGGCTCAACAATTTTCAGACGATCACCATCGATTATTTCCGTGATGCCAACAGCATGTTCGAAGCCTTTCGTGCTGGCCTGCTCGATTTCCGTGAGGAGACAAGCCCTTCAAGATGGCTTTCGGCCTATGATTTTCCGGCGCTGAGGGAAGGCAGGATTTTCAAGGAAGCCCTGCCGGTGGGGGGTCCCAAGGGTATGGAAGGCTTTGTCTTCAATCTGCGGCGCCCGCTCTTTCACGATATCAAAGTACGCGAGGCCCTGAGCGCGCTCTTCGACTTCGATTGGATCAACGCCAATCTGTTCGGCAATCTCTACCGCCGCACCCAAAGCTTCTTTGACGAATCGGAACTCGCTTCGACCGGGCGGCCGGCGAGCGAGGCGGAACGCAAGCTTCTCGCCCCCTTCCCTGGCGCGGTGCGTGAGGATATTCTCGAAGGCCGTTGGCACCCCCCGCAGACCGATGGATCCGGGCAGGACCGCATCCAGCCGCGCCGCGCCCTCGCCTTGCTGCATGAGGCAGGGTATGATTTGCACGATGGCGTTTTGACGAAAGACGGCGTGCCATTCACCTTCGAGATCATGGTGAAGGACCGCAACCAGGAGCGGCTGGCGCTCGAATTTGCGCGTTCTCTGACCCGCATCGGCGTCACCGCGAAGGTCCGCCTCGTCGATGAGGTCCAATACCAAAGGCGCCGACAAAAATTCGATTTCGACATGATGCTCGGCAGTTGGGCCGCATCAGCCTCGCCGGGGAATGAACAAAGATCCCGCTGGGGATCGCAAAGCGCCGATCAGGAAGCCTCGTTCAATCTGGCGGGCGTCAAATCCCACGCTGTCGACGCGATGATCGATCAATTGCTGGCCGCCCGTTCGCGCGAGGATTTCGTTACCGCAGTGCGCGCCTATGATCGGGTCCTGCTGTCGGGCTTCTACATCGTGCCACTGTTTCACTCGCCAACACAATGGATCGCAGGTTCGGCGCATCTCGGGAAGCCGGCAAATCTGCCGCATTATGGTTCACCAATTGGCAGCGCGACGCTTGAGACCTGGTGGATGAACCAGTGACGATTGCAAAATTGCCCGCCAAAGGTCCTCGGAACTCCGCATTTGGACAATAGGGACGCATCGGCTGAATTGTTTTGCCGAAGCGCGCAACCATTGATCTCGCCCTACCCACTTCGCACCATCCTGCGGAAAGGCTATAAGTTTTATATCGATGTCTTGCCCGTGATCTCCTGGCGCAGCTGCATTTGTCGCGTCGCCACGCACTGTTGCCGCGAAAGTCCGGGACGGTCCGGCTGTTGCTTTGAATTTGGAAGTTCCTTCACCTTGTCCGTTCAATTGAATCGAAAGGTCAACACATGAGTCTGCGCCGTGAGTGAGAGTGATCCTGGTCCCATACCGATCGATATTGTCGGCGATATCGTCTCAGTACCCTGTTTTCTCGGTTTGCGATTGGTCAACGCCGTCGTCAATTCCGTGCCGGGCCTTGCGGCAGATATCCGGTGGTATCCGTTTCAGATCGATCCGGATTTGCCGCCGGAAGGACTCGATCGCACAACCTATCTGCTGAAGACCTACGGCGACAGCCAAGTTGAAGCAGTTTTGGAGCGCGAAGCCCAGAGCGCACGGGAATTCGGGATCGAATTGGCCCTTGACGCCATCAAGCGTCAGCCGAACACATTCGATGCCCATCGGCTCATCCGCTATTCTTACAGGTTCGGAATACAGACACAAATCGTCGAACGGCTGTTTCAGGCTTTCTTTCTGCAAGGTCTCGATATCGGCGATCGCGCCGTCTTGGTCGCCGTGGCGGCGAAAGCCCGTCTTGATCCCAGGGAAGTAGAAACTTTTCTCGCTCAAGGCGATGACATCGAGGCACTCGAAAAGGAAATGTCCGATATACGCAGCGCCGGTGTCACGGAGGTTCCGAGATTTACGATCGCCGGCAAGACCGACATCATCGGCCTGCAATCGGCAGATGTCTTCTCCGATAGCCTGTTCAATGCCATAGAACAGGAATAAGCCGCAATATCAATCAGGCGTGGGGTCGGACTTATCTGATCCCTCGTTCACGATAGCTGTCTTGGACCAGCGCAAGTTCATCGCGCGGCATGATCATTCCCACTTCAGTTGACCCAGATTACGGCCTGGAGCACCCTCCTCCCATTGGAAGCATTTGCGCCGCCCCTGCCATTCGACACCATCAATTAGTTCGGCATAAACCTCGGCCCTGGCTTCAGCCCCTCCTACCCCACGGAAGAATTGTCTTTTGATGAGCCATGCTCATGAGGCTTCATGCATGCAGAAATTATCACATCAATTTGAACCGGCACGTGCCGCGAAAATTTTCATTCTCGTGCTGACCCGTTGCTGATCAATTGGGCGTGTACACGTCGCTCTCTCATCCTCGACGATGACAGCTACGATCGCCCCCTTTGAATGCTCGTCATCCACCGAACCAGACATATTTCGATGTTGCCGACCGGTTCCCGTTAAAAGATTTTCCAACAATTCTGAATGACTTAGCGGCTCCATACCATTGGAAATACGATTATTTTTTTGTAAATCGTTTCTGGATATCTCAAATATCTAGAACCTCCTTCTTTCAAACCCTCGAGATTCGGGCGCCCTGTCGCATTGAAAATCGTCTTGAAACCCGATGACACCCCGGTTCATATTACTGACGTCCGATGATGACAGTGATCCAGAGCTTATCGCCCCCGTTGCACGCCGAGCCGACAGGCGTACGCTTTAACATTCCTCATCAGCCGAAACCGTCTCTTCTTGGGGAAAGGGGCGATTGTCATAGACGCCAGACGTCATGAGATCCTGTTTGCTTCGAGTGAGAATCATCCAGTCGAATTGGAGAGATCTATGGACCAGCCTAATTCTACTCCCACAGGAGAATCCCAAAGTTTCGACCTCCCCTTTTTCTGGCCTTTCGCCAAAACGGCTGTCGATCTGACCGAGCATAATCTCGACGCCTGGACGAAAAATCTTGAGTTTTTCTCCGAGGAAGAAAAGTTCGAGGCGGTTCTCGAACCGCACCTTGCCACGGAAAACCGGCTCCGGCTCGATTTGCGGACGATGCGGTTTCGCGATTACTCAAAGCCGGATCCGAAAGGAATCCCAACGATTGTCGACGCGCCATACGCTGGACATTCCGCCATGATCGCGGATTACCATAAAGGCCAGAGCCTTATGGAAACCTTGAGCGATAACGGCATTGATCATCTTTTTCTAATCGATTGGAAATCAGCAACCCCCGATATGAAAGATCTAGAGATCGATCAATATCTGGCCGAGATTAATGTATGTGTCGATGATCTCGGCGGGCGCGTCAATCTCGTCGGCTTATGTCAGGGCGGCTGGATGTGTGCGATGTATGCGGCACGCTTTCCCGAAAAGGTTGCGAGTCTCGTCCTCGCCGGCGCTCCGATCGACACGGATGCGGGTAACGGCCCGATCAAGCAAATGGCCCAAAGCTATCCGGTATCATTCTACGAAGAACTGGTGCGGCTCGGCGGCGGGCTGATGCGTGGCCGTTTCATGCTGGCTGGGTGGAAGAACATGCATCCGGAGGAGCATTACTTCAAGAACTACATCGATCTCTATCAACATATCGATGATCCGGATTACATTTCGAAAGAGGAAACATTCCAAAGCTGGTATGAACATCCCATCGATCTGCCGGGACGCTGGTATCTTCAGGCCATTGTACAGCTCTTCAAGGAAAACCGTCTCGCCAAAGGTACATTCGTTGCGCTGGGCAAGACACTCAACCTGAAGTCCGTCACCTGCCCTGTCTATCTGCTCGCGGGAGAAGCGGACGACATCACGACCAAGGAACAGGTTTTCGACGCCGACAAGTATCTTGGCACCGCACAGGATCAGATCAAAAAACAGCTTGTTCCCGGCGGTCATATCGGGCTTTTCATGGGATCACATACACTTAAGTCCGCCTGGCCGGGAATAGCCACCTGGATCGCTCAGATACACTAGAGCGTTTCGGATGTTTGCGAACTGCTCCACCTGGAAAAGTTAGAGCATTAAATAATATAAAAATGGATGATCGCCCGATCCAACAGGCGATCATCCATCATGGTTTCATCTCGTACCGCGTTTTCATCCCGCCATGCCAGAGCATGAGAAAATTTGCTCTTTATGCCGATCTTCCGAACAGCAATGCGGAACACTCGTGATCAGTCGCAAATTTCCTCGTTGTCTTCGCCGTCATACTCGACACATCACAACCGAAAACACAGTCAGTCCGTCTTCTTTTCCCCTCTGGCCGTTATCGAGTTTCCGACTGAGGGTGGCGGTGAATATGTGGATTGATGGTCGGCACCTGTCTGCTCTTGGCCTGACCGCCTACGGCATCGGAAGACGATTCCGAAGGTGAATATTGCGGTGCGTCACCTCTCATTTTTTCGAGCAAAGTCGCGAAGGGATCATAAGTTTCCGCTGCCAAACCTTGGCCAATGACGAAGTTGGTACCGATAAGGACGGCGATGATGCTCAAAAATTTCATAGAAGAACTCCTCGACCTTCAAGGCAAAACGCAAACATTCGGACGAATACCAGACGCTGCTCGTTCAGAAGCCCCTCTTCCGATAAACCCGATATGCGAAAGCGCATCAGGCGTCGAAATAACGACGGCCTCATAAGCCCCCCCCTGGCATCAAGGTCGCATCTTCCTCGCCCCCGCGTTCCATAGTGTTGAAGCTTCGCTCCGTAATCGGAATGCAGAGCAATACTTCAATTCTCCACAAATGCATTCGATGCATTCTGGAACGGGGCTGCTGCGCAGTTGATTTTCCGATGCGGAATATGTTCCGCCCAAAACTTCAGCATTTTGCCGCAACTTTTCCGCTCACTCCAATATAGGGACGACGCGCGTTTAGATAGAGTTATTTGAGCAAGACACCATTGCAAATGCCGCATGAAACCGAGCATCGATAGCTCTCTACCATCAGCCAGCGGCTCCGTATTTGTGTCAGATAATTCTTCAACGACATCTCAATCACACCAAGTCATCATCAGCCATCAATGGATTTCCCGACAACCCATCTTGACCGTTGTTTTGAGAATCCAAGCCCACTCATCTCATAACTCAAGCTTTGCAACAAATTTTTACTGGTGCACCAAGATCTCTGTGAGGTCTTTCGCCCAGATCGACGGGATAAATCTGCAAATCGGGAAAGTCGCCTGAAACCTCCCGTGACAAAGATCAGTTTCTGCCTCGATATAGTAAAGATCAAGCTGCTGCATGACGCTCGCCATCGCCCCTTTCAAGCGGGAAAAATCAATAGGCGCGTCCTCTTCCCGGCAAAGCCGACGCGGCAGGCGTCGCCGAAATTGAGGACGTAGTATCTCGCTACTACCTCCCCCCTCCGCGATGCAGATAAGCTTCTTGGCCAAATCATAAATATCAGGCGGTTCTGCCTGAGCCAGGGAGTAATTTGCCTATGGACGGCAGACGTTTAGCGGTGGCTTGGCCGCTCTTTGCTGCAGCAGCCATCATTTTTCAGAGTGGACACGTCGTCGCCGAAGACGTGAGGCTCGATCCGATGGAAATTGGAAAGCAGCAGTTTCAGACGAGTTGCGGCACTTGCCACACAGCTGAGGAAGGGGCGGGTAATCGCCAAGGTCCCAATCTCCATTCCGTCTATGGCCGCAAAGTTGGAACAGCGCCGGATTACCATTATTCAGATGCGTTGAAATCCGGTGATTGGGTCTGGACGGAAGCGACACTCGATCCGTGGCTCACCAATTCTCAAAAGGCCCATCCCGGAACTTTCATGAATTATCGTCAGGCGAATGCCGATAAACGGCAAACTGTCATCGCCTATCTCAAATCTCTCTCGAAAAAAGTCGAGTAGTATCCATGACCAAAGCTATCCATACAATGCTGCGTGTTCTCGAAGAAAACAGATCCGTTGCTTTTTACAACACAGCCTTTGGCCTGACGATCGCCGACCGCTTTCCCTTCGATGGCTTTACACTCGTCTACCTGCGCAGTCCCGATGCCGATTTCGAGATCGAACTGACGATCAATCATGATCGGAAAGAACCCTACAATCTCGGTGACGGTTACGGACATATTGCCTTTGTGACTGCCGATCTCGACAAGGAACATGCCCGGTTTGAGGCCAAAGGTCTCAAACCCACCGCAATCAAGGAATTTTTCCGTGAAGGTGGCCTGATGGCCCGCTTCTTCTTCGTCCAGGATCCTGACGGATATAAAATCGAAGTCCTGCAAAAACATGGGCGATACCGGTAACAGCCGTTTCCGTCGCCAAGCTAACATTTGCTCGACATTCCCCATGAGTGCTCGACATTCCCCATGAGTGATTGTCGCGCAGAAGCAGAGGGAGAGTTCTCCGCGATCGAGAACACCAAATCCAGATGCATCGTGTTCATCTGGATTTGAAATAATTAAGTAGCAAGATTAACATACACATCGGGAGGAACGGATGAGCATGCAAGGGGACCATCATACGAGCCCCGACGATCTTGATCGTCGACGCTTTCTTAAAGGATCCGCGTTACTTTCTACTTCAATGTTTATCGTCGGCACCGCGCTTATTCACCCGGGCGAAGGTTGGGCGGTCGAGGCCACCGGCCTGAAACCGGCGACAATGCAAACACTTATCAAGATGGCACGCGATATATATCCGCACGATCAGATTGCCGACAAATATTATGCCATAGCTGTTAAAGGCTACGATCAGAAAGCCACCCAGTCTTCAGATATCAAGACCCTCATTGAAAAAGGCGTTGCTCAGGTCGATCAAATCGCCAAGGAACGGCATAATCGCGTTTACACAGCAATCATTGACGAATCACCTCGCGTTGAAATTCTTCACGTGGTTGAAGGTGGTCCCTTGTTTACAATGCTACGTGCCGGCCTGATCGTTGACCTCTACAATCAAAAGGAGCTCTGGCCACTTTTCGGATATGAAGGCGAAAGCGCTTCCAAAGGCGGGTATATACGGCGCGGTTTCAACGACCTCGCGTGGCTTTGAGCGGATCACGTGGCAGGAGCAAAAATCATGACATCATTTCCTCTCAATGATGACTCTGTCGTCGTGATCATCGGGTCTGGTGCCGGCGGTGGCACCCTGGGAACGGAATTGGCTCTTAAGGGTGTCAAAGTTGTCATCCTTGAAGCCGGTCCCCGTATCGAAATCGAAGATTTCATTAACGACGAATGGGCGTCGTTCGCGCAGCTCTCTTGGTCTGATAAACGTACGACATCAGGGAGCTGGCGGGTCCACAAGGATTTCCCCAATTTGCCTGCTTGGATCGTGAAAGCTGTGGGCGGAACCTCCATTCACTGGGCAGGTGCCTCGCTGCGGTTTCAAGACCATGAATTCAAAGCCCGCACGCATTATGGAAATGTGGAAGGCGCCAACCTTCTCGATTGGCCTATTACCCTGGGCGAGCTGGCGCCTTATTACGAAAAGGCCGAGTTCAAAATGGGTGTCACGAGAACCAATGATATCCCCGGCCTTCCAGGTAATAACAATTTCAAGGTTCTCGAAGCTGGCGCAACGAAGCTCGGTTATAAGGAAGTCCACACTGGCCGAATGGCTATCAACTCCAGACCCCGCGATGGTCGCGGTAGCTGCCAGCAGATCGGCTTCTGTTTTCAGGGCTGCAAATCCGGGGCGAAATGGTCGACGCTCTATGCCGAACTCCCTAAAGGCGAAGATACCGGCAATCTTGAGGTGAGGCCCGAAAGCCACGTCCTCAGGATCGAACATGATGGATCCGGCAAGGTCACTGGAGTCGTTTACGCCGATAGCAACGGAAAGCATCAACTCCAGAAGGCCAGAGTCGTCTGCGTTGCCGGCAATTCGATCGAAAGTCCCCGAATCCTTTTAAATTCGGCGTCCAATCAGTTCCCTAACGGTCTCGCCAATTCATCCGGCCAGGTCGGGCGAAATTATATGCGCCACACAACCGCCGCCGTATTCGGTGTTTTCGACAAGCCGGTTCATATGTATCGCGGGACAACGATGGCAGGCATTGTGCGCGATGAAAGCATACATAATCCCGAACGCGGATTTGTCGGAGGCTATGAATTCGAAACGATTTCAGTCGGCTTACCATTTATGGCTGCGTTCCTCGATCCCGGTGCCTGGGGCCGTAAATTCACCGCCGCACTCGACTCGTACCCAAATATGGCCGGCCTCTGGATCGTCGGCGAAGACATGCCGCAGGAAACCAATCGGATTACGCTCAACAAAGATATCAAGGACAAATTCGGTATGCCAGTACCGAACGTCCATTATGACGACCACAAAAATGATATCTCCATGCGTAACCATGCCTATAAACAAGCCACAGCTCTTTATGAGGCAGCTGGCGCCACTCATGTTTACCAGCAAACGCCCTATCCATCGACCCATAATCTCGGAACGAACCGCATGTCCGCCAATCCCCAGGACGGCGTCGTGAATAAGTTCGGCCAGACCCACGACATCAAAAATCTTTTTGTGTCGGATGGCTCTCAATTCACGACTGGCGCCGGCGAAAATCCGACATTGACTATCGTTGCCCTGGCCATCCGACAAGCGGATTATATCGCGGGAGAAATGATGAAACGCACCATTTAGCAGCCAAATTTCCTCACATGACTTTGGAGCGTCTTTCATTAGATTTCCGTCACGGGACGCTCCACCTTTTATCGCCCAGCACTAACGACTCGGCGAATGTTTTTCGTCAGCCGAACAAATATTTCCGCACTTTCCTCAGCGCGTATCTCGGCAATATTAGTAGATCGCGTTAGAGACCATGACATGTTCTTGTATCCACAAAGCCCGATTCATCGGCATGATTTGCTGCGCAAGACTGTCATCGCTCCTAATTGGCTCTTGACGAGCCCGTCTTCCAATGACATCGCGCGGCAATGCAGATAGAAAACTTATGCCATAATTAGTAATAACAGTATGTCATCTAAATGCGAAAACGCACACTAGCACAATAAAGAACAAAGTTGTTTTGCTCAGCATCCTGGGAGGGAGAGTTGATTAGATTCATCAAGTCAAAAAAGACACACAAATCTCTCCCGAAAATAATCACCTGTCTTCTCCTCTTATCCGGCTCCGGCTTCCTTTTCCTTCCCAATTCTGTCCGCGCTGATACGACGGACGAATTGTTGGATCAACTTAAACGTAAAGGGGTGCTGTCTACGTCTGAATTCAAGACTCTCAAGGAAAGACACAGAAGAGAATTACAGGCGCGACACGAAAAGTTACAAAGAAACAACCAGGTTATTGTCGGTACGCGTAGTGGAAGAGGGCCTCTTGGGACACCTGACGATCATTACGTAAAGGCAGCTGACAAGGGGATTGGGCTACGGATAGGCGCGGTCGACGTGACTTTGAATGGAGCCGTTACCTTCTTCGCCACGCAGGCCTTCAACCCCTCTCATGGGCCTCAAGTGGACGGTTCCTTGATGACAACGGGCGCAAACAATAGTTTCGCCATCCGTGGTGGTTTACCCCCGAGCCTTCTAATCCTGAGCCTTGCCACCAACCAAATGGGTTATGACCTTGGCTTTACAGCCGGATTTTATACGGGCGGCACGAATGTCAATCCAGGTCTCTTAAACGCCAATGGTGTAGGCGCGGCAATTGGCCTTGGCACCCCCGGAATCGACGTGCGTCAGATTTTTGGCACCATCGGTTCGGCTGATTTCGGTACGGTGAAAATAGGACGTGATCTTGGTCTGTTCGCTGGCGACGCTATTTTCAGTGATGATACGATTTTCGGAGCAGGTATTCCTTATTTTAATACAGCGCCACATAATTCCACGCTTGGACGTATCGGATATGGATATGTTTATGCTGATTATATACCGCAGATAAGCTATACGACGCCCAACTTCCAGGGATTTACCGCCTCTATTGGCGCATTTTCGCCGCTACAGATGTTCGATTTTACGGGCGACTCCGGTACGATGACGAGCCATGATCAGCCCATGTTTCAAGGTCGCCTCAAATATGCCGGCGCTCTGACGGAAGGCGTCAAAGTGACGGCTTGGACGAGCGCTCTTACACAGCAGCATCGCGCGGAAATAGGTGACGCGATCAATCTCGCACCAGGTACGAATATTCGCGCTTTCGCGGTCGATGCAGGCACTAAATTCGAAATCGGACCGGCGAACTTCGTCGTTTCAGGATATTATGGCGTTGGCCTCGGTAATGTTGGCTTATTTTTTGATGGCATCACGGTCAACGGCATTAAACGAAAATCGTATGGTGGTTATGCGCAAGGTAGCTACATGATCACCGATCGTCTCAAAGTCGGTGGCAGCTATGGCATCAGCCTTTTGGAAGCTGTTTACGGTGATCCGACCACTCTCATTCGTTCCAGCGATGCCTATATTGGATTCGCCCGCTATAAATTGACAGACTGGTTCTCATTAGAAGCTGAGTTCATTCATACCACTCAGCGCAATCAGACTGGCAACGGATTTAGTAACAATGCAATGATTCTCGGATCCGTCTTTGCATTTTAACATACCGCTTTTGATCAACACACCGCATGCACGATGCATTATGAAATCGTGTTAGAGAACTGAGCGGACAGACCAGAACAAGTAAATACGCTTCAAAGTCCATGAGAAACCCAAGTTGTCGCCCTACCCTCACTTCTAGGGCACTGGCTCTACTTTATTTTCCTATGCTCGCCTCGGAGCAAATTGACACCTGTCGAACGGTGATCGGCTCTATCCAATAGTCGAAATTCCCGTTACCTCCGCCGCCAAACTCGCAGCGTGAGCTATGGTTCTGTTCAGATTTCCCGCACATTTCGGAAAATTCAAGCTGTGTTGCAAAACGCTACACGGATAATTCTAACATATTGTCTTTACTTGTAATTATTTGCGACAGTTATTTGTAGCGTTGCGCAACAAGAAAGCCACTAAAACGACAGTTTGCAAATCAGAACATTTCCATATCATATTGTATTTACTTATATTTTCTATCTGGTACGCATATTGCCGTTATCATAGTGGATGATAGCTCGGTTGTAGCTATCGTCGTGATGCAGGGTAGAAAAGCAATTAAGTCCTGAATGCACTCGAAGCCATCAGGGGTTTGGAGGCAAAGCGGGAAACGAAAATTCGAACGGCGTATCAACGTCGTAGCCTGCAGCGAAATATCTGGACAAGCATGAACGAATGGGAGGAATGTCCTTATGAGTCTTTCACTGACCAGCATCACCCAACAAAAAGGAATGCCAATAGCGGAAGCGACGCGGAGAATAGCCGATCTCGGCTGGACTCCTTCTTATGTCAAGGAAGCCATGGCTTTTCCGACTGATTACAAAATATCCCGTCAGCCGAAAGATCCGATGAAGCAGGTCCTGCGCTCCTATTTCCCCATGCAGGAGGAAAAAGATAATCGTGTCTATGGCGCACTTGATGCGGCTTTGCGTGGTGATATGTTCCGCAATGTCGATCAACGCTGGGTCGAATGGATGAAGCTGTTTCTTGCAATCATTCCATTCCCGGAAATTTCCGCCGCACGTTCAATGGCGATGCTCGGCCGGCTAGCACCTGGAGACGACTTGCGCACCGGTTTCACGATGCAGATGGTTGACGAATTTCGTCATTCAACCATCCAAATGAATCTCAAGAAATGGTATATGGAAAACTATATTGATCCGGCCGGCTTTGATATCACAGAAGCCGCCTTTGGAAAATGCTACGCGACAACAATCGGACGTCAGTTTGGCGAGGCCTTCATCACCGGTGACGCTATCACTTCTGCCAATATCTATTTACAGGTTGTCGCCGAGACAGCATTTACAAATACGTTATTCGTTGCCATGCCATCAGAAGCGGCTCGTAACGGTGATTACGCACTACCAACTGTCTTTCTTTCCGTTCAATCGGATGAATCACGTCACATTGGCAATGGTCACTCATTGTTGATGTCCATCCTCAACAACCCTGACAATCATCTTCTCCTAGAACGCGATATTCGGTATGCTTTTTGGCAAAACCACGCGATCGTCGATGCGGCAATCGGCACCATCATCGAATATGGCACGAGAAATCGCGATAAAAAGAAGGAATCCTACGCCGAACTTTGGCACCGCTGGATTTATGAAGATTATTATCGCACCTATATGCTGCCACTTGAAAAATACGGCATCAAAATCCACCATGATGACGTGCATCAGGCTTGGGAGGATATAACCAAAAACGGTTATGTCCATAAAGTTGCCCAATTCTTCTCTGCTGGCTGGTGGGCGAATTTCTGGCGCATCGATCCGCTCGACGAACGTGATTTCGACTGGTTTGAATATAAGTATCCAGGCTGGTACAATGAATACGGTGCGTGGTGGGAAAACTACCGTAAACTTTCGAAGCCTGGCAGCGTGCCAATTACATTTGCGGATACCGGCTACGTCTATCCACATCGTTGCTGGTCGAACCTTGTCCCGTGCGTCATCCGTGACCAATTGAAAGTCGATGAAGTCGACGGACAACTCTATACCTACGGTAGTGAAGTTGACCGCTGGACCCATAAAGAAGCCTTTTCCGGCGAATATAAGGGTCGCGCGACCCCGGCTATGGGCCGTTTCAGCGGGCGCAGACAATGGGAGGAACTCTACGACGGATGGGATGTCGCGGACGCGATCAAAGATATGGGTTTCGTGCGCGCAGACGGAAAGACGCTTATCGCCCAGCCGCATCTATCTCTCGAAGAGAAAGACATGTGGACACTCGACCATGTCCGCGGCAACACTATCAAAGCACCGATCACTACGCTTCGATCCCTGTCTCCTGAAGATAGAGAAAAGCATATTGCGGAATATCGCAAAGGCAGCGCGATAAGGCTCGTGTAATCATCTATGAAGACAAGAGCAGAATGATGTCAGATCGATTTCTGAAGAACGTTATTCCGCGTCTTCTGCTCTTGTTCTTCATGGAAAGTTACAACGTCTCTCACTGGGGAACTGAGCGTTATGCGTCTTCAGCTCACCTAGATGAAGAGCGCCCTTTCCTGTAAACACGTCGGTTTTCTCGTCGATGTTTAGAACGGTCACCTGTCCACCAAATCAGGTCCTATATTCGTACTTCATATCGTATCGTAAAGAACGATCGAGACAAAAAAGATCCACTAGGGAGGTCTCCTTTGGTTAATAAGCCGGACACGACCAAGCCCCGTCACCTGGTCCGTCTGCAACCTACAGGCACGGAATTCGAGGTCTACGAGGGAGAAACCGTGCTAAATGCCGGTTTCCGTCAGGGCGTTGCCCTGATTCACGGATGCAAGGAGGGGCAATGCTCCGCCTGCAAGGCCGTCCTGCTCGACGGCGATGCAGAGATGTTGAAATATTCAACTTTCGCGTTGCCCGAATCTGAACGCGAAACCAATCATGTTCTCTTGTGTCGTACGCTCGCCTACAGCGACCTCGAGATCGAATTATTAATGTTCGACGAAGATCTGCTGTCACATTCAATCGCGGTGCGTGAGTTTGCGGGAGAAATCGTCACGATCGAGCCTCTAACAAATGACATCCGGCGCTTGGTCGTTCATCTCGATTCTCCGATGACATTCTTTGCTGGGCAATATGCGGATATCACATTGCCCGATGGCTCATTGACGCGTTCCTATTCGATGGGCAGCCCGCCAAGTAATCCACAACTGCTCGAGTTCATTATCAAATGTTATCAAGGGGGCCGCTTCTCGTCTCGACTGGATGGCGAATTAAAACCCGGCGCTAAGGTCATGATCACCGGTCCTTACGGCACCTGCTTCCGCCGAGAGCATAGGGAGGATACACCCTTGTTACTGATTGGCGGCGGTTCGGGTCTTGCGCCACTTTTATCGATTCTTTCCGATCAAGTCGCGGAGGCCCCCAATCGTAAGATACGCCTTTATTATGGAGCTCGGACAAAGGCGGATCTCTTCTGGCTCGACCGCTTTCACACACTCACGCAAGAACTGCCCGACTTTCGCTTTGTCCCTGCTCTATCTGCAGCAGAAGATGATGACAGCTGGGAAGGCGAGCGTGGCTTTATTCACGAAGTCCTTCAACGCGCGCTTGCCGCCGATGGATTAGAAAATGGTGCCGATGCCTATGCCTGCGGCCCAGCACCTTTGATCGACGCCGCAATTCCCGTTCTACAGGTCGCTGGTGTCGAGCCAGACCGTATCTATTTCGACAAGTTTACGCCAGCAATCGGATAAATAACATTTAGGAAGGAAATCCCATGAATATGCAAGCAACAATCGAAGAGGAAGCCGTTTCCGGAGCCGCTGGAACAAAGACATTCCCGAGCTCTGATAGCCGTAAATATAATTATTTTGAGCCGAAGGGACGCAAGGCGACCCATTACGAGGATGTGACGGTCGACGTCCAACCCGATCCGGAACGCTATCTCGCGCAGAACTGGATTATCTCATTTGCAAATGGCGATCCTACCTATAGCAAAGATTGGACCTGCATCAAAAGCGCTAACTGGCATCTTTTCCGAGCGATTGACCAGGAATGGGAAAGAAACCATTACCAGCGCCAATCGACAATTGTCGGAATGATTGAGAACGTGATTCAGAATGGTCGGCGTTCCGGCGCCCCCTCGCGTTTTGATAAGCAATGGGTCGGAATCCTGCAAGATCATCTCGGCGCCTATAAACACTTCGAATATGGCATAGGCGTCGCACTTATGAATGCGCAGCGTCGCGGCTATACGCAGATGATTAACAACGCGCTTTTGACGAATAGCTCTTATAAACTGCGTATGGCGCAAGATATCACGCTTTATCTGGGTGAAATCGGGCTCGATATTCCAGGATTCGATCCAAGCGCGGGTAAAAAGCATTGGCTTGAAGATGAAATCTGGCAGGATACCCGCCGCGCAATCGAGACGGTGATGGGAACCAACGATCATCTGGAACAATATTTTGCAATCAACGTCTGCCTGGAGCCTCTCGTCGGCGAGCTCTTCCGTAATGGCTATATCGCTCAACTCGCCGCGGCACAAAATGATTTCATGACCCCGTCTGTCGTATCAGCCGGCGAAGCAGACTATGATCGTAACCTTGCAAACACCGCCGAGCTTTTCATTACGCTCGTCAACGATCCGACTTATGGCGCCGAGAATAAAGCTATTTTACAGGATTGGCTGAAGACCTACGGAGGCCTCGCTCTATCAGCCGCGCACAACCTGGAACCGCTTTGGTCACTTCCAGCCGTAAAGATTGCGCAATTCGCAGGCGCTTTGCAGGCCCAATTGGAACGCATCGACACAATCACTAATGCAATCGGGCTCACTCCGTTAGCACGACACTGAGACGAACCTCTTCATCTCGTCAATATCAACGCGCAATTACAAGATTGGAAGGTTGCACTATGAGCTCGGAGCATTCTGATAATATTTTCAAATCGATGGATGAAATCACCTTTGAGGACACGATTTCCCATCAATGCGGCGTAACGATGAATGATAGTGTCGAAGCGCGCTGTATTGCCGAAGTGATGGAGACAAAGCCGGGGATTACCGTCACTTATTTGCCGGCAATGATCCGAATTGATGGCGAAGGAAAAATCACTTTCGATATGAAAGAATTGAGCGAAGCTCTCGGACGTGAAATGACGCCACATCTATTCGAGATCTGTACATCAACCCATTACGGGGCAATGGTGATGATTGATGAGGATACCGTCGCCCTCTTCGGAGATATGGACGAAGCCCAACATTATATGTGACCGGATCGTCTTATCGAATAAATTGAACGTAGCGCCTTGCCGCGCTACGTTCGACATCATAAATTTAGAAACTGGGAGAGTCGAAAAAGACCTCTTGGATAAACAAACAAATAAAACAATAAAGTAAAAATATATAAATCTGGGGGAGGAAAGATGGTGAAGTTGCTGTTGCACGGTGCAGAAGCGCGCGCCGCCTTGGCGATTGGTGTAGGCAAACTCGCAGCGGCAGTCAGCGGTACGCTTGGACCACGCGGCTTGAATACGATCATAGACCGACCTGTCGGACCGCCGATCGTTTCCAGAGACGGCGTGAGCATCGCCGAAGAAATCGAACTCGAATGCCGCTTCGAGAATCTTGGCGCACAAGTTGTCAGACAGGTTTCCAAACAGACGGAAGCAGTTGCGGGTGACGGAACGACAACCTCTGTCGTTCTTGCTAACGCCTTGATTCAGGACGGTGCAGCCTTGCTGGCAAAGGGTGGCGCCGGTGCAATGGACCTTCTTCAAGGACTCGATCTGGCAGGCGACATGATGATCGAGGCTTTGGAGGCCAATGGCAAATCACTCACCAAGGGACCGGAACTTTACGCCATCACAACGGTAGCAGGTACTGAATCTGGTATCGGCACGATGGCCGCTACGGCATTAGAGGCTGTCGGCGCCGATGGCATTATTGACACAGAAGAATCATCAACGCTCTCCGACAAGATCGAAGTTATGGATGGCTTCTGTTTTGACCGCGGCTATGTCTCACATCATATGATCGATGATGTACCGAATATGCGTGCTGTTCTTGATAATGCTGCAATTCTGGTTACGGATCATGCGATCAAGACATTCACACAAATCGAGCATTTGGTCGAAGAGTGCCACGCGCGTGGAAACCCTCTCCTTATCTTGGCTGAAGATGTCGACCCGAGCGTCATAGTCTCGCTATTGGCGCTCCGCGCAAAAGACCAACGGCGTATCGTCATTGTTCATCCACCGGAATTTGGACACTGGCGTAAGGCAATGATGGAAGATATCGCCATATTAACTGGTGGCGAAGTCATTTCCAAAGATTTAGGTTATAAGCTTGAATCAACTTCCGTCAACGAACTCGGTAAAGCTGCACGCGTCGTCGTCAGTCAATTTGAAACACTTATCTTACACGGCTCTGGTACAAGAGAGGCAATCGAGGGCAGACGACAACAAATCCTCAAACAGCTCGATCTCGCGCCCCAAAATGTGGAACGCGACAAGCTCATAGAACGACTATCAAAAATGACATTGGGGACCGTCAGAATTTTTGTCGGTGGAGCAACGCCAGCCGAGCGACGGCGTCGATTGCAACTATTTGACGATGCGCTTTGTGCCGGGCGCGCGGCATTGAAAGAGGGGGTGGTCGCTGGCGGCGGCACGGCGCTGGCACAATTATCGGTCCAGATTGCTCCTAAACTCAGAAATACAGCAGAACCATCGAAACTAACAGGAATCGATCTCTTCCTTTCGGCGATGAGAAAGCCTCTTGCACAGATCGCGGAAAATGCCGGGCATGATCCGATATCGACAGTCGATCGGGTTTTGAACGAGTCATTCAATCACGGTTTCGATGCAAGGAAAGGCACGTTCGTTGATATGTTTGAGGCCGGAATTCTCGATCCGGTCAAAGTAACAATCACTTCCGTGCGCAATGCCGTCTCGTCTGCCAAGCTCATCCTTGGTACAAATACACTCATCGTGGATAAGCCTGATTACCTCGATCCAACGGAGGGCCCGGCGAGAGGCGGTGGAGGCGAGAAGCTTGGTCGCGCATGATACTTCGGAACATGACCGCATATTTTTTCGTTCGACTTCAAAGCGACGTTTCGACGGTATTCAAGTGGCGTACTCAAGTGAGTTAATTGTTATTCTATGCTGAAAGCCGTCCTGTAACTGAACAGCTTTGGCATGAATAGAAACGTGAAGCGGGTAAGCTGGTAAGCTGGTGCTAAGCATGATCGCTAGGGATCAAATTGATCACAGGCCATGCTCCCAACGTAATACGCCCCCTGAAGGGGGCGAGCAAGAAACTATAGCCAGACAATAGTCTAACTGTAAAGCCCATTCATCACGTTAAAGGCAGGGAATATATCGGCTGGTCTAAATATATTCCCTGCAACACAACGTTGAGACCTAACAACGGAATTGAAATCTCAAGGCGCTCCAGATATAATTAATTATAAAAATACCAGGACAAATCTATCAAACAGATTACCCACATCATGTTTGTGACGATCCTGGAAAAAGCGGGATGGAAATGTCTTCCGAGGATTGGGTGTTATGCATATCGATCAACCGGACGCCAAAAAACTTTCTCACCAATCGTTGGTTGCTTTCGACGCCAACGTAGAACGCTTGACGACGAAAGCGTGGGAGGATTACAGATCTGGTATTGTTCGTTGTCCCCAAGTGCGTGATGTCGTTGCAAAGTCTTGGGAACGGTGCGTAGCGATTGGTATCAACCCTAATCGACCTGGATCGGAAACGATAATTGAGGAAGCGGAGTTTGAGAAGCGGCTTCATCGTAACACGATTCTTTTGAATGCGGCAAAAGTTGTACTTGAAGAAGTTCATTTTCTCCTTGCTAACGATAGCTCAATGCTGGTGTTAACTGATGTTACTGGCATTGTCTTGTGTGCGGTCGGTAATGCAGAAACCGTGGAACGCGGCCAAGAAATCAATCTCGTTGTAGGTGCGGATTGGAGTGAAGCCAAAGCAGGTACAAACGGTATCGGTACCACACTCGCCTATCACAATCCTGTCCTTATTCATGCATCGGAACATTTCTGCTCTCTTACGAAAAACTGGACCTGTGTCGGTTGCCCTGTGAGAAATCCTCTTACAGGAGAAATCCTCGGTCTCGTCGATATTTCTGGCCAGAAAAGCACCTATCAACGGCATAATCTAGCCTTTATTGTCATGGTTGCTCGGCGAATTGAGGAAGCTCTCAAACTGCAATTCGAAATCGAGCATCGCCATCTTGTTGAGTATAGTTCGAAATATAGTAAGAGCTCAGATGGAGATGGCTTAATTATTTTAAACCGCTTTGGCCGGATTTTGCGGGCAGATGAACGCGCTTCTCGCCTGCTCGCTACGCGTTCAGGTTATGCGGAGCTGCTTGGAACATCCCCTACAGAAAGCGCTGCTTTTCTGGAACTTAGCCCAGATGGCAGAAGCTTTGATCTAACGGATGTTCGCAAACAGGGCATCGAAGCGGACAATGTGATTCAGGTTCAGCATGAAGGTGCTCTAATTGGCGCCATCGTCATTACCCCGTCTAATTCTCCCCGACCCGCCCTATCACAAAAGCAGTCGAAAGCCTTTGAACCGATCGCAACCGGTTGCGCGTCTATGGCCGATGTCATCTATCGCGCCAAACGACTCGCTGCCTATCATGCCCCCGTATTGATTGAAGGTGAGACTGGTGTCGGGAAAGAATTGTTTGCGCGCGCAATCCACGATGCCAGTCCATGTGCACACGGCCCGTTCGTCACATTCAATTGTGGAGCTGTGTCAAGAGAATTGATTGCCACAGAATTGTTCGGATATGTGAAAGGAGCGTTCACGGGCGCTCTATCCACAGGCACGCTCGGACGCTTTGAGCGCGCTCATAATGGAACGCTGTGTCTCGATGAAATCGGCGAGCTTCCTCTGGATCTACAACCTTATCTTTTGCGCGTTCTGGAAGAACAGGCGGTCTATCGCGTTGGTGATGCCACACCAAGACCGATCAAAGTCAGACTCATCGCAATGACGAATCGCGATCTTGCTGCGGAAGTTGAGGCTGGGCGCTTTCGGCGTGATCTGTTGTATCGTCTGAATGTCTCAACGTTAAAAGTACCACCACTAAGGCGTCGTCCAGGAGACGCTGTCCTTCTCGCCAAACATTTTCTTGCCACCCTTACAAAGAAGCACGAACTGGGCTCGCGACACTTCACCCCCGATGTCTTGGACATATTTCAAACTTACGCATGGCCAGGGAACATTCGAGAGCTGCGCAATATTGTCGAAAGCGCCCTGCTTTTGTGCGACACGACGACTATAGGCAGAAGCTGGTTGTCACCGAGTCTCCTCGATCATTATCAACAATACAATCGACCAGAACCAAATTCGATACCAGAAAACGCTTCAGATCGAGAAATAGGACGGGTCGAGCCCAAGCCGTCGAAGGATGAATTGAAAGATCTGAGATCTCACGACAAAATTTATATCGAAAATGTACTTGACCAATTTCGTGGGAACATAAGCCACGCCGCAAACGCATTGGGTATTGCACGCAGTACGCTCTATCGCCGCCTGCAAACGTACGGCCTTGACGTTACCCATAACGAAAAACACGTGCACACTTCAAAAGCAACGCATAGTAAAAAGCAAAAAGGATAAAATTCGGGGTATTTTTGTTAGCTGAGGCGCCTTCAGAGGTTTCCACGACCCGCATCTGGAGTAGAGGATGCATAGTCAGGTACCTTCGATCGCAAAGCGTTTGAGCTAAAATGACAATACTTTGATATACACAGCTATTTGTCAGCACATTGCATATACGCAATGGCTGTATCGGCTGCCCGTTCGACGCGAGAAATATCAATGTGCAAGCTTTTCAGTGAGCTCGACTCCACCTCCTACGCGGTCCAAACACGGTCCATACGTATTGGATGTCATGTGACCTCAATCCGGCTGGAAAATCTTTTTTGGGATATGTTGGAAGACATAGCGGTACAAGAGAACATATCTCTCGGAAAGTTGCTCACAAAATTAAATGATGAATTTCTCGAAACCGTAGAGGGCGTCATCAATTTCACCGCGCTTGTACGATGCGTTTGTATTCGGCATGCCATGAAAATGCAGAACTCCACTATTACTGGATCTACCAATCCCTATAAATTCAAGGAAAAAAACAAAGCGGCCTAATTTCAGCACGATTCAAAAGTAAGCGGAGGCTATTCAAACACCAACTTTAAGTTTCTTTTCATCAAAGCAAACAAAAACCCGATTTCATATACGATACACGAACGTTTTTCGTTTTCATATTGATGATATACATCAATCTAGCCTTATAGCTTTTTTATTAAATCTATGCATTCAGGAAAGTGTTGGTGATATTTTTGAAAGTGTGGCGCTATAATAATTAAACCACCTCTTATGATGCTCATTAGAAGCCGATACCATGTATTTTGTATGCACTGACGGCACTAAAATTTACAAATATGCTTTTTCCCGACGTAAAGCAAAAGTATAATTACAAGACGTCCGCAAAGCAGTATCAAAAAAGCAAGGGAGATCCCAACAATGGTCGGATTTTACACAAACGCGATAAAGCCGATCGGCGAGCTCCCAACGAACTCCTCGGTATGGCCCTTTAAACGACACGTCGTAATTCATCCAGAAAGACAGAGCTTGCGATCTGCATTACTCTTGACTTCGTTATTGCTCGCTGTCTTTGCAGTCGATGATCATGCCAAAGCTGCAGAGCAAATGAGGCCGATCACCGCAACCGAAGCACTCCGGCAGGATATCGTTCCTGGCGCTTCTTCCATCGATTTATCGTTTAAAGCTCCCCAGGAGCAACATGAGGCCTGGATCGAATTTATTACCAAAGGCAATCATGAATTCACAAATGCACGCTGGAAAGAAGCATTAAACGCCTATCAAGCTAGTCTTGCGATTGGTCATGCGCTTGTGAAGCTGGATATGATCAATAAAGAATGGCAACATGATGTTGTTGTAAGTCTCATCATGATTGGAAATACAAAAGCAGAAATGGAAGATTTTCAAGGTGCCGCTGATGTCTATCATGCGAGTCTGGATCTTTCCAAGAAACTTGCCGATTCTGATCCCTTCAATCAAGAATGGCAACGCGATATCGCTGTGAGTCTCATCAAGATCGGTATGAACAAACTTGCTCTCAGAGATTCGCAGGGTGCATTAGAAGCATGCCAGACGGGCCTCTCGATCACGCAAAAACTTTCCCGCGAGACACCAGATAATAGGGAATGGGAGCGCGACATCGCCGTAGGTTCGTTTATCATGGGAATGATCGAACAGACGAAAGGCAATAGAGAGGCAGCTCTTGAGGCCTATCAGTCGAGCCTCACAATTACACGCAGGCTTTCCACAGAAAATCCCGATAATGTGGACTTACACCATGATATCCAGCTTACCCTCAAAAAGATCGGATCATTAAAGAAAGAGCATGGCGATGTTCAGGGTGCTCTCGACGCGTATCAGGAACATCACGATATCTGCCGCAGAATAGTCGAGTTAGATCCAGATAGCCCTGCCAGGCGACGTGATGTCTCGCTCAGTCTTGCGATGATTGGCGATGTAAAACGTGCTGCCGCCGATACGCAAGGTGCTCTCAATGCTTACAATGCAAGTCTGGAAATGACACGTAAGCTCGTCAATCTCGACAGCCGTTCCCTGCCGTGGAAACGCGATATGGTGCTGAGCGCGAACCGGATCGGCGACGTGAAAATGGAGACTGGCGATCGGCAAGGCGCCCGCGAAGCTTACGAACAAGCACTTGAGATTAATCGTAAACGTATTTCCGAGGTTTCCAATGAACTAGAAACCCAAAGTGATCTCGTCACATCCCTGTTGAAGGTCGGCGGAATAAACGGCGACATTCGATTGATCCAAGAAGCTCGATTGATTCTTCAAAAGCTTGATGAAGATAACAGGCTGAATGCTCAGCTCAGGGATCAGCGTGATACAATTGACCAATTATTTGCCGATCGATTATCACGGCACTGAAATAAGACGCTCCATAGAAAACGCGGCGAGAGCGCGTATCTTCCCTTGTCGTATTTAAGGAATAAGGCCACTTTGATGACATCGGGACAGTTTAAGAGTTGATGGAACCATTGGACGAGGCGCACTATTAAGATGGTAGCCCTATCCTTAGAGAGTCAGCCGCACCACTTCGCCGAAGGGAAAGCTTCGGTCGTCGGCGATACATCCCCACAAGACCGGATAATCCGGAGCGTCCGGCGGAAATTCTCCATCGCCATCGGTCAGATAGATGAGCGCGTCAGGGCATAGCTCCTGCTCAGCGAGATAATCGAAAACCGGCGTAAAACGCGTCCCTCCGCCGCCCGGCGCACCAAGGCTCCGGATCGTCAACAATTGTTCAGCCACTTCGAGATCATCCACGCGCTGCAACACGGCATCACACCACAGAAGCAAAAGTCTTCTCGGAGCGAGGCTATCGAGAATGCCGCTGATTTCGGAAAGAAACAGGCGCAGGCTTGGTTCCGTGATCGAGCCCGAGGAATCAACACCAATGATAATCAGATTGGCCCCTTCGCCGATACGGGCCGGAGCGCCAATCCCGCGGATGATCATATGTCTGTCGAGTTTACGCCAGGAATAACGGCTACGCCCCGTTTCCCGCGCGAAAAAGGCGGCAATTTTGTCGCGCCAATGCACTTTCGGAACGAGAATTTGACCAAGGAAACGCGATAACGCGCCGCCATGGCGTCCCTGCAGACGCTCGATTTCAGCTGCTTCCGCTATGGCCGCAGACCAGGCCGCCTGATTTTTTTCTCCGTCGGCATCGACGGCCTTGCGATTACGCCAGCGTTTCGGCGTGCCTTCACCAGCTTCGAGATGACTGTCGAGATCACCGCCAGGCGAGGGCTCCGACGCTACATGCAATTTACGATAGACATCGATTGAGCTTTCCGTCGCCTTGCCGAAACTCGGCTCATGGCGTCCCACGGCGACCTCCGGCAAGGTACCGATCTGCGCGGAAACAAGCATATCGTTGACGATGAAATCCTGCGCCAGAGCCAGCATGATATGGTCGAGCGCCAAAACCAGACCATCGGCATAGATGACCTGGCCCGAACGCCGCAGAAGTGTCCCGAGATGGAGATGGTCGAGAATGCAATGGGCGACCAGATGCGCCATCAAAAATTCGCGTTCAGCAAGCGGCAGCGTCAGAAATGTTCGCGGATTGAGGAAGAGTGAAAAGCCGTCTGTGCCAGCGATTGGAACGTGATCCGTGAAATAGGCGAGCTCATTGTCAATCGTGCTCATCAACGTGTAAAGAACATGAGAAAAGGCTGGACAGCGCCACAAAAAGGCAGCGCGTGTTTCTTCCCACGCCTTCCGCTGTTCTTCGCTGAGCGGAACGAACGGCAAACCATACTCTTCCCGCGCAGTCTCCTCCAGCAACAACTCTCTGGCCTCTTCCCGGTCTAGCGCCGTGGGTATAGTCATCCCCGCCTCATCGCCCATATTGCAACAGGTTGATCATGCCGGCATTCCTTTTGGTCCAGGCCATGACCTCCTTGTTGGCGATGAGCACTGGAGCGCGTTTGAACGCGGCTTTACCAAAGGCCATGGCCATATCAACGGGCAGACGTTCGATGTAGCGGATAATCTGGCCAATCGTGTCACGCTCCGCCCGCGCGGCCAGAAAGAAGGCGACCAGCATCTGCTCGTCGATCTTTTGCGGCAGCAAAGCCTTTTCCGGAGCCTCCAATATATCCTCTAGCGCGGGCAGTTTGAGGCGCGTCGCGATCATCGCGAAGAATTGTCGCTGAGCCGCGACACCGATGAGGCCCGCGACTTCTATCGCGAGATCAGGATCCTCAATCGGCGCGGCACCGTCAGGACCCGCCAAAGCCTGCATGAAACGATCGGCAAGCACCAGCGAGCGTGGCGTGCACCAGGGTCCCTGCACTTCCGGCACCTCGCTCGCAAAGACGATTGTCGGATTGAGCTTGGTAAAGGCTATCGCCTCGGCGGAGACATTGTTTTGTACGGCCCAATGGATCCAGCTCTCGATATCGTCGGTGATCTCGATTTCCATCCGGCGGTTGATCAGATGATCGAGACGGCGGGTTGAGCCTGAGCGATCTCTCTGCCTGTTGCCAGCCGTCCAGATCCGCCAGCCGGGCGGAATTCTGTGAGAGCCGAGGCGACCCGAAAGCGCGCCTTCACCCAGTATCTTTTTGACATCGACATCAAGCTTGTCTTCCTCATCCACGAAGACAATGCCACCATCATAGGCCTCAAGAGGTTTGTTTTCGGCCGTCATCCACCAGAACGGCCGCGTGAATTCGGAATAGGAGCTGCCGTCCCGTGTCACCGGGACAAGATAACCCGTCGCATCGGCAATCGTCAGGCTGCCGCCATTGATGATGACAATGCCAAAAGCCTTGTCAGGATAGCGGCTGGCGAGCAGTTCCGGGACCGCCTCAATCGTCGTCGATTTGCCGCGGCCGGGCGCCGATTGCAGGTGAATGCATAAGCCGGATTCATACCAGGCCGGTATGCGTGCAAGAACCGTATCAAGCTTCAAATGTCCGTTCCTGTCTCTGATACCTGGTCACAATGAGCATGACTCATCGAGACCTGGCCGCCGCGACCGCATTGCAGCGCCTACCTCGTATAACGCCATTGCGGCTCCGGCATCATCACCCGAGTGTCAATGCAAGGATCGCCTTGAACTCGTCATAGATCTCGAGGCGTCGCGCCGCGGCACCGCACATGTCATAAGGATCCAGCGGATCACGCAGAGTCGGCAATAATTCGAAAAAGGCGTCGACAGCAGATTGGCGTGTGTATGTCAACGTCAGATTATAGAGCGCCTCGATCACGGCATTGCGGCGTTCGTCCCGATGCCAGCGGGCATTGTAGAAACCGCAATCGATAAAGGCCGCATAGGCATAGGCCGCGCCAAAAACACCGCGAGAGAAACTGCACCGATAAATGCGGCAGTGAATGAAGCGGACATTGGTGAGATCCATGTCCTCGAAATTGAGATTGCGCAAATCGCAATATTCGAATGTCCAAGCTGGCGGTCCTTCTATGGCGGGAAGATCCTCCTGCATGATGATCCGATGAGAGAATATTTGTGCCGTCTCACCCATGGGCTGGCCTTTGATGCGCAAAGATCGAAAATCGACTTGCGCGCCGACGGCTTCGAAATGAAGAACGCCGATGTGGAAGGATCAGGGCTTTAGCGCGCGCCTGCGCGACCACGGCCCCTTTGGAATGGGGTTGTTTTAGAAAAGGTGTCTCTTTTTCTCAAGCTGCCGCCGGAACAGATGCAAAATGTCTCTTGAGCAGCCGACCTTTCATCTCTTATACCAAGATCGGTAAAGTGGCGGCTGGCCTCTTTATCGAATTTTTGAAGTCTCATATTTTCAATGTGATCGCGAAATGTGAGAGCGTTCCACCGGTCCGTCCCACGACCGATGGCAGAGCACGGCAATCATGAAGTTTCTCATTTTCATCCTCGGGCCCAGTCTGCTCGCTATCGCCGTTCCGCTCTATAACCGGATCGAGCCACGTTTGGCCGGTTTTCCCGTTTTCTATTGGTATCTCTTGCTGCTGATCCCGTTCGGCTCCTTGTGCCTTTATCTTTACGACAGGGGGCGCAGCGATGATCGACGCCCTGAATAAACCGGCCGCGGCGGTTTTCGTCGGCTTCTTTCTGTTTGTCAGTGTGCTCGGTTTCATCGCTGCCCATTGGAAACGCGCCGATCTCGACGATCTGCATGAATGGGGGCTTGGCGGTCGGCGCTTTGGCCCCTGGATCTCCTGGTTCCTGATCGGCGGCGATCTTTATACGGCCTATACGGTCATCGCCGTGCCATCGGTTGTCTATGCAATCGGCGCCTACGGCTTTTTCGCTATTCCCTATACGATCCTGATCTATCCGCTTCTTTATGTCGTATTCCCTAAACTCTGGAGCGAAACACACAAACACGGCTATCTCACCGCCGGCGATTACGTCTATGGCCGTTTCAACAATCGGTGGCTCGAAGGCGCAGTCGCCTTCACCGGCATTCTGGCGACCATGCCCTATATCGCCCTGCAATTGATCGGCATGGAAAAGGTCATCAAGGCACTGGGTTTTTCCGCCGAAGGCTTCATGGGCCATATGCCCCTCGGCATCGCCTTTCTCTTGCTGGCTCTCTATACTTACAAGAGCGGCCTGCGCGCGCCGGCGATGATCGCCTTCGTCAAGGATCTCATGATCTATGTGGTGGTCATCGCTGCGATCATCATCATACCGGCCAGGCTCGGCGGCTATGGCGCGATCTTCGACGCGGCGCAATCGGTCTTCACCGAAAAGATGGTGATCTCCCAAGGCAAGATCGTGGCGGGCATCATGCTCACGCCGGGTCAGATCATGCCCTTCATCACGCTCGCCATCGGCTCCGCCATGGCTTTGTTCATGTATCCCCATGCGCTCACCGGCATTCTCTCCGCCTCGGGCGGCAAGGCGATCCGTACCAATGCCATCACCCTGCCCGCCTATTCCGTCGCGCTCGTCCTCATCGCCCTCATGGGCTACATGGCTCACGCAGCTGGTATCAGGACACAGGATCCGCAAGATGCCGTGCCGCAACTGTTCTTGACGATGTTTCCAGACTGGTTCGCCGGTTTTGCCTTTGCGAGCATCGCGATTGGCGCTCTGGTTCCTGCCGCCATCATGTCAATCGGCGCTGCCAATACATTCACCCGCAATCTATGGAAACCCTTATTCCAACCGGCCATTTCAACACGCGATGAAGCTGCGCTGGCAAAATTCACCTCCCTGCTCGTCAAGGTCGGCGCGCTTTTCGTCATCCTTTTCATGCCGACCAAATTCGCGCTCGACCTGCAATTGCTCGGCGGCATCTGGATGATCCAGATTTTCCCGGCAATCGTCTGCGGCCTTTTCTCCAGGCGCTTCAACGGTACGGGCCTGCTCGCGGGCTGGAGCCTCGGGATGGCGCTCGGCACCTGGCTTTCCTGGGGCGCAACCGCCTGGACGCCGCTTACCAAATTATTCGGCTATGCCAATTTCGGCATTTACAATGGGCTGACGGCGCTCGCCGTCAATCTCATTGTCGCCTATTGCGTCTCTCGCCTGTCGCCGTGGGATCAATACGCCCATCTCCCGGGCAATCAGAAGGAATGGCTCTGAGCCGCCTTTAACCGGCCTGTTTCGGGACCCTCACCCCTTCAGGATTTTTCCCTGTGTCGCGCTGTTTTTCCGATGCGCCAAGATCGCGCGAGAAAAGCTCCATCAATTCATCTCGCGTCTGCTGCGCGGTTTGAATGAGCTGGCGTTCGTCTTCGTAAAAGGCATGCGTCTCGACGAGGACCTTTTCATCATGCTGGCGGAAGAAATCGACGGTCCGCTCCGCCTCCTTCGCCGCCACCCCTAAAGTTTTCAGCACCATGCGGGAAAGGACCAGGCTCGAATGATAGGTCTCCCGCACGATACCATCGATGTTGCGGTCCATCAGCAGATGATGGTGACGGCGATTGCGGGCTCTGGCGAGGATTTTGAGATTGGGAAATGCCTCCCTCGCCATATCGACGACCTTCAGCGTTTCTTCCATATCCGCGAGCGCGACGACCAGCAGCTTCGCCCTCTCCGCACCGGCTGCCCGAAGAACATCGAGCCGGCCCGGATCGCCATAAAAGACCTTGGTCCCATAGCGCCTGACAAATTCGACCTGCTCCTCGTCCTTTTCCAACGCCGTGAAGGGGATGTTCTTCATCGCGAGAATACGGCCGACGATCTGCCCGACACGCCCGAACCCGCAGATGATCACCGACGATTCTTCATCGAAGACTTTGTCGTAGACCGGCTTCCTGGCCGGCTCGAACCGGGGAATGAGAGAGCGCTCCGAGAGCGAGAACAGGACGGGCGTCGTCAGCATCGACAAGGCGATGATCAATGTGAGCTGATTGGCAAGCGGCGTCGAAAGAACACCCGCACCGACAGCGGTGGCGAAGAGGACGAAGCTGAATTCACTGCCCTGCGACAGGGACAATGCGAAACGGATACTCGCCTGCATATCGCTTCCGCGCAGACGGCCGAGCGCGAAAGCCACGACGATCTTGACGACGGTCATCACCAGAAGGCCAAGACCAATGGTGATGGGATCCGTCAACAGGAGATCAAGATTTGCCGACATCCCTACCGAGATGAAGAAAAAGCCGAGCAGCAACCCTTCAAAAGGCTCGATATCCGCCTGCAACTCATGCCGGAACTCGGAATCCGATAAAAGGACGCCACCCAGAAAGGCGCCGAGAGAGGCCGAAAGCCCCGCGCCGAGAGCGATCGCCGCCGCGCCGACGACGATCAAAAGGGCCAAAGCGGTGAATGTTTCCGGTGTGCGTGATGCCCCGATGAGCCGGAAGACCGGACGGATGAAAAACCGGCCGCCGAGCAGAATGACCACAATGCCAAGAATGCCGCGGGCGACCTGTATCCACGGATCATCCAGCGGCAAACCTTCGCCGGTCACAAGAGGCACCAGCGCGACCATGGGAATGAAGGAGAGATCCTGAAACAGCAGAACCGAAAAGGCGTCACGCCCTGCGGTGGTCGCAAGCAAGTCTCGCTCCGCGAGAAGCGGCAGAACGATGGCCGTGGACGATAAAGCAAGCCCCGCCGCAACAACGAGAGCGCCGGTCCATCCGGGGCCCGCGAGATGAACGAGTGGAAGCAGAACGGCGCCGGTCAGCAACAATTGTCCGACGCCAAGACCGAAAACCGTCTTGCGCATGATCCACAGGCGGCGCGGGCGAAGCTCGAGACCGATGAGAAACAAGAGCATGACAATGCCGAGTTCCGCGATCTCGCGGATATCGTCAACATCGGTTACAAGGCGAAGCCCGGCGGGCCCGATGATAATGCCCCCGATGAGATAACCAAGCACATTGCCGAAACCGGCACGCCGCGACAAGGGTGTGAACAGGACATTCGCGGCAAGCAGGCTCAGAAGCGTGTGGAGCATTCAATCTTTTCCGGTGGATCGTGTTTTCATCAGGGCCGATATCGATGGTGCCGCTTGCAAATGCCAGGCAGATTCCACCTCCTGTTCGAGGCGCAGCTATAACAGGAAAGTCTGGTATCAGCCACCGCCACACCTCCCGTCACAGCCTGTCTCTATTGCCAAAAGAGCATTGGAACAGGATAGAAAGAGGTGCTTGATGCGCCAGCTCACATCAGCCGGTGGCGGTCCGACAAGCCCCTCGGTGACAAGACCAAAGGAATGTCATGAAAACATTCACGCTGCACGCGTCATGCCTCACCATGCTCGATGCGGAAACGCCCGAAGCGGAAGCCCTCCGCAAGCTCCTAGCGGCACAGGCGACCGGAAAAGCCCATCTGGCAATCGCCGCGCTCAGCGTTCAGGACCATCCCGAGATCACCAAACACGCGCAATTTTCTGCTTATCTCGACGAAAAGGCGTTCGGCGGGATCGAAATTTTGCGGCCCATGACCTATTTCGACGTTTCCCTCGCCGATTGGAGCATTCTCTCGACACCCGAACAGGAAGATCTCGAGAGAGAAATTCATGCAATCCTGTTCCCGAATGTTCAGTTCTTCTGGCGGGATTTTCGGTTCGCACACGGGATTGCGGAAAAATCGCCGCCCTTCACCTGCCCCTGGCGCCAGTGCAAAGCGGATGTACAGGCGATCTGGACCCATATCGAAGCGGAGCGGGATGTCTTCGTGACCGCCGATTCCAATTTCCATACCGACAAGAAAAAACAAACGCTAACAGCACTTGGCGCGCGATCCATCGCCTATCCCGAAGAAGCCGCGGCCCTGCTGCAGGAGAATTGAATTCGTATCGCGTACCCGCCACGAGCTGCGGCGCGAACGGACTTCATTGATCACAGGCATCGCAATCAATGAAGCCTGACCAGGATTCCAATCAAGTCGATGTATTAGCGCACTCACGAATATTCAGTTCGTAAATACGCTCAACAGACAATAAGCAAAAATGTATGCGCGATAGCGATCGTCAAATCGCCAGGAAGACGATTACAACCTCACCCTTCGACAGGCGCCGGTTTCGTCCATTTCAGCACGGGGCTTCGCGCCGCTCTGGTTTCATCAAGCCGCCGGCGCGGGGCGAAATGCGGTGCGCCGAGGAAGCGCTCCTTGTCGCCTCGCCGTGCCGCCATCGCCAAATCCCGTAGAGCGGCAATGAACAGATCGAGCGTCGCTTTCGATTCCGATTCCGTCGGCTCGATCAGCATGGCACCATGAACCACGAGCGGGAAATAGACCGTCATCGGATGATAGCCTTCATCGATCATCGCCTTGGCAAAATCGAGCACGGTCACGCCCGTATTCTTCAACCAGCCATCATCGAACAAGGCTTCATGCATACAAGGCCGGTTGCCGAATGGCAGCGACATCAAATCTGCAAGGCCGACACGAATGTAATTGGCATTGAGCACGGCATCCTCGGAAGCCTGGTGCAATCCATCGGCCCCATGCGACAGCATGTAGGTGAGCGCCCGCACGAACATGCCCATCTGGCCGTGGAAAGCACCTAGCCGGCCAAAAGTGCCTGGCGCTTCGGCCGGATCCTCCACCAGCTTCAGACCAGATCCATCCTCTACAAGCAAAGGCAGTGGGGCATACGGGGCAAGACGGCTCGAGAGCACGACCGGGCCGGCGCCAGGTCCGCCACCGCCATGCGGTGTGGAGAAAGTCTTGTGCAGATTGATATGCATCGCGTCGACGCCAAGATCACCCGGCCGCGCGCGCCCGACGATCGCGTTGAAATTGGCGCCATCACAATAGAAATAGGCGCCCGCCTCATGCATGGCCTCAGCGACCTCGACGATATTCTTCTCGAAGAGGCCGCAGGTATTGGGGTTGGTCAGCATAATCGCGGCGACATCAGGCCCGAGCGCCTGACGCACGGCGTCGACGTCGACAATGCCGTCGGCGCGCGCGGGCACCGAGCGGACCGTGAAACCGACAAGCGTGGCGGTTGCCGGATTGGTTCCATGAGCGGAATCAGGCACCAGCACGACAGTACGCTGCTCTGTCTCGCCTCGCGCGATCAGAGCCTGTTTGATCGCCATCATCCCGCAGGCCTCGCCATGCGCACCCGCTCGTGGCGAAAGCGCGACAGCCTGCATCCCGGTCAGGGTCAGGAGCCAATGGCTGATTTCGCGCATCAATTCCAGCGCACCCTGGACCGTCGATTGCGGCTGCAAGGGATGAATATCGCCGAACCCCGGCAGCCGCGCCATGCGCTCGTTGAGCCGGGGATTATGCTTCATCGTGCAGGAACCGAGCGGGAAAATGCCTGTGTCGATCGCATAATTCTTCTGGCTCAGCCGCACATAATGCCGCAGCACCTCCGGCTCGCTGAGGCCAGGCAAACCGATCGGCGCCTTGCGCTCCAGCGTGCCAAGCCGGTTTGCGACCGGTTTCGGATCCGGCAGATCGACGCCGGAAACTTCCGGGCGCCCAAGTTCGAAGATCAACCCTTCCTCAATGGCAAGCGCGCGATTGCCGGTGAAGGTCGTATGATCAGCCGGCGCGATCGTTCCTTCGATATTGCTCGTGTCGATCTCGATTTTCGTCTGATCCAACTTCGGCTGGTCCAACATGGCCTCGGCCCCGTCCTGCAAAATGATAAAATTTTCCGGCAATCGTTTATGGAGAGGATGATTATCGATCGCCCCGTTTCGCGATCTCACCACCCCGACCCCACACTCATTCTCGAATGGAGCGGATGCACATTCTCGCATCCGCTCGCACTCCGCTCAGGCAATGGATTTGGTAAGCGCCTCAGCCAGAGCGGCACGGTCCTCATCGCTATTCACTTCGGTATTGGCGACGAGCAGCAGATCGTCGAGCCCCTGCCCCGGTAACAGGCGCGATACCGGTACACCGGCGAGAATTCCCTGTGCCGCGAGCCGCTCAACATGATCGGCAGCACGGCCCGGAACACGAATGGTGAATTCGTTGAAGAAAGTCTCATTGAGGACTTCGATGCCCGGCACGGCGGCAAGGCGATCGGCGAGATCGACAGCATTCGCATGATTGAGTGCGGCAAGCCGGCGCAAGCCCATCTCTCCGAGCAGTGTCAGGTGAATGGTGAAGGCGAGACAGCACAAACCCGAATTGGTGCAGATGTTCGAGGTCGCCTTATCACGGCGGATATGCTGCTCGCGCGTCGACAGTGTCAGCACGAACCCGCGCCGTCCGTCGGCATCCACCGTCTCGCCGCAGAGGCGGCCCGGCATCTGACGCAGATATTTCGTGCGCGTTGCGAAAAGACCGACGTAGGGTCCGCCGAAAGTGAGTGGATTACCAATCGACTGGCCTTCGCCGACGACAATATCGGCACCCATCTCACCAGGCGCCTTGACAAGGCCGAGCGACACCGCCTCGGTAAAAACCGCGATGAGCAAAACACCCTGCTTGCGGCAGGTCTCGGCGAGCGGCTCGAGATCGCGCAGATTGCCGAAGACATCCGGCGTCTGCACGACGAGGCACGCGGTTTGCGCATCGATCGCCGCCGCAATATCCTCCTTCGCCGCAATGTCAGGCGGCAAGGACACGACTTCATGTCCGGTCAGCGCGGCCTGCGACGTGACGACTTGCGCATAATGCGGATGTAATCCGCCAGAGAGAACCGCCTTGCCGCGCTTCGTCAGCCTTTGCGCCATCAATACGGCTTCGCCGGTCGCCGTCGAACCGTCATACATGGAGGCGTTAGCGACCTCCATGCCGGTCAGCGCCGCGACCTGCGTCTGAAACTCGAAGACATATTGCAAAGTGCCCTGGGCGATTTCCGGCTGATAGGGCGTGTAACTCGTCATAAATTCCGAGCGCTGAATCAGATGATCCACACTTGCCGGCACATGATGTTTGTAAGCGCCGGCGCCGACGAAGAAGGGCGCGGAGGAGGCCGCAATATTCTTGCCCGCGAGGCGAGAAAGCCAACGGTCGACTTCGAACTCACCCTTGTGCAAGGGCAGATCTGGCAAATCGATCAGACGCTGCGCTGCCGGAATATCGTCGAACAGGGCATCAATCGAACTGACGCCGACGCGCGCCAGCATTTCGGTCCGGTCTTCCGCGGTCAGGGGCAGATAACGCATCGGCTGTCCTCTCGGGCGATCAATCGGCGCGCTCGGCCATGAGTGCGCGGTAAAATGAAGGAAGGAGACGGCTAAAGCGTCTTGAGAAAATCCTGATAGGCGGCTTCGTCCATCAAGGTATCGAGTTCGGCAGGATCGCTGATCTTGATCCGGAGAAACCAGCCGTCGCCGGTGGCGTCCTCATTCACTTTGCCGGGCTCTTCTCCCAAAACGTCATTGATTGCGACAACCTCTCCGGCAACCGGCGCATAGATTTCGCTCGCCGCCTTCACGCTTTCGACGACGGCCGCCTCGGCCCCCTTGGCAAGCACCTTGCCGATGGCCGGAAGTTCGACGAAAACGACATCACCCAATTGCGACTGGGCGTAGTCGGTAATCCCAACCGTGCCGGTGTCGCCTTCGACACGGATATATTCATGATCCTTGGTATAACGGGTGGTCGACATCAGGAGCCCCTGTAATAATGATTGGGAACGAAAGGCATGGCGGTGACGGTCGCGGCCAATTTCTTCCCACGGACAACGGCCTGCAGGACAGTGCCATTGGCGGCATGGGCGCTCGCCACATAGCCCATGGCGATCGGTGCCTGCAGGCTCGGTGCGAATCCGCCCGAGGTGACAAAGCCAACAGACACGCCCTCCGGCGTCTCGATCACGGCGCCTTCACGTGCAGGGACCTTGCCTTCGATGCGCAGGCCGATACGGCGGCGCGCGGGTCCCTCAGCGATTTCGCACTGGATGCGCGCCGCACCGGGAAAGCCGCCCGACTCGCGGCGCCTTTTGGAAATCGACCAGAGCAGTCCCGCCTCGATCGGCGTTGTTGTCGTGTCGATATCATGGCCGTAAAGGCAGAGCCCGGCTTCGAGCCGGAGCGAATCGCGCGCACCGAGGCCGATCGGAAGCACTGTCTCATCCGCCAACAGGCGTTCGGCAAAGGATTGCGCCGAATCTGCCGGCACGGCAATCTCGAAACCGTCTTCGCCGGTATAGCCGGAGCGCGAGATGCGCCAGACCATCCCTTCCTGCTCGATCTCGATCAGGCTCATGAACGGCATGGTGGCAACGGCGGGAAAATGCTGCGCGAGGCAGGCCGAGGCGGCAGGACCTTGCAAGGCCAGAAGAGCCCGATCTTCCAGCGGCGTCAGCCGAAGATCGGGTAGCGACGCGCTTATATGCGCGAAATCCTGTGCCTTGGTTGCGGCATTGACGACGAGAAAAAGTCGCTCGCCGTTCGAATCATTTTCGAGGCGCGTGACCATCAAATCGTCGAGGATACAGCCTTGCGCATCGAGCAATTGCGTATAGCGCATACGACCCGGCACGAGCGAGGTCAGATCGCCCGGAACGAGCGTTTCAAGACGCGCGGCAGCCTGTGGACCTTCCAACAAGGCCTGCCCCATGTGTGAAACATCGAACAGACCGGCCTTGGAGCGGGTCTGAAGATGTTCTTCCAATATACCTGTGGGATATTGAACCGGCATGGCATAGCCGGCAAAGGGAACCATGCGTGCGCCGCGCGCGACATGAAGCGCATAAAGCGGCGTATGCAGCAACGCCGGAGCGGAGCCTGCGGTTTTGGACTCTTCGAGCGACATGCGTGCACTATCCGGACAGGAAACAATAGGAGGGCGGCCTCATCGCAGATGCTATTCCGGCATCATGCGTCAAGAGAACGCCTGCCCCCTCTGTCCGGTGACCTGAGAGATTTCCTCCACGCCACAAGGCGTAAAGTTACCCCCGTCGGTGGATCCCCTAAGCGGAGATCGCTTTCCAGAGTGTCATCCCCTAGCGGTCCGTGGGCCTGAGCGTTTCCGGGGCGGTTGCGCCTTCGGCGCCGTTTCCAATGAAACGGACTCTTCCGCTAGGATTGGTGATCTGACGTGCGGGAATTTGGTCGAGGAGCTGTCACTTGTCAATCGGCCTCGCTGGTCGCTGCCACCAAGGCCGCCGTTTTTACGCCGCCGCGAAAATAAAAACCGATATTATTTCAATAGCTTTCAAGCATAAGGCCAAGCCGCGAAGCAAGCGCGGCGATAAGACGCAAGGCGAAGCCACGCCCCGGCTTCATGCGGAAAAATAAATGCGAATCAGAAGGATATCACCAACGGGAACGGATCGGGAAGCGAGCCGGTTCGCGGCGCTGACTGTCGGTCGTCGACGCAATCTGGATAACGTCCAGCAGCATGGCACGCGTCCCGCGATCACCGTTCCTTTTTAGCGCTGCCGTCGCTCACGCCGATCTTGACCGCATAATCCTGATCAGCCTGTTCGGTATGGAAAGGCATCTGCAAGACATCCGAGATCAGCGTGTAGCTTCCCTCCGTCCTGCCCGGAGGGATCGTGACCGTGGCATGATAAGTCTTGCTAAAGATCTCTTGCTTCTCACCCTCGTCGAAGATCGCCACCCGGCCTTGCACATTGAATGTTCCAGGGTTTCCCTTCGGTCCCAGCAAGACCTTGCCGCGCATACCGACCTTGATCTCCAGCTTGTCGCCATTGCGACCACATTCCCGCGCCGCATCGTCGATCGAAATCTGGTAGCGCAGATCATTGTTCGCTTCGCCGCCCGCGTAGACGCGCTTGGCGGCATCGCCTTCAAGGAGAACGATTTCCGGGCAGGCGATGGGTACGACATTTTGCCGGAGATTGCCGTGCTCGTCGAAGGAGGCACTCTTCAATCCGAGGAGACTTGCGAGTTTGGGCGTGAAACTGTTCTGCGACTCCGAGCCAACATCCTGCACTGACGGACTGTCAAAACTGCTGGCCGGCCCCTTGCCGCCACACGCGGCCAGAGTAGCGGCGAGAGCCAAGCAGACGACGCCCCGTGCAAGATTCCGAGTCCTGGAGAGCGACTTGTCCCGCAGGATCTTTTGGCGCGCAGACGCACCATCGGAAACAGCCGCAACGCGTTTATCGTCAGGGCGGGACCCTGTCCTCGAGCGTGCACGGAAGGCAAATTGAAAAGCACCGATTCTGCTTACGGCTTGCCGCATGCACCAAGGCTCCCGAAAGGATGATCGGAGCCGGAGCAGAACCTGCTTCGGCTGCGTGAAGGCATTAGGAGAAACCGAAACGAAAAGAACGGACTAGTGGAGAAGCGCGCAAGACACCCGTCCTTCCGCTGAGGTCGCACGGTTTTATCCTTACTCTCGGCAAAAGGAAATGCTTCCGGACAAGCTGTGGCGCAAGCCCGCGACTCTCCCCATGCGCACGACCGGCCTTGGCAGGAGCCGTTCCGGAAAGGTCCGAAATAACTCTATGGCAGGCGTGCAAATCCTTCCTTGAACCCGTTGAGCGCCAGAGGAATGCCGATTCCCTCCTCGGGGGTCTGGAAGATGATGAAAGTGGCATTCTTGCCGTTCTTCATCTGCTCGATGAGCTTTTCATCCATCACGACCTCAGCGACGCAACCGGTCGGCAGACACCGCACAAAACCGGCACGCCCGACGTCGGTCGCGTCGATCTTGAGGCCTAGGCCGGAAGGCAGCAAAACGCCAAGTGGAGCAATGACTCGCAACAATCGGCTCTTGCCATCGGCCGTCTTCAAAACGATCACGACGAGATTAATGTTGGGCTTGTCTTCCGCGGCGACGCTTTGCAGCAACGCGCATTGTTCGCTCTGTGCGCCCGGCGGCGTTTCACACCGCAATTCCCAGTCGCCATGCTTGGCCTTGACGATGCCCTGCGCCGTCGCCGGCGCGCCGGACACGGCCAGCAGAGAACATAAACCCACCAGAAAAAGCAGCCCCAATCCGAGCATACGCGCCGTAAAAGAACGCGAATCACCACGGGGGGCAACTGCAGGAGCCACGGATTGATTCACAAAGCCCGATTCCCGCAGGCGCGGGGCACAAAACCATTGATTGAGAGGCCAAACCGGCCGGGCGATTCCTTCTCGACCTATACGCTCGTCGATCCATTCCGCCATGCTTGCTCCAGCCATCCGCCTTTAGTCAATATCCAATGTCTATTCTAGAATACCTCTGCGCCAAAGCCTTTAGCCATAACGCCGAGGGAGTTCGCATCCTCCCGCGTCGATCATGCTCCATACCGCGCCAGAAACACTTCGACACGTCCTTGGCGTTTGAGGAAGATCACTTTGGAAGAGGGCGCCCCAGAAGCAACCGCCTTGCGGTGTTCGATTTTCCAAATCGATTCCGCCTAAGCAGGCGTGCGCAGCCAGCACCGCAATTGATTTTACTTCAAAAAGCAAAATCAATGCTTCCTAGATTTTTTTAAGTATAAGCCAACTTTGGAAAGTTTGCTTAGTGCGTGAGGCCCAGCGTATCGCCGGGGGACCAGCTTGGAGAGCACTAGCAAATCACCTCACCCTGTCAAGCACAAGGGTCGGTCACGAATTCCGGCGCAGATTCCCAGTCGATACCCGGCCCACGCATTCACCAACTTGCGGCCGAAAGACATATCGCGCATCGGCTAAAATCAGCAACTCTTGGTCTTGCGCTTTTAAGCCGCAACATATGAATTGCGCTTGAAACGCGTTTGTGTTTTGAACCCAAATAGGTTCCATCCATCCAGGCTGGAAGGTCCGGCGCATGGCGCGCCGGAGAAGCCGCTTATGAGTCAACACGGCGCACTGCCGTGCAGCGGAGCGAGGGTATACATGAACTTTGTTCCACCAGCCGCGCGACCCTCTCGATTGGTGCGCAGCGCAATCGGATTGGGTTTGCTCCTTTCCACAACGATTTCTGCCGGACTGGCTCATGCCGATGGCCTCGCCTATCCTGGCGAGATCTCCATGCAGGCAGCCGCAACGCCGATTGCCGAGGAAATTCACGTTTTCCACAACTGGGTGCTGCTGCCGATCATCACCGCGATCTGCCTGCTGGTCCTCGGGCTTCTGGCCTATGTGATCTTCCGCTTCAATGACAAGGCCAATACGGTTCCGTCCCAGACGACTCATCATACCGGCCTCGAAGTCGCCTGGACCATCTTCCCGGTCCTGGTTCTGGTTGTGATCGCAATTCCCTCGTTCCGGCTGCTCACGCACCAATTGGTGGTTCCGCCTTCCGATCTGACCGTCAAGGTCACCGGAAAGCAGTGGTACTGGAGCTATAATTATCCGGCCGACCAGGGCGGTGGCTTCGAATTTGATTCAACCCTGATCCAGGAAGCCGATCTGAAGCCCGGCGATGTGCGCCTGCTTTCCGTCGACAATGAGGCGGTGGTACCGGTTGGCAAAGTCGTCCATGTCCTGGTGACCGCGGACGATGTGATTCACTCCTTCACGATTCCCTCCTTCGGCATCCGTATCGACGCCGTCCCCGGCCGTACCAACGAAACCTGGTTCAAGGCCGAGCGCGAAGGCATCTATTACGGTCAATGCTCCAAGCTTTGCGGCAAGGATCACGCTTATATGCCGATTGCCTTCCGCGTCGTGAGCGAAGAAAAATATGCTGACTGGCTCGCCTCGGCGAAGAAGAAATTCGCTTCCGCTGATTCCCAGCCGATCCATCTCGCACAGGCACATTGAATTCCAGGTGTGAATTCCAGGTGTAGGGAGGGCGGCACGCATCCCGGCTTCTCCCCGCCATCCGACGACAACGACGAAAAACCAAGCGGCGGTTTTGATAGGTCAAGGTTCCGCCACTTGCCCTAATCGGACCGCAAACATCCGTTTCGAGGAGACTTCCTGATGGCGACAGCCTCAGCCCATCCAGCACATCCCACCGGGTTGAAACGATATCTGTTTTCAACCAACCACAAAGATATTGGTATACTTTACCTCGTCTTCGCGGTCATCGCGGGCGTCTTCGGCGCGTTCCTGTCGATTCTGATGCGTATGGAACTGCAATATCCCGGCATCCAGATTTTCACTCATCTCGCCCAGATCGTCGACGGCGCTGCTCCTGAAACCGCCATTGACGCCGCGAAGAATCTTTATAACGTCACGATCACCATTCACGGCCTGATCATGATCTTCTTCATGGTCATGCCGGCGCTGATCGGCGGTTTCGGTAATTATTTCATTCCGCTGATGATCGGCGCGCCGGATATGGCGTTCCCGCGCCTCAACAATATTTCCTTCTGGCTACTGCCCGCTTCTCTCGGCCTCGCCGTGATCTCGCTGTTCATGGAAGGCGCACCCGGCATGCTGGGCTTCGGCGGCGGCTGGGTCATGTATCCGCCGCTATCCGCCAATACGGGCCATCCGGGTCCGGCTATGGATTTCCTCATCCTCGGCCTGCATATCGCCGGTATTTCGTCCCTCGTCGGCTCGATCAATCTGATCACCACGATCTTCAACATGCGCGCGCCCGGCATGACGATGCATAAAATGCCTTTGTTCGCCTGGGGCATGCTCACTGCAGCGTTTTTGCTGGTTCTCTCGCTCCCGGTTCTCGCCGGCGCACTCACCATGCTGCTGACTGACCGCAACTTCGGAACGACTTTCTTCGACCCGTCCGGCGGCGGTGATCCTCTTCTGTTCCAGCATCTGTTCTGGTTCTTCGGTCATCCCGAAGTCTACATCATGATCCTGCCGGCCTTCGGCATCATCAGCCACATCGTTTCGACCTTCGCCAAGAAACCGGTCTTCGGCTATCTCGGCATGGCCTATGCCATGGTCGCCATCGGCATCGTCGGCTTCGTCGTGTGGGCTCACCACATGTACACGGTCGGCATGTCGCTCGATACACAACGCTATTTCGTCTTCGCCACGATGGTGATCGCGGTGCCGACCGGCGTTAAGATCTTTTCCTGGATCGCCACGATGTGGGGTGGCTCCATCACCTTCCGGGCGCCGATGTACTGGGCGATCGGCTTCATCTTCGTGTTTACCGTTGGTGGCGTCACTGGCGTCGTTCTCGCCAATGCTGCTGCCGACCGCGCCCTGCACGAGACCTATTACGTCGTCGCGCACTTCCACTACACCCTGTCGCTCGGCGCCGTGTTCGGCATTTTCGCCGGCTTCTACTATTGGTTCCCGAAAATGTCGGGTTACCTCTACAATGAGCGCCTTGCGAAGATTCACTTCTGGATGTTCTTCATCGGCGTGAACCTGACCTTCTTCCCGCAGCATTTCCTCGGCCTTGCCGGCATGCCGCGACGCTATATCGACTATCCGAACGCCTATATGCTCTGGAATTCGGTCTCCTCCATCGGTTCCTACATTTCCGGGCTCAGCGTCATCTTCTTCCTTTATATCGTCTTCCAGGCCTTCGCGCAGAAGCGGCTGGCCGGCGCCAATCCATGGGGTCCGGGCGCCACAACGCTCGAATGGACTCTCAGCTCGCCGCCTCCGTTCCATCAGTTCGACACGCTTCCGCGTATCGTCGGCTCGGACAGCCACTAACGTTTTTCGCGGCGAGCCACGGCTCGTCGCGATTCTCCCTTCGTGGACAAAATTCGGCGCTTAGAGCGTTGCGGGTCTATCCGGCAACGCTCCACTCGAACAATGAGAGTGTTTGCGAACGAAGCGTCGAATTTTATCCATGATGTTGGGATGGCCGTTACGACAGCCCCGTTCTTACGAGGCTCGTCCAATTTCCACCCAGCGATCTCGTCACCGACAAAAACAATGGAAAATAAAAGATGGGGGGAACGAATCTCTAGCGGTTTCAGAACCATCATCAGAGAAGACCGGTCTGATCGCGACTGTCTCCCGGCTCCCCGCCGGGAGATTGGACATAATCAAGCCGTTTGGGACCGTTTCGGTCCCTACCATCCGGCTCTCATATGTTGCGAATCACCAGACTTCGGAATGATGGCCGCTGTCTTTGCGCCCGCAGCACGGATCTCGCGAGAGGTATCCGCTGCGGTAGAATTCACGGCTTCGGCCTAACCCGGCACATTTACATGACTTTCCTCAGCCAAGTACCTTCCGCCGCCATATCGAGCGCCAGTCCCTCGGATTATTTTTCCCTGTTGAAACCCCGGGTTATGTCCCTGGTGATTTTTACGGCGCTGGCGGGAATGTTGCTGGCCCCTGTCCCCGTGAACCCGATCGTCGGTTTCGCCAGCCTGCTCGCCATTGCCGTGGGCGCCGGCGCCTCCGGGGCTCTCAATATGTGGTATGATGCTGACATAGACGCGGTCATGAAGCGAACCGCCAAACGGCCGATTCCTCTCGGCCGCGTCCTGCCGCAGGAAGCTCAGGCCTTCGGCCTCACGCTCACCCTTCTCTCGGTTTTCACTCTTGGCGTGGTCGCCAATTGGCTGGCAGCGGCCTTTCTTGCCTTCACCATCTTTTTTTATGTCGTCATCTATACGATGTGGCTGAAGCGCTCGACCCCTCAGAACATCGTCATCGGCGGGGCCGCTGGGGCGTTTCCACCCATGGTCGGCTATGTCGCGGCAACGGGTCAGTTCAGCCTGTCGAGTTTCATCCTCTTCGCCATCATCTTCATCTGGACGCCGCCGCATTTCTGGGCGCTCGCCCTCGTGCGTTCCGAGGATTATCGGCAGGCGGGCATTCCGATGATGCCCAATGTGAGAGGCTCCGACCACACGCGTCTTGAAATCCTTCTCTACACGCTGGTGCTGGTGCCGGTCGGCGTGCTGCCCTGGCTGTTCGGCTTCACCTCTCTCGCCTATGGCATCATTTCGATCACGCTCGGGGGTACGATGCTCTTCTTCGCCGCACGCGTCTTTGCCGTGCGGACCGGCCCGCAAGCGGATCGCCATGCCAAGGCGCTGTTCGGATTTTCCATCCTTTATCTTTTCCTGCTGTTTGCCGAGATCGTCATTGAACGATTGATCCCGATCGTCGCCAGCTTCGTTGCTCAAGTGATTGGCTGACGGCGCAGGAGTTGACTGATGACGAAAGATAAAGAACCCGAGGGGATCACCCTCACACCGGAACAGGAAAAAGCCCGGCGGCAACGCAACGTCGCAATCGGGGTGGCGATCGCCTTTTTCGTCCTGCTGTTTTATGTGGTCACCATCGCCAAGCTTGGGCCTGGGGTCATCGACAAGCCATTTTGACAAAAGGTAACGACATCATTCTTCGTGAGTACACCTCGCATGAGGCATTCCGGAGAGGAACCACGATCAAGTGCTCAGGAACACCTCTCACCGCTCCAGAAACCTGAGAGGTGAAGCACGAAGGGGAAAAGTGTGGAAATGAACGCTTCTCCGGCCACTGAACAGGAGGCACGAAAGTCCAGGCGGCGCATGACTGTCAGCGCCGTCCTCATCAGTGGCGCCATCTTCAGCATGCTCGGCCTTTCCTTTGCGGCTGTTCCTTTGTACCGGATGTTCTGCTCCGCAACGGGTTACGGCGGTACGACACAGGTCGCCAAAATCGCTCCAGCCACCGAGGGACAACGCGATATCATTGTGCGGTTCAACGCCAATGTCGCCAAAGGCCTTCCCTGGAGCTTTGAACCGGAAACGCCGCAAATCCGCTTACGAACCGGCAAGGTGGCGACGGTTTTTTACAAAGTCACCAATCACGCCGACCGGCCGATCGCCGCCCAGGCGCTCTATAATGTGACGCCAGAAAATAGCGGCGGCTATTTCGACAAGATCTCTTGCTTCTGCTTCACCGAGCAAACGCTCGGCCCGCATGAAAGCGCCGACATGCCTGTCGTTTTCTTCCTCGATCCGGCTCTCGAACAGGATGAATCGATGAAGAACGTCGATCAGATCACATTGTCCTACACGTTTTTCATCTCGAAAAATCCTGCGCCGGTGACCGCATCAAGCGACCATAGCGAGGGCAGCGACAAACCATTGTGAAACAGCTTTTCAGGGAGGCATGCGCCGCATCAACGCTGTCTGACCAATAACCGAATTGATCGCCTTGACCATTGCGGTCAAACAAGGCAAAGCCGGAGAAGCAGGGGAAAGCGGATCGGTCGGCAAAGATTGCTCGCTTCGCGTCTCGCGCTACAGATCCGCTGCTGCGCTCTTCCGGTTCCTCGCATGACCATTCTGGTGCAAAATCGGGATCTTTCCAGGCCAAAGGTCATCCTGCGATGATGGGCCCGGTGGATCCGGTGTCTGGAACAGATCATTATCCCTTTCCAACCCTATCGGGCGGAAGAACGACTGGAGCAAGGCTCGCGCAGCCATAAAGAAGGTAGACTCTCATGTCGGACGCGCATGCGAAACCGAATCACGATTATCATCTCGTCGATCCCAGTCCATGGCCCCTGGCAGCGTCCATCGCGGCCTTCATTATGGCTGTCGGCGGCGTCCTGTGGATGAAAGGCATGACCATCGGCGGATCCAAAGCCGGTGTCTACGTCTTCTTTGCCGGCCTTATCGGTGTTCTCTACACCGCCGCCTCCTGGTGGGTCGATATCATCAAGGAAGCTGAACACGGCGGCTACCATACACGTGTCGTCCAGATCAGCCACCGTTACGGCATGATCCTGTTCATCGCCTCCGAAGTGATGTTCTTCGTCGCCTGGTTCTGGGCCTTCTTCAACACCAGCCTGTTTCCGAATTTTCCGATCGAATATGCCCGGACGGAATTTCTTGGCGGCGTCTGGCCCCCGAAGGGTATGGAGGCCATCAATCCCTGGAAGCTGCCGCTTCTCAACACGATGATCCTCCTGACCTCGGGCACCACCGTCACCTGGGCGCATCATGCGCTTCTGGAAAATGATCGTGCCACGGTCAAGAAAGCCCTGTTGCTGACCATCGTTCTTGGCGTGATCTTCAGCTTCGTGCAGGGATACGAATATATTCACGCCCCCTTCGCCTTCAAAGGCTCAATCTTCGGATCGACCTTCTTCATGGCGACGGGCTTCCACGGTTTTCACGTCATCATCGGCACGCTCTTCCTTCTGGTGTGCCTGATCCGCGTGCAGATTGGCCAGTTCACCCCCACCCATCACCTCGGCTTCGAATTCGCGGCCTGGTACTGGCACTTCGTCGACGTGGTTTGGTTGTTCCTCTTTGCCGCCATCTATATCTGGGGTTCGTGGGGCGCGGCCGTCGAAGTCACGGGTTGAACTCTTTAAAGACGTTCTTTCTTTCTCATCAAGGGCGGCCACGGCCGCCCTTTTCTATGGAAAATACCCGAGCGGCGTGCGAATCAGTTTGATGGTGATGGACCGGAGCCCACAGTGGACCATCCTCTGGGAAACGCCATACGACCAGAGCGCGCGAAGAGACGTTTCGTTTCCGGCTTCAGCCAAAGCGCTCGACAATCCTGTCGCCAAAAGCCCGCCACGCCACACGAATAAGGAAAGGCATGAGCGCATGAACGCTCCCGGGACCACCTATTCTTCCATCTCCCCTTTTCTCACAGCGATCAAGGGAACCTGTCCGCGCTGCGGCAAGGGCAAATTATTCCATGGCTTCCTCGAACTCGCACCAAGTTGCAGCCAGTGCGGCCTCGATTACACCCCCCTCAATGCCGGTGATGGTCCTGCGGTTTTCGTGTCGTTGATCGGCGGTTTCATTGTTCTGGGTCTCGCCTTATGGATGGAACTGACCTACGAGCCACCGTTCTGGGTTCACATCCTCTTATTTTTCCCATTGACCATCCTGATCTGTGGCGGTCTGCTGCGCCCCTTGAAAGCTTTGCTCGTCGCCATGCAATACAAGCACAAGGCCGAGCCCGGCCGGATCGCTGGTTGACATGCGCTTGTCCCGTCGCCTGATCATCGCAGCGTTCCTCAGCGGTGCCGCCTTTCTGATCATGATCGGCCTCGGCGTCTGGCAACTGCAGCGTCTGGCCTGGAAGGAAGACCTGATCGCCAAAATCGCGGAAAGGGCGAAAGCACCACCACAGGCGCTCGCAACGCAGGATCAATGGCCAAAGCTCATCCCCGACGCTTATGATTACCGGCACGTCCGCCTGGCAGGTTCCTTCCTTCCGGGCCGCGATCGGCTGGTCTTTCGCGGTTCCGCCAATACGGTCGCGGCGGGTATGGGGCCCGGCTATCTGGTCATGACCCCTTTCGCACTTGAGAGCGGTGGAATCGTCATCGTCAATCGTGGATTTGTGCCGGTTGCGGCGAGGAATGACGCTCTCTTGCCCGAGCAAGTATCACCCACACCCACGACCCTGACGGGCCTGATGCGGCCGCCCGAGCCCCGCAATCCCTTCACCCCCCAGGACCAACCTGAAAAAGGGGAATTCTTTACCCGCGATCCCGAGGAGATCGCGGCCTCCATGCACCTCACCGAGGCCGCACCCTTCACCATTGATCTTGATCCGCTGCCCCCAGAGGCGGCTGCAAAAGCTCCTTGGCCACATCCAGGCACGACGGAAATACATTTCCCCAACAATCATCTTTCCTATGCGCTGACCTGGTTCGGGCTCGCCATTGGGATGGTACTCGTCCTCTACGCCTATGCCTGGAAGGAACGCAAAAGCAAAACTGAAGCGGGACAGAGAATTTAGCGTTACGGTTCATCGCTAATCTCTTTCCTGCCCAGGAGCATGGGAGAAACAGGTGCGAAGCCGAATGTCATGGTCTAAAAGAACGGCTTTCTTTCCCAGACCGTTTCGCCGGACAGGAGACGGGTTCGAGGTCCGATGATCACCTATATTTCCACACGTGGCGAAGCGCCCGCGCTTACCTTCACCCAAGCCCTGCTGACGGGCCTTGCGTCGGACGGCGGTCTCTATCTGCCCGATCATTATCCGCGCCTCGCTCCCGAAACGATCCGCGCTTTCGCTGGCAGGCCTTATGCTGAAGTCGCGGCCAGCGTCATCACCCCCTTCGTCGGCGATGATCTGCCGGCGGGACTCCTGCGGGAGATGATCGACGATGCCTATGCCGGGTTCCGGCATCCGGCCGTGACACCGCTCTCACAGCTCGACAGCAATCTCTACTTTCTCGAATTGTTCCATGGCGCCACGCTCGCCTTCAAGGATGTCGCCATGCAATTGCTCGGGCGGCTGATGGATCATGTCCTGAAGATGCACGGGCGCCGGGCAACCATCGTCGGCGCGACCTCGGGCGATACGGGGGCGGCCGCCATCGAGGCATTTCGCGGTCTCGCCCAGGTGGATGTCTTCATCCTTTATCCGCATGGGCGTGTTTCGGATGTGCAGCGGCGGCAGATGACGACCGTCGCCGACGCCAATATTCACGCCATCGCCATCGAGGGCACATTCGACGACGCTCAGGCGATCATCAAGGGCCTGTTCCAGAACCAGACTCTGCGGGGCGAACTCAATCTTTCCGGTGTCAATTCGATCAACTGGGCCCGTGTGGTGGCTCAGGCGGTTTATTATTTCACCAGCGCCGTGACGCTCGGCGCGCCCCACCGGACGATTTCCTATGCGGTTCCGACCGGCAATTTCGGCGATATTCTCGCGGGCTGGATCGCCAAGCGCATGGGCCTGCCGATAGATCGTCTGCTGATCGCCACCAACACCAATGATATTCTGGCGCGCGCGCTAAGGGACGGCCGTTATGAAGTCCGCGGCGTCGAACCTACCCAATCGCCGTCCATGGATATTCAGGTCTCATCCAATTTCGAGCGTCTGCTGTTCGAAGCTTATGGCCGCGATTCTCAGGCGCTGCGCCGGTTGATGGCGCAGCTTTCCCAATCACGCGGCTTTTCCATCGACCCCGGGCCGCTCGAGACGATCCGCGCCGAATTTGCCGCCGAAGCCGTCAACGAGCAGGAAACGACGGAGGAAATCGCCCGCGTCTATCGCGAAGCGGAAGTGCTCATCGATCCGCATTCCGCCGTCGGCGTCGCGGCGGCGCGCCGCCATCTGAACATCACGAGCGGCGAGAGCCCGATGGTCGTGCTCGGCACTGCCCATCCAGCCAAATTTCCTGATGCGATGGAAAAAGCGACGGGTGTGCGTCCACCATTGCCACCCCATCTCGCCGAGATCCTCGAAAAGCCGGAACGTCTCACCTTGCTCCCCAACGATCAGGGCGTCATCGAAGAGTTCCTGCGCAAATATGCGAGAGCGAAAATCCACTGAGGCAAACCCGTTATCGGCTCGCCTTGATCCTGCGAGCCCTCTTTAGAGCCGGTGCGGACTTGTTCCTTGTGACCCGGATCACGACATCTCGTAGTCTACACGGCTTTCAAGGCCAGCGCCGACGCACGCTCTTTATCGTCACGTTTCGTGCTTCCTGACATGCGATCTGGCCGTTCGGCCCCGCCGAAAAGCCGTTCCAGAAAGGTGTTCTGGGCGGCTCTCGCTTCAGATTTGACGCCGTAAAACCTCCCTGAAGGATTCGCCATGAGCGTTGAAATCACCACCCTTCCCTCCGGGCTGCGCATCGTCACCGATGCCATGCCGCATCTCGCCACGGCCTCGCTCGGAACCTGGGTCGGTGTCGGTTCCCGGAACGAACGCCCGGAGGAGCATGGTCTGTCGCATCTTCTCGAACATATGGCCTTTAAGGGAACCCGCCGGAGAAGCGCCCGCGAGATCGCCGAGACTATCGAGACGGTAGGCGGTGATCTCAACGCTGCGACCTCGACAGAGCAAACCGCCTATTATGCCCATGTGTTGGCACAGGATGCTCCGCTGGCCCTTGATATTCTCGCCGATATTCTGACCGACAGCCTGTTCGACAGGACCGAACTCGAACGCGAGAAAGATGTCATTCTTCAGGAGATTGGCGCGGTGGAGGATACGCCGGACGATCTCGTCTTCGATCTCTTCAACGCCTGCGCTTTCCCCGATCAGCCGCTCGGCCGCCCCATCCTCGGTACGCCGGCGCATGTGAGAAGTTTCGGGCCGGATATGATCGGTCATTATCTTTCGACACATTACCGCAGCGGTGCCATGGTCGTCGGGGCGGCCGGTGCCGTCGATCATCAGCGTATCGTCGACGAAACTGCGCGCCGTTTCGAGACATTGCCGGTCCATCCTGCGGAAAATGTCGCACCAGCCCGTTATCAAGGGGGAGAAATCCGCCTCAAGCGCAAGCTCGAACAGGCGCATATCGTTGTCGGTTTCGAGGGCCTCGACTATCGCCAGGACGCGTTCTACGCGATGCAAATCTTCGCCAATGCCACGGGCGGCGGCATGTCCTCACGCCTGTTTCAGGAAGTACGCGAAAAACGCGGCCTCGCCTATTCGATCTCGGCCTTCCATTGGGGTTATGCTGATACCGGCCTGTTCGGCTTCTATGCCGCGACCGGCGCCCGCGACGTCACCGAGCTCATGCCCGTGGCGCTCGATTGCCTTCTGGAAGCGGCTTCCGGCCTGACGGAAATCGAAATCCGCCGCGCCAAGGCGCAGATGAAAGTATCTCTCCTCGCCGCACTCGAATCGCCCTCGGCCCGCGTCGAACAGATCGCGCGGCAGTTGATCGCTTTCGACAGGGTCTTGACGCATGAGGAAATCGTCGAAAAAATCGACGCAATAACACTCGATGACGTGCGCGCCGTCGGTCAGGCAGCTTTGCGCAGCACGCCGACACTGGCAGCCGTCGGGCCGATCACGAAAGTCATGACACCGGACCTGATCGCCGCACGACTGAAAGCTTGATGCACGATCAAATCGGAATGTTCGAATTCCGCCGCTGGCGGCACGCGGCAGAATCGCGTCCGACGGCGCGGAACAGACGCCTCTTTTCAGACGAGTGAGAGCGTTTCGGATATATCCAGAAACATTCCACTAAAAAGATGGAGGATTTTCAAAATCCTGGAATCGCGAAGGGATTCAACATTCCCGAAAATTGCTCTAAATATATTTAGAATGGCTTGAAGTACTATCTCAACGCGTCGGGAGGTGGCGGGCTGATGGTCTTGAACGGGCGCGAACTTGCCGCATATTCCGGGAGCTGGGCTTGGCAACGCTCCGCCGCGCCCGTGCGGCCCTGCCTTTGCTCCTCCAGGCAGTAACGCCATGGCACTCTTCCGGCTTGGTCCTTCCAGCGAGAACGCTACCTTCGTGCGGGGCGATGGCGTCTATTTACGCCCCCCGGAAATGCGCGATTTCGAAGCCTGGGCAGGCTTGCGCGAACGCAGCCGCGCTTTTCTGACCCCCTGGGAGCCGACATGGCCAGGTGACGATCTCACCCGTGCCGCCTTTCGCCGCCGCCTACGCCGCAATGATCAGGAAATAGCTAATGATGAGGCCTATCCTTTCCTGGTTTTCAGTTCCAAGGACGTGCTGCTCGGCGGTCTTACGCTCGGCCAGGTCAAGCGTGGCGTTGCCCAGTCGGCGACCCTCGGCTATTGGATGGGCGCCCCCTATGCCGGAAAGGGTTATATGGCCTGCGCCGTCCGGGCGGTGATCGGTTTCTCCTTTGCGACCTTGCGGCTCCACCGGCTAGAAGCCGCCTGTCTGCCGCATAATCAACCCTCTATCAGGCTATTGCAGAACGTGGGCTTTACGCGCGAGGGCTATGCGCGCGCCTATCTGCGCATTAACGGTAACTGGCAGGATCATCTGCTTTTCGCCCTGCTGGAATCCGACCCGCTGCCGCGCAAAACACCCACGATCATCGGCTGAACCATGCAGCGGGACGCAGCCACGGCAATCCGCATCATCGCACCCTAGTGGATTTGTCGATTGAACAAGGTTCTGTATAAAACCGCGTGCCGTCGGCTCCTGGCTATGAGAAAATCTTCATTTCACCATAGAGGTTTCCCAATCCATTCCTGGTCCGGTCATTCTCGCGCGTGTCTCCAGAGACCTCGTCTCCGTGCTTTCTGAAGTGTCGATGCTGTTCATCTTTTCCTCACACGGCCGCCGCTCTCGTGAACATTGTTTCGCGGCTCCCGGCCTATGGCGCTCCGGCTTGAACTGCCTCCGTGGGAGACACCACGCGTTGAGCCGACACCGCGCGAACCGCCTGTCTCTCGGTTTCCTTCTATCCCTGTTGATGGTGTTGTCGGTGGCTCTGCCCGGCCCCGCCGCTGCGGTCGAAGCGGTGCGCGTTCCTCTCGACGCGCAAGCGATCGACCTCACCCATGCCGTGGTCGCCTATCATTCGCAAGGCGACCGTCTGCAGGTCTCGACGGCACCGGGCTCGGACGGCATCGTCCGACGCATCGAGGTCAGCGCCCGCGAGGCGGGCACGCAGCCGGCCTGGATCGTTTTCGCCCTCACTAATGATACGGATGAACAGCTTGAAAGGCTGATCGTCGCGCCGCATTTCCGTCTGGTCGGCTCGGGCGTGATCTGGCCGGATCTCGGGGCGACCCGCATCTCCGCCATTACCGCGAGCCAAGGTTTCGCGCCTGAGCATGAAGACAGCGACGATGCGGATGTCTTCCGTCTCACGCTCGATCCCGGCACCACGGTCACCTATGTCGCGGAATTGCGGACGCCAAACCTGCCACAGATCTCCTTGTGGGAACCTGACGCCTATAAAGACAAGATCACCAGCCTGACGCTTTATAAAGGCATTATCATCGGGGTCGCGGGTTTGCTCGCCTTGTTCCTGACGATCGTCTTCGTCGTGCGCGGCGCGGTGATCTTCCCGGCGGCGGCGGCGCTCGCCTGGACCGTGCTGACCTATGTCTGCATCGACTTCGGCTTCTGGAGCAAATTATTCGACCTTGAAGGATCCGCCGAACGGATCTGGCGCGCCTGTACGGAAACGGTGCTCGCCGCGACGCTGCTCGTCTTCCTTTTCGCCTATCTCAACCTCAACCGCTGGCATGTGCGCGCGTCGCACATCACCGCCCTGTGGTTGATCTTTCTCGCGGCGCTCATCGGCCTCGCCGTCTATGACGCGCCTGTAGCGGCTGGTGTCGCCCGTATTTCCCTCGCCACAATCGCCGGTATCGGCTTCATTCTGGTCGTCTATCTCGCAGCCCATGGCTATGACCGTGCGGTCATGCTGATCCCGAGCTGGTTCCTGCTGCTCGCCTGGATCGTCGGCGCGGCCTTCACCGTCACCGGCAAACTGACCAATGATCTCGTCTCGCCAGCCCTGATCGGCGGTCTCGTGCTGATCGTGATGCTGATCGGTTTCACCATCATGCAGAACGCCTTTGCCGGCATCGGCCTTGGACAACAGGCTATTGGCGATAGCGACCGCAAGGCACTCGCGCTGGCTGGCGGCGGCGATCATATCTTCGACTGGAATGTGGACGCCGATCAGATCTATGTGGCTCCGGAAGTCGAGTCCCATCTCGGTTTCGACCGCGGTGCTCTGGAAGGACCGGCCTCCGCCTGGCTCGACCTTCTGCATCCGCTCGACCGCGACCGCTACCAGGCGGTGCTCGACACGATGCTGGAACAGAGGCGCGGCCGCATTCATCAGGAATTCCGGCTGCGCGCGGTCGATGGTCAATATTTGTGGTTTCTGTTCAAGGCGCGGCCCGTCGTCTCCGCCGATGGAGAAGTGGCGCGGATCATCGGCACGCTTGCCGATGTGACGGAGACACGCATCTCACAGGAACGGCTGCTGCACGATGCGGTGCATGACAACCTCACCGGCCTGCCCAACGAAGGCCTCTTCCACGACCGGATCGATCGTGCCCTCGTCTTCGCCGCCAACGATCCCGAGATTCAGCCGGTCATCTTCAGTCTCGATATTGACCATTTTAAAACCGTCAACGAGACGATCGGCTTTTCGGCTGGTGATTCCGTTCTTCTCACCATCGCCCGCCGGCTTGGACGGATTTTAAAAGCTCAGGATACGCTGTCGCGGATCGATGGAGACCATTTCGCGATTCTGATCCTGTCGGAACATAGTCCCGAAGCTTTGATGGCTTTCGCCAACGTCATCCAGCGAGTCGTCTCGACACCGGTCAATTTCGCCGATCGAGAAATCCCGCTCACCGCATCGATCGGCTTTGCCGCTTATGATCCCGAGCAGCCGCCACGCCGCGAGGAACTCGTCAAGAACGCCGAACTTGCGATGCTTTACGCCAAGCGCAATGGCGGCAACCGGATCGAAGCCTATCGGCCCATGCTCCGCAACATGCGGTCGGATCGGTTGGGTCTCGAGGCCGATCTCCGCCGCTGCCTGGAGCGTGGCGAGATGAAAATCCTGTTTCAGCCGATCATCCGCCTCGAGGACCGCACGGTGGCCGGATTCCAGACGGTCTTGCGCTGGGATCACCCGCGTCTCGGACGCCTGACGCCCACAGAATTTCTGCCTGTCGCGGAAGATTGCGGCTTCATCGTCGATCTCGGCATTTTCGCCCTGGAAAGAACCGGGCGCGAACTTGCCGCATGGCAGAACGCCCTCAATGTGGATCCACCAATCTTCGCCAGCGTGAATATTTCCTCGCGGCAATTGCTGCGGCACGATCTGCTGCACGACATCAAGACTTTGCTTGCCCGCTGTCCGGTCGCGCCCGGAAGCCTGAAACTTGAGCTGAGCGAAAGCCTGATCATGGAAAACCCCGAATATGCGGCGCAAATGCTCACGCGCATTCATGATCTTGGCGCCGGCCTGCTGCTCGACGATTTCGGTACCGGCTATTCATCACTCTCTTATCTGCAACGCTTCCCCTTCGATACGATCAAGATCGACCGTTCGTTCGTGCATCAGCCGGGACAGGGGATCAGGCAGGGCTCGCGCTCGGCCATTCTGCGGGCGATCGTCACATTGGCGCAGGACCTCGGCATGGATGTCATCGCCGAAGGCGCAGAATCAGAATCCGATACGATCGAGCTCTATCAATTGGGCTGTGAATATGCGCAAGGATCGGCCTTTGGCCATCCCATCAGCATGGCGGATGCCCGCAAGCTCGTGGGCGCCTCCACGATTGCCGCCTGAGTGCGATTGCCTCAAACAGCCGGAAACAAAACCGCCCACACGGTTACACACATAGCGACGTTTACGCACCATGCTTTTCGTGATCGGGGAATTGTAGGCTCAAGGAGATTGTGCCCATTGACCTTGGACAGCACACCAGGATTGGGCGGGAAGAGATAGATGAGATGCCTTGCCCCCATGCCCCCTGAAAGGGCACGGTGGCAGTCATCCGGAAAGCGAGCCGAGGTGGAGCCTTAAGCGTGTCCAGCTTCGCTGGAAAGATAGCCGGGATCGATGCCGACCTTGCGCAACGCACGCTCATATTTGGAACCCAGCGCGTCATCGAAAATGATGGACGGATCCGCCGGGCAATTCAGCCAGCCATTATGCTGGATTTCTTCTTCCAGCTGACCCGCCGACCACCCGGCATAGCCAAGCGCCAGAAGTGCTTGGTGCGGTCCGGAGCCTTTGGCGATCGCCCGCAGAATATCGATCGTCGCAGTCAGGGCGACGCCCCCGTCGATCGACAGGGTCGAATTATCGATGAAGAAATCATCGCTATGCAGGACGAAACCGCGTCCTGTTTCCACCGGACCACCGTTCAGCACCTGCATGGTTTCGGCGCTGTTTGGCAAACGGATCGCCTCATCGGCGCCGATAACTTCCAGTTGCACGAGAAGCTGGGGAAAGCTGATCTTATGGGCCGCACGGTTGAGCACGATGCCCATGGCCCCTTCCTCGGAATGGGCACAAAGATAAATTACGGAACGCGCGAATCGATTGTCACCCATGTTCGGCATGGCAATCAGCAGTTGACCATCCAGAAACCCATCGGTCGAGAGGGTCGAGTCCATAGACTTCATCGATATCATCCTAACGTACCTCCCCGAGGAAGAGAAAGTCGTAGTCCAGGTTGCACCTTGTCGTCCGTCCCATTACTAAGAACGAATGTGAAAGTGACATCTGCATGAATGCTCATGCAAGACTCTCTCCACCCGATGGCGAGGCTGGTCATGCAAGCTCGGAATAATCCTTGGAATAATCAGGGCTCTCCCGTTTCGGGATTTTTTCTGGCAGCGATGATCGTATCACTGATCCTCGGCTTTTCCACAGCGTCTCCGCAAGCGTTCGAGAGCCTTGAGTCGAGGGTTAAAGACAGAGAGCCGCCGCTCGAAATCCTCAGCGAAGGCGGAAAGGACGGCGGTTCCTATACGATTGGCGTCGTTCTCTCCCTCGATCCAGGCTCGATAACCTATTGGCGCACGCCCGGCGAAGCTGGCGTACCCCCCGTCTTCTCCTTCGATCATTCAGTCAATCTCGCCGCGGCGACGGTTCTTTATCCGGCACCCGAGCGGATCGAAGAGGAAGGAATGCAGGTCTATGGCTATAGCCACAGCCTCGTCATTCCTCTCCAGATCACGCCGAAAAACGCGCGGGAAGCGGTCCATCTCGCGATCCATCTCGATTATGCCGTTTGCGACCGCTTGTGCCAGCCGCGAAAGGCTTCGGCGGAGATCGAGCTTTCGCCGGATCAGCCCGCCGCCAAGGATTCACGCCTTGCTGCAGCCATGACCCTGGTTCCCGAGCGCCTCGCCGCTGAAATCCTTCCAAAAGTCGTCAAGATTATTCCTGTAGTGGGATATGAGCATCCGACCTGGCGGTTGCAATGGCTGAAGGGACCGGCTCGGGATCTCTTCGTCGAGGCGCCGGAAGGATGGTTTTTTACCTCGAAACCGGTACAGGAACCCAATGCCTTTCTGGTGACAGCGGTCGAAGCGCCGAAATCCGGCGATCAGCCCGCCGCCGTCCCTATGCTCACCATGACCTTGACAACCCCAGACGCACGGCAGAGCTACGAATTTTCCCTTCAGCCTCCGATGCCGGCGAGGGCGGAGCCATTCTCAAATCCCTCGCAAAAGAAAGGCTGATATTGGCCTCATCAACACTGGACATTTGAGAATTTCTCAATAGTTCAGGCTCATGCTGCACACTATCGACCCGGCTTCGTCGCCGCGCGCCTATCCCGCCCATCCGCTGATCGGCGCAAGTATCGCCGTTTTTCGCCGCTTCTCGGGCGGTCTTGTGCCGGATTATGATGCGGTCCTGCTCGCACGGCGCACGCGGCCGCCCTTTGCCGGCGCCTTCTCCCTGCCAGGTGGCCTCGTCGAGATTGGCGAGCATCTGGAGACCGCGGCGCTGCGGGAATTAGGTGAGGAGGTTTCGGTCGAAGCGCGGATCGTCGCCTTCAACCGGCATGTCGAATCGATTGAGGAAGATTCGGATCATCGTATCCGGTTTCATTTCGTCATCGCTTCTTTCGTCGGCGAGTGGCTTTCCGGCGAAGGCGAGATTGGCCCCGAGGCCAGCGAAATCCTCTGGGCGCGGCCCGATGCTTTACCGATAGAGATGTGTACACCGATGGTCGGGCCTGTGGTCGCCTCGGCCTACCCGCTCTTCCTTCAAAACAGGCGATGCTGACATGCACAGGGAAATGGACCGGCTGCTTCGGGTTTTCACCTGTCTCCTCGCCGTCCTTCCCCTTTTGTCGGGGCCGGCGGGCGCCCAGTTCGACTGGTTCCAGAATGCGGAAAAGCCGCCCGGCTATCAGATGCCGGCGGCTCCGGCGCCGCACCAGCGTGCCCATGTAAAATCCCATCGGGATCATATCCAGGGCAATTCCAGCCAAGGACGGCCGAAATTCCATCCGGCGGAGAAAGCCGCACGGCACGGGAAGGCCGCTCCGCCAGTGCTGCATACCGGCCGCACAGTCGCCGTACCATCGAAGGAAAAGCGGAACGAAACGGCGCGCGGCAAAAAAGGACGCGCCAGACAGGAAACAGCGAAGGCCTCGCCTGAGGATCTCTCAGCACCCATCGCTCCGGTCGTCCCCAAACCGCCACATGCGCCTTATGAAAGCGACCTGCTTCGGCTCGCGGAAATCCTCGGCACTTTATCCTATCTCGAAACGCTCTGTGGCAAACAGACGGAGAACTGGAATGCCAGAATGGCAGCCCTGATGGATGCGGAAGCCATTAATGAGGATGAACGAGAACGTCTCGCCGGCGCCTACAATCACGGCATACGCGATTATCAGCTCTCCTACCGGACCTGTACGCCTAATGCACGGGCGGTCATCACACGGTTTTTTGCGGAAGGTGCCAGAATCAGCAACAGCGTCATCGATCGCTACGGCACCTACTGACAACGCCGCAGCGCAACAAGCCAAACAAACGCTCCGCGAAGCTCTCTTTCGAGGGTTTCGCGGAGCGTTCAAAAAGAAATACGGGTGATGCCGGCATATACATTCAGGCGTATATACCATGCGGCGAATCCAGATGCCGCTAGAGCGTTTCGGATACATCCAGAAACGCTCTACTCAAACAACCGGAGCATTTCCAACTGTCGGAAGATGCTCCGGCCTCCTTCTGGCCAAGGACAGCGTGATGCTTGCGTCCGCAAACACCCGGTCCTGACAAGGAAGATCAGGCGTGATCCTGAACGCCGTTGTGAACCTTGAACAGGACCTTGCCTTCGCGCCACTTGAACGGGCCTTCCTTATCGGCGACGTCGATTTCGCGCTCGACGATAAGGCGATCGCACAGCATGATGATGATGTCTTCGAGCGGAGCAGAAGTGTCGTTTTCTTCGGTCATGCGATCGATGGACATTTCACCGAATTCCTCACCATCGACGTAATGCATGATGAAGACTTCTTCATGACCCGGAGCGCCATGCGCGTTGACCCGGAAAGTTTCTCCGCGATATTCGAATTCACGTACCATGTTGTCCGTCGCACTTTCTGGTTAGAGGGCTGCGTCGATAGTATAAACGGCGAGATGCCGCGAAAGCGTAAGTGAACAAACCATAATCACGAGCACGAGAAGAGGTCAAGTCATCTGCGTACGCGTTCTTCTTGCCTTTTCATGAAGAAAGCGGGAGGTGACAGGCTGTTTTACTCCCGACGATCGGCTCTAAGCTCTCACGCAAGATATATGCAAGCACGAATTCTGTTGCTTTACGTATGCTAGCAGACATCATAATTATATACTTTGTGATATAGCTTGTTCTGCTACTGCAAACGATATCCGTTCCGGTATTTCAACTTACTTCTATGGTTCTAAAGGTGTTCCCTAAAAACCAGCGCGGCGGCGCACCCGGGCGCGGCGGGAAAGTCCCTCTGAGAACCCTCCCCGCACCACCCCGGCAACGATGTCATTTTGTTAGAAACCGCACAGCTTCACCCTCGCCAGGCGTCACAAGCTCGCCTTCCCACATGACCTTCCGGCCCCTGACGAAAGTACCGACTGGCCAGCCGGTGACTTGCTTGCCGTCATAGGGAGTCCAGCCAGCGCGTGAGGCAATCGCTTCATTGCGAATGGTCTCCTGCCGCTTCAAATCCACCACGGTCAAATCTGCGTCATAACCCACCGCGATGCGGCCCTTGCCGGCAATGCCGAAAAGACGCGCGGGGCCGGCGCTCGTCAAATCCACAAAGCGTTCGAGTGTCAGACGCCCGGCGTGGACATGATCAAGCATCAAAGGCACCAGCGTCTGCACGCCGGTCATGCCGGAGGGGCTTTGTGGATAGGGCTTGGCTTTTTCCTCCAGCGTATGCGGCGCATGGTCGGATCCGAGAATATCGACGATGCTCTGTGCAACCCCGTACCAGAGGTGTTCCCGATGCCGCGCATCACGGACCGGCGGATTCATCTGCATGAGCGTGCCGAGCCGCGTATAATCATCAGCGCATAGGGTCAGATGATGCGGCGTGATTTCGACACTGACCCGATCCTTGTAATCGGCGAGGAAATCGATCTCCTCCGCTGTGGAAACATGCAGCACATGGATCAGCGCATTCTGTTCCTGGGCAATCCGCACGAGGCGCCGTGTCGAAAGCAATGCGGCTTCCTCATCGCGCCACAGCGGATGCGAGGCGGGATCGCCCGCAACCCGCACCGGCTTGCGCTCGTTCAGCCGGGCCTCATCCTCGGAATGGAAAGCGGCGCGGCGCCGTGTCTGCGCCAGAATGCGGGCAATTCCCTCATCATCCTCAACGAGCAGGCTGCCGGTCGAGGATCCCATGAAAACCTTGATGCCGGCCGCGCCGGGAAGCCGCTCAAGTTCGGGAATATCCTTGGGATTGTCATAGGTGCCACCGACCCAGAAAGCGAAATCGCAATGCATGCGATGGGTCGCAAGGGCGACCTTGTCGGCGAGTTCCGCCGCGCCGGTCGTCAACGGATTGGTGTTGGGCATCTCAAAAACGGCGGTGACCCCGCCGAGCACGGCCCCGCGCGAGCCGGTTTCGAGATCCTCCTTATGCGTCAGGCCCGGCTCGCGAAAATGCACCTGGGTGTCGATGACGCCCGGAAGAATATGCAGCCCCCGCGCGTCGACCGTTTCTCCGGCGCTCGCCTGACCGAGAGCGCCGATCGCGGCGATCCTGCCATTCCTGATGCCGATGTCACGCGCGCCGATGCCATTGTGATCGACGACGATCCCTCCGGTGATGAGGAGATCGAAATTCTGCGCCTTGTTCAGCCCCATGGCCCATCCATTGCTTGTCGTGCCGCAAGGCTATGCCCGGCGGTTTGCGGAAAGATCTTTTCACTCGAAAAGATCAATTCACTTAGGCCAGGGGCGGCAGGGGCGGAACAGATTTTTCCTCAAAATTCGCTTCGCGTCCTCCTTCCTGTCCCAAATGCGCTGGCAGGGTCTTATCCCAAGTTTCCTTCGTCCCAACCTGTCGGGATGAAGGAGATCGGCGGAAAGCCGCCGCCCCGCGGTCGCGGGATTAAACTAAGTTTCTATGAGCAAGTCTCAATGAGTCATTCTCATTGAGACTTGGTGTAAATGTCCTGTTATTTTCCGCGCCCTATCCCATTTGAGCCGGGGACGTCGCCGCTCCTGCAAGCGGACGGATAAGCATCGAGGATCTCGGATGGATCAAGGAACCTGCACTCTCACCGATCGTGGCGTCCTCAAAATCGTCGGCGATGCGACGACCTTGCTGCACAAGGTCATCACCAACACCATGCTCAATTTCACGCCGGGCGAAGCGCGCTACAGCGCGCTTTTGACGCCGCAAGGCAAGCTGCTGTTCGATTTCTTCATTCTGCCCCTGCCCGAGGGTCCGGAGGCCGGTTATTATATCGATTGCGTCAAGGCGCAGGTGCCCGATCTCATCAAGCGCATTAATTTTCACAAGATGCGCGCCAAATTCACCGTAGAGGATGTGTCCGACACCTTGGGTGTCGCTGCCGTCTGGGGCGGCGCGAAAGTGCCGGAGATTGAAGGCGCCATCGTCTATCCCGACGCACGCGCGCCCGAGATGGGCTTCCGCCTCATCGCGCCACTCGCGGCTCTTGCCGCCCTGCCCGCCGACGACACCGCCTATGAAGTCCATCGCGTTGCCCTCGGCGTACCAAAGGGCGGGGTCGATTTCCCCTATGGCGATACGTTCCTGCATGACGCCAATATCGACCGCTGCAATGGCGTCGATTACAAAAAAGGCTGCTATGTCGGGCAGGAGGTCGTCGCCCGGGTGCATTTCCGCAAATCGGCGCGCAAACGCATCATTCCGCTCCATTTCGATGGCCCCGCACCGGCGCTCGGCACGGAAATCAAGGCGGGTGATATAGCCATCGGCCAGGTCAGTTCCATCGCCGGTGCCAGTGGTCTCGGCACGCTGCGCCTCGACAAGTTGGAAGATGCGAAGGCAGCCGGAACCCCGGTCAAGGCGGGAGAGGCTCTCGTCGAAGCTTTCGTGCCGCCGGAATTCATCGAGGAAGCAGCAGGCGTCGAAAAACGTCTTTGATCCCTTCCCCAGAATGCAACGGAAGGGATCAAAAGCCCTTCCGCTTAATAAATCAGCTCGATTCGAGTGAAATTTGCTTTTTGCGACCGATCGGCTTAGGAGAAGCGTGATACGGATTTCGTTCCGCGCCGCCGCTTAAGCTTCCGTCGAAGTCCATTTCCTCATAAATCGATGCCCAATTTCGCCAATCCCACAACTTTCCTGACCTGGACCAGCCGCCTTCTGCCTTGGCTCATCGCGCTGACGTCCGTCCTGTTTGGGCTTGGCCTTTATCTCTCCTGGTTCATCGCACCGCCCGATTACCAGCAGGGCGAAACGGTGCGGATCATGTATCTGCACGTGCCAGCTGCCTGGTTGTCCATGTTCATTTATTTTACCATGGCCTCGGCAGCGCTCGGAACATTGGTCTGGCGGCATCCGCTCGCTGATGCCGCGCAAAAGGCTGCCGCACCTCTGGGGGCGGGGTTCACTTTTCTCTGTCTCGTCACCGGCTCGCTATGGGGCAAGCCGATGTGGGGCACCTGGTGGGTCTGGGATGCGCGGCTTACCTCGGTTCTGGTGCTGTTTCTGATCTATCTCGGCCTTGTCGCTTTGTGGCAGACGATCGAGGATAGCGGCAAGGCGGCCCGTGCCGCGGCCATTCTGACCCTCGTCGGCGCCGTGAACATTCCGATCATTAAATTTTCGGTGGACTGGTGGAATACGCTGCATCAGCCAGCCTCCGTCTTCCGGCTGGGCGGTCCGGCCATCGCCTCCTCCATGCTCTGGCCGCTGATCATCATGGCGCTTGCGTTTACGAGCCTGTTCATGACCCTGCATCTCGGTGCCATCCGCAACGAGATTCTGCGCCGGCGCCTGCATCGGCTGGCCATGCTGGCCGCCTCCGGTGCGGCCGCCACCTATCCCGCCGCCAAGGCAGAAGCCGTTTCATGATGCAGGATCCGAATCTTTCCTATGTCTTCGCCGCCTATGGCATCGGCTGTCTGATCATTCTGGGAATGATCTTCGCGGTCTGGCGGGACTATCGGAACTTGCGCCGGCAATTGGCGATCTTCGGCGCAGGGACCGAGCGGCGGTCAGGCCACGGCTCCGGCCGCGACCAAGGTAGCCACTGACCATGCAGGAACCCTTGCCACAGTCGACGCCTGGCAGCCATCCCGCGCGCAGGCGCTCTCTGCTGCTTTATGTGCCGCTCGCAATCTTTCTCGCGATCGCAGGCCTGTTTCTGCTGCGGCTCTTTTCCGGTGATGCGTCGCTCATCCCCTCGGCCCTGATCAACCGCCCCGCGCCGGATTTCAAACTCGGAGCCGTCGAAGGATTCGAAGGTGTGCCGGGACTTTCGCGGGCGGATCTCGCGCAGGGCCATGTCAGCGTCGTCAATTTCTTCGCTTCATGGTGCGTGCCCTGCCGTCAGGAACATCCGGTGCTGATGCAGCTTGCCGCCGATCCGGCTCTGAGCCGCGCTGGCCTGCGTCTCGTCGGCATCGCCTACAAGGATAAGCCTGACAACATCCGCCAGTTTCTCGCCCAGAGCGGCGGCAACCCCTATGCGGCCATAGGTGACGACACCAAGGGCCGGGTCGGTATCGATTGGGGTCTTTATGGTGTGCCCGAAACCTATGTGGTTCGCGGGGACGGCACAATCGCCTATAAATTCATCGGCCCGCTATCGGACGAGACTTTGCGCGATACACTCGTGCCGGAAATCAGGAAAGCCGGGCTCACGCTGCCGTCGGCCGCGGCGGCTCCGACCCGCTGATCTTGAAGGCGCATATACGCGCCCTTATCCCCACGATCATCAAAGCCGGTGAGTCAAAGGCTCTGCATATACATTTTGATCGCCGTGGTGCGATGCGTACATTCCAGTTTTCTGAAGATGTTGGTGATATGCGATTTGACGGTGCCGTTGGATATGCCGAGACGCGCGGCAATCTGCAGCGTCCGCAATCCCTTGCTCATGAGATCGAGAACCTCGACCTGCCGCGTCGTCAATTGTGATAATTGCCTGGTTTCATCGGCCCCCTGCAATGCCAGCGATTGTGTGGCGCCGGAGCCGAGCATATCGATGAATTTGACGATATCTTCGAGCGTGCTTTCCGGATCGATGATACCGGCGATGCCCTGCGTCCGGAAGGCATTGAGATGAAACTGCTTGATCGAGGCAATGATGCCGACTGCGCGCTCGCACGTTTGCATGCGCTGAAACAGAGCCCGGTTTTCCAGTGCCGTCAGCGCGAGCCAGGCCGGTGCGTCGAGAAGAACGACATCGCCCGCTCCGGTACGCGCAAGCATCTCTTCGGCGGAGGCCAAATCGGGGGACAGGAAGATGTCGCATTCTGCATAGCGGCTTTCCTTCTTCATCGCGAAGAGAAGGCCAAACCGCATGAGCGGAATTTCATGAATGATGACGATCATCGACGATCGAAACTGACGCTCCCCATCGTTGGATGCTGATGAGGAGAGAGAGTTGCCGCATTGCAAATCCATTGTGACCTGACCGTTCCCAGCAACGTGTCATCGCCCACGGCGTCCAAGTGTCGGCCGAGTTGAAAACTCTGCCGGGGTGGATACGATCTGATGGCTAGGCCTTGGCTCAGGCAATTCACGACTATCGTTCAGGCAGGCCAAGGTGATCCGTCGAGACGATCCAGTCCACAGGAACACGCTCACGCGATGACGATAGAGGTCAGAGCATAATGCCGACCCCTGAGGTTCCTCCGAATACAAAGCGTCATCGATCACGTCAGAATGTGATCAATAAGACTTCGGCTTGAAAGCAGCCGCGCCGCTCGAAGAGCAGAAACACCGGCGTGCATGATCCCGATGAGGCGTACTCATTGAGATTGAATGTAAATTTCTATTTGCAACATTTGCGAATGCAGGGACGTTTTGTCACTCAGATTCTTGTGAACAATGGCAAAACGAAGATATTAATTCAGTTAATTTTGCAAATAGCGGGCGAGAGAAATCAAGACTATAATCCGCATCGCGTGACGGGGCCGAGCCCGGATCACATAAAAGGGCAACCCGCCGCGATCGGCTGAAACATACCGCGCTCGGTGCGGAACCTCATGACGCAACCGGACGAGACGTGAGATGAGGCGCGAAGTCAGGCGCAAGAAAATCTATGCCGGGGCGAGGCTGCGGCGGCTGCGCGAGACGCGCGGCATCGCCCAGGCGGAACTCGCACGGCGCCTTGCCATTTCCGCGAGCTATCTCAATCAGATCGAGAACGACCACCGGCCATTGACATCCGCAAATCTCGAAAGCCTGTGCGCGATATTCGGTGTCGAGCCGGATTATTTTTCGGATGCGGAAGATCTGCGCCATGCCGCCGATCTGCGAGAGGTCAGCGGTGATCCGTTTTTCGGCGACCGGCTGGTTTCTCCGGCTGAGGCCGAAGCCGCCGTGCGCAGCTCGCCACAAGTGGTGAGCCGCTTTCTGCAGCTCTATAGAGCGTGGCAGACCCTGAACGAGGAAAACGCAGCGCTCCGCCGTCTCGAGCAGGATGCGAACGTCGCCGAAGCCGTCACACCTGCCTTGCCCTATGATGAAGTACGCGACTGGGTTCAGTCACGCCGCAATTATTTCGACGGATTGGATCGCGCCGGAGAAGAATTGGCGGAAGCGCAGAATTTCAACAGCGACACGATGAAGGAAAGCCTGCGGAACTATCTGCATAGACAGCATGCGATCGATGTCGTCACCTTTTCTGGTCTATCGGAAAAAGGGCTGGTCTGGCAATTCGATCGCGGTGCGAAACGGCTGCTCGTCGCGGCCGAAACGACACCGCAACAACAATCCTTCGCCCTAGCGCATGTCATCGGCCTTCTCGAACAGAAGGCGCAGATCGCGAAACTCGTCCAGACCGCCGGACTCACGAGCGATGAGGCCCGTTCGCTCGCGCGAATCGCGCTGGCGAATTATTTTGCCGGTGCTCTCATTCTTCCCTACGGACGTTTTCTCTCGGAAGCCCAATCGGTTCGTTACGACATCGAGAAGCTGCGGGGTCGTTTCGGCGTCACTTTCGAGCAGGTCTGTCACCGATTGAGTACCTTGCAGCGGCCGCGCGCGTCGGGCATTCCGTTCTGGTTTCTCAAGGTCGATATTGCCGGCAATGTCCTGAAGCGCAGCAGCGCCGCGCGCTTTCAATTCGCCCGCTCCGGCGGCTCATGCCCGTTGTGGAATGTCCATCATTCCTTCACCCAGCCGGGGAGCCTGCTGGTCCAGCTTGCGCGCACGCCGGATGGAATCACCTATCTCAGTATCGCCAAAACCGTCGGAGCCGAGGCCACATCCTATCTGGCGCGGCCGCGCGCTGTCGCCGTCGGCCTCGGATGCGAAATCGATTATGCCGACCGCACCGTCTACGCGACCGGCCTCGATCTCGCCAATCATGACATAGCCGATCCCATCGGCCCCGGCTGCCGCACATGCGAGCGTCCCGATTGCCGCCACCGGTCCCTGCCACCCCTCGGCAAGAAGCTCGATGTCGGCAGCGACGAGCGCGGCGTCATTCCCTATCGCATCGAAGGCGAGAGCTGAAGTCTTGCCAATAGATCCGGTGAACGCGGTCAAAACCCTTACCGCGCGGCCGCTCGATACGGCGGTAACATCCTGTTAAGCATAAACCTTCTAAATCCCTCGAATAGCAAGTCGCAATGAGAATGAGTCACTGAGACTTGGCCCCCGCGACTGCGGGGCGGCGGCTTTCCGCCGGACCTCATTAACCCCAACAATTTGGGTTAATGAGATTTGGAAGAAGACCTTCGCATTGCCGCTTTTGCGGCCCCTGTTTCGCGCGGCAGCGACTCCGCCACGGCAAGAGCGGCGAACGGCGACGGATGAGAGAACAGCCACAGCAAACTGGCTGAAAAAACAGACCCGGGAAAACACACCGACGCGCCGGAGTCCGCGCGGCGACATTTGGCCCTGCTCCCACGCGTTGCCGCCAGGACTCGGGCCGCAAAATTCAGGAGAAGCGGATCGTGGCGAAACATGTGGCCGTACTGATGGGCGGACTTTCCGCCGAGCGGGAAGTGTCCCTGCATTCCGGTGCGGCCTGCGCGCAGGCCCTGCGCGGGGAAGGATTCATGGTCACCGAGGTCGACGTCGATCGTGACGTCGGCGAAAAACTCGCGGCGCTGCGCCCGGATGTCGCCTTCAATGCCCTGCATGGGCGATTCGGCGAGGACGGCATCGTCCAGGGCATTCTCGAAATGCTGGCCATTCCTTATACTCATTCGGGCGTGCTCGCCTCGGCGCTCGCCATGCGCAAGGACCGCGCCCGCGACGTGCTCTCCGCCGCCGGCGTGCCGGTGGCGCGCGGCCTCACGGTCGACCGGATGGAAGCCGCGCGGGAACATGTCCTGCCACCGCCCTATGTGATCAAGCCGCTCGACGAAGGTTCCTCCTTCGGCGTCTTCATCGTGCGTGAGGATCAGGCCTATCCGCCACAAGAGTTAACGCGTCCCGACTGGGCTTTCGGTAACCGTCTTCTGGTGGAATCCTACATAGCGGGGCGCGAGCTAACCTGTGCCGTAATCGGGGAAAAGGCCTATGATGTCATAGAGATAAAGGCCGCCGACGGCGGTTGGTACGATTATGACGCCAAATATCGCAAAGGCGGATCTATCCACATCCTTCCGGCAGAACTTAAACGAAATATTTACCAAAATGTTCAACTCTTATCTCTCAAGGCGCATCGAGCGCTCGGCTGCCGTGGCGTGAGCCGGACTGATTTCCGTTACGACGACCGTCCCGAAGGGACGGGCGAATTGATCGTTCTGGAGGTCAATACCCAGCCCGGCATGACGGAGACCTCGCTGCTGCCAGAAATCGCGGCCTATGCCGGTCTCTCGTTTGGTGAGCTTGTTCGATGGATGGTGGACGACGCCTCCTGCGATCGTTGAGTTTTTCTAAAAGCGCCCTGGCGCCGGCCGGTCTCGCCTATGCGAGCACGGGCGGAGCCTCGTGGGAACGGCGCGATGCCGCGTCACCGCGCTCGGGCCGCGGTGCGCCGGTGGAAACAGGTGAGACGCGCAGTTTCGGCACGCGCCTCAGAAGGCCGGGTTTCGGCCTCTTTCTCACCCTGGCCTTTCTGGGCGCCGTTGGTCTCTACGGCGCGGTCAGAGGCGGAGAATATGCGCAATTCGTCGCCGCTTATGGCGCTCCGCGCGATCTCGCCGCCAAAGCCTTTGGTTTCGGCATCAAGGGCATCACCATCACCGGTACGCAGGAACTCAAGGAAGAGGAAATCCTCTCCGGCGCGGGAATCGGACCCAACAATTCCCTGTTGTTCCTCGACGTCGCGAGCGTTCGCGAACGGTTGGCCAAAATCGCTCTCGTCAAGAGCGTCAGCGTCAGCAAACTGTTTCCAAACCGGCTTCTCATAGAAATCGACGAACGTCAGCCTTTCGCTCTCTGGCAGAAGGATGGCGAGGTGCAGGTGGTGGCGCGTGACGGCACGCCGATCGACTGGCTGCGCGATGATCGTTTCTTCCATCTGCCGCTTGTGACCGGAGAGGGCGCCAACGAGCATCTCGCCGAATATTTGTCGATTCTCGAGGCTGCGGGTGATCTGCGCGACGAGATCCGCGCGGGCATTTATGTCGCCAAGCGCCGCTGGACCCTCACCATGCGCAATGGGATCGAGGTCCTGCTGCCGGAGACCGACCCCAAGGCAGCGGTCGAATCACTAGCATTTCTTCAGCGGCAGTCGCGCGTGCTCGACAAAGATGTGATTTCACTCGACTTCCGGCAACAGGGCCGGATGGTCGCGCATCTCTCGGCAGAGGCGGCCGCCGCCCGCCAGGAATTGCTCGCGCATAAATCATCCAAAAAGAAGGGGGGCTAGGCAGATGGCCGGACAACCGCCCAGAACACCGGGCATGACGACGGCTCTCGCGCCACGCCTGCGTCCACTGCCGAGCCGAAAGAGCACGATTCTTTCCGTGCTCGATATCGGCACGTCCAAAATCGTCAGCCTGATCGCCAAGCTCAATCCCGCCGAGGCGTCGGACACCTTGCGCGGGCGCACCCACCGCTGCCGTATTCTTGGCATCGGCCATCAGCGCTCGCGCGGCATGAAGGGCGGCACCGTCGTCGACATGCTGGAGGCGGAAAGCGCCATCCGTCTCGCCGTCGATGCGGCCGAGCGTATGGCCGGCGTGCAGGTCGAAAGCGTCATCATCAATGTGACCGGCGGCCGTCTCGCCTCACAGCTTTTCGACGCCAAAGTTTCGCTCCTGTCCCGCAACGTCGGGGAAAATGACGTGCACCGCGTGCTGGAAGCCTGCGCCCATCGCGGCATGCAGCATGGAAGAGCCGTGCTGCATGCCCTGCCGATGGGATTTTCGATCGGCGAGACGCGCCAGATCCGCGATCCGCGCGGCATGATCGGCGATGAGCTTGGCGCCGCCATGCATATCCTCAATTGCGATGTCGCTGCCGTGCGCAATCTGATGCTGGCGGTCGAACGCTGCCATCTCGGCGTCGACGCCATGGTGGCGACCCCCTATGCGAGCGGCCTTTCCGCCCTCGTCGACGATGAAGCCGAACTCGGGACGGCGGTGATCGACATGGGCGGCGGCACCACCTCGATCGGCCTCTTCTCCGGTGGATCCCTCACTTATGTCGATGCTTTCGCCGTCGGTGGCCATCACGTCACGATGGATATTGCGCGCGGGCTCAACATGCGGCTCGCCGATGCGGAACGGCTGAAGACGCTGCATGGCGCCTGCCTCGCCTCGAGCTCGGACGAACGCGACATGATCGCGGTGACCAAGGCCGATGAGGATGGCGATCACGCCACCCATGTGCCGAAATCACATCTCGTGCGGATCATCAAGCCGCGCGTCGAGGAAATTCTGGAACTCGTGCGCGATCGTCTCCACGCCGCCGGTTTTGCCGCCCATGCAGGGCGCCGGCTGGTGCTGACGGGGGGCGCCTGCCAATTGACCGGCCTTTCGGAAATGGCCCAGCGGATCGTGTCCGGCCAGGTGCGGATCGGCCGGCCGCTCGGCGTCCAGGGCCTGCCCGACGTCGCCAAAAGCCCGGCCTTCTCGGCAGCGGTGGGATTGATGATCTATCCGCAGGTGTCAGGAATCGAGCATTTCCGTCCCGGCTCCGGGCGCGCGCCGGCGGCCGAATCCGATCGCTACATGCACCGGGTCGGGCGCTGGCTGCGCAACAGTTTCTAAATTTCCGGAGGGCGGGAAATGCGGCTCCCGCCCTCTACCATCACCGGCCGGAGCTCGCTCCGGTTTCCTCTTCCGATCCTCGGGCCCACCATTGTGGGCCGATTTCAGGGAGAGGCGCCAAGGGCCAACGAGGCCATGCGGCGAACATCAACAACCTGGGCTGTCCCGGACCGGGCGCCATGTCGAGAGGCCAGACAATGACGATCAATCTCAAAGCTCCGGAACTCCGGGAACTGAAGCCCCATATCATGGTCTGCGGGGTAGGAGGCGCCGGCGGCAATGCGGTCAATAATATGATCGTGTCAGGCCTGATCGGCGTGGAATTCATCGTCGCCAATACGGATGCACAGGCGCTGACAGCCTCGAAGGCCGACCGGATCATCCAGATGGGCCTGCAGGTAACGGAAGGTCTCGGCGCCGGATCGCAGCCAGAAGTCGGCCGGGCGGCAGCCGAGGAAGCGATCGAGGAGATCCGCGATCACCTCTCTGGCGCGCATATGTGCTTCGTCACGGCAGGCATGGGCGGCGGCACCGGCACCGGTGCCGCGCCGGTCATCGCGCGGGCGGCGCGTGACATGGGTATCCTCACAGTCGGTGTCGTCACCAAGCCGTTCCAGTTCGAGGGCGCGCGGCGCATGCGCGTCGCCGAGGCCGGCATCAATGAATTGCAGAAATCCGTCGACACGCTGATCGTCATCCCGAACCAGAACCTGTTCCGCATCGCCACCGAAAAGACGACTTTCGCCGACGCTTTCGCGCTCGCCGACCAGGTTCTGTTCTCCGGCGTCGCCTGCATCACCGATCTGATGGTCAAGGAAGGTCTGATCAATCTCGATTTCGCCGACGTCCGCGCCATCATGCGCGAGATGGGCAAGGCGATGATGGGCACCGGCGAGGCCTCCGGCGACAAGCGCGCGCTCATGGCTGCCGAAGCGGCGATCGCCAATCCGCTGCTCGATGAAGTGTCGATGAAGGGCGCCCGTGGCCTGCTCATCTCCATCACGGGTGGTAACGACCTCACCCTTTACGAAGTGGATGAGGCGGCCAGCCGCATCCGCCAGGAAGTGGACGAAGACGCCAATATTATCCTCGGCGCGACCTTCGACCAGAACCTCGACGGCATCGTGCGCGTGTCGGTTGTCGCGACCGGCATCGACCAGCCGGCCGGCGCGCCGGAACTGACGGCCGCGGAAAGCCGGATCAGCGAAGTCGCCAACCGTCTGCGTGCGCAGACGGCGGCCCGGGCGCCGATCGAAGCCAGCGTGCCGCGCGCGCCGGTCGAGGTCTATACCAATGCGCCGCAGGCAGCCCCTATGGGCTATGAAACCGCCGAACAAGGCTATGCCCCGATACCGCAGGCTCCGGCCCGCGTCGCTCAGGCCCCGATGCAAGCGCCGATTCAGACCGCCCCGGCCGCAGGCGTCAACATTCAGGGCGTGCATGTACAGCCGGTGGCGCCGCAAGCACAGCATTATTCCGCGGTCCCCGTCCAGCAAATCCCGGAAGAAGCTTTCGAGCCCGGTCCCTTCATTCCGCCGGCGGCGGAAAATCCGGTCATCCGGCCACGCGCCATGCCGCGTCTGGAAGATCTGCCCATGCCGGTGCAGGAGCAAATCCGGGCACAGCGCGGCGAGGCGCAGCCCGAAGCCCATGGCGACGCCAAAAGGCGCACGCTCCTGGAGCGTTTGGCTTCCTTCGGCATCAGCCGGCAAGACGAAACCGGCCCTCGCGAACGGCCGGCCGCTCCGGCGCAGCCGCAGCCGCATCAGCCTTCCGCTCAGGCGCGCCCGGCCTATCCGCCGCAGCAGGCGCATGGTCAGGCCCCCGCGCCCGTCCATGCCGAATATGCCAAGCGCCCGGCACAGGCGCCAATGCCCCGCGCCATGCAGGAACCGCCCCATGGCCGTGTGGGCTATCCGCCCCGCAGCCATGAAGAAGAACAGCTCGAAATCCCCGCTTTTCTGCGCCGCCAGTCGAGCTGATCTCCGCGCTGTCCCTTCATTCCAGGCGGGGTTGAAACAATCCCGCCTCCTGGCAAAATGTCGCGCCGGTCGAATCCGCCCTTGGACCTTTCATGGCCAAGCTTGCGGATTCGGCCGGTTTTTGCACAATAGACCGAGCATCTTCCAATAAGTGCCGGCGTGCCGGGAGCGTTTTCAAGTGGAGCAGTTCGGAAACATCTGAACTTGCTCTAGAACCGATGGGACCGGTTTGCCTGAACAAGCATCGCCTAGGCGTCGATGCGTGGAGTGATGCTATCGGCAACGGAATGCCATGGAATCTCCGGAAATCCGTGGTTCTGTGTGGAAACGATGTTTCGATCCGGCTGCGCGGAAAATGGGGCAAGGGGTTTTGGACCTGAACTTGTCATTGCCTCGCCCCGGTGCTTCGCTCTCCGGCCGGTTCCATGAAAAGCAATCCAAGAGCATGAAAAGCGTGGCTCTTTTCTCGGGCGATGTGATAGAGCGATCACATCGGATTGAACCAACGCCGGAATCCCAAGGGTTCCCGCGCGTCTTCCGGGCTCGGCCCATTCGGCAACAGGCGGTTCTAAAGATGACAGAGGCATTGCATGTCAGGGGGTATTTTTGGCGGCGCTCGCAATCGCCCCAGTTCGCCTCGCTGCCGTTCTCTAATTTAAGCCTCGCTCGCTTGCCGCTCCCTGATTTGAGCCTTGCTCGCTTGCCGCTCGCCTGCGCCACGCTGTTTTTGGCAGGCAGCTCCTACAGCCATGCTTTCGACCTTGAAAAGAGCCTAAACCCGGCGAATTGGTTCCAGGGCGAAAAATATGAAGCGAAAGTGATCCCGGACGTTCCGGCGGACGATATCTACAATCAGGGTCTCGCGCGCCTGAAGAAGCAGGATTACGAGGCAGCCGGCAAGAAATTCGGCGAGCTCGAGAAGCAATATCCCTATTCTCAATGGCAGCGGAAGGCATTGCTGATGAATGCCTTCGCCCAATATCAAAACGGCAGCTACGAGGACGCCATTTCCTCGGCGCAGCGTTACTACACGCTCTATCCCAGCGCGCCGGATGTCGCCTATGCTTATTATCTGGCGGCCATGTCCAACTACAATCAGATCCCCGACGTCAGCCGCGATCAGGAGCGCTCCGTCAAAGCGGCTCAGCTCTTTCAGGTGATCGCCGAGAAATTTCCGAAATCGGAATATGCCGAGGACTCGAAATATAAGCTGCAGGTCTGCCGCGATCAGATGGCCGGCAAGGAAATGTACATCGGCCGCTATTACCAAGGCATCCAGAATTATACCGCGGCGGTCAATCGCTTCCGCGAGGTCCTCGCCAAATTCCAGACGACGCGCCACACCGAAGAAGCGTTGATGCGTCTGACGGAATCCTATCTGGCGCTCGGCATCATCAACGAGGCGCAGACGGCCGCCGCCGTGCTCGGGCATAATTTTCCGGAATCGCAATGGTACAAGGATGCCTATGCGCTTTTGCAGGACAAGGGCCTGAAGCCGCAGGAACAGCCAGATTCCTGGATCGCGCGCATGTTTTCCAAACCGTGGCTCACCGCCAAGGGCGATGGCGCGCAGAAACCCGGCGAAACGGTTGATATTGCGCCGCCTGCCCCCTCTGCCCGAACGCCTTCGGCCCATGCGAATGCCGCCGACCTGCCCGCGAGGCTACCAGCCGGCAAGAAATCCGGCAGAAGAGGCCCGCCTGAATTGCCGACGGTTGCTCCGGCGGACATGCGGCCGCCGATCGAAAATACAGATGGACCGGCTCCGGAAGAGAATTGGTTTTCCAAAACCTTCCGCAGCATTTTGCCGCCGCCGCCACCGGACGCCAAACCCGGTGACACGCCGGCGCCCACGCCAATCAGCACGCCCGTCGCATCCAATGCGCCAGTGGCAATTCCGGCGCCCGTGACAGCGCCGGCGCCGGTGGCTACCCCTGCCCCCATCAATGTGCCGGTGAAACCTGTTGCCGCCGCGCCCGAGGCGCCGGCTCAGACCGCGAACACCTCGGCGCCTGCGGAAGAAAACTGGTTTACCAAGACGTTCCACAACGTCTTGCCGCCTCCGGCACCGGAAGCCAACTCCGCCGCCGCTTCGGCGCCCTCCCCGGCCCCGGCGGCGAGTGCCACGCCGATCTCACCTGCCAAATCCACCGCCGCTTCGGCTCCAGCACGCGGAAAGAACAAGGCGTCCGGCACAGTTTCGATCACGCCCGCTCCCACGGCGCCTGCGGCACCAACCGCGAGCAACGAAACGCCTGGAGAAGAAAACTGGCTTACCAAGACTTGGCGTAAGACCTGGGCTGCGGTGACGCCAGACGGTAAACCGGCCGAAGAGGCGCATTGAACCTTTCGCGTTCATTGAAAATACGGTGATTATTTGAGCAGAGCGTTTCCGGTTATCTCCGCAACGCTCTGACCTGAAAGACGCAGGTTCAAAGAAACCGGGCTTGCCGACCTTTCGGCTTTCTGCTTCTTTCCCTGGCGCGCAGCGCGCGCCGCCACCCTCTTCTTCCCACTCGCACCAGAACCCGGCTCCTGATCTCTGGCCCCCGAAATTCGGCTTGATATACCCGGAATCCGCAGGAATTCCGGGTTCCGTTCTCGCAAATCATTCGATTCCAATGGTTTGCGAGAGTGTACCGTCTTATTCCTTCGGAATGGTGGTATATTCGGTGATCATTGGTCTTCGGTGATCAAGGGGAGGAAAATCCTCGACCCCCATGCTCGTCACGCTTTCGATCCGCAATATCGTCCTGATCGACCGGCTTGATCTCGAACTCGGGCCCGGTCTGACTATTTTGACCGGCGAAACCGGCGCGGGCAAATCGATCCTGCTCGACGCTTTCTCCTTGGCGCTCGGCGCGCGCGGCGATGGCAGCCTCGTCCGGCAAGGTGAAACGCAAGGTCAGGTGACGGCCGTTTTCGAACTGCCCCCCGGCCATCCGGCGGTGGAAGCCGCCCGTGCGCAGGAAATCGAAACCGATGGCGCGCTGATCCTGCGGCGCATCCAGTTCGCCGATGGCCGCACGCGGGCTTCCATCAATGATCAGCCGGTCAGCGCCCAGATTTTACGCGCGATAGGGCGTAGCCTTGTCGAGATTCACGGCCAGCATGATGACAGGGCTTTGGTCAATCCTGCCCTGCATCGCCAATTGCTCGATTTCTACGGCGGATTGCAAGGCGAAGTCGCGCAATTGCGCGATGCCCATGCCCATTTGCGAGCCTTGCGTCGGGAACAGGTCGAAGAGGAAGAGCGGCTGGTGAAAACCCGCGCGGAGGCTGATTATCTGCGCCATGCCCAATTGGAACTGGACACACTCGCCGTCAGCGAAAATGAAGAAAGCCGCCTTGCCGAACAGCGCGCGGCGATGATGCAGTCAGAAAAAGTGTCCTCCGAATTGCGCGATGCCTATGATGCGGTCGCGGGCGATCACGCGCCGCTTCCCGCCTTGGCTTCGATCCTGCGGCGCCTCGAGCGGCGCGAAACACAGGCGCCCACCCTCCTTCAGCCCGCGATCCTGGCACTCGACGCGGCCCTTGGCGCTCTCGACCTCGCGGGGCAAGCCCTCGATGACGCCTTGCGAGCCGCCGATTATGATCCTCGGGAATTGGAAAAGGTTGAGGAACGCCTTTTCGCGCTGCGCGCTGCTGCCCGAAAATTTGGGGTCGCAAGCGATGATCTTCCGGCACTCGCGCGGCAATTCACCGAGAATCTGCGGCTGCTCGATGCCGGAGAGGCCAGGCTCGCCCACCTCCGGAAGGCGGCGGAGGAAGCGGAAACGCGCTACAGGCAGGCAGCCGCGCAATTGACGAGGGCACGGCGCGAGGCGGCTAAAAGGCTCGACGCCGCGGTCATGGCGGAACTGCCGCCACTGAAGCTCGAAGGCGCGACCTTTATGACCGAAATACGCGAGGAGGCACCGGGTCCCGAAGGCATGGACCAAGTCGAATTCTGGGTCCGCACCAATCCCGGGACGCGCCCCGGCCCTTTGATGAAAGTCGCCTCCGGCGGCGAACTTGCCCGTTTCATGCTTGCGCTGAAAGTCGTGCTCGCCGATCGCGGTTCGGCCCCCACGCTCGTTTTCGACGAGATCGACACTGGTGTCGGCGGCGCCGTCGCCGATGCGATCGGGCACAGGCTCGCCCGTCTCGCCAGCGGTGTTCAGGTGCTCGCGGTAACTCATGCGCCGCAGGTAGCGGCACGCGCCAGCAACCATTGGCGCATATTCAAGGGCGCCGAAGGCGATAGCGAAAGCATCGCCACACGGATCAAGGTGCTGGCAGCCGCGCAGCGGCGCGAGGAAATCGCCCGCATGCTGGCAGGCGCCACAATTACCGCCGAGGCGCGCGCCGCCGCCAAACGGCTGATCGAAGGCACCGCCTGAAAGCAACAGCGGACAAATGGACAAGTTTTCAAAATAAATGATTTTACAAAAATTTACATCTTTACATGAAGTCCTCTTCCCCGGCGAGCATCCGCCAAAATATTCAAGATAATACTGAAACTTGTCTTGCGCACAGACTGTAAAGCTCGCCGATCATTCGCAATTCTGGCAACAATGAATTTCAAATTGGCCAAAGATTACAGCTTGGTATTCTGATTTTTCCAGTTTATATGCGATGCACAATAAGGCTTCCAAAGCATCAAATTGAAAAGAGCTCTGCACTTTTCAGGTCGAGTGGATGCTTGACCGAAAGCTTGGAGCGCTGGCAACGATTTCGTCGAAAATCCAACGCTTCAGGGGCGCCTTATCCTTGAAAATCGCGATGCGCGGTCATGGGTTTCTGTCTCAAATAAACCGCATTTTCAAAAGCATGGCGAAGATTGGGGAGCGTGCCATATCCTTTTGCCGGGATTGGCGTGATGTAAAGATCAGTGGGGAACCACCATGACCAATAATGCTTTTGTCAATCTCTTCTCACACAACAAGCCGGGTGACACCGAATTCCGCACGGACGGTTTGCGGGATTTCTTCTCCTATCGTGACCTCGGCGTCGCCGACGCCACAGGTGGGCGGGTTCTCGTGCAGGTCGTCAAGGCCAACAAGGCACCGGAGAAAGGCACCGGCTGGCATATTCACGAGGCGCAATTCCACGTCGTGATCATGCTCAAGGGCTGGGCGCGCTTCATGTATGGCGACAAGGAGACACTGGTCTCTGCCGGCGATTGCGTGCATCAGCAGCCGGGTATCGTGCATTACCTGTTCGATTATTCGCCCGATATGGAATATATCGAGGTCATTGGACCGGCCGATTTTGCGAGCCCCTCCATGGAAGGCCCGTGCGAAGTGCCGGCGCCCACCCCCTGGGCCTGATCGTCGCGCTCCAGACGGCATATAGCGCGTCTGACCGATAAAGATTTGAATGAATCGGCACGGCAGTGGAACACATGCCGTGCTTTTTTGTTGGGCCGGGTTGGTTTACTCTTCTCCCGATTACCCCCCGTTCGCTTTTGCGGAATTCGCCACGAATGCTTCCCGGCCGCGAACATTTGGGACCTTTTGCCGTTAACCCATCGGGCCGATGATTTCGATGCATCGGACTGCAGCTAACCGAAGTGAGGTCTTCCAATGAAATTTGCTCTTCTTCTGCTGGGCCTGTTGGCTTCCATCGTAATCTTCACTCCTCAGGATGCAAAAGCGGTCACTTGTGCGCGGGGCGTCTATCGAGCCGGATGCGTCGGGCCTCACGGAGCGGTCGGCGTGCGTCGCGCGCCCTATGTTCGGCCAGCGCCCGTCGTCGTCCACCGCAGCGTGTATCGCCGGCCGGTTTATTACCGGCATTGGTGATCGGTTACCGACGGCGATACACGCTCAGACCTGACAGCCGCTGGACCTTTCGCCAAAGGTCCAGCGTTATAAGAGCGCATAATCCAGATGATTTCCTGTAAGGTATTCGCGTCACGAATCTTCTGGAAGCCGTGATGAGCGCTGGTTTTGCTCAAAGCGCCGCTCATCACGAAGAGTGCGGTTCCCCTGGAGTAAGACGCGAGATGATCGAAGACTGGAAACATTTGATCGAGGTCATGAACAAAGGCGTAGGCGACCTGAAAGGCGCGACACCTGATGTCATGAAAGCTTTTTCGGAGATGGGAAAAGCGGCGCATGCGAAGGGCGCCCTCGACGGAAAGACCAAGGAACTCGTGGCCCTCGCCATAGGCGTGGCGGTTCGCTGCGCACCCTGCATCGCCTATCATGCGCAAGGCGCGGCAAAACAGGGCGCAACGCGGGAAGAGGTCGCCGAAACCATGGCGACGGCAATCTATATGGGAGCCGGGCCTTCAGTCATGTATGCAGCGCATGCGCTCGAGGCTTTCGACCAGATCAAGGAATCCTGAGGCGGTTTTCCGCTGCTGCGGGACGGCTCGCGCCCATTTTCAGGTTCGCGAGCACCGGGAATATCAGAGCAGTTCGGAACCTTCCGAGCTGCTCTTATTGTTTTTAGAAAATTTCGCCTCTATTCGAACAGAAAAGCATCCATCATCAGGACACTGTTCTGCACGGAATGATGGATGCGCCTGCCCTTCGCTCCCTTGCCGTTCGTTCCAGCACCCGCCGCGCCGAGAGCGAAAGTAAAGGGCATGAAATGGTCCGGTTTCGGATGACACTTCTGGGCATTCGGCCCGAAGGCTTTGTAATCGATCAGCGAATCCGCATCTCCGGCCTCCGCCTTCTCTTTGATCCATTCGGCGAATTCGCTTGCAAAGGCATAGGCGGGCGCGGCACCGGGCGCCTCTTCCTCGATAATTTCCGCCGGAGCCGTCAACCGGCCAGAGCCGATGATCAGGACACCGTGCTGGCGCAGAGGCGCCAGACATTGGCCGAGAACATAATGATGGCCCGCCCCCTGCTCCGACTGGATCGCCGCCTCCACGACCGGAACATCAGCATCCGGATAGAGCAGGCTTAAGGGTCCAAAGACACCATGATCGAGACCCCGGCCGATGATTTCCTGCGCCGGCAGACCGGATTGTTCCGTCAAAGTGGCGGCAATCGTCGCGAGCTGCGGCAGGCCGGAAGCGGGATAATCAATGGAGCGCGCAGCTTCCGGATAGCCCTCCACATCATGATGGAGCACTCCCGGCTTTTCATCGGCGCTATAGGAGGGCTGCGCCATGTCGTAATGCGAGCTCATAATGAGGATCGCCTGCGGTTTGCCGAGCTTTTCCCCTAAGGAAATCAAAAACTCCCGCAATGGGCTCGCGTGCAGCGCCATATCCGGCGCGCCATGTGACAGAAACAGGGTAGGAAAAACAGCCATGACCGCTTCGCGAAATTAGAGCGGCGCAGGTCCCACTGAGGGCTGCCCGCGCCGCAAAGATCAAAATAAAGACGTCACGCGGCTTATACCAAGTCTCGATGAGTCATGCTCATAGAGACTTGGTATACCACTGTTCCGAAGGAATAAGGCGGAACATTCTTATAAATCATTGGAATAGAGTGATTTATAAGAACCGAACCCGAAACTACCGCGGAATTCGGGTATATTATTCAGCGGCGTGAATGATGCGTTGACCGCGTCCGAGCCGTTCCGCCTTGAGAAGTTCGGCGATGAGGAAAGCCACCTCGATCGATTGCTCCGCGTTGAGGCGCGGATCGCAATAGGTGTGGTAGCGGTCCCGCAGATCGTCGTCGGTGATGGCACGCGCGCCACCGGTGCATTCGGTGACGTCGCGGCCGGTCATTTCCAGATGCACGCCGCCCGCATAGCTACCTTCTGCCCGATGGACGGCGAAGAAGCTACGGATCTCGCTCATAATCCGTTCGAAGGGCCGCGTCTTGTAGCCAGAGGCCGCCTTGATCGTATTGCCATGCATGGGATCGCAGGACCAGACGACCCGCCTGCCCTCCTGCTGCACGGCGCGGATCAAACCAGGAAGGTGATTTTCGATCTTGTCGGCACCAAAACGGCAGATCAACGTCAGACGGCCGGGTTCATTGGCTGGATTGAGGAGATCAATCAGCCTCAGAAGGTCGTCGGGCTTCAGCGACGGGCCGCATTTGAGCCCGATGGGATTTTTGATGCCCCGTGCAAATTCCACATGGGCATGGCCCGGATCACGTGTGCGATCGCCGATCCACAGCATATGGCCAGAGGTCGCGTAATAATCGCCGCTGGTTGAATCGATCCGCGTCAGGGCTTCCTCATAGCCGAGCAGCAGGGCTTCGTGCGAGGTGAAGAATTCCGTCTGCCGCAATTCATGATGGGCTTCCGGATCGAGCCCGATCGCGCGCATGAAGCCGAGCGTTTCAGTGATGCGGTCGGCTAGTTCCTGATACCGCGCCGATTGCGGACTATCCATGACGAAACCGAGCATCCAGCGATGCGCATTTTCGAGATTGGCATAGCCGCCCATCGCGAAGGCGCGCAGAAGGTTCAGCGTCGCCGCCGATTGCCGATAGGCCATGAGTTGCCGCACAGGGTCTGGCTCGCGGGCGGCATCGGTGAAGGCGATGTCATTCACAATATCGCCGCGATAGCTCGGCAGCTCGACATCGCCAACTTTCTCGCTCGGGGCGGAACGTGGCTTGGCAAATTGCCCGGCGATCCGCCCAACCTTCACTACCGGAAGCGCGGCGGCGAAAGTGGCGACCACCGCCATCTGCAGGAAGACGCGGAAGAAATCACGGATATTGTCGGCATGGTGCTCGGCGAAGCTTTCGGCGCAATCGCCACCCTGCAGAAGAAAAGCCTCGCCATCGGCGACTTTCCCAAGCAGATTTTTCAGCTTGCGCGCCTCGCCTGCAAAAACGAGCGGCGGAAATCCGGCGAGCTGGCCCTCGACTTCGGCGAGTTTCGCTTTGTCGGTAAATTCGGGCACCTGCATGATCGGTTTCCCTCTCCAACTCGCAGGTGACCAATTTTCCAAGGCCATGATTGCAGAACTCCCTATCGCATCCCCGCCGTGCGGACCGATGCGTGTTTCGATGGATTGAAAAAGTTGCCGCTTGGCCGGTGAGAGCCAGGGCACAAAGCTCCACCGGCATTTGAACCGACGAAAAAGCTTTAAGCCGATCCTCTTACACCACTCGCCAGCGCCGCGTCCATGTACTCTTACATTATGCTCTTACATGGGGGGTCCTTTGCGCGGCCTCGCTTATAGCCACATGTGAAGCCATGCCGCCGGTGCCGGACGGTAACGGGCCAATATGCCCGGCAGGCAAATTTACCCTTTGTTTATAACATCGTTCAAAAAAGAGACGCTTTTTACGGAAGGCGTTAAACGTGGCCTTTACCAGAAGACGGGAAAAGTGTGGGTGTCAGTTGCGTTGATGGTTTGTCTTCATGTCCATAGAACGTGCTGGTGTGGCTCGCTCGAAATCCCGGATCGAGGTATTGCGTACCGGGATTTCGGCGGCTAGCCTCACCTGCCTCTCCCCAGTCGAAAACACGCTTCCTCTCGACCAGATTCTGGTCGGGGATTGCATTGAAAAACTCAACCGGTTACCGGCCGAGAGCGTCGATCTGGTCTTTGCCGATCCGCCCTACAATCTGCAGCTCGAAGGCAAGATCCTTCGGCCGGATCAGAGCCGTGTCGATGCTGTCGATGACGACTGGGACAAGTTCGACAGTTTCGCCGATTACGATCGCTTCACCCATGCCTGGCTCGCGGCCGTGCGGCGGGTGATGAAGCCGCAGGCGACGCTTTTCGTCATCGGCTCCTATCACAATATTTTCCGTGTTGGTACGGTTTTGCAGGATCAAGGTTTCTGGATCCTGAACGACATCATCTGGCGCAAGGCCAATCCGATGCCGAACTTCCGCGGCCGCCGGTTTACCAATGCGCATGAAACCATGATCTGGGCCGCAAAAAGCGCGGATGCGAAGAATTACACCTTCCATTACGACGCGCTCAAGGCCGGCAACGAGGATCACCAGGTTCGGTCCGACTGGCTTTTGCCAATCTGCTCGGGTGGCGAACGCCTCAAGAATGAAGCCGGACGTAAGACGCATCCGACGCAGAAACCGGAAAACCTGCTCGGCCGCATTCTTCTTGCCGCATCCAATCCCGGCGATGTCGTGCTCGATCCTTTCTTTGGAACGGGAACGACGGGAGCAGTGGCCAAAAAGCTCGGGCGGTCCTTTATCGGCATCGAGCGGGAAGCCGGCTATGCGGCAGCAGCCAAGGCACGGATCGCGGCGATCGAGACGCTGCCGACGCATGCGATCAAGTCTTTTCCTAACAAGCGAGCCGAGCCACGCATTCCCTTCCTCAGCCTGATCGAGGCCGGGCTGCTCGCCGCCGGTGAAACCCTGAGCGATGAGAAAGGCCGCCACGAAGCCGTGGTGCGCGCAGACGGTACGCTGGCAGTCGGCCCCATCGTCGGCTCGATCCACAAGATCGGCGCTCTGGTCCAGGGGCTGCCCGCCTGCAACGGCTGGACTTTCTGGCATTATTGCCGGGACGGACAGAAGCATCCCATTGACCGTTTGCGGAATCAATTGCGGGAAAGTGGTGGGAAGCGCGACTCCTTGTAATTTGGTTATGGCAAATGCGAAGCAGCGGCTTTCCGTCAGATCTCATTGATCCCGACAATCGGTGATCAATAAGATCCTTTATCGCTTCTTTCTGTCTTTCGGCAGAATGATCGAAACTCCTGTGTTTTGTGCACATCCCTGCCCGCAAGTTTGTCGTCGCTGAGGCTTACGTCGTGCTTCACAGGCGTATACCTTTGGTCTGATATCCTTCGGCGTCGTGGCAGCAGCCGGTCGGTGATCGACACCCTTTGGTGAAGAAGCCTGTGGTTCGCGTCAGATGTCTTCAAACCCTTCATTCAATTGCTATTTATTGATGTCATGACTGCGGTCCCGAAACATTTCGGGTAAGCGGACCATGCTTCGTCTCATTCCTCAATGCTGGCGCCTGACCCTGACAGAATTTGAAAGGAATAGGCCAGACACATGAATGTATTTCCTCCCTTTCACATTTGAGATAGACTTACTCGCATCGTTTTGAAGATTTGGGCTGATCGAACTCAGCATGCCAAAGCTACAGTATAGCGAGATACTCGACCGCATTTACGAGGCCGCGTTTGTTCCGGATCAATGGTCCGGGCTCCTCACGGATTTTGCCGATCACATAGGCGGCATGGCCGGTTTTCTTTTTGTCGCCAATGCCTATCGCTCGGAATGGATTTCATCACCGAATTTGGCGCAAAAGTTTCAGGAATTCATCGACCTCGGTTTCCTCGAACACAATAGCCGCATCACGCGCGTTCTCGAACGGCGCCTGCTCGGATGCACCGTCGCCGATCACGAGCTTTTCGAACCGCATGAAATGGCGAAGGATCCGATGTATGATTTTCTGCATTCCTACGGCGGCGGCTGGTGTGTCGGCTACACCTTCGCGGTTCCAAGCGGCGACACACTCGCCGTCAGCTTCGAGCGTCAACATCGGCTGGGACCGTTCGAGCGGAATACAATTCTCCATGTCGATCAATTCCGATCGCATTTTGCCCGGGCTGCCTTGTTGGCGTCACGCCTTGGCCTGGAGCGGGCACGGGCAGCCACGGAGGCCATGAATGCGATCGGCCTTGCCGCTGCGGTCGTTGGTCACTCCAGACGGCTCATTGCCAGCAATGACTTGTTCAATCAGCTGATCCCTTCGCAAATAGAGGATCGGCGCGAACGCGTGCGGCTCGTCCACGACGGCGCAGACAAATTGCTCGCGTCGGCGCTCACGCATATTGGCATCGTTGGACAAACCGCTGAAACGCTTTCCATTGCTATTCCCAAACGGGATGAAAAGCCTGCCACTGTCCTGCATGTCGTGCCGGTTCGGCGTACAGCCAATGATATCTTTTCCGATGCGTGCTGCCTGTTGGTCGCGACACAAATCGCCGACAAAAAAGCGCCACCGGCGATGCTGATACAGGGCCTCTTCGATCTCACACCCGCCGAGGCACGTCTCGCGCGGGGCCTTGGCGAGGGATTCACACTCGCCGAGCTGGCATCGCAATTCGGCGTGGGAACAGGAACCTTGCGCATACAATTGAAATCCGTATTCGCAAAAACCGGTCTATCGCGCCAGGCCGAACTCGTCGCCTTGCTCGGCACCCTCACCTTGCCAGGGAAATGACGTTTCTGCGCACGGAGAGCCAAAACCAGCCCCGGCTGCCCATTGCAGGCGCCACGATATTTCAGGCATGGGCCGGTGGCTTATGTACCCCCGTCATTTGTACGACCCGTCATTCAAAATCGACACGCAGCCCGTGTTCATCGAAGGCGCGTTCGATCGCCTGAACGATTGCCTGGACTTCGTCGATATCGATCTCGACCTCTTCATGCGGGGCGTCCCAATGCACGATATCATCAAGATAGATGATGAAATCGGCCGGATCCTCCTCTTCCGGCGGGCAGTCCGCGCGCCCGAGAGTCAAAATGCGGTCACCCTTGAGGATTCTGACGGCGCCTTCCGTCAATTCGACCTCGATGGCTGGGCTTCTCTTCTTGCTCATTCACAATTCCTTTGCCCGCATCATCCATAGTCTTTTCAAGCGCCGCCCGGCCCGATGCAACCGCCTTGCGCATCAGGCTCGGAAGCGCTTCCGCGCCGAGGTCACGCTCAGCGACGAATACACATCCATCAGGGGCGCGGGTCTTGGCCTCTGCTTCCGCCACATACACAGTAAGCCGCAAAGCGAAATGCGTGAAGACATGAGTAACCTCTGTCGTAAGGCACCGCCATGCCGCTGAAAGCGGAGCGAAACGCATTGGCTCCGCCAGCCCATTCTCCAGCCAGTCACTGCCAGGGATTTCCATCATGCCGCCGAGCAGGCCCTTCTCCGGGCGGCGCCGCAAAAGCACCGCGCCATCCGCCCGGCGCAGGTAAAAGGCCACGCCACGGCGAACCGGCTTCTGTTTCTTGATGGGCTTGACCGGAAAGGTCTCTGGCCGCCCCATAGCCCGCGCAGTGCAGGCAAAGGCGAGCGGGCACAAAAGACAATCAGGCTGGCGCGGCGTACAGACCATGGCGCCCAGATCCATCATGGCCTGCGCGAAATCACCGGCACGCTGCGTCGGTGTCACGCGATCGGCGCCCGCGCGAATGTCGGGGCGTGCCTCCGGCAAGGGCTTCTCGATCGCCTCGAGACGGCTCACCACCCGTTCGACGTTGCCGTCGACCACCACAGCGCGCCGGTCAAAGGCTATGGCAGCGATGGCCGCCGCCGTATAAATTCCTATCCCCGGCAATGAACGCAAGCTTTCTTCCTCGGCGGGAAAACGACCGCCGTGATCCCGGACAACCTCCCTGGCGCAGGCATGCAGGTTGCGGGCGCGTGAATAATAGCCAAGCCCCGCCCATTGCCGCAAAACATCGTCGAGCGGCGCGGCCGCCAACGCCCCCACGCTTGGCCATTTCGCGAGAAAGGCCGCATAATAGGATTTGACCGCCGCGACGGTGGTCTGCTGCAGCATGATTTCGGAAAGCCAGACCGCATAGGGATCGGCTTTTTCCCCGGGCCTCGCGCGCCAGGGTAAATCCCGCCGGTGCCGATCATACCAAGTGAGCAGCGCTTCCGGTACGCTGTTATCAACTGTCACCCGCGGCGAGACCGTAGCAGTGGAAACGGCGGCCCGGGATCGCCGCGATGCGGGCAACGGTTTTTTCATTCCCTCGTTTCCGCCTCTTGCTCCCTGGCTCTCGCGTCCTTGCTGTTGCCTTGGCTCTCCCCTCCGCAAGATTTGCTCTATAAAGACACACGACGCAACCGCTTCAACACCCAAGGTCTTTTGCCGGATCCGCAGCATGCGCAAATTCATTCCCCGCCAGCAGCCGCTCGCCGATCTCGTCGGTGCCTCTATCCGGCCGGCAACCGCACGCCAGGGTTTCAGCGATGTCGATTTGCTTCTTTATTGGGACGATATCGTCGGAGAACGGCTGGCCGCGATGGCTCAGCCGGTCAAGCTCAACTGGCCGGCACGCAGGGACCGGGGCTATGATACGGATTTCAGCATTGCCAGCGGCCGGAGCGTGGCTGCCTCCGCATCCACTCTGTCGACATCGAAGGCAACGCTTGTGCTGCGCGTCGATCCCGCCTTCGCGCTTGATCTCCAGCATGAAAGCGGCGTGCTGATCGAGCGGATCAACGCCCATCTCGGCTGGAATTGCATCGGCCGTCTCGTTCTGCAGCAGGGCCCGGTCACGCGCAGCCCCGCCCGCCCTGCACGGCCACGGGCTCCAGACCGGGAAACCATGGGCCAGGCGGAAGTCTGGGTCGAGACGATCGCCGACGATCCTCTGCGCCAGGCGCTTCTCCGTCTCGGCGCGCGCATTCTGCAGCGGGACAAAATGGGCTGAACAAACAAGGTTAATAAAGTCTTCATCCTTCGTCGCGATCATCGCCCGCGACGATGACCACAGAAACTAAAGCGTGTTCGAATGTTTGCGAACGGCCCCACTTGGAAAAGTTAGAGCATTTTCAACGATGTTGAATCGCGTATTGTTTCAATCCGAACCGAAAGTGCTCTAAGTGTTTCATTGCGCATACCATGCTTTTATTTTAGGCAAAGCAATGGCCCCAGAATATTTTCCGATAAAGTTGTATCGCTTCGTGATTTCAGTGCCCTGAAAATACTCTGGTTTTTGGTGGAGCATTTCTGGATATATCCGAAATGCTCTAACGGGGGTTGGCGCAATTTCGGGAGATTTCAGCCTTGTTCAGGCTGGTTGGAGCATGACACCATCATCATCTCCAGCGGGAAGAACATGGAAAAGAGGGAGGTGATTGGGAGTGATTCGCCCGTCATCGCCACGTCCGGCCGGTGCTCTTCCGTTGAGGATTTTCGCCGTCCGGAAGTTCCGATCCTTCGCCTTTTGAAATGGCTGCGTCCCGTTTCAGCATCGTCCACGCTTTCTGTCGCAACGGATTTCTGCATGATACCGATCCTTTTCTCGAAGCGCGCCGGTTTCCTTCCTCACCCTCGGAGAGCCCTGCTCGGCGCTGCTTTGGGAGCCGCCCTGAGCTTCACCCTGACCGTGGCTTCCTGCCTCTTCGTTCCGGATATGGCGCGCGCGCAGAATGCGACAGTGCCCGTCAATCAGCTGATGGCGGCCCAGGCCCTGCCGGACATTGCGCTCGGTTCGGAAAATGCGCCGATCACCATCGTCGAATATGCGTCGATGACCTGCACCCATTGCGCTGCTTTCCATGCAACGACTTTCCCGGAGCTCAAGAGCAAATATATCGACACAGGCAAGGTCCGCTTCATCCTGCGTGAATTCCCGCTCGATCCGCTCGCCACCGCGGCTTTCATGCTTGCCCGCTGCGCCGGACCCGACAAGCGCGAGGCCATGGTCGATCTTCTCTTCGCGCAACAGAAGAACTGGGCCTTCGTCGACAAGCCGATCGAGGAACTTGCCAATCTTCTCAAACAGACGGGTATGAGCAAGGACGGTTTCGAGGCCTGCCTCAAGGACAAGGACCTGTTTGAGAACGTCAACAAGGTGCGTAACCAGGCCGCGAAGCAATTCGACGTCAATGCCACGCCGACATTCTTCATCAACGGCCGCAAACAGAACGGCGAGCTTTCTCCGCAGGCGCTCGATGCTTTGCTGCAGCCGCTGCTGAAAGGCTGATAAAGTGGCGCCGGCCTTGTTCCATCCTTCCCTCTTTCCGTTCCGGCCCCTTCACGGGCCGGAACCCAAAGGCTGGCGCGCGCTCCGATGAAATTCACCAAGCTGCAGATTTCCGGCTTCAAGACCTTCGTCGATGCCACCGAATTTCTGATCGAGCCGGGGCTCACCGGCATCGTCGGGCCGAATGGCTGCGGCAAATCCAATCTCGTCGAAGCGATGCGCTGGGTCATGGGCGAAAATTCGTTCAAGGCCATGCGCGCCTCCGGCATGGATGATGTGATTTTTTCAGGCAGCGGCGAGCGCCGCGCCCTCGATATAGCCGAGGTCGCGCTGGTGCTGGACAACAGCGACAACAGCGCACCAGCAGGGTTTCAGGACAGCCCTATCATCGAGGTTACCCGCCAGATCGAGCGGGCGGAGGGCTCGACCTATCGGATCAATGGCCGCGAAGTCCGCGCCAAGGATGTGCAGCTTCTCTTTGCCGATGCCTCGACCGGTGCCAAATCGCCGGCGCTTGTCCGACAGGGGCAGATCGGCGAATTGATCTCCGCCAAGCCGCAGGCACGACGCCGTATTCTGGAGGAAGCCGCCGGCATTGCCGGGCTGCATTCGCGGCGGCAGGAGGCGGAAGCCAAACTCAAGGCGGCGGAAGAAAATCTGAGCCGCCTCGAAGATGTCGTCAAACAGGTGGAATCGCAGATGGAAGGCCTGCGACGTCAGGCCAAACAGGCGATCCGCTACCGCGCGCTCGCCGGCGAGATCGAGCGTGACGAGGCTTTGCTCGCCTTCATCGCCTATCAGCAGGCCACCCAGGCCCTTGTCACCTCCGAGGAAGGATTTGAGAAGGCGCGTTTCGCCCTCGCCGACCACGTCGGAACGCAAGGTGAGGCAGCGCGCCAGCAGGGCCTAGCCGCCCACGCCCTGCCGCCTCTACGCGAAACCGAAGCCGCTGCCGCAGCAGCGCTGCAGGAAGCGCTCGGCCGCCGCAATGCGATTGAAAGCGAGGAACGCCGCGCCAAACAGCGCCGCGCGGAACTCGAACGGCGGATCGGCGAAATGCAGGCCGATCTGGGGCGTGAAACGGCTCTGGTGGAGGATGCCGCCGCCCAGCTCGCCCGGCTCGACGAAGAAGCGCGGCGTCTCGCCATGCTTGGCGACGGCGCCGCAGAAGAGCGCGAGACGCGCGATCGCCTGATCGAGGCGGAAGCCACCCTCGCCCAGGCGGAAGCGGCCTTGAGCGAAGTGCAGGATCTGCGCGCCGGAATGGAGGCCAAGCGCACGACATTGGAAGCCGCCGTGCGCGAGGAAGGGCGGCGGCTCGCCCGGCTGACGGCTGAAATCGACAAAATCACAAGGGAATGGGAAGAACTCGGAGGCGAAAACGCCTTCTCCGCCGAAAGCGCGGCATTGCGCGACGCGCTGGAGGAAGCAGAAGCCGCCTTCGCCACGGCCGAAGAGCGTCAGGCGGAAGCTGAACAAAGACATGCCGACGCCCGGGAAACCGAACGGATTCTGCGCACACCCTGCACCGAGGCCGAGGGCAAGGCGCAGGTTCTCGCCACCGAGGTCGCGACGCTGACCAAACTCCTGGCCTCGGGTGGTGGCGGTTTCTGGCCGCCGGTGACGGAAGCGATGAGCGTCACCAAGGGTTATGAAGCGGCGCTCGGCGCGGCGCTCGGCGACGATCTCGAAGCTTCGACCAATGTGTCGGCTCCGTCTCATTGGGCGACGACAGAGGCGAAAGGGGATCCGGCCCTGCCGCCGGGCGTCAAGCCGCTTTCGACCTATGTCGAGGCTCCCGTCGCCCTGAAACGCCGTCTTGATCAGATCGGTGTCGTCGTGCGGACCGAGGGCGGGGCCTTACGGTCTCTTCTCGCACCCGGCCAGCGGCTCGTCTCGAAGGAAGGCGATCTGTGGCGCTGGGATGGTTTCGTCCAGGCAGCAGAAGCACCGACCCCGGCGGCCCGCCGTCTCGTGGAAAAGAATCGGCTCGCCGACCTCACGGCAACAGCGGAAAAAGCGCGTCAGGAGGCCGAAGTTCTGCGCGAAAATCTTATTGCGGCGCAGGAAGTGCTCGCCGCAGCGGCTTTTACCGAAGAGGAAGCCAGACGCCAATTCAAGACCGTACTCGCCGCACGCGACGCCTTGCGCCAAAAACAAGCCGCCGCCGAAATGCAGGAGGCGCAGACCACCGCGCGCATCCAGAATCTGCAGGAAACACGGGTCAGGCTTGCCGCCGACCAGGCCGAGACCAATGCCCGGCTCGAGCGCGCCGAAGGCGAATTCGCAGCGCTCGACGTCGCCGCCGATCTGCATGGCCGCGTCGAGACGGCGCGGCTGGAGGCGGCAACCCGCCGCGCCGCGATGATCGAATGCCGTACCGCCCTCAACGCTCTGCTGCGCGAGCGGCAGACGCGCGGTGATCGCCAACGTACTGTGCGGGACGAGCAAATCTCCTGGCAATCACGCGCCAGCGGCGCGGCAGGGCAGATTGCCGCGATCAAGACCCGTATCGACGAGACCCGCGACGAGCTCGAAGTTTTGCTGGCAGCGCCGGATACGTTCGACCAGCGCCGCAAGGCGATCGAATCCGAGATAAGCGTCGCCGAAAGCACCGCCAAACAGGCGACGAAAATGCGCGTCGCGGCAGAAAAAACTCTGGCCGAAGCCGAGAAGGCGGCGCTTGCCGCTCTGGAAGCGCTCGGCGCCGCCCGCGCCGAACAGGCCCGCGCCGAAACGCGGCTCGAAGCCGCCCGCGCGCGCTGCGAGACCGTGCTGCATATGATCGCACAGGATCTCGAATGTCCCGTCGAATCCCTCCCGGCCCGCGCCGGTCTTGAAGCCGGTGAGGCGCCACCTGCCGCCAATGTCGTTGAAAAACGTCTGGAAGCCGCCAAACGCGAGCGCGACAAGCTCGGCGCCGTCAATCTGCGCGCCGATATCGAACTCGCCGAAATCGAACAATCACGCCAGGGCCTCGACAGCGAGCGCAACGATCTCATCGCCGCCATCGAGCAATTGCGCGAGGCGATCACCACTCTGAACAAGGAAGGCCGGGAAAGGCTGAAAGCCGCCTTCGACAAAGTGCAGGCGCATTTCAAGGAATTGTTCACGACCCTGTTCGATGGCGGCTGGGCCGAACTGCAATTGATCGAAGCCGCCGACCCGCTCGAAGCCGGTCTCGAAATTCTCGCTCGCCCGCCCGGCAAAAAGCCGCAGGTCATGACCCTGCTCTCCGGCGGCGAACAGGCGCTGACCGCACTCTCCCTGATCTTCGCGATCTTTCTCACCAATCCCGCGCCGATCTGCGTCCTCGACGAGGTGGATGCCCCGCTCGACGACGCCAATGTCGAGCGTTTCTGCAACCTCCTCGATCATATGAGTCGCAAGACGGAAACGCGGTTCATCACCATCACCCATAATCCGATCACCATGGCGCGCATGAACCGCCTGTTCGGCGTGACGATGGTGGAACGCGGCGTGAGCCAGCTCGTCTCGGTGAATCTCGAGGAAGCCGAGCGGTTCCTGGAAACGGCGTGAGTGCGCTCCAGCCGCATCCGCGAACGGACATTCCCCCGAAATAACCTGTTCCCTCACGAGCCCAGACATCCTCTCCAAGGCCGCAGACCCGTGCCGTTCATCGGCTCGACATCTCCGCCGTATCGGCGAGCCGCACACACCGATTGACCGCGATCAAATCCCCTCTTTCGATGTGCCCGACGGTCTCGGTTGAATCGCCGCGCAATTCCATTGTCTTGAAAAAATTCTGATTTGTTTGATGTAGCACTTCCGTGGAACTGCGAAACGCAATGGCGCCCGGGAAATGACGCAAGTGCAATGCAGACAATCATCGACACAAATCGCCGTCACATTGGGTGCAAGGAGGAAAGCTATCCTGTTTCCAACATGCCGTTCATCCTGCTACCACACGGCTATCTTAAAAAACCGACCGTATTTTCAAAGCCTTTTCTCCGCTTTGAGAGCCGGTTCAAATCGAAAATACCAAAACTCTTGCGGCTGGCCCCGATCTCGCCTTCAATTATTCGCAGGCGGAATTGGAGAGAGTCCTGAAAGGATGTTGAGCTTGCACCTGGTTGCGACAATCGGCAGCGGATGTGACAACACCGCCTCGGCAGGAAGAATAAGGGTCCCATTCGTACAAAGTCTCAGTGAGTCATTCTCGATGGGACCTGGTATTAAGGCGTCGATTGCCTTGATCGCATACATCCTGATGTTTCTGATGCCTGTCGTTGCCAGCGCGCAACGCATCACCGGCGCCGGCGCAACATTCCCGGCACCGCTTTATCTGCAATGGGGCGAAGCAGCCTATCGCGCGATTGGCATAGAACTCGATTATCGCGCCATCGGCTCGGCCGGCGGCCAGGAGCAAATTCTCAATCGCACCGTCGATTTCGGCGCTTCGGATGCCCCGATGGATGCGGCAACCCTGGAACAAGGTCATCTGTTGCAAGTCCCGACCGTTATGGGTGCGGTGGTCGGCATCATCAACCTGCCGGGGATTGCCGCTGACGAATTAAAACTATCGGAAACATTGGTGGCCGATATTTACGCTGGCACAATCAAGCGCTGGAATGATCCCCGTATCGCCGAAGTCAATCCCGGTCTCAAACTGCCCGATCTCGCCATCACCCCGATTCACCGCGCAGAGGGATCGGGAACAACCTTCGTCTGGACATCCTATCTCTCCGCCGTCAGCCCGCAATGGAGGACTACGGCAGGTGCTGCAACCTCAATCCATTGGCCGGCGGGCAAGGGCGCCCGGGGCAATGAAGGTGTCGCCGCCGTTGTTCGCAAGACCACGGGGAGCATCGGCTATGTGGAAAGCGTCTATGCCAGCGCGAACAATCTGACGACGATCCAACTCCGCAACAAATCGGGCCATTATGTCGCGCCTTCGGTCGCGGCCTTCGAGGCCGCCGCAGCGCAGGCGGATTGGCTTGAGGCGAAAAATTTCGCCGTGAACATCATCAATATGCCGGGAGAAGCGAGCTGGCCGATCGTCTCGGCGACCTTCATCCTTCTGCCAGGAGACCCGCAAGAGCCGAAACAGCAGGCCAATGTCGTGAAATTCTTCAATTGGGCCTATAATAACGGCGCGGAAATCGCGGCGAACCTGCATTATGTTCCGCTGCCCCGGACGGTGCGCGACGCGGCCCTTGCCGCGATGGACCGCCCGATCAAGAACTAATCGGTGGCGCTGGCCGCGATTGCACCGTACTGGACCGATGTCCTCGTCTTCCAATCAGCAGCATTGTCGATAGGAGACCAGCAGCTCCGCCCGACGTCACACCGTCGCCCTGTCATATGCTTGTTACATTCTTGCGAACTACTTTCCTGGACATCCACGACAAACTTGAACCACAAAAATTTCGCTAACGACGCCAGGACTTCAGCCCTAACTGCATCACCGGGCATTCACCCAGGCCGCGATGAAGATGTGATACTACTATTTGTATGCAAAATACATTCTATTGGTGTGCTTAGAGCATTTTCAAGTGGAGCAGTTCGGAGACATCCCAACATGCTCTAGCACGCTACGACAACGACAAGTTCTTCGAGGTCATTATTCTTGCGAGGCGTTTCCTTTCCGATCTCGGAGGTTCGCCCATTCTCACCGATTGGAACCAAACCGAACTCTTGCCAAACTCTCTGAAATGGACGCGCACGGACAGGATCCTTCAGGGGAGCGTGGGATAGCGATGAACGAAGCTCTGCCTCCGCCTTTTGATGATATGGCCGGTTGCGCCGGTTCACCGCGTGCGCTGTTCAAACGCGCGGAAGAGACATTGGCCGAGCGCCGCTCACATCCGCCCGATATGTCCGGCGCGGTTTCGGAAGCACTCAAAACAATCTTATACGGCGAGGAGCCACCACCAGACATTGTCGCGGCGGGACAGGCGATCGCCGAGGCGGTGACAGCTTATGCCCATTCCCGCGCCAACGCCAACGAGCCAGCCTATCACAATCAATATCACCAGGCCGAAGCAACGGTGGCGATGGGGTGGCTTTGTGCGGTGGCACGTCGCCTCGGCCTTCTCGATGCCGCCACCGCCATGGCGGGTGTTCTGGCGATGGCCGGGCATGACTTGCGCCATGATGGTTCCAACCCCGCCGCCGGTGTCCTGGAGGCGCATTCAGCAACGCTCACCGTCGAACTCGCCGCACGCGCGGGCCTTGATGAAAGTACACAGGCGACGATCCGCCGCGTGATTATGGCGACCGACCCACTGCGCTGCAGCGAGGAGCGGGCTGGCGATGACCTGATTTGCCGGCTCGGCCAGGAAGCGGATCTTTTCGGCAGCCTTACGCCTGTGCTCGGCTGGCGGCTCGGCCAATCCCTCGCCCGGGAGACGCATGCCGTCGCCTATGATCCCGAGCCGCCTCTCGACAGTTTTGCCGGGCGGTTGCAATTGTTAAGATCACGCCAGCCGGCGTCGCCTGCCGGACGGCAATTGGGCCTTGATGCAGCGGTCGCCGATCAGATCGCCACTCTGGCAATATTCGGTGACGGCGATCCGCAGCAGGGAGCCGCTTGCCTCGATGCACGCCCGTTCACCGAGGCGCGGGCAGACTACCTCGCGGCATTGGCAGCAATAGGTTCACGATGAGGGTTCGGGCGCAGCTCAGCTTTACGATCACCATCCTGATTGCGTTCACCCTGGTGTTTGCCTTCGGTCTCGGTTTGGCCGTCCTGGGTTTCCGCAGCGCCGGCGAACGCGCTGCCGTAGCGACGGCCAACGTCAATCTCGGTGAGGTCGTCGCCACAGTCGCCGCGCGGACCAATGCGCTGGTACGGCCGGCGCTCGCGCTCGTGCGCTTCCTCGCCGATACGGGCATCACCGTCGAGGCACCCTTCGATGCCCATGCGGGAGAACAATTGCTCGCCGTTCTGGCGGCGGCGCCGGAGATTCGGACGATATCCGTTGCGTGGCCCGACGGTTCCCTGCTGCAAGCGGCGCCGGTTGCAATTGTTCCTCCGGCAAATATGCCTGAGACTCCAGCCCATGCGGCCTATGTCCTGGCCTTCAGCCGACCCGGCGCGCCGTTGAAGCAATGGATCTTCCTCGCCGCAGATCATAGCGTGCTGCACAGCATCACTTTCGGGGCCATCGATGATCCACGCCGTACACAATGGTATCTGCAGGCGCGCAACCCCGGCGTTTACGTTTCGACCCCCTATCGGCTCGGGCTCTCCCAGCGCGTAGGATTGAGCATCAGCAGCCAGCTCGCTGGTGGCGGAGTCGTTTCCGTCGATGTCACACTCTCCAGTCTCGGCACCTTCCTGCGGGCGCAGCAAGTCACGCCGAACACGCTCGCCTTTCTTTTCAGCGATCTCGGCATCCTGCTCGCCTATCCGGATGACAGCCTCGCTGTGGACACAGCTGACGACGGGCATGTCAAATGGACCACATTGCAGGCGACGGGCGATGCGCTGCTCGGCGCCACCTGGGATGCCTATGCGACCGGCCAGCTTGTCCCCGGACATGACGCGCAATTCACCGTCGGCGAGACCGAGATGCTGGCGCGGCTGGAATCGATCGAAAGCCTGGCAAATCCACCGGTTCTTGTCGCGGTTGTAGCCCCTCGCAGCGACTTTACCGCCGCCGTCGATGAATCGGTCCACAAAGGGACACTTTACGCAATCGGCGCCTTTATGGTTGGTCTGGGGGTGATCAGTCTCTTGTCCTGGCGCATCGCCCGCCCGCTCGGCGTCCTGACACGAGAGGCTCAGGCGATCCGTCGTTTCGAGCTCTCGGTTCCCCTGCTCCTGCGCAGCCGCATTACCGAAGTGGAGCGTCTCACCGAGGCGATGGCGGCGATGAAGCGGACACTGAGCAGTTTCGCGGCCTATCTGCCGCGCGATCTCGTGCGCCAATTCCTTCTCGCTGGGACCGAGCCGCGTCTCGGCGGCGAGCGTGTGACACTCAGCGTCATGTTCAGCGACATACAGGGATTCACCACAGTCGCGGAAAAACTCGATCCGATGGAATTGACGAACATTACTTCGGTCTATTTCGACGCGGTCACACGCGAACTTCTCGCCTGCGGCGGGACCATCGATAAATATATCGGTGATGCGGTCATGGCCTTCTGGAATGCGCCGAGCCGCGATCCGCACCATGCGAGCAACGCCTGCGCGGCGGCTTTGCGCGCCCGCGCGGTAACTGTGCGGCTGGCGAAGGAATTCATCGCACGCGGCTGGCCGGCGCTCCCAACCCGCTTCGGGGTTCATACGGGCGTCGCAGTCGTCGGTAATGTCGGCTCCAGCGACCGCATGACTTATACCGCTATGGGCGGCATGGTGAATCTCGCCAACCGGCTGGAAGGTTTGAACAAGCTCTATGGCACACAGATTCTCGTCAGCGAGGCGACACGCGCGGAAGCCGGCCCCGGGTTCGTGTTTCGCTCGGTCGATATTGTCATCGTCAAGGGAGCGGAAGCACCTCTGCCGGTCCACGAACTGGTCGGCTTGCGTGATCACGAGGCGCCTCCGCAATTGCGTGCGCGGGAGGCCGATATAGCGACATTGAAAAGCTGGGAAGCCTGTGTCGAGGCCTATCGCGAGGGGCGGTTCGATGCGGCACGGGAGGCACTGGCGGCAGTCCAGACGTCATGCACCTTTCCCGTCGCCGCAGTCTATGCCGAACGCCTGGCAGCTCTTGAAAGCGCGGCCCCGCCTGACTGGACACCCCTCGTTCGCCTGAATGTCAAATGAGGCCGGATTCCGATGCACGGAAGCCGGTGAAATCAGACTTCTACATGGGCGAGGCGATAGGTTTTCCTCCACTGGTGGTCAACGGGAAATCGTAATGGAAGACAACGGCCGCAAACGAATCAAGATCGCGTTGCAGGGGGGCGGTTCGCATGGCGCCTTCACCTGGGGGGTTCTGGACCGGCTGCTCGAAGACCCTCGGCTTGAAATCGAGGCTGTCGTCGGGACGAGCGCCGGTGCAATGAATGCCGCCGTACTCGTCAATGGCCTGGCATGCGGAGGTCCCGCGACGGCACGCAAACAGCTGCATACGTTCTGGCATGGCGTATCCGATCTTGCCGAAGCCTCGCCCTTGCAGCCGAGCCCGTTCGACCGGCTACTCGGTCACGGCAACATGGATTTTTCACCATCATGGCTGATCGCCGATGTGTTGAACAAAGTCTTCTCACCATACGATTTGAACCCGGCAAACATCAATCCGCTGAAGCAATTGCTGGAGGACATCATCGATTTCCCACAATTGCGGAAGGGCAAGGAACCCGCGCTGTTCATTAGCGCCACAAATGTTCTCACCGGCCGTTTACGTGTCTTCGAACGCGACGAGATCAGCGTCGACACCATCATGGCCTCCGCCTGTCTCCCGATGATCTTCCATGCAGTCGAGATCGAGGGGGAACATTATTGGGATGGCGGCTATTGCGGCAACCCGCCGATCTTTCCCCTGATCTATATGGGCGGTGGACCGGACATTGTGATCGTCCAGCTCAATCCGATCAACATACCGGCGGTGCCACGGGATGTGCGCGGCATCATCGATCGCGTCAATACGCTCGCCTTCAACTCCTCCCTCATGCGGGAGATGCGGATGATCAAATTCATCACCGATCTGATCGACAAGGGCCAGTTGCCGTCAGAACATTTCCTGCGGCTAAACATCCACACGATCGATGCCGAAAACGAACTCGCCGCTCTCAATGCCTCATCCAAGCTCAATGCCGACAGAGGCTTCCTGCGCTATTTGCATGAACTCGGCGTCGCCAAGGCCGAAGCCTTTCTGACGGCGCATTTCGATGCAATCGGCCATCGCTCGAGCACGGACATTATGGACAAATTCTTCTGAAAGCAAAAACCGCATCGATCAGGAGATCGATGCGGTTTTGTAAACACTTCGATCGGCCATCAGGAGAGAGAGCCCCCCTCACCGGATGCCGTATGGATTACTGGGCTGCGTTGGTCACCTGTGACAACGGATCATTGAGAACATCCACGGTCGCCGGTTCAAGGCCGAGCAGATGATGGAAACGCTGGAGCATACCAAACGTATGCGGCTCCATTTCATCGAGAGGACCGGGAACGAATTGCACCACGGCGACCGCCTTGCGGCGTTCCTCCGGAGTCCGCAACATTTCCGGCAGGGCGTCGATCGCGGCCTCGCCGGCATATTCGACGATCAGGCTCTGTTCGTGAATGATCTGGGCACGGGTCGCGATCGGCAGAGAACGGAACGGTTCATCCTGCGTAAGCACGCGGGCGGAACGCTCCAGCCGGTCGCGGCGAACCGTGCCGCGCGCCTCGGCCAGCAGGATGAGCATGCGGATGACGGCCTCGATGAAACCACCGGAATTCACATGCAGCAAAGCCGACTGCACCTCCGGCAGCGCCACCAGTTCCTGCTTCGATTTATGGGTGCGCTCGAAGGAATAATCGCGGCCGAACCAATGCATCATCGGCGTCGCATAGAGCGAGAAGAACGTCACCTCATACCAGGCGTCGCGCAAGTCGCGGAAGATGTCGAACGTCTGCTCCAGGGCATCCGCCAACAATTTTTCCATCAGCACGAAGAGATTATCTTTCTCGACCGGCTTGCGGGCCTCGCCAACACTCTTTGCGAGCTGTTCAACCGGGGCGATCAGCGGATTGCGCGAGGAGAACATCGCCCGCTGAAGCCTCAACGGATGCAGAGCCCGTCCGAGTTCAGCAGTAGCCTGCGTCACGGTCGCTTGCACCCATGGGCGCAGGAACACGTCGTAAAGCTCGCCCTGCAGCTCGGAAAGGCGCTGCACGGCGGCGAAGGGAACTTCGTCCTCCCGGCCGTCGGAATAACCCGGAAGATCGCTCAATTTGCGCTCGGCGAAGGAAACCCTGAAATGAGCGTCCTGCCCTTCACCCGTGATCTCGTCGATCATCATTTCATAGAGGCCGGGCGCGAGTGCCTCGATGGTCTTCAGCGTGGAAGACACCTCGGTGTGCTCACGTTTGGCGATCGAGGACGACACGAAAATGCCGAGATGCCCGATCTTCTCGTGGATCATGTAAATGATCCGCTGGCCGCGTATGCGGATCTCGGTCTCGTCCGTATAAGCGTCGATGATCCAGTTGATGGCCTGTTTCACCGGCGTGATATTGTCGCCATGGCTGGCGAAGACGATGATAGGGGAACGGACCTGCTTGACGTCCAGCAGGCGGCCATGCTCCAGGAAAGCCTCGTTGCGGGCAAGCTTGTTCCCCACGAACAATTGCCGCACGATCCAGACGATCTCGGCCTCGTTCAGCAGAAAGAATCCGCTCCACCATTTCTCGAATTCGAGGAAACGGCTGCGTTCGGTATCCACTTTCTCGAACAGGTCGTAATATTTGCGGAACCAGGTACGGCCCGGATTGAGCATCTCGAAATTGAGGACGAGCCAGGCGCCGTCAAAAAGCCCGTCACCCAAATCCGACATCAGCATCGGCTGGATTTCGCCGCCGAAGAGCCCGGCATTGTAGCGCATGGGATTGACGCCGATCTCACCGGACCAAGTCTCCACCGGCGCTCCATTGAGCACCAGCGGGCCGGTAAGATCGGGATTCGAGGCACCGAGGATGAGCGTTGCCCAGCCGCCCTGGCAATTGCCGATGACGACAGGCTTCGGCGCATCCGGGTGCTGCTCCTGCACATAACGCACGAAGCCGGCCTCGGCGCGGGTAACATCGGCCAACGTCTGGCCAGGCTCCGGTGCGCGGGTGAAGCTGACGAAATAGACCTGATGGCCAGTCTTGAGCGCCACACCCACCTGGCTATCCATCTTGAACCCGCCGATACCGGCGCCGTGCCCGGCTCTGGGATCGATGATGATATAGGGCCGCTTGTCAGCGGCGATCGTCACACCCTGCGGCGGCTTGATCTTCAGCAAAGCGTAATTGCAGGGCCTGGGAAGGCTGCGGCCGTCGACGACGACATCGTAATCATAGATCAGAACCGGCGGACACCCTTCGGCCTCATGGACGAAGAAAGTATCGCCGCGCTCACGCAAGGTATCGAGCGTCAGCACCGCCCGTTGGGCACGATCCGCCGCATAGTCTTGGGCCTCACGCAGCAAAGCAATCGGGCGGCGGTCTTCCTTCGTCGCCTCCGCGACCAGATTGGTCAAGGCATTGAAGGTCTCGCGCAGGCGCTCGCCATGGGTCGCGGAAATATTGTTGATATGCCGCGCGGCCGCCTTCGCGGTCAACTGACCCATTGACGACATATCGGCCAGTTGCGCCGTCAGCGCGACCGCACGCCGGCGCGCCGTGGAGGCATTGCCTGTGGAGGCCGACGAAAAGAATGAAGTCGCAAAATCTTTGGGCGTGAGGTGCGTGTTCAATCAACCCTCCAAGCCGTGTATCCTCGATCGGATCCACATTGTCTCGTGATGGCGCGGTTTCTATAGGGCAATGTATCCGGTCCTGTCTCGAGCGCTTATCCATTCCCCGTTTTCACATAGCCCAATTTCATGACAGGAAAGCCTCGACAAGGAATCCTTGCACAGGGTCAAAGTCCGTGCGCCACCGCAAAATAGGATGCGCGTGCGCATGGAGGATCCGCTATTTCAAATCCGGTCTTTCCGTCGAAATCCCGACGAGAGCGAGGTCGTTTCCGGCCATCGGACAATCCCCCCGCCGATGATCGATTGACATCTCGAGGCCCCGAGCCAATTGCGCGAATAGCGACATCCTCTCCCACCATAGGACCATGAAGACGCGCGCCTGGATTGCTGGCAGGAGAACCGCGCTCACAGGTAGCAAGGATTACGAGCGGCCTCCCAAACCGGAGACACTTTTGCGCTCTTCAATAGGCGGTCAATATAACAATTTTGCGACAGTGGTCAGCGCCAGTTGCACCCAGAAGAACACCACAGGCCCGATGATTCTCCGGTTGTACCGCACACCAATACAGCGAAAGAGCCGTCCGGTTGGTTCCGAACGGCTCTCCATGAATGGCAAACACAGGGTTGATGACGCGGCGCTTTGGCAGCGCGCGATTTGCTTCAATAAATGTCGGGTTCCGTAACCGGGCGGCCGAAGCTCGTCTCGAGAAAATCGAAATCACACCCTTCATCGGCCTGACGGATATGCTGGGAAAACATCCAGCCATAGCCGCGTTCATAACGTTTCCTGGGGATCGGCAAGGCGCTGCGGCGGCGGGCGAGTTCCTCTTCTGAAACCTCAAGGTTAATGCTACGGGCGGGCACATCCACACTAATCATGTCGCCTGTTTCAATAAGCGACAGCGGACCACCAATATAGCTCTCCGGCGAGACATGCAGGATACAGGCGCCATAGGACGTGCCACTCATGCGCGCATCGGAGATCCGCACCATATCGCGTACACCCTGTTTCACCAGTTTTTTGGGAATGGGCAACATTCCCCATTCCGGCATGCCGGGACCGCCGAGGGGCCCGGCATTGCGCAGGACGAGCACATGATCAGGCGTGACATCGAGATCATCCCGGTCGATATTCGCCTTAAGCTCGGCGTAATTGTCGAACACCAGCGCCGGCCCCGTATGATGCAGAAGATGCGGTGCTGCGGCAGAGGGCTTCATGACACAGCCATTTGGCGCGAGATTGCCGCGCAATACCGCGAGCGCGCCTTCCTCGTAGATAGGCTTGTCAAGCGGCCGGATGACATCCTCATTATAGACTTTTGCGTCCTTGAGGCTCTCGACCCAGCTTTTGCCGCTGACATTGATCTGGGTGAGATCGAGAAAGGGCGCGAGCCGGGTCATCAACCCGATGAGGCCGCCAGCATAATAGAAATCCTCCATAAGATAAGTATCACCGGAGGGGCGTACATTGGCAAGCACGGGCACCTTGCGGCTCATGGCGTCGAAATCATCGAGCGTGATCGCATAGCCCGCTCGCCGCGCCATGGCGATGATGTGAATGACGGCATTGGTGGAACAACCCATCGCCATCGCCACAACGATGACATTGCGATAAGCAGCCTCCGTCTGAATGGTGTTCGGCGTCAGATCCTCCCACACCATATCGACGATGCGCCGCCCAGCCGCCGAACACATACGGATATGGTTGGCGTCCGCCGCTGGAATCGAGGAGGTGCCGGGCAAGGTTAAGCCGAGAACATCGGCAAGCGCGGTCATCGTGGAAGCCGTGCCCATGGTCATACAATGACCATAGGAACGCGCGATCCCGACTTCCATTTCGTTCCAGTCCTGCGTCGAAATATTGCCGGCGCGCCGTTCATCCCAATATTTGAAAGCGTCGGAGCCGGACCCCAGCACTTTGCCGTGCCAGTTGCCCCGCAGCATGGGACCGGCAGGCACATAAATGGCCGGAACACCGGCGCTGGTCGCGCCCAGAATGAGGCCCGGCGTGGTCTTGTCGCACCCCCCCATCAAGACCGCACCATCAACCGGATGCGACCGGATAAGCTCTTCCGTCTCCATCGCGAGAAAGTTGCGGTAGAGCATGGTGGTCGGCTTGACCTTACTCTCTGAGAGCGACAGTGCGGGTAATTCCACCGGAAAACCACCCGCCTGGAGAATGCCGCGTTTCACATCATCGACGCGCGTTTTGAAATGGGCATGACACTGATTGAGATCGGACCATGTATTAATAATGGCGATGACCGGCTTGCCGCGATATTCCTCGCCTGTATATCCCATCTGCGCCATGCGCGAACGATGACCGAACGAGCGGAAATCATCCGGTTCGAAATAGCGCGCGCTGCGCAGATCTGAGGCGGATTTCGCCATGAGAAGGCTCCACAATTCTTTCAATTGGACCGGAGGTCACCGAGAGAGAGGTTGGATTGACCGTCCGTTACAGCGATTCAGCGGAGGCGGAATAAGGATGACGGAAAGGACGGCGTCTCTGTGCCGCCTTGCCCTTTCGAGCACCACCTCAATGACGTTTCTTCTGCCGGTAGACGTCAGCCACCACGGCGGCGACGATGATCACGCCCTTGACGATTTCCTGGTAATAGGAATCAACCCGCAGGAAGGTAAATCCGGACATCATGACACCGAGAATGGCCGTGCCGATGATCGTCCCGAGAATACGCCCCGAACCACCGGAAAGCGAGGTGCCGCCGATGACGGTTGCCGCGATGGCGTCGAGTTCATAGTTGATTCCCATATTGGCCTGAGCGGTCTGCGCGCGTGCCGCGGTCACGAGACCGGCAAGACCGGCCAGCGCCCCGGCGATCGCATAGACCTTGATGAGATGGCGCTCGATATTGATGCCGGACACGCGGGCCGCCTGCATATTCGCACCAATGGCGTAAGTAAATTTGCCGTAGCGTGTATAGCGCAGCACGATATGAAAAATCGCCGCCACCACCAAAAAGATCACCACGGGCCAGATTCCAGAACCGATCACCGTGAAGCTCTTCTCGAGACCAGAGACTGGTTGACCATTCGTGTACCAGCGGGCAACGCCACGCGCCGAGACCATCATGCCGAGTGTCGCGATAAAGGGCGGTATTTTCGTATAGGAGATTAAAAGCCCGTTGATCAGTCCGGCAAGGAGCCCGATCGCAATGCCGATGCCGATTGGCACAAGCGCCGGCAGATCGGTCAATGAGGGATAGACCGCGCGCGCCCAGGTCGACGTCTGCGCGAAACTCGCCGCTATCATCGCGGTCATCGCGACGACAGAGCCAGAGGAAAGATCAATGCCTCCGGTTATGATGACCTGAGTGACGCCGACCGCGATAATGCCGATGACGGAAACCTGCAGGATCATGATGGTCAGGCGCTGGCTGTTCATCAGAAAGCTCTGTCCGATGAGGAGCCAGCCGAGCGCCTCGAAGATCATTGCGATGCCGACGAGCACGAGCAGAATACTCATTCCTGCCGGCAGCCGCCGCACCGGCTTATGAAGGGCGGCGGGGGCATATATGAGATGATTGTCTGTCATTTTCATCCTCGCGAGTCATACTGGCATGGCTGTTTGCATTCGAATGTCATTGAGAGGCGAGCTCCATGATCTTCACCTGGGTCGCCTCGCAACGATCGAGAATGCCGGTCATGCGACCCTCATGCATCACCAGAATGCGATCGCTCATGCCGAGAACCTCCGGCATTTCCGACGAAATCAGAATGATCGCGACACCCTCGCGCGCGAGTTCCGTCACCAGACGGTGGATCTCGGCCTTGGCGCCAACATCGATGCCGCGTGTCGGCTCATCGAGGATGAGAATACGTGGCTTGTTGAGCAGCCAACGGCCGATCAGCACCTTCTGCTGATTGCCGCCTGAAAGATTGCCGATAATCTCCTGGAGGTTCGGTGCCTTCACCCTCAATTTGCGCGCCATTTCCTGACAGGCGGAATAAAGCGCCTTCTCATGCACGAAGCCGTTGGTGACATATTTGTTCTGCAAAACGGCAATCTGCAGATTTTCGAGAATGCTGAGGCTCAAGAGACAACCGCTGACCTTGCGATCCTCGGTAAGGAAAGCCATTTCATGCCGCATTGCTGTCGCGGGAGAATCGATGACCACTTTCTCGCCGTTGATGGCGATCGTGCCGGAAGTTGCCGGGGAAACGCCGAACAGGGTCGAAGCCAGGCTCGAGCGCCCAGAACCGACGAGACCGGCAATACCCAGGATCTCACCGGCATGCAGATCGAAATTCACGTCGTGGAACACGCCTTCGAGTGCGAGATCCTTGACCGACAGGGCAACGTCGCCGATCGGCACTTCCTCTTTCGGGAACATCTGCGTCAATTCGCGGCCGACCATCATGCGGATAATGTCATCACGCGTGACATCGCAGGCCGCATGGGTCGAGATGTAACGGCCGTCCCGGAAAACAGAAAACTCATCGGCGATCTCGAAGAGTTCATTCATCTTGTGTGTGATATAGACGATCCCGATGCCATGGGCGCGCAGATCACGGATGATCTCAAAGAGATGATCAACCTCCCGCTCCGTCAGAGCGGAGGTCGGCTCATCCATGATGAGAACATCCGATCCGTAGGAAACAGCCTTGGCGATTTCGACGATCTGGCGATTGGCGACGCTGAGATCGCGAACCTCGGCGTCGGGGTCGAGATCGATCTTGAGACGCCTGAAAAGATCCTGCGTCATGCGCCGCATCTCGTCATGGTCGACGAAACCGAAACGATTGAGCGGTTCACGGCGGATCCAGATATTTTCTGCCACGCTCATATAATCCATCAGATTGAGTTCCTGATGGATCATCGAGATACCGCTCTCAATGGCGTCGAGCGGCGACTGGAAGGAAATCTCATTGCCTTTGAGCCGGATGCATCCCCCATCCGGTTTGTATATGCCAGCAATGATCTTCATCAGCGTGGACTTGCCGGCGCCATTTTCTCCCATCAGGGCATGGACGGAGGAGGGGCGCAGCTTGAGCTCCACACCATCCAGCGCGACAACGCCGGGAAATTCCTTGCGGATATTCTCCGCCGTCAGAAGATAGTCTGAGGCCATGAGTGGCACATGGCTCGCGGCTGCATGAAGCTGACCCGTCGTCATTTGTCATTCCTCCCTGAATATCCCGCTCCGTCGATGAGCGTGGCTTACTTTGTTCGCACCTCAATTCCGGTTCAAAAATTTGTCCATATTGTCTTTCGTCACGAGCTCGAAGGGGATCATTGTCTTCTTTGCCGTTTCTTGGTTCTTGGCGAGTTTGAGTGCCGCGTCGATCGCGCCCTTTCCTTGCTCGGTCGCATTTTGAAAGACGGTGATGTCGAGATCACCCGCCTTCATCGCCGCCAATGCATCCTTGGTGGCATCGGAGCCGGCGATAACGACGCTTTCCATGGGACGGCCGCTCGATTTCAACGCCTGAACCGCGCCAAGCGCCATTTCATCATTGTTGGCGAGGACGGCGTTGAAATCGATCCCGGCGGAGATCCAATTGGTGACGAGATCCATAGCCGGCGTGCGCATCCAATTGCCGGTCTGTTCTTCTACGATTTTGATGCCCTTGCAGGCTGGCGCCGAAAGTGCCTCGTGAATGCCTTGCGTGCGGCCGCGCTGACCTGTCGTGCCGAGCTGGCCTTCGATCACGACGACATTGCCTTTTCCCTTGAGTTCCTTGCAGACTTCCTGCGCCTGCATCAATCCGGCCTGCACCTCATCGGAACCGACAAATGCCTGTTTGGCGGGAAGAGTATCGACATTGACCGGCGCCATATTGACGAACACGAGCGGCACACCAGCCGCCGCAGCCTGGGCCGAGATGGCGGCGCTTGAATCCGCGTCCACCAGCATGACAACGATGGCATCGACGCCACTCGCGATGAAATTATCAATTTGACTTTGCTGTCTGGCTATATCGCCCTGGGCATCCTCTGAACGGACACTCACATTCCCTTTCGTCTTCGCATAATTCTCCATCGCGTGACGCAGAATGTTGAGATAATTGTCATCGAACAGCGACATGCCGATGCCGATCGTGGTCGCCTGCGCGGAGGCCATGGTCAGGGCCGATACGGCAAGTGCGCACAGAAATCTCTTCACGTCGTTTCCTCCCCTAATTCTGTTCTCATTATCGCCGGCGCTTCAGCAGCTTCATACGAACCGCGGCACCAGCCAATGACCTCCGGCTTCATGACTGTCGACGACTGCGTCGACGAAAGCCACACCCTTGAGCCCGTCGGCAGAAGTCGGTACATTGCAGCCGATTTCGGATGGGGCGCGCGCCTCGCGGCGGGCACGGATCGCCTCGGCAAAACCGGCATAGAGATTGGCGAAAGCGGCAATATAGCCTTCCGGATGACCGGGCGGCGTCCGGCTGCGGACTTTCGCCGCCGGCACGAGATCCTCGCGGCCACGCTTGATCGTTTCCGGCGCGCCGCCGAGCGGCGTATAGGAAAGCGTGTTCGGATCCTCCTGCGCCCAGGCAAGGCTGCCCTTGTCACCGAAAACGCGCAGACGCAGGCCGTTGGAGCATCCGATCGCCACCTGGGATGACCAGAGGAGCCCTCGTGCGCCACCGTCATAACGGATCATGACGTGAGCATTGTCGTCGAGCAGGCGCCCCGGCACGAATGTGGCGAGATCGGCGGAGAGCGATTGCGCCTTGAGCCCGGTGACAAATCCCGCCAGATGATAGGCATGAGTGCCAATATCACCGATGCTGCCTCCGCGTCCCGAAAGTTTCGGATCGGTGCGCCAGGCAGCCTGTGCATTGCCCTCCGCCTCAATCGCCGTCGCCATCCATTCGAGCGGATATTCCACCTGGACCACACGGATGGCGCCGAGATCGCCGCGCGCCACCATAGCCCGGGCGTGATGGATCAGCGGATAGCCGCAATAAGTATAGGTGACACCGACGAAACGGCTGCTTGCCTCGGCAAGATCGTGCAGCGCGATCGCATCGTCGAGTGTCGTCGTCATGGGCTTCTCGCAGATGACATCGAAACCCGCCTCGAGAAAAGCCTTGGCAATGGGAAAATGCGTATGGTTTGGAGTGCAGATGGCCACCGCATCAATCCGGTCTGGGCGGTTCTTTTCGCCTTCCACCATCGCCCTGTAATCATCATAGGAACGGTCGCGCGCGATGAAGATACTCTCGGCGAAAGCATGACCGCGTTCCGGCCGCACATCGAATGCGCCGGCGACGAGTTCGAAAGCATTGTCGAGACGCGTCGCAAATCGGTGAATACCGCCGATATAGGCGCCCTCCCCGCCACCTACCATGCCAAGGCGCAGCCGACGCCGCGCCAGATCATCAGCGCCGGTCATGCCGCCTCTCCTTCATCGAGGCCGAGAATGGCGCGGTTGGCGGCGCGATTCGCATCCGCCTTGACGAAATCATCGAAGGCGCGCTCGGCGACATGGATAATGTGGCGCTTGATGAATGCGGCCCCTTCCGCCGCGCCGTCCTCCGGATGTTTGAGGCAGCATTCCCATTCGAGCACGGCCCAGCCATCGAAACCATAGCCCGCGAGTTTCGAGAAAATGGCACCGAAATCGATCTGACCGTCGCCGGGAGAACGAAAACGGCCGGCACGGCTGAGCCAGGGCTGGAAACCGCCATAGGCGCCGGTCTTGCCGGTCGGCCGGAATTCCGCATCCTTCACATGAAACATTTTGATGCGGTCGTGATAATGGTCGATGTAGGCCAGATAATCCATCGACTGCAAAAGGAGATGGCTCGGATCATACATGATGTTGCAGCGCGGATGATGATCGACCCTTTCGAGAAACATCTCGAATGTCAGCCCGTCGTGCAAATCCTCGGTCGGATGCACTTCATAGCAGAGATCGATCCCTTCGCTGTCAAACACATCGAGGATCGGCCGCCAGCGCCTCGCCAGCTCATCGAAAGCATCATCGATTAACCCCTCCGGCCATTGCGGATAGGGATAGAGATAGGGCCACAGCAACGAGCCGGAAAATGTCACATGGCGGTCGAGACCCAGCCGCCGGGAAGCGCGCGCCGCCGCGATCACCTGCCGCACCGCCCATTCCTGCCGCGCCTTGGGATTGCCGCGAACCTCGGGCGCCGCGAAGGATTCTGCCGGAATGTCGAAGGCCGGATGCAGAGCAACGAGTTGACCCTGCAGGTGGCTCGCAAGCTCGGTCACGACGAGTCCATGGTCGGCCAGCAGGCCCTTGATCTCGTCACAATAATCCTGACTCTCCGCCGCGCGTTCGACATCGAAAACACGGCGGTCCCAGGACGGGATCTGCACTCCGAGAAAGCCTTTTTCCGCGGCCCATTCGGCAAGACCGGCGAGCGAATTGAAAGGCGGCGTATCGCCGGCGAACTGAGCGAGAAAAACGGCCGGCCCCTTGATGGTGCGCATGGTCTTAGCCGCTTGTGGTTCTTCAAGCGGTGTCCTGGCCGCGTTGCGATCGGACATGGAAGACATTACGCTACCTCCTTCCACGCGCGGCTCTTGCTCGAGGCAATTGCGCTATCAACGACCTTCTGGATTTCCCAGGCTTCGCGGAAATCCGGTCCGCGCCGTACTCCGCCCTCGATGGCCGACAGGAAATCGGCAACCTCAATGGTTTTCAGATCATTGAAACCAAGCTGATGCCCCGGAGCGACACAAAAATTGCGATAGGGCGGATGCTGAGGACCGGCTTCGATGCGCCGGAAACCATTCTCGCGGGGATCCTCTCCGGCCTTGTAATAGGAGAGTTCGTTCAGGCGCTCCTGCGTGAAGACCAGACCGCCCTTAGTACCCGAGATCTCAAAGCCAAGCTGCATCTTGCGGCCGGTCGCCGCCCAATTGGCTTCGATCGTGCCGCCGCAGCCGCGCGCGAAACGCACCGTCAGGCGGGCAATATCATCGACCTCGATAAGACGCCGCTCCGCGGCACCCGGACCGACCGGACGGCTCTTCACCACGGTCGCGAGATCGGCATTGACTTCCGTAATCGGGCCGATCAGGAACCGGGCAAGGCCGATGATATGACTGCCGATATCGGCGATGGCACCACCACCGCCCTGTGGATCGAGACGCCAGCTGTAGGGCACTTCCGGATCACACATGAAATCCTCGGCATGGATGCCACGAAAACTGGTGATCTCGCCGAGTTCACCCGATGCAATCATTTCGCGCGCCAGAGACAGCAGCGGATTCTTGATGTAATTGTAGCCGACCTGCGTGACGACATTGGCGGCCTCGGCAGCTTCCATCATCTCGTGGGCTTCCGCAACGGAAGGCGCGAGCGGCTTTTCGCAATGAACATGTTTTCCGGCCGCGATGGCCGCGAGGGCCATTTCCCGGTGAAACATGTTGGGCGTGGTGATGGCAACGATCGCGATGGCCGGATCAGCGACGAGCGCGCGCCAATCGGTGACCGCGCGGCGGAACCCATATTGCCGCGCCGCCGCGTCAGCCGCTGCCTCATCGACATCTGCGACCGTCTGCAGAACTGGTTTGAGATTACCTGGAAAAATACCGGCGGCAGCGCGATAGGCCATCGCATGTGCCTTGCCCATAAATCCGGTGCCGATTACACCGACGCCGATGTCACCCATGAGACTGCTTCCTGATGTTTACCGGTGAATGTGCGGATACCATGCTCAGACCTTCACGGACTGACCGGTAAGTGCGGATTCGAGCGCGCAATCGGCGAGACGCAGCGCCTGGCGACCATCCTGCGCCGTGACCGGCATCGGACCTTTGGTGAGGACAGCCTTGGCGAAAGCGTCATATTCCAGCCGATAGGCATCGGCGTACCGTTCGAGAAAGAAATTGAGCAAGGGTTCGCGGACTTCCGTCGCCGACCGCGTCCAGCGCCTGATCGTCGTGGGACGAAGATTGTCGTTCAGCACCTGCCCGGCAGAGCCAAAAATTTCAAAGCGCTGGTCATAGCCATAGACTGCCTGGCGCGAACAATTGATATGGCATTGGCGGCCGGAAGCCGTCCGCAATTGCACCATGACCGTATCGAAATCGCCGAATTCCTCGAGCGAAGGCTCGATGAGACGGCTGCCAAAGGCCATGACCTCGACCGGGTCCTCGCGCAGGAAGAAACGGGCCATGTCGAAATCATGGATCGTCATGTCACGGAAAATGCCACCGGAATGGGCGAGATATTCGCGCGGGGCGAGGCCGGGATCACGGCTGGTGATGATGACCTGATGCACGTCACCAATTTCACCGGCATCGATCGCACGGCGAAGCGCGGCCGCACTCGGGTCGAAGCGGCGATTAAAGGCGAGCATCACCCTTCCGCCGACGCGCTCGATTTCGGCAACCGCCGAATCCACCTTGGCCATATCGAGGTCGATGGGTTTTTCGCACAAAACCGCTTTCCCGCGTGATACCGCATGGAGCGTCAGGCTGACATGCGTATCTGTCGGCGTGCCGATGATGACGGCATCGACATCATCGCGCTCGATCGTCGCTACCGGATCAAGCGAGGCCTCGCAACCAAGGCGTTCGGCCAGTTTGTGTGCCGCATCGCCAAATGGATCGGCAACGGCAATCAGTTTGGAATGTGCATGCGCTGCGACATTGGCAGCGTGAATGCTTCCGATCCGTCCCGCACCAAGGACAGCAACCCGCACCATGAGGAAACTCCAATTTCGGCCAAAGGCTAGCGTTCGCCGCCTCGTGCGGCGCACGGATCAAAGGGTCGCGATCGCCCGAATGGCGATCGCGCAAGGTGGTGGAGGATTTGCGAGGAAGAAAACTGCTCTGCCGCGAACTTTCGCGATTGGACCAGCACGCCTAAGCATTATGCCGACGGGTCACCGGACAACCTCCCTGACTGGCCACTTCAGCGGCTCTCGCTTGGTGTTTCAATATATATTTCATTACTACAATTTTTGCAATTATTATTGCAATTCTATCATCCGACAGAGGCGCTTTCGCGCAGCTGAGCGGAAAGTACGTTCCCATTGATAACGAGCGCGGGATCGAGCCGGCCGGCAAAATAGTCGAGTATGTTGCGGCTTGCGGAAACAGCCATACGGGCCGCGCATTCGCGCGTCAGGCCAGCAGAATGCGGCGTGAGGATGACACGATCGCTTTGCAGGAGCGGATGCTCAGGCGGCGGCGGCTCTGCCGAGAAGACATCAAGTCCGGCCCCGGCGATCGTGCCCTCGGCTAAAGCATGTGCCAGAGCCAGCTCGTCGACCACGCCGCCACGCGCCGTATTGATGAGAATCGCACCCGGTTTAAGGGCGGCAAGCTCATTTTCGCCAAGCAGCGGACCACCGCGCGGTGGCGGCATATGCAGGGAAACAAAATCCGCAATATGCAGAGCCCCGGCAAGATCGCGCGCCGGAATCGCTCCCGCTTTTTCGATCGAGGCCTCGTCGAGGAAGGGATCATAGGCGAGTACGGTCATGTCGAAGCCTCTCGCCATCGTCGCGACAAGTCTTCCGATCCGGCCGAACCCGATGAGCAGCAAGGTCTTGCCGAAAACGTCCGTTGCGGAAAGATCGTTGCGCAGACCCCATTTTCCGGAGCGTGTCGCATGATCATAGGCACAGACACGCTTGGCGACCGCCAGCAGCAAAGTCATGGCATGTTCGGCAACGGAACGGGAATTGACATCACCGACGATGGAGAGCGGAATGCTCCGGCGCGTCAAAGCCTCGACATCCACGGCATCATAACCGACGCCATGACGCGACACGAATCTCAGCTTCTTTGCCTTTGCAATGACAGCCTCGGGCAAAGGCTGTGTTCGGATCAGGATCGCATCAGCCTTCTCGACAAAAGGCACGTAGGACTCCATCGTGACTTCATCGACGAGATCGAGCGAGACACCCGGAGCATTGCGCAGGATATCGAGACCCGCCTCATGAATGCGCCCGGCCACGAGAATGTGGGTCATGGCAATTCTCCCTCAATAACCAGCCGCTGCCTGTTTGATATCCGGTACACTCGTCAACTGGCCGATGAGCTGACGTGCTGTCGCAACTGATGACTGCGCGGCTCCGGCGAGCAGCCGCACATCATTGGAGATGGTGACGAGATCGAACCCCCAGCCGATCGCCTTGGCCGCATAGGTCGGCGTACCATTATGCAGACAGGCGCGGATTCCGGATTTATGCGCCACGTCGAGAATGGTCTTGATCGCCGCAACCATCTCCGGCTCTTCGCGATCGAAGCCGGTACGGTATTTCCGGCCGGTAAGTCCAAGGGTCAAGTCCGCGGGGCCGATATACAGGCCGTCGAGTCCCGGCGTCGCGGCAATGGCTTCGAGATTGGCGAAAGCCTGCGCCGTCTCGATCATGGCGAAACAGAGAACCTCACGATCGGCATGATCGCCATAATCGGCGCCTGCGGCGATCGAGACCCGCGTCGGCCCGAAACTGCGCGTGCCAGTAGGCGGGTAACGCACGCATGAGACGAACTTCTCGGCTTCCTCTGGCGTGTTGATCATGGGGCAGATCACACCATAGGCTCCGGCATCGAGCGTCTTCATGATGATGCCGGGATCAAGCCAGGGCACGCGGACCATGGGCGTCACCGGGCTCGCCTGCATCGCCTGCAGCATGGTCGTCGCAACCTCATATCCGACAAGACCATGCTGAAGATCTATTGTGATCGAATCATAGCCCTGGTGTGCCATAATCTCGGCAGTGAAAGGACAGGCGATGGACAGCCATCCGTTGATGACAGGCTTGTCGGCGGCAAAAGCCTGCCGGATTGCATTGGATTTCATAGATTGATCCTTCACGCAGCCACATTCACACGGCTATCTGGGCGAGCTTTACATTCAGGAAGTCGAGAATACCTTCGCTTCCACCCTCGCGACCCATGCCGCTGTATTTGATGCCACCGAAAGGCGCCTCGGCGGCCGCGAGCGCAGTGCTGTTCACGCCGACCATTCCCGTCTCGATACGAGAAACCGCCTCACGCATACGCGCGGGATCGCGCGTGAATACATAAGCGGCAAGCCCATATTCACTGGAATTGGCGCGCTCATAGACACTTTCGGGATCACTGAAGGGCGTGACCGCCGCAATCGGTCCGAAATTTTCCTCGGCCAGAGCCTTGGCATCGTCCGGGAGCCCCGAAATCACCGTCGGGGCGAAGAAAAAGCCCTTGTTCTGGCCCGCCGGGCGCTGTCCGCCGGTCGCAATGCGGCCACCCCGGCTCTCGGCATCGGCGACAATGCTCTCCATCGCATCGATGCGGCGCTGGTTGATGAGCGGCCCCATTTGTGTTGCATCGTCAAGACCACGGCCAAGGCGCAACGCGCTTGCTCTCCGCGCAAGCCCTTCGATGAAACGGTCGTGGATCGATTCATGGACATAGAAGCGGTCCGGAGCGACGCAGACCTGTCCGGCATTGGCATATTTGGTCGGCGCCGCAATATCGAGCACGGTATCGACGTCGACATCATCGAAAACGATGAGCGGCGCGTTACCACCAAGTTCCATGCTGACACGTTTCACCGTCGCCGCCGAATCGCGGAGCATCTGCTGACCGACGGTAGTCGAACCCGTCAGGGTGATCTTGCGTACAAGCGGCGAGGCAACAAGCGGTGCGTAAGTCGTTTTGACTGGGCCGACGACGAGATTGACGACACCCTTGGGAACACCAGCTTGACGTATGCAGTCGACGAGATGCATGGCCGTGCCCGGACATTCATCGGAGGGACGCACGATCACCGAACAGCCAGCCGCGATTGCGGGCGCGATCTTGCGGGCAACGAGCACGGCGGGAAAATTCCAGGCAGTGAAGGCCGCGACAATGCCGACAGGCTCATGCAGAATTTCAATGCGTCCGCCCGGCGCCCGGCTTTCGACGATACGGCCATAGATACGCCGCGTTTCTTCCGCGAACCATCGGAATTGATCGATCGAAAGCACCCATTCCCGCCGCGCCTGCGCAAGCGGTTTTCCAGATTCAAGCGTGATGATGCGTGCCGCCTCTTCAAGCCGCTCCCGCATCACATCGGCGACGGCATGCAGCAGATCGGCGCGTGTCCAGGCAGGAACCCCACGCCAGCTTTTCAACGCCGCCGAGGCCACTGCAATCGCTTCCTCGACATCCGACGTATCGGCCGAGGCCACTTCACCAAGCGAGGCACCCGTTGCCGGATCGAGCACGTCGATGCGCTCCTTGCTGGTGCCAGCGCGCCAGGCTCCGTCGATGAACAGACCGAACTTCTCGTACATCAAGCAGCACTCCGGGAATAAGGGAGACATTTCGCAACGATCGTTGCAGAATATGAACATGCGGGAGGAGCGGCAGAGCAACGGACGCAACAATCGCCGCTGCATTCACGCAGGTGAAGCCTTTGAGAATACGGGGAGAAATCGGTCGCCCACACAACGACACAGCTTGTCAGCAAGTCGTTTCCTCCCGATCATTGTTTCTTGTGTCACCGCGTTGCGGCGTTAAGCAAACATTATTGCATGTTGATTGTTAGTGCAATAAAAATTCCTTGTTCTCTGCACAAGGAAATATCCGCCACAGGCATGGCGCGCTCAGAAGGGAAGAAACAATTGACGACGCTGGATTGGTCTTTCTATGCGGCGGCCTTTCCCGCCACCATGCTCCTTGGCCTGTCCAAGGGCGGCTTTACCGGCCTTTCGGTCCTGGCCCAGCCGATTCTCGCTCTCGCCATCTCGCCGGTACGTGCCGCGGCGATCCTTCTGCCCGTGCTCATTGTTCAGGATGTCGTGAGTCTGGCCGCCTATTGGCGGCGATGGGACAACCGCCAATTGAACCTGCTTCTCCCGGGCGCTTTCCTCGGCGTTATCGCAGGCTATCTGCTCGCCTCATCGATTTCGGATGCAACCATCGAAGCCGGTATCGGCGTGCTGGCGCTCATTGAGGCCACCCGTCACGCTCTCAAACGGGGAGCTGATTCATCCGTTGCCGCTGCTCGCCCAGGACGTTTTGCTGGGCGTTTGTGGAGCCTCCTTTCGGGTTTCACCAGCATGATCGCCAATGCGGGTGGACCGCCCTTCATGATCTATCTTTTGCGGCAAGATCTTTCCCGGGACGTGTTTGCCGCGACGGCAGTCGCTTTCTTCGCCATCGTCAACTGGATCAAGCTCCCCTTTTTCATGGCGCTCGGACAGATCACCAGCAGCAATCTCACGACATCGGCGGTGCTTTTTCCGATCGCGGTGGTCTCGACCCTGGCCGGAGTGCGGCTCGTTACGCTCGTCCCCCAGGAGCGCTATTTCGGCGTCATCTATGGGCTTTTGGCAGCGGTCGGCGCGAAACTTCTTTACGACGGCATCACCATAACCTGATTCGCCAACGACGATCCCTCGAAAGTCTCGGCGGCGGTCCCTTGCAGACAAGGAAAATTGCGGGTCTATTTATCCAGCAAGAATTGTTTTATCATTCCGACCCGCAGAGCGCCCAAAGAGTGATTTCTTCCAAACGGTCCTCATTCCGGCACCGGGCGGGAGAATATTTGGGGCGTCGCAACCGGCGCCAATGCCGCCCCGGATGTGAGTCATGCCGAAGAAGACCAATGCTCCCCCCGCAATCGTTCCGAAAAATTACGAGGGGATCGTCAATCTCATCACGAAAAACTACGCGGATCTCTCGACCCGGTTTCAGCAGATCGCGCGGTTTTTCACGCAAAATCCCAATGTAATCGCTCTCGAATCGATCAATTCGATCGCCGAGAAATGCGGCGTCCATCCCTCGAGCCTCGTCCGCTTTGCCCAGAACTTCGGTTATTCCGGTTTCAAGGAATTGCAGGCGGTGTTTCAGACCAGGCTCGTGACCACCGCGCCCGGCTTTCGCGAACGCATCAGCGCCCTTGAAAGCGAATTGTCGCGCAACGAGAGCTCGGGCAATCTCGGCTTTTTGCGCGATCTCGTCGTGCGCGACATGGCGGCACTGCAGGGATTGCTCGACGGCATTTCAGAAGACTCGCTTGCGACCGCCGCAAACCTGCTCACAAAGGCCGATACGATTTACATCGCCGGCCAGCTCCGGTCGGAACCCATCGCCTCCTTCCTGCGCTACCTGCTGACAATGCTGCATTGCCGCGTGGTTTTTCTCGATCCGGCCGGTGGCCTTGCACTGGAAATGGCGGCGACGATGACCGAGAACGACGTGCTCGTCGCCATCGCCTTCCGTCATTACGCCAAGGAGGTCGTCGCCATTTGCGATGTCACGGTCGGCGCGGGAACCCCCCTCATTGCGATTACCGACAGCCAGCTGTCACCGCTCGCCAAGAATGCGAGCATCCTCTTCACCGTCCCGGAGGACGAATATACATTTTCCCGCTCACTCGCCGCCCCGATGTGCCTGGTGCAATGTATAGCCATCGCCACAGCGGCAGCGCAGCAGCCGGATCGCAGCGCCACGCCACGTATCCCGACAGTGACGGAAATTGCGCGCGATCGTACCGCCACAGAAGCGCGACGCAAACGGGGTTGAGACACGTTTTCCGGCCCCATATTTTTTGCAAAAAAACTTGCAAATAAATTTTTCGCGCAATAAAAATTACAAAACCCGGCTGGACGAGCTATCGGGTTCTGGGAGGAAGATGTATGGCGACGGTCCGCTGCACCATGGCGCAGGCCCTGGTTCGTTATCTTTGCAATCAATTCACGATCATTGATGGAAAGCGCGCGCCATTATTCCCCGGCGTATTCGCGATTTTCGGCCATGGCAATGTCACCTGTTTCGCCGAGGCGTTGGAAGCCGTGCAGGACAAATTGCCGACATGGCGTGGCCAGAACGAGCAATCCATGGCGCTCGCCGCAATCGGTTTTGCCAAGGCGACACGCCGCCGTCAGATCATGGTAGCGTCAAGCTCCATCGGCCCCGGCGCCCTCAATATGATAACGGCGGCGGGTGTAGCACACACAAACCGCCTGCCCGTGCTGCTGCTTGCCGGAGATACTTTCGTCAATCGCCGGCCGGATCCGGTCATGCAGCAGGTCGAGCATTTCGGCAATCCGACGATCACCGTCAATGACGCCTTCAAGGCCGTCACCCGCTATTGGGATCGGATCGTCCATCCGGAACAGATCATTTCTTCGTTGCCGCAAGCAGTCGCAGCCATGCTCGATCCTGCCGATTGCGGGCCGGCCTTCATTGCCCTGCCCCAGGATGTGCAGGAGATCGCGTGGGATTATCCGGAAGAATTTTTCACCGAGACCGTGCATGTCATCCCGCGGCCACGACCGGATCGCGGACGCTTGCAGGAAGCCGTCGCCCTCCTCAAGGCGGCGCAACGGCCGCTGATCATCTCCGGTGGCGGCGTACGTTATTCCGGCGCCGAGGAAGCGCTCGCCGCCTTCGCCGCAAAACACGGCATTCCGCTGTGTGAAACCATTGCCGGCAAGGGCAGCGTCTCGCATGATCACCCCGCCCATGTCGGACCCATTGGTATTGTCGGCTCGACCTCGGCCAACATCATGGCCGCAGAAGCCGATGTCATCCTCGCCATCGGCACGCGGCTCATGGATTTCACCACTGGTTCATGGTCCTCATTCCAGCCGGATACGAAATTCATCACCGTCAATGCCGCGCGCTGGGATGCGACCAAACACCGGTCGCTTGCCGTTGTCGGCGACGCCCTCGAAACGGTGAAGGAATTCGATCAATATCTCGACGGCTGGAGCGCCGGTGCCGCCTGGACCGATAAGGGCAAACTCGAATTCGCGAAATGGAATGACGCACTCGATGGCTTTCAGAAGCCGACCAACGACCCCATCCCAACCTACGCGCAGGTCATCGGTGTCGTCAATGCCAAGGCGGCGGACAAGGACCTCCTGATTACGGCGGCGGGCGGTCTGCCCGGCGAAGTCATGAAAAACTGGCGGGTGAAAGCTCCGAATACATTCGATTGCGAATTCGGCTTTTCCTGCATGGGTTACGAAATTTCCGCCGGCTGGGGCGCGGCGATGGCCGATCCCAGCCGCACGCCAATCGTCATGATTGGCGATGGCACCTATATGATGATGAATTCGGACATCTATTCCTCGGTCCTTTCGGGGCACAAGATGATCCTCATCGTCTGCGACAACGGCGGCTATGCCGTCATCAACCGCCTGCAGAACGCCAAGGGCGGCGCCTCCTTCAACAATCTTCTCAAGGATTGCCGGGTCAAGGAGCCCTTCCCCGTCGATTTCAACAAACATGCGGAATCGATGGGCGCGCTTACACGGCGGGTGGAAAGCCTGGCCGATCTCGGTCAGGCCCTGGAATGGGCGAAGATGACCGACCGCACCACCGTCATCACCATCGTTTCCGACGCCTTCACCTGGACTCCGGGTGACGCCTGGTGGGATGTCGGCGTGCCGCAGGTGAGTGCGCGCGCGGAAGTACTTGAGGCCGCGCGGCAACAGCAGGATGGGCGGACCCGCCAGCGCGTCGGCGTCTGAGCCTTTCCGCCGCGTTTTTCTTTCTGACCAGATTCAAGGCCGTTCCTGCGGACGGGGCCTTTCGGCTTCGCTTTGCCCGCACGGCTGCGTTGACCCTCCCTCCACATTGATTGTGAGCGAACATGAACGCCAAGCTAGGTATCGCGCCGATCGCATGGTCGAATGACGACCTGCCGGAACTCGGTGGGCAGACCACCCTTGAAACCTGTCTGCAGGAAAGCCGTGCCGCCGGTTTTTCCGGCGTCGAGACGGGGGGCAAGTTCCCCAAAACCTCAGCAGAACTCGGACCGAAACTCGCCGCCTTCGGCCTCTCCCTCGCTTCTGGCTGGTATTCTGGTACCGTGCTTGATGCTCCCGACGATCTTGCGGCAGAAAAAGAGAAGGTCTCCGACCAACTCAAACTGTTTCGCGACCTCGGCGCCGCTTGCCTTGCCTATGGCGAGACGGCCGGGACGATCCAGAACATTCGCACGGCACCGCTCGAGACCCGCCGCCGTCTCGACGAGGATCAAATCCGCACCTACGGCCATCGCCTGACGCGCTTTGCGGAATATTGCGCGGAAATGGGCGTGCCGCTCGCTTTCCACCATCATATGGGCACCGGGATCGAGACCGAGGAAGATCTCGATCTTCTGATGCGCCACACAGGCGAGGCGGTCGGGCTGCTTTATGACACCGGACACATGCGTTTTGCCGGTGGCGACCACCTGCGTGTCATCGAGAAACATGGACGCCGGATCATTCATGTCCACGCGAAAGATGTTCGTGACCCGGTGATAGCATCCCTTGATCGCGCACATGATTCCTTCCTCGACGCCGTCCTTGCAGGCGCATTCACCGTCCCCGGAGATGGATCCATCAACTTCGACGCCGTTGCCCGGCGTCTTGCCGATGCTGGTTATCAGGGATGGTTCATTGTGGAAGCGGAACAGGATCCGGTAAAGGCGCCGCCCGCCGAATATGCAATCATCGGCTACCGCGCTTTATCGGCTGCACTGCAAAAAGCTGGCTATAACATTCTGGGAGAGAATACGCATGAGCGCGTTGCAGGGTAAGATTGCCGTCGTCACCGGCGGTACACAGGGACTTGGCGCCGCTATAGCCCGGACATTTGCCGAACGCGGCGCCGCCGGCATCATCATTTGCGGCCGCTCGAAGGAAAAAGGCGAGGCCAAGGCTAAAGAGATTTCCGCCGCGACCGGAACCAAAGTCGTTTTCGTAGCCGCCGATCTTGGCCAGGTTGATGATTGCCTCGGCGTCGTCAGACGCGCGGATGCGGAATTCGGCCGCATCGATGCCCTCGTCAATGCGGCGGGAGCGACTGACCGCGGTACCATCATCGATACGTCCCCGGAATTGTTCGATAAGATCTTCGCCGTCAATGTCAAAGGACCCTTCTTCCTCATGCAGGAAGCAATCAAGCTCATGCGGCGGGAAAAAACCGAGGGGACGATCGTCAACATCTGCTCCATGTCGGAAATGGCCGGCCAACCCTTCATTGCCGCCTATTGCAGCTCCAAGGGCGCGCTCGCGACATTGACGCGGAATACGGCCTATGCGCTGTTACGTAACCACATTCGGGTCAATGCCCTCGACATTGGCTGGATGGCCTCTGACGGCGAGGACCAAATCCAAAAGAACTATCACGGTGCGAGCGACGACTGGCTCGCAAAAGCCGCCGCCGCCCAGCCCTTCGGCCGCCTGATCGATCCCGACGAAGTTGCGCGGGCAGTCGCATTTCTTTCAAGCGACGAATCCGGTCTCATGACGGGAAGCGTGATCAATTATGATCAATCGGTCTGGGGCGCCTATGACTCGGCGCCCAATCCCACCGCTCCCCTTTGAAACGCGACATCACACGACACCACAGACCTCGACGCAACCGCGGAGACAATCCAGGATCAAATCGCACTCAACCGGCGATTTCCTGCACTCGACAAACGATCCGGGAGATTCCGGCAGCTCGCGTCCCGAGTCACGAGGGAAACACAATCATGCTGGTGTCTGTAAGGCGCCAGCTCACAGCCCAGAGAGATACGCATAAAAAGCAAATCTCCTGCGACGCATCTCCATATCGCCGTCAAATCGATGACCGTCACTGACAGGGCGAGAAGGCGGATGGAAACGGCTCCTGCCCCGGTTCAGGCCACCCTGCCGCAATCTTTCAACAATCACATCTTCGGCCTGTTTCGCGGGGAGCCCTTAAGCGGCGGCCTTTTCGTTCTAACCGGAAAGGCCCCGCATTCAAAAAGCCTGGAAGCTTTGTATTCTCGATGGATCAAGCTGGTAACAACCAGGCCTGTTCCATCCCGGAAAAGACGCTCCACCTGGCGATCCAAAGAAAAATAGTCAATGGGGAGGGGGAAATGGGAAGGACGGGGAAATCCTATAGACGGATTGTTAGTATTTTGGCCTCCATGCTCGTCACCACCACTTCGGCTGTTGCGGCCGATGCGGTGACGAAGACAAAACCAAAGACAGCGACTGCCGACGATTTCTGGACGCGAGATCATCTATTTGGCGATATGGGAGGCCTGCGCACACAGCTTCACGACATGGGCATTGATTTCCAGATTGGCTATGTCTCGGAGAGCGTGACAAACTGGACCGGCGGCAAGGATCAGTATGTCGTCAATGCCGGACAGGCGACCTTCGGCACGACCTTCGACCTCCAGCGGCTTCTGGGCGACCCCAACGCCATATTCCAGATCACATTGAC
>NZ_JQJH01000013.1 GCF_000745425.1 Beijerinckia mobilis
GTTGGTCCCGTCAAGGAAAGTCATACCCAGTGCCGGGCTCTTCTGCTTCTGGACCAGGGCAAGCAGCCGTTCCCAGACCCCGAGCTTCGACCAGCGGATGAATGTCTGCGCCGCCTTCCACCACGGACCAAGCTCCGGCGGAATGCTGCGCCATTTGGCACCGTTGGTGTGCCGCCAGAAGATCGCCGTAATGGTCCGACGCAGGTTCTGCAAAGGCGTTTTACCATGCGGCTGTACCGCCTGGATCAGAGGCTCCCAGATCGCCCAGGCTTCATCCGTGAAGACTTGTAAGCTCTTGTCCGTGCTCATCAATCAGATATAGGGAATAATTCAAGAACTAACAGGCCCTAGTTTCGCGCTGGTCGCTGGAGATGGGCTCGAGGTCGGCTTCGACGGCGATGACTGCCTCGACTATACGGTCGGCGAACGAGATGATAAAACACTTCACAAAAATACGTCGCTCAGCGCATGGGAGAAGGGCCAATTGCTGAGGCGTATCGACGTTAGAGCAAAGGCGTTTGGCACAGCTGTAATGCATGCGAAGCTCAATGGGCGGGACTGGATCGCTCCGCTTACAATCCGCGTCGTCTCTAATCAGCAAAACCGTCAGGTTGGGGCGTCCGCTGGGGAGGTTTCGCCGCAACTTCGCGTTGAGTTGCAAAGGCTCTCGCTGCGCGATGCGGTAATCCGAATTGCGGAAGACCAGATGCACAGCGCAATCGCCACGCAGTCGGATGGGTTCGGCGTTTACAATATTGACGCCAAATTCAATTGGTGCGGCGCTTTCGCATATTGGTGCTGGCAACAAGCCTGCGCGATTAAATCCGTACCCAATCCGTTTGGCTCTAACGGTGGAGTGTTGTGGTCTCCGCATAAAGGCAATCAGCTACGCGATGCGTGACGATACTCCCGTGCAGCTCCTGCGCTATGCAGTGTATGATCCAATGGGGTTAGTTAAGGATCCATGTACGGGAAAGCTCAGCAAGCAGGAATATCGAGAAATTGGATACAACGGCTGCGCTTTGGAGCGAGCCGACATCGTCCTCTACCGCGAGGGTACCGTTGGTAACTGGAAGCACGTCTGCCTTGCCTATGACGATACGCCGCCTTCGAGCGGACTATTACGTACGATCGACGGCAACCAGGGTAGAAACGCATCGATACAGATCCGTTCGCGCGATCTCGACGCAAAGGTCCAGGGCGGCGACCCCAGTCTCGTCTTCGTTCACGCTGGTCTAAGCAGCGGTTTTTTCTTCTAATGGTAGACTTCCACAAAAAAGCTCGCGCACCTTCTCTTTTTGCCGCAGGCAGTGCATTCATTACTATCGGTGCCGTGCAGCTCCCTGAAGAAGAGGGTCGTCTCTATCTCCAGCAGGCGGCGCGTTCTCCGCTCGCCAGTTCTTGTAACGAGTCGAGTGACTGCTCCACCGTCGCGACATCCATGGCAGGCTGTGTTTTCTCGATAATTTGCTTGCTCGTTGCAAGATAAATGATCGGTAAATCGAGAAACTGGCTGGGACCTGCTTTATGCAAGACGAACTCCAAACTTTCTGATGCGATTTCGCTTGCGGGTCCTGCGAATTTGCGAAATCTAACTGGATCGAATGTCTCCCATCCGCGTCTCCGCAAGATGTCCTCGCTTTTTTGCATAGCGTCGTCATGGGCGCGAAGTATGGCGTTCCGCAACCGGAATGTTGCGTCGACGATCATGCTTTTCTCGGCCTTCTGGTCCGGCTTCTGCCACTCTACACTTGTTCGCAGAATATCCAGCACGGGGCGCGCACCCACGATCTCCAGCAGGCGATCCCCATAATTTTCCGGAGGAAATAGCATGTCCGTACGCGCCTGGGGCGCGATGAGTGCTTTACGCAGGCCGGCCCGTTTCAGGCTCAAAGGAAGATTCGCGATGTTTCTGACGTCCATCTCGGGTGCGAAGAGGGCCCGATGCGCCGCTACCTGCCCGTCAGTTCCTCTGAAATCTTGCGATTTTGCGCCGGTCGTGCCAGTAACGTTCCTACCGGCGGAAATGGATTTCAGAAAAACAACCTGGGTAAGTATGTCATTCATGGCAGTGACGCGTCCACGCGCGTGATCGCCTATGTTGCGAGATTCGAGCTTGCCTGGCGCGAATTTCGGCTGAGGCGTCCCACCCCAAACTGGACCAGTTTGTCCTCGGCTCATTATCTCTATCTCTCCTTGTATCTAATGTAAGGACAAGATGGCCAGGTCAAACTACCCTTCGATAGCGATTGGTTTCGTAATGATCGCAGGATAGTAAAGAAGCGCCGGGCTGTAAAAGCCATCGGCCGCGCCAGCGAGCACCGCCGCAGCATTCTTAAATAGTTTCTGATTGGCATTATTTCGAGGGATCACGCCGGAGTTGCCTATTTCGCTCATGCGGCAGTTGCTTGCAGCATCGTCGAAGTCGAGCGCCGCGCATGCCCGCGAAAATTTTGGCCATCCCTTAGTGAAGCCCGGCCCCATAGCCCAAGCCATGCTCAACAAGCCCATTTGGGCGTCGGCCGGCCAAGAGTCGAATTTCGAGAACGATTGCTGCCTTTTGAGGAGGGCCTCATGCTCCGAAAGCTTCCTGCGAATAAGACTATCGATGGAACTGTCATCGAGTTCCAAAGTGCAAAGGCGATCGCAGGCCTGCCACCTCTTCTGAGCGAGTTCGGGTTTGCTTTTGATGAGCCTCCACTCGGCTTCGATTTCAGCGCGAGAAGCAAAAGTGCCTGGATTTGCCACCCCTGGCTTTGTTCTTTTCTTGAATGGCAGGATCACGGCATACCCTATCGGATCGATGAGATTGCCCATCCCGATCGTTATCAAGCCCGTGACATCCTGATACATAAAGTGAACTAGACCTTCGAGAGGCTCGTTGAAGGATCGCCATTTGGCGGCAACGCTTGGATACATGGGTCCGCTCTTATCTTGTTCGTGAAAACCTCGCGCCGTCGAGGGTGCCTCGCACCCCACAATAAACTGCGCGGCAGCGCTGCTCGACGTCTTCGACAATCCAAATATCGTTCTTTGGGTGTAATCTGAGCGTACAAGGTTTGTCTGCCCGCAGTCCTTCCGCGCTGAACTCAGGCGCGCCGTCGTGAGATGCTCCATTCGCCTCTAGGGCACACACATGTCCTTGGTCGAAGCTCAAGCGGAGGGTCAATTTTAATGTCCGGTCCGACGTTCGTTCGATCTTAAGCGTATCCGTCTTTTTTGTTGGAACGCATTCCAAATCACCCTTTGGACAACCTCTGCCATGATAGAGGCCGATCGCATCCGACGCATAGGCTAACGATCCCCCAATAAATGACAATAATGTGTACGATATCGTGGCGACACCTCGAAGTCTGTTGTTGCAGTCGACTGTCATCTGCCGATATCTCCATAGGAACTGCCTGAATTTCACCCCCACTCATACCCAAACACACCATCCTCTACCTTCACACGCGCCTCGCGTAAATCCTTTTTCGCGAGCGAGCGTGTCAGAAATTCGCGCGAGAGTGCGGGCAGCAGCGTGTTGGTGATGATATTGTCGATGATGCGACCGCCAGAATCCGGATCAGCGCATTGAGCCACAATGTGATCGACGACGGCATCGTCATAGATGAAAGCGGCTTTGTGGTTTTCCTCGATGCGCTTGCCGATGCGGTTCAGTTGCAGACGAACGATACCAGCGAGCATCTCGGGTGACAGCGGGAAATAGGGGATGACGACAATGCGCCCGAGCAGCGCCGGCGGGAAGAAGCGCTGCAATTCCGGACGCAAAGCGGTGGCGAGGGCCTCCGGATTTTCCTGGAAAGAGGGGTCGGCGCCAAGCTCCATGATGAGATCGGTACCGACATTCGAGGTCAGGATGATGAGCGTGTTCTTGAAATCGATGCGGCGTCCGGAACCATCTTCCATCTGCCCCTTGTCGAAGACTTGAAAGAAGATTTCATGCACATCGGGATGGGCCTTTTCGATCTCGTCGAGCAGGACGACGCTGTAAGGCTTGCGGCGCACCGCCTCGGTGAGGCGTCCACCCTCGCCATAGCCGACATAGCCGGGCGGGGCGCCCTTCAAAGTGGAAACCGTATGTGCTTCCTGAAATTCCGACATATTGATGGTGATGAGGTTCTGCTCGCCACCGTAGAGCGCTTCCGCGAGGGCCAGCGCCGTCTCCGTCTTGCCGACGCCCGATGGACCGCAGAGCATGAACACGCCGATCGGTTTACTGGGGTTGTCGAGCCGTGCCCGGTTTGTTTCGATCCGCTTGGCGATCATCGCGAGGCCATGGCTCTGGCCGATCACGCGGCGATTGAGGATTTCCGGCAAGCGCAGTATCGTCTCGATCTCATCCTTGACCATGCGGCCAATGGGAATGCCCGTCCAATCCGAGACGACGGCAGCAACCGATTGCTCGTCCACATGGGCAAAGACCGTGCGGCTTTCTGGATCAAGCGCGGCGAGTTCCGATAGACAGGCGTCAAGCTTTGCACGATGCTCGCGGCCCGCTTCATCCTCTTGTGATATCGTGGCAGGATTACGCAGCAAGCAAATCTCTTCGACGATCGCCTTTTCTTTTTCCCAGCTTGCTTCGAGAGTGCTGAGCCTCTCCCTTGCCTGAGCGATCGCAGTGTCGATCTCGGCGAGGCGTGCGGCGCTGTCGGCGCCGAGATCGCGGTCCGTCAGAAGCGATGCTTTTTCCCGCTCCAGCGCGGCAATTTCAACGTGCTGATCAGCGATCGCTGCAGGCGTGGTGGACTGGCTGATGGCGACACGCGCGCTGGCCGTGTCGAGGAGACTTACGGCCTTGTCCGGTAATTGCCTTGCAGGAATATAGCGCTGCGACAGTTTCACCGCGGCGACAATGGCCGCGTCCGCAATACGCACGCCATGATGCTTTTCCATGGGCTCCAGGACGCCACGCAACATGGCGATCGCGCGAGCTGTATCCGGCTCATCGATCTGGATTGGCTGGAAACGGCGTGTCAGAGCCGGGTCTTTCTCGAAATATTGCCTATATTCGCTCCAGGTCGTTGCGGCAATTGTGCGCAGGGTTCCACGCGCGAGCGCGGGCTTGAGGAGATTTGCGGCATCGCCAGTGCCGGCCGCACCACCAGCGCCGATCAGCGTATGGGCTTCGTCGATGAACAGGATGATCGGTTTCGGCGAGTTCTGCACCTCGTCAATGACGGAACGCAGACGCTGCTCGAACTCTCCTTTCATCGACGCGCCTGCCTGCATGAGGCCGACATCGAGTGCACGCAAGGTGACATTGCGCAAGGGTGGCGGTACTTCGCCGGAAATGATCGCCTGCGCGAAACCTTCCACCACAGCGGTCTTGCCGACACCGGCCTCCCCGGTCAGAATCGGATTGTTCTGGCGCCGCCGCATCAGCACGTCGATGATTTTGCGGATTTCCTCATCGCGGCCGAGAACTGGGTCGATGGCACCAGCGCGGGCCCGCGCGGTGAGATCCTGCGAGAAGCGATCGAGCGCCGTCTGACCGCGTGTCGTCTCCGGCTCGCCCGACGTCTTCTGCGCAAGCCCTGATCCGTCGATCGGACGCAGGTTTTCCTCGACGGACGACGCCCAGATCTTACGATGTTCCTCCATCAGCGTGTCGACGCTGATCTTGGTGAATTCTTTCGAGATAGACAAAAGCGCGCTGCGCAACCGATCGGTTTTTAGGAGACTGGTAAGCACATGGCCTGTGCGGATTTGCACCTCGGCGAAGAAAAGCGTGGCATAATGCCAGCCGCGATCGAGCACCTCGATGACAGCGCCGGAATATTGCGGTGTCTCGGTCTGGTTCTTCTTCAAGCCATCGAGTGCGTGGGCGATGTCGGAGGCGAGCCGCGTGCGATCGAGGTTGAAATGGTCTGCGGTGAGATCGACGTCAGTGCCGCTTTTTGCAAGGATCTGATCGATCCAATGGGCGAGTTCGACATAGCGGTGGCCAAAACCCTTGGCCTGACGATGGGCTTTCGCAATCGTCTCGAAACCGACGGTATTCAGCTTGCCTGTGACCGTCTCGAGCCCGATGTCAGTCATGATTGCTTGAGCTCCACATCGCGTTTGTTCTCTCGCTCGCGGCGCTTTCGTTCTGCCGGATGGAAGCGGGCGTCACAGCGATAGCCCTGCTGTTCCTCCTCGGCTGCGCCGATGAGCCAACTGGTCCAGCCGAGCATCGCGCCAGCGCGCCCAGCCTTTCGCGCTCCGAGTCGAATCGGCTCCGCGCAACGGGCCGGCAGCGCGAGTTCCACATCCCAATCGAGTTCGTCGCCAACATAAAGAAAAAGCAGATCGACGAGCCGGTCGCAGTCAGATCCCGGGGGCAGGAAACGCAGATATTGCGCCATATCCGCCACATAGAGGCGTATGCGAATTTTGTCCTGAACGCTGAACGATGCGGCACCGACGAGGAGATCCATGCCGAGGCGGCTGAAGCGTTGGCCAAGCGTGGAGCGCTCTTCTTTGTCGAACACCAGCCATGAACCGACGAATTCCATGATCTCGGATTCAACACCAAGCAGACCGCGGACCGCCTGGCGAAGGCGAGAAGCCGATTTCGCCTGGGCGCCGAGCAGCCCCGCGTAGAGTCCGATCCCTGCAGGGATGGAGTGTGTCTGGTCAACGCCTGCCCGGGGCAAAAGCAGCGGTGCAAATGCAGGGGAGCCTAAACCGAGGCAGGTAAGGATATAGGTGCCGAAGCGATCATATTCTGGGCGATCGGCTTGAACGATCGGCCGCGCATCTGCCCAAGCGCGGAAGAACAATTGAATGAAGCGATTGTTGAAGAGATCGAGGAAGTGGATAAACGAATCATCGTCGTCGAGTGCAAACCCACGTGCCTCCTCGGTCAGATGAAAGGGAAGGGCGCCTTGCGGCCCGAGCAACCCGAGAAAGGCCGTGACTACATGAATTTTGTCAGGCGGGGTGTTGTCGGAAGTGTTCGCCTCGCTTGCGTTGATCTTACGGGGATTATTCGACCGGTGCACGATCTCCCGGATGGTGGAGCCCGGGAATGCCATCCAGGGTTCCTGGCCGAAAGAAATTGGAACTTCGGCTGAGAAATCGGAGCTCTCGATCCTCACGATTTCTTCGCGACGTGTGGAACTGTCGCCGATCCGCGGGCGGGATGCGGAAAAGACGCTTTCGTGTTGCAGCGGCGCGCCAAGACTGCGCTCGATGTAGCGCATCATGTCCAAAAAATCGAAGCGCCATGGTTCGCGCGAGAGCGCGTCATAATAGCTCAAAGGGCCCTCCGGGTGCCGAGCCTCACGGGCCAGCGCATGATTTCACCGCGTTCCGTGGTGCGGACCACGAGCTGGGTGAAATGATTGAAGGCCGCATATTCGCTGTAGAAGCGATCGAGGATCGCGCCGAGCAGGAAAGCGCCTGTCCCTTCGAAGGATTTCTCGTCGAGCATTACAGTGATTTCGGTCCCGCGAGCGGGACCAATGCCGCTGCCGCAGCGAACACGCCGCGTGACCGGACGGCTGTCGACCGAGACGATGCCACGCACGCGGCGGTCGCTCGATGCGTCGTTTGGATCGCAAAATGTCGCCAGAATCTCGCGAAGCGCTTGTGCGTTCTTTCCCGCGCCATTGGTCGTGAGACCGAGATGGTTCAGGCTCAACATGTTGATGAGCCGCCAGGCGACACTACCCGTATGCGCGGTTTCGGCGCTCCGCCGTGAATAGGCAACGACCGGCTCGCGTGGCTTCGAGGGTCCGGCCACGCAGACGACGTCAAGTTCAACATCGTCCGTCAAGCGAAAATCCGAACTTCCTTGCCCGAACGGCAGATGCTCGGGCAGATGCCGGTTGGAGCAAAGCGCACGGACGCTGAGTTCGGCGACTCCTGAACCGGGTTCGGAGAACGATCCGGAATCGCCGAGCGTGATGAACATATCGGTTCCGATATAGGTCGATGCGACGCCATAACGTTTTTCCTCGATCGTCCGCTTCCGGGAGGTGCGCCGGATTGTGTAATGGAGTGCATTTTTCTCCTGTGTCTGGCGATTTGGCGCATAGAGCGGATAGATCGGCTGTTTTTCGGCCACTCCCGGAAAATGTGCATGAACGTCGATGAGGCGATGGGGCTCGAATTCGAGATAGCGGCTCTTGTCGGGAATGATGTGATATTCATGCTGGTTTTGATTGACCGTGATACGGTCAGTCGTCATCTCGAACAAATTGACAACGGGGGCAGCATAAAGAGTGAACATGTCGCGCTGCACGGCTGCGGTGAGTGTCGCATTGACTTCATTGAAGCCCAAGATGACATCGATCGTGCGTGCAGGTATCCGGCCTAACGCCTTCGCGTGATCAAGAACGAGATCGAACCCCAAGAATTTTCGGGCGAACATGAAATATTCGCGGATCAGATCGAAACCGTGAAAGATGCGATCGTCGTTTGGGAGCAGCGACTCTGTCTCTTCGAAGCCGAGCTGACGGATAAGCTCCTTAGGCGCCTCGACGATGGTGGCATCGCTGTTTTCATCAACATAGCGAAACCAAAGGCCGGTGCAATGGCCGAATATCTGCTCATAAAGCGTGTTGGCATGGGCCTCCGCGCCAACGAGATAGATCGGCAGGTTGGGGGCTTTTGTCTCGTTGAACAGTGAGCCCGGCTGAGGCGACGCGGCCTTTTCGGCAGACTCATTCGTCGGATCAGAGGTGCTGGCGATCGTGAGCGTGATCTTGAGGCCGGCTACCGTTTCCGGCCGCACATTGACTTTCAATGGCTGCAGTGCGCTCGCACTTGTGTAATATTCGGCCGATTTGAGGTAGAAGGGCCAAAGCGTGATCGGGGTTGTGAGCTTGTAGCGACAGGTGACCTGGCGATTGACATCGGCGTAGGTCGCGTCGATGTTGGATCCGCGCGGAAAATGCTGTCCCTCAAACAGGACAGTGTCGCCATATTTTGGGAGAACCTTGACCAAGGCTGCGGAAGGTGTCGGCGCAAGATAATGCGGGATAAGCTGCTCGATCAGATTATTGGTGAATTCGGGAAACTCATGCTTGATCTTGAGCTGAACGCGTGCCGCAAGAAATGCTGCTCCTTCGAGAAGGCCCGCAATCATGGGATCCGCGCGATCGCGCTGCAAGCCGCCGAGACGTTTTGCAATATCTGGATATTCTTCGGCGAATTCCGCAGCATGCTCATAGAAGAGACCAAGCTCTCGATTGTATAGATCGAGGAATTCCCGGTTCATTGCTATCGCCTGGCAATATTGAGTTTGCCGGACGCGAGATCGATGCGTGCGACGAACTCAATCGGAACATTCAATGGCTGACACACAAGATGACCGTCGACGACATAACGCAGTTCGAGCGATCCGGGCTCAACCGTTGTATCGCGCGTGACCCGTACGCTTCCACGAACGAGGCGCGGTTCGAACAGTTCGAGCACCGCGACAATTTCCCCGTCGAGATCACTCGATTCGAGCTCATCGAGCGAACGATGTGCAATATCGGAAAAGCCAAAATTGAGAATCGAATTGCGCACATGAGGAAACTGTTCAAGATTGACTGTCGAGTCGAGAGAGATGTGATTCATGAGTGAACCAATGTCCCGCTCGACTTCCAGCTTGAGCTCCCGTTCGTTGATGGGAGTCCTTTCTGGACGGGTTTTTCTGTCCAGTGGCAGGTCCCCTCCATCGCGGATGATCGCCTTACGTTTGGCTTCCGCGCGCGCTTCTTCCTTGCGGTCGTGATAGGCTGACCGGAACACATACATCAACGGGGGGCTGAGCCGCATATCGCGGCGATTGTCTGTGGTTGATCCCACCGTCAGGACGCCTTCTTGTCTGAACCGCGCACTCAAACCGCGTCACCATCGACGCTTTCGGTTAGCCGATCACTGCTAGATTTTCTCGTTTTTCTTTACGTTATACCCGCCGACGATACTTCCTTCGAGGGAACCAGATTTCTGTTGTGGGCTATATTCGATTTTCACCTCGGTGAAATTGAAGGAGATCGATTCAAGCGGTACGGCTCCCTCGCTGCCAGAGGTCGAAAAATTCGAGATAAGGACGTCCTTCATAGTAACCTTGAGATATTCCTCCTGCTGACCTCCCGCCTTACGGACGGTCAGCAGAGCTTCACTGATATGTTTACCAGTTGCGACCGCAACAAACAGATTAGGCGTCGCCTTGTCGGCTCGCTTCGAGAAATGAAAATCCTGAAATTGTGCTTTGCCGGCTCCGAGACCGCCGCCATAGGTTGAAGTGCCCTGCTGCGAAACACCAAAAGAATAATTGTCGATCTCAATTTCGTTCTTATGCTTCGAATCTGTCGATTCGCCTTGGATGCCATCGAGCTTAAGAAACATATCAGCAGGCATATCGGTTCACCCCTCTTTAATCCCCAACATCTTGTGCCGCATCCTTGTGATCTCGCTGCGGCGCGCGCGTTCAGTCTCTGACGGGAAGGCGGGAAACGAGCCGCATCCCGATATTCATCCCTTCGAGCTGGTAATGTGGACGCAACTCGAATGTGGCTGAGTAATAGCCTGGATTTTCCTCGTTCGGCACGATGGTGATCAGGGCTCCGGCCAAGGGTTTCTTTCTCTTGACCTCATCGGAAGAATTGGCCGGATCGCCATCGACATATTGGACGATCCAGTTTTCGAGCCAGCGTTGCAATTGCTCCCGCTCCTTAGTGGAGCCAATCTTATCGCGTACCATGACCTTCAGATAATGCGCGAACCGGCATACCGCGAACATGTAGGGGAGGCGCGCCGCGAGATTGCTCGATGCCGTCGCATCGGGATCGTTGTTATATTCCTTGGGCCGCGCGAGGGACTGGGCACCAATGAAAACTGCGCGATCAGTATTTTTTCGATGGATGAGTGGCATGAGTCCCGCTTTGGCGAGCTCGGCCTCGCGTCGGTCGCTGATTGCGATCTCCGTGGGGCATTTTTGGTCGACACCGCCATCATCGGTAGGAAAAGTATGCATCGGCAGATCCTCGACCTCGCCTCCGGATTCGACGCCACGTATACGCGAGCACCAGCCGTGCTCTTTGAAGGCGCGCGTGATGTTCGCAGCCATTGCATAGGCCGAGTTCATCCATGTGTATTTCTCGCCCTTGTGGCCGTCGGTGTCTTCCTCGAAGCCAAACTCTTCGACAGGTTCGGAATTGACGCCATAAGGCTGACGTGCCAGCACGCGCGGCAGAGTGAGACCGAGATATTTTGCATCTTCTGAATCTCGCAGACTCTTCCAAGCCGCATATTCCGGGGTGTCGAACTGTTTCGACAGGTCGCGGGGATTGGCAACCTCTGTCCAGCTGTCCATACGCAGAAGGCCAGGATCAGCGGCCGCGATGAAAGGCGCGTGCCCGGCCGCGGCGATCTTACTGATGTCGCGCAAGAGCTGCACATCCGTTGGATGGTGGCTGAAATAATAATCACCGACGAGACAACCGTAAGGCTGTCCACCGAGCGTCCCGTATTCCTCTTCGTAGATTTTCTTAAACAGGGGGCTCTGATCCCATTTCGCCTTGGGATAGTCTTTGAGGTGTTGATAGAGTTCCGTTTTCGATAAGTTGAGGACACGAATTTTCAAGGTCGCGTCGGTCTCGGAACTGTAGACGAGATGATGGAGGCCACGCCAAGCACCCTCGATCTTTTGGAATTCTTCCGCGTGGATGATCTCATTGAGCTGGGCGGAGAGCTTGTCGTCGATCGACTTGATGAGACCTTCGATCGTGTCGAGGACTTGGTCCTCGACGACGGCATCGGAATGAGACAGAGCCTGTGAGACAAGCGTCGAAATGGCGTCCTGGACGCGTGCATTCTGTTCTCTTGCGGCCTGGTCGTCCTTGGGAGGCTTGAAGCTTTGCTTCAGCGATTGGAGAAAGTCTCCGAGATCATCGGCCGCGGCGATCTCGGTGGCGGGTTGGGACTGTTGTTCCTGGGAGAGTTCTGCCGCCACGTGCGCCTCGATTTGCTGGTCGTCGCCTATATCGCGGCGAGAAATTCCCTCAATGTTTGCATCTTCTGTGGGTCTTTCAGTAATTCCCTCAGTTTCTGATTGGCAGCGTCCTTGCCATCGATGTAGGCGCGCAGGTTGGCAAGCCGTTGGCGTGCTTCCAAAAGCTCTGCGAGAACCGGAACTTGCTTCGCGACCGCTGCCGGCGAGAAATCCGCCATGCTTTTGAAATCAAGTTTCACGCTGAGTTTTTCGCTGGGATTGTCAGACAGCTTGCTCTGTACATGGAAGCTCACGCCGGGACGGATACCGGTCTCCGACCCCATGCGCTCATCGAAATTGTCCATGTCAATATCGAGAAACTTGCGATCCGCTACCGTGCCTTTGTCAAATCCTTCCTTGCCGTGCCCGGGCGAATTCCCGGAAAGATCGGCAAGGACGCCCATGACGAACGGAAGCTCGACCCTCTCGTCCGAAGTTGGATCGACATATTCGATCTGCACCCGTGGCGGACGGTTCCTTGCAATGAATTTTTGCCCACTATTTGATTTTGCCATTCCCACCCCCTCTGGAAAAGGCATTTGCAATGACGATATAGAAGCCGAGCCTGTTTCATCTGTCAAGTAATGTATGCGACCAACCCATCGAATTCACGTCTCGTGACTACCTCATGACGATAGCAGAAAGGCGTCGCGTTCGAAAACTGCATCGAGCACGCTGAGAAAGTCTTTCTCGGCGAGTGCCCGTGCGCGATCGATCAACCAGGGGATCGGGCTCGACGGTTCGGCCGCGCGGAAATAGGAGCCAACATCCTTCATGAGTGAGAGCGCCTGCATGCGGGTCTCGACGACGGTATCATTCGGGTTTTCATCGTGCCGCTCAAACGCGACCTCTGGCGCGTCGAAACCATCGCCCTCCATGATCGCCGGGCTCCCCTCTCCAGTCTCATCTGCGAAGGCTTCGTTCGCGGGCAGTGAATTTTCGTCCGATTGGGCAGGAGATTCAGGTGGCAAGCCGTCGTCCGGGCAAGTCGTCTTGGGCGGCGCCTCGACAAGATCCTGAAAAGGTCTGACGCCAAGGCGGCGCGCCTCTCTTGGCGCGCGAACGGGGCGTTCCTGGAAGTATTCGGGCTTGGTTTCCGTCAAAGGACCGAGTGGCGCGATGGCAAGCTTGAAGAATTGCTGCTCGCCGATGGCATAACGCGCGTAGAGATGATTATCCGGTGCGAGGATCGAAAGGATCTCGACGAAGGTCTTGCCTTGCAGCTCGAGCGCCTGAGCGACGAGCGGCAGCGCTGGGCTCGATGGCTCGAAACTACTGAAATAGTCTTTGACACATTGGAGTGCGAAGCGCGCCTGTGCGGCGCTCCCGATTGCACCCTGTGCCGCTTGCGGCGCATCAGGTGCCTCTTCCGCCGAGACCGCGCCCTCCGTGCCGGGAAAAGCGCCCGCGAACAAAGCCAGCACACCTTTGACGTCCCGCGCGACACCGATCCTGTCGCCGATCCTGTCGAAGTTCGGAACGTCGCGTCCAGAAGTCTTGTCGGTACAGACCATGCCTATGGCCAGGAGATCCTCCGCGATTTCCTGGAATGCCTTGCGAACGGATGCGATTGCTTCTTCTCCGGCCTCCTGAAAGGCAAGCTTGATCTGCGCTTCGTCGAGCGCGGCGATGCGTCCGCCGGCAGGCTTGTGGTCGCCTTCGGTGCTGTTCGCCGACACAGCGAGGGCCATGGAGCGAAAGGCGATGGCGCCGCGGTGACGATCGGCAAGCAGCGTCACGAATTGCAGGGAGAAGCGCACGAGCGGATCGTTGAGTTCCTCGAGCGCATTGATGCGTGTCGCATAGGAGCCATCTTCGACACGGGGATGCACGCCGTCCCAATGCTGTTCCAGCAAATAACGGATAGCGGCGATGGCTTCGCAGAATTCCGCGAGACTGCGCTTCAGGATTGCAAAACGCGCGAGAAAGATGATGAGGCGCAGATCACGCGTGCGCTTCATGAGGTCGGCGAGCATAGCCGGAATAGGCGTGGTCGCTTCCCGAAATTCCTGATCATTGGGGTCGAACGCTGTCCCATTGTCGAAAAAGCTGTCCGGCAGCTGAAACGGGGCGAAAGCGAAGAAGTTCAAGAAGCCGGCGTCGCCCGCTGCGTCGAGGTCCGGTCCGCATGGGTCGTCACCTGGGATCGGAGATGTCAACAGGTTGGGGTCGACGATCACCATGGAAGGCCCATCCGGAAAAATAGGTGCCAGACCGCACACCAGCGGGAACGCTGACCGGGCTTTTCTGAGCCGGAAACGTGCCAGGGTGAAACAGCTCAGAAAGGCGCGGTGTTGCGGCGCAATATACTGTCCAAATGAAAAATAGGCCTCGACATTATTTTTACCAAGTCGTATAGTCAAGAGCCTATTCTAGATAATCTGGTAAAAGTAGGGGTTACTTCTATTGCTAGAAGTGGGCTTTTTGTTCTTGTTTATTGATTTCGTTGTTCAGTGATTTGTTGGTGGATCGATCCCGCGCTGAGGCTGCGATGGCAAACGATTTGAAACAGGTGGGCCGCAGCGCAGTCCTGTCGACACCTCTCGGCAGAGATGAACTGGTTCTCTCGGGATTCGACGCAGTTGAGGGGCTGAGCGAGCTCTTCGAATTCCGTATCGATGCCTTGAGTGAACGGCGGACAATCGATTTCGATCAGATCCTCGGCCGCTCATGCTCCGTGTCGATGAAGTTCTATGAACACTCTGAACGCTATTTCTCGGGGGTCGCGGTCGAGGCGCAGGCAGTTGGCAATTATGGTGACCTTTACGCCTATCGGCTTGTGTTGCGGCCGGCTTTCTGGTTCCTGACGCGTACAACCAATTGCCGCATTTTCCATAACAAGAAAGCCATTGATATTGTCACCGAGATCCTTGGTCAACGCAATGTTGACTATCAGAAGGCGATAACCCGCAATTATCCGGAACTCGATTATTGTGTTCAGTATCGTGAGACCGATTTTGCTTTCATATCGCGGCTTCTTGAGCAGCACGGCATCTATTATTCCTTCAAACATGAAGCGGGGCGGCATACGTTGGTGCTTGCCGACTCGGCCTCCTCACATCAGCCAGTGCCCGGGCTCGCCGAGGCGCGCTATACCAGCGCTGTCGCTGGCGGGTACATTCGCGAGCAGGCGTTCTTCACCTGGTCATCCGAGCGGCGGTTTCGGTCGGGCACGTTCGAATTGCGCGACTATGATTTCCGTCAGCCAAACAAGGATCTCACGCGCCAGGCAAAAGGCGTGGAAGGCTACGACAAGGCGACGACATTCGAATTCTATGACTATCCGGGCAAATATGACACGCCCGAGGATGGCAAGCTTTATGTAGACGCGCGGCTTGGTGCGGAGCAAGCCGTCGATCATCGCCGCTATGCTTCCGGCGAGACCGTCAACCTGGTTCCCGGAGGTCTCGTCACGGTCAAGGACCATCCCGCCCAATCCGAGAACAAACAATATCTTGTGGTGCGTTGCACACATCATTTCTCGGAAGAGCATTATCGTTCTACAGCGGCGATCGAGACGGGACGCCCCTATCACGGGGCCTATGAACTGCACCCCGCCGATCGCCCATACCGCGCGCCGATGGTCACCCCACGCCCGATTATCCACGGCTTGCAGACCGCCAAGGTCGTCGCGCGCGGCAAGAACGCCGATCAGGAGGAGATCGACACGGATAATGATGGTTACGGACTGATAAAGGTCCGTTTCCATTGGGATCGTGACGACAAACGCTCGTGCTGGATGCGTGTCGCGCAGACATGGGCAGGGCTTGGCTGGGGCGGCCAGTTCATTCCACGCATCGGAATGGAGGTCGTCGTTGCTTTTCTCGAGGGCGATCCCGACAAGCCGCTTGTCGTCGGTGCCGTCTACAACGGCCAGAACAAGTTTCCCTACGTGCTACCCGACAACAAGACCCAATCAGGCATAAAATCCGATTCCTCGAAGGGTCACGGTGGCTACAATGAATTGATGTTCGAGGACAAAAAAGGCTCCGAGAAAATCAAGATGCATGGACAGAAAGATCATGAAGTGGTCATTCTGAATGCCGAAACTGTCGAGATTGGGAAAGAATACTCGGCTGGCGGTGCTTCGCGCGCGACGACATTGAAGAACGGAGATGACATACTTAAGCTCGAGGCTGGCTCACGCTCTGTCGTCGTGCGTGGTGGCAAGCATACGAAATCCGTCGAACAGAAAATCCTGATCGAATCACTTGGGGACACGATCACGCTGCAGACCGGCGCGAGTTCAATCAAACTCAGCCCAAGCAAAATCGAGATCAGCTCGATGATGATCGCTTTGTCTGCCACGAAAATTGATTTGAACTGACGGAGCAGGAATGCCGGGATCGCCAAGCAGAATTCGCTTCGTGACCGTGCGGGACCTCTATGCCGTGTTTCCGACGGCGGCCGTCGATGTGGGCATTGAGGCAAATGACGAGGCCTCACAAGCTTTTGTCGAGCGGCTCGCAGGAAAGGGCGAGGCACGCGCCGCCCTTTCCTATTGCGCCTATCTCCTCGCGCGGCGTGAAGCCATATGGTGGGCATGCTGTTGCGTGCGGCAGACGGCGCTTCGCCAGCCCTATGAAGTGCGATGCCTGGAAGCAGCTGAAGCCTGGGTTTATGAACCAAATGAGCGGCTGCGCCTTCATGCCCTGGAGCTTGCGGCACATGAATCGAAAACCGTGGCGGCGACATGGATCGTGCAGGCCGTAGCATGGTCCGGTGGCAACATTTCTTCGACCATTGGCTATCATATCGAACCGCCTGCGCAAGGGACCGGACAGGCTGTCAGGGGAGCCGTGCTCATTGCCGCGACAGGTCTCGGCGATCGCCGTGAAGCTGTGCAGGACGAATGGATTCGCATGGCGCTTCGTTTTGCCTCCGGCGATTTCAATGGGGCATGACACCGGCTCCCGCTGCGCATGACGCATCGGGATTTGTCCGCGCATAGCGCGGCAGCGGTGCACAGGGACTTGCGCATGCAGAGGGACCGAGTCATGCCGGAAGAATTGTCACTCTCCAAGAACCAGGGGTCGTTGGGTTTCTGGGGAGGGGTGATGAGGTGAATAAGTGAGGTATCTGGACTTGGCAATTTCCAATACCAGAGGCCCGATGAAGGAAGCGGTTTCCGGGGAAAGAGGTGTCGCACGATGCGCCTAACGCTGACAATCGATAACCTCGGCAGGCGGCCGGACGGCGGTCCGCTGAGTTATGTCGTCGAGGGACAGCGCCGTATCGATATTGGTCGGGATCGGCATCTCGACTGGTGTCTTCCTGACGACAAAGGCGAGATTTCCCGCAGACATTGCGAAATCACACCGCGGGATGGCGCCTATTTCCTCGTCGATGTTTCGACGAACGGCACATACGTGAACAGTGCGGAGAAACGAGTTCAGTCCCCTTATAGGCTACGCGATGGCGACCGTCTCTTCATAGGCGATTACATTGTCGCTGTCGCCATCGAAGGCGATCAGCCCGTTCCTGACCAGGAAGGAAGCGTTGGCAGGCGGGCGCCTGCCAACCCGGATATTTGGGCGTCGAGCGGACCGGTTGCTCCGCCAATCGATCCAAAACTGCTAAGGTCACGACAGGTCGAAACCGCTCCTCATGTCGATTGGATCAATCGTGTGGCGGACCAGCCCACGCCGATTGCGCCCCCTTTGCATGCACTAGCGGTGCCGGCGAGGGATGCGGCATCGATCTGGGGACGGCCTCTGGGACTATCCGGCGGACCACTCGCGGAACTGCCATCAGGAACACCACAGGCAAGACCACCACAGCCGGGACCGCAGCCGCTCGGTAATCAGGATGAGGCGGTCGCAGTTTGGGGCACGGCACCCGGGCGTGTTTCCGCGGTTCCCTCGCGAGATCATGAGGCCCCTTCTCCACCTGAGCCACCTAGGCCCGCTCAGGACGCCGCACCGGCTGAGGCACGCGATGACGACGCCTTTCTCGCCGCATTTTCTCGCGCCCTTGACATACCGCAGGATACGTTTGCCGCAATGGCAACGGGCGAACTCGGAGCACTGATTGGTGCGCTGATACGCCTTGTCGTCGATGAGATGCGGCAATTGCTGCGGGCACGCGCCGAGGCGAAGCGGCTCACGCGTTCCGCCAGCCATACGATCATCGAAGCGCAGGGCAACAACCCGCTGAAATTCGCGCCCACGACCGAAGAGGCCTTGCGGCTACTGCTGGGTGCACCACGTCCCGGCTATCTTGATCTGCAGACGGCGGTCTCCGAGGCTTTTACTGATGTCAAGACACATGAGATCCGCACTTATGCGGCCATGCAGGAGGCCGTGCGTATGCTTGCGAAGCGGCTCGATCCGTCGGCAATCGACGGGGAACTCTCCAGGGACTCACACATTGTAGCACTCTTCAACTCCCGCAAAGGGCGATTGTGGGATGCCTATGTCGCGCGCTGGGACGGGATGAGCCCGCGTGATGGTGACAAGCTCACCGGCGCCTTCATGAATTATTTCGCGGAATATTACGATCGAACCGATAACCGCAAATAATCGCAACGCACGAGGGGATGAAACGGATCATGTCTTGGCGCAGCAAGGTCGTCTGGAGCGAGGGATTGTTCCTGCGTCCCCACCATCTCCAGCAGAACGACCGCTATCTCGAATGGGTGACGGCGAGCCGCACGCGTCGGATCACACCCTTCGCCTGGGGATTCAGCCGGCTCGAGATTGACCATGCTCTGGCGCAGCGCGGCAAATTCGGGCTCGAGGCCGCCTGGGGCGTGATGCCGGATGGCACACCCTTCGAGCTCGAAGGCAAGGAAGAATTGCCCGAGCCTCTGCCGATCGACGACAAGATCGCCAATCGCATCGTTTGGCTCTCCTTTCCCGAATCCTCGCCCAATACATGTGAAGTGACGCGGCGTGCCGCTGTTTCCGCCAGCAGATTCTTCCCCGTCTCGGAAACTTTCATCGATTCGACCTCGGAAATGCGCAGTGAAGAAGAGATCGAGATCGCCCATCCGCGCATGGAGCTGAATGTCGAGACCATGCCCAAACGCGGCTATAACAATCTTGCTCTTGCCCGGATCCAGAAACTTGAAAACGGCGCGATCCTGCTCGATCAGGAATTTGCTCCGAGCGTTCTCGTCTGCGGCGCCCATAGCGTCACCGTTGGCTGGATCAACCGCGTCATCGGCTGGGTCGATAACAAGCTTGAAGAGCTCGCGCGCTACGCCGCCGATCCGACTGCGGGCGGTGGCCTGCAGAACCGGGACTATCTTGTCCTGCAAGTACTCAATCGCGCCATTCCGGTCCTTGAACATTTCGAGCAGACCGCAAATCATCTCCATCCCGAACGACTCTATGTCTTTCTTGTTTCCCTTGCTGGAGAACTTGCAACTTTCTGCACCGACACCCGCCGTGCCCCAAGGTACCGGGCTTATGATCATGAGCATCTGAAAGACAGTTTCGAGCCGGTGCTGCGCGATCTTCAGGATTATCTGAGTAAGGGTTTCGAATATCGCGCCATCAGGCTCGAGCTCATCCAGCTTGCCGCCAATGCGTTCAAATCGCCGATCAAAGATCGGTCGCTGTTTCAGAATGCGTCGTTTTATCTTGAGGTCGCGTCGCTGCGACCGCTTGCCGAAATCCAGCTTCAATTTCCCAATCTGCTGAAGCTCGGTCCGGACACACGCATGAACGAGATCGTGCATTTCAATCTGCCAGGTGTGCCACTCGTGCATCGGCCGACGCCGCCCCCGCAGATCCGCGCGCTCGGTGATCACGTCTATTTCTATATTGACAAGAAGAGCCCACTATGGGCCGAATTCAGTGTTGCTGGCGCAATCGGAATCCATTTCTCGGGCGACTGGCCGGACCTCGAGCTCGACCTCTGGGCCATTCGGGAGGACAGGCGATGAGCGACAAAGGTGATCCTTTCAGCTCAAGCAGCGGTGACCGGACCGTGTTCCGCCCGAATCCCGGTTTGAGGCGCGAGGTCCGGAGTCCTGCCTACCAGCCACAAAATGCGCCCGCCTATCGCCCCGAACAGCGTGAGATCCCGCGCCCGGTCGATCATCCCTATGGCCAGATGTCACCCTCCCCATTTGAGACCGCGAGCGGCACTGATGCGGCACGGCCCGATGACTGGATTACCGGCCGTGCCCAGGAGGGTGGACGATCACCGGAGGCGGCGCAGCCGCTGCGGCGCGCCGAGGATCTCGATTTCGAAACGCTCGTCGCCCAGCATCCAAACCCCATCTTGCGTGCGGCTGGTCCGCTGCTGCATCTCCTCGGGCGGCTGCGCGTCGCGGCGCTCACCGCCGAGCTCGAGAGCCTGCTCGAGCAGGTCGCCGCCGCGGTCGATTTCTTCGACAAAGACATCCGCAAGGCGGGTGTTCCTGCCGAGCAGGCCAATGTCGCCAAATATCTCATCTGCGCGACAGCCGATGATATCGTGCAGAACATTCCGACTGATGATCGGCATTTGTGGACACGCTATAGTATGCAGGCGCGCTTCTTCGGCGAGCTGCTCGGTGGTGTCAATTTCTTCAAGCAGCTCGAATGGCTCCAGCGCGAGCCGGCGGCCAATTTCGATGTGCTTGAATTGCAGCACGTTTGCCTCGCGCTTGGTTTCCAAGGTCAATATCGCGCCACGAGCGGCGGCCCGACGCAGCTCCAGACAATCCAGCGCAGCCTCTACGAGCTTCTGCGCCGTGTCCGCCCGCGACCCGTGCTCGATCTCTCGCCGCGCTGGCAGGGGCAAAATCTGCCCCTTGGCCGCAAGCGACTGTCGGTGCCCGTCTGGATCATCGCGAGCCTAGCGGCACTCGGCCTCTTTGCGGGCTTTCTCCTGCTACGCTCCTATACAGTCGCCGCGGGCGAAGCGGTCGCTGACAACATAGAGATGTTGCATCCGGCAACGAAAATCGCTCTGCAGGAACGGTTAAATCTCCCACGCGTCGAACCGCCGAAGAAACCGTCAGCGCAATGCAAGCGCATCGGTGAGGAGGTTGGCGATGGCGTGAGCGTCACGTGCAATGCCAAATGGGTGCAGATCAAAGTCGGTGACGCGGTGCTGTTTCAATCCGGCAAGGCGGCGGTACTGCCGCAATTTACGCCCATCGCACAGAAGATCGCCAATGCCATCGATCGTGAAGCGGGGCCGATCAAAGTCGTCGGCCATACCGACAATCAACCTCTTTCACCGTTCAACCCGTTTCGCGACAATCAGACACTTTCGGAGGCGCGCGCCCATGCCGTCGCTGCGCTGTTGCGCCCGATGCTCAAGGATCCCTCTCGCGTGACAGAATTCGGCTGGGGTGCTTCCGAACCTGTCGCGGACAATGCCTCCGACGCCGGCCGTCGGCTCAACCGGCGCGTCGAGGTGTTGGTCAGCCGGATAGATTGAACGCAGCCACAGCCGCACCATTCACGGGAGACGTTCCGACATGATCGACAAGCCCGGGATCAAGGGCGATATCCTGCGCATTGTTCTTTACGGGCTTGGCTTTGCCTCGATCTCGGGCATAGTCTATGTGGCAGGGCCTTTCATCGACATCGGTGGGTGGAAGCCGCTCGACAATGCCATCATCCGCGATATCGTCATCGTCCTCCTCATTGCCACCGCAGGCGCGGCCGGTGGACTTTCATTCTGGCGCCGGCGCAAGAAAGCGGCGGCACTCACCGATGGCATTGCCAATGATGCCGAGGGAGAAGATGATTCGCAGGTGCTCGCCGGGCGCATGCAGGATGCGCTTGCGACGCTGAAGAAATCCGCTAAAGGCGGATCGACCTACCTCTATGATCTACCCTGGTATATCATCATCGGACCGCCAGGCTCGGGCAAGACAACGGCGCTCGTCAATTCTGGCCTGCGCTTTCCTCTGTCTGGTGGCGCGACGCCCGAGGCAATCGCAGGTGCTGGCGGTACGCGTTATTGTGATTGGTGGTTTGCCGAAGATGCGGTCTTCATCGATACGGCGGGGCGCTATACGATGCAGGATTCGGACGCGGCACTCGATAACCGGAGCTGGTTCGCGTTTCTCGACCTTCTGAAGAAGAACCGGCCGCGCCAGCCGATCAATGGCGTCCTCGTCGCGATCAGCATCGAGGATGTCTTGCTTCTACCAGCTCAAGAGCGTGCCGCCCATGCGCGGGCGATACGCGCGCGCCTCCTCGAGCTCCACGAGCGGCTGAAAGTCGACTTCCCCGTCTATGCGGTCTTCACCAAGATGGACCTCATCGCCGGATTTACCGAATTTTTTGCCGATCTTGGCGGCGACCGGCTGCGGAGCGTCTTCGGGGCGACTTTTCAGACAACCGACAAGAAGCTCAATCTCGTCAGTGAGGCACCGCGTGAGTTCGATGCGGTGATCGAGCGGCTCAATCTGAACATGCTCGACCGGTTGCAGGAGGAGCCAAATCCGGCAAACCGGGTTCTGCTCTACGGCTTTCCCGCGCAGATGGCCGCGTTGAAACGACCGGTCCACGATTTCCTGAACGCGATCTTCGAGCCGACGCGTTACCATTCCAACGCCAATCTGCGCGGTTTCTATTTCACCTCCGGCACGCAGGAGGGAACACCCATTGATCAGCTCATCAACGCGCTCGTCAAGAATTTCGGCGCGCGCGATGTGGGGGCTTTGGGTTTCCGCGGTCTGGGCAAGAGTTTCTTTCTTTATGATCTCGTCGAAAAGATCATCATCGGCGAGGCGGCCTGGGTCTCGACCGATCCTGCAGCCGTGCGCCGCGCACTGATCCTGAAAATTTCGGCCTTTGCGCTCATTGGCATGATCACCGTCGGCGCAGGCTTTATGATGTGGAAAAGCTATTCGGCAAATGTTGAACTCGCCGCCGCGGCGGCTACCGCGGCGCGTGAATATGCAGCCGATCCCAATTATGCACTGACACATCAGTCTGTGGTCGAAGATCGCGACTACGAGAAAGTCCTGGGCCTATTACAAAAATTGCGGGACGCACCGACTAGTTATACGCATCAGAGCGATTCACCGTCCTTCTTCGAAGGTCTGGGCTTCGGTCAGCGGGCCCGCCTCGCTTCAGCTTCGGCTGCGGCCTATCATATCGGCCTCGAACGGCTCCTCCGGCCGAGGCTCCTGTACCGCCTTGAGGAAGAGCTCGAGGCGCATCGGGATGATCCGGCGTTTCTCTATGATGCGCTCAAGGTTTACATGATGATTGGCCATGTCGCACGGCCCATCGATCGTGATCTGATCGTCGCCTGGGAGCGGAACGACTGGCAGAAGCTGTTTCGCGGCCCCATGACCGATACGGCGAAGGCGCTTGAGCAGCATCTCGATGCGCTGCTCGATCTCGACGATGGCGAAGCCTTCGTTCATCCCAACCAAACGCTCATCGAGGACAGTCAGAAGACGCTTGCGCGGCTCAGATTGTCGGAGCGCGCCTACGCGCTCCTGAAATCGCAGGCGCGTGCGCTGCAAATTCCTGACTGGATTGCCGTCGGCGCCGGTGGTCTTCTCTTCGACCAATTGTTCGAGGAGGCGCATGGCAGGGATTTAGACATAATCCGCGTCCCCGGCTTTTTTACCTACGAGGGGTTCAGGACTGGTCTTCTGCAACGCCTTCCCGGGATCGCTGAGAAGGTCCGTCAAGAACGCTGGGTGCTTGGCAAGCTTGCTGAGGACGATGCGACAAACGATCTGTATCGCACGCTCGGCAACGATCTCCTCGCGCTCTACGGGCGGGATTTTGAGGCTGCCTGGCGTGAAGCTTTGGCGCAACTGAAAATGAAACGGCTCAATGCCGACAAGCCGCGCTACAAGGCTCTTGGTGCAGCAACGGCATCGAATTCGCCGCTGAAGCTCTTGTTCGAGTCCATCGTTGCGGAAACGGCGCTCACCCGCGAGCGCAAGCCCAAGAAAGAGGATGGTGATGGCAAAGGCGGTTCCGGTCCGCGGCTGATCATAAGTGAGATCTTTCCCGGGCGAGGGGATCGCCCGCCGGGAGAAGAGATCGAGAAAGCCTTTCTGCCTTTACAGATCTGGCTTGACGGCTCGGGCACGCGCAGGCCGATCGACGAAATGCTGGCCGAGTTGAACGACATCAAGGATAATCTCATCACCAGCGCTACCCTGCCGGAAAATTCGCCACAGGCGAATGCCGCACTCGCACAACAGCTCAAGAAATTCCGCGGCACGGCTGACCGCCTGCCAGAGCCGTTTCGCGCCATGCTGACGAATAGTGCCGATGCGCTCGATCGGGCAGTCATCGATTCAGAATTGGAACATCTCTCGGCGGCCTTCGCCGAACAGGTTGCGAGCGCCTGTCAGCAGGTGGTTCCCGGGCGCTATCCTTTCGTTAAGGGTGCCACGAGCGAGATTGCTCTTGCCGATTTCGGCCGCCTATTTGGCCCAAATGGAATATTCGACTCCTTCTTCAAGCAGGCGCTCGCCAAATATGTCGATTCGTCGAAAATCGTCTGGACCTATCGTTCAGCTTTCCCACTTACCGCGAAATTGTCGGCGGCGACATTGCGTGAATTTCAGCGCGCGGCCCAGATCCGAGATGCCTTTTTCCCGACGGGAGGCAATCTGCCGAATATCGCGCTCACCGTTTATCCGCCGCCACTCTCGGGCCCTGGCATGGTCGCTAAACTTGAGACCAACGGACAGGAAGTCTCGACCTCCGCCGGAACATCGGTCGTGCCGCGGAGCATTCAGTGGCCAGGCGCCGGTGGCGGCCGCTCGGCGGTAAGCCTTTCCGTTGAACCGGATCAGAATCCGGCCATTTCGGTTGGCTTCCAACAACCTGCGGCGCAGGCACCAATCGTTTTGGAGCGATTCGGTGCCTGGTCCTTGTTCCGGCTGCTCGATGCCGCCAGCAGGTCCTATTCCGGTGATCAACTGAATGCTTCGTTTTCTCTCGGCAAAAGGACAGTCGCCTTTAGCTTTCAGGCCGGATCGACGCTCAAACCGCTCACTCTGCCGGCGCTTTCCGAAATTCGTTGTCCAAGCCAGTTGTGAGGGTCTATGCGGCGCGGCTTGTTCGGCAAGGTTCTGTCAAAGCGGGATTTCATCGCCCATGGAGTGACACGCGGCTTTCTTACGGTTTTCGAGCCGTGGCTGCAGCGCTCGCTTGCGGCGAGTCGTGCGGAGCTCGGCGATCGATGGCCGGAAACTTTCCTCACCGCGCCGATCTGGCGCTTCTGGCTCGGCGCCAATCTTTGCGACGCGCCAGCGGTTGGCGCGCTCATGCCGTCAATGGATGGGATCGGCCGCTGTTTTCCATTGGTTCTCGCCATGGTCGCCGAGAACGGGGAAGTCATTGCCTCGCCTGAATCGGGTGCTCTGGATAGCTGGTTCGCGGCCGTCGAAACCTATCTCCTTGAGACGCTTGACGACGGTGCATTATTCGAGACGATCCTGCAATCGCTCGCGGACTTGCCACCACCGCCGCTTGCAGCGACACGGATAGACGGTCGCGGCACGCCCTTGCCGGGGATCGGCGCGCCCGTCGCTCCGAGCAACCCTGCTGCAAGCTACTGGTCGACCGTGGGTGGGGGTGGCTACGAATCCAAAGCATTTGTGACGGTGGGCATGCCGGAGGCGGGTCTCTTTGCCACAATGATCACCGGGCGCTTCGAGACGTCCCAGGTCTTTACGGGGTGACGGCGATGGCAACGCAGCTTACGCTTCAGGCTTTCGCGCTGAGTGACAAGGGCAGGATCCGCAGCGAGAATGAGGACAATTTTCTGCTGAAGGCGGACACCGGCCTGTTCGCCGTCGCCGATGGTATGGGTGGGCATGCCGCAGGAGAAGTCGCGAGTGCCGCTGTCGTCGGCGCGCTGGAACGGATTGGGCCGCAGGAGAGCGCGGCGGAGTTATTACGCCTTTGTGAAGAACGCCTCTCTGCCGCGCATCATGACATTGTCGGTGAGGCGCGTCGGCGCGGCGTCGGCACGATGGGATCGACCGTCGTCGTCTTGCTCGCTTTTGACCATCATTATGCCTGCCTTTGGGCCGGCGACAGCCGCGCCTATCTCTTGCGCGAGGGCGCCATTGTTCAGATCACACATGATCATACCGAGGTCGCGGAGCTTGTCGCCGAGGGCGTGCTCACCATGCAGGACGCACATCTTTGGCCACGCCGCAATGTCATCACACGCGCGGTTGGGGCTGGTCATTCGCTTGCCCTTGATTTCGTCAACGGCCAGATTGAGCCGGGTGACATCTTCATCCTCTGTTCCGACGGGCTGACGGCTCATCTCGCGGACGACGAAATCGCATGTCTTGCTTCGAGCAAGGGGCCATCCGATGCCTGCCGCGACCTGGTCGATCTGGCTTTGCAGCGCGGCGGCGCCGACAATGTCACCGTTCTCGTCGCCCGTTGCGGTTCGCAAGAGGCGACGACGCGACGGCTGCCCAGCGGATTCTTCGATGGCGCGACCGGTCCTGAAGCCGGGCAAGCAACTTGAACTTTGTCTCGCTGCGTATTTTTATGTGAAGAGGGTTAACATACGGCCTTGTATGCCGACAGGCCTGTACACTGCTTCCCAAGGAGAGGGAGTGCTGTCCTGCGGTGATCACCTGGGAGTGACGCACGTGCGTTGAAGAAGCGCCACTGCGCGTTCTATTTTATCCTGCGTCCGCCCCTCGGAGCCCTAAGTCCTGTTCCTCCTGAGCCCCTAAGCTATGTCGAACCCCTCCGCGATCCTCGCCTTCCAGGGCCCCTTGCCGCCAGGCACGAGGCTCAACGACAATTACGAGATCGACGTCTTTCTCAAGAGCGGCGGCATGGGTGACGTCTATCGCGGCCACGAAATTCAGACGGGCGACTCCGTCGCCATCAAACTCATCCGCGAGCAATTGGCCGGCGACGAAACGATGCTCGCAATGTTCCGCAACGAAGCCCTCGCCTTGCGCCGCATCCACCATGAAGCGATCGTGCGCTATTTCGGCTTTACCTTCGAACCGCAGTTGCGGCGGCATTATCTCACGATGGAATTCATCGAGGGAACACCGCTCTCTGAGATTCTCCAGAAGCGGGCCCTGACAGTTGCGGAAACCCTTGCCCTCAGGCGGCGGCTCGCTCTTGGACTCCAGGCGGCGCATGACCAGACCGTCTTCCACCGTGATGTCTCTCCGGATAATGTTATCGTGCCGGATTCCGGCATCGAACGATCGCGGATTATCGATTTCGGCATTGCGCGGTCGCTCCGCGTCGGCGACGTGACTGTCATTGGCAGCGGTTTTGCGGGCAAATTCAAATATGTATCACCAGAACAGGTTGGCCATTACGGCGGCGATGTGCGTGCTCCTTCGGATATCTACAGCCTTGGTCTCGTCCTTGCCGAATGCCTCATCGGGACACCGCTCCCGATGGACGGCAGCCAGGCCGAGATCGTCGAAAAACGCCGACAGGTGCCCGATCTTTCAGCCGTCGATCCGGTTGTGCGGCCGCTGATTGAATCCATGCTGCAGCCGGATCCAACCGCGCGGCCGAAGAGCATGGCTGAAATTGCCACCTGGAAGCCGGGGTCTGCCGCGCCACTCGATGCCACCATTTTCGCGCCCCGTTTTTCAAATGCCACGGCCTTGCCTGCCATCCCTGTGCCGCATGAGGTTGCGCCGCCACGCACTCCGATTAAGCAGGAAAGGCCGTCCTTCGCGGTGAAGGAGATGATCGCCGCATCAGCCGCTCTGCTTCTGCTGGGCGCGGCAATCGGCGGATGGCTTTGGTTCAAAGGTCAACCGGGCTCGACGACGCGGACCGAAACAACCGCAGTTCCTCCTGGCAAAAAAGCGGAGCCAGCCGGTGATGGGCCGCGTCTCGATCCCGTCGTGCGCATTCGCCAATATGTACGTGATTTTGATGGCGGGGATTGTTTCCTCGCGGTTGCCGGGACGATTTCGGCAGACTCTGTCGAGATTGATGGGTTCGGGCGTGAGCGCGAGCCTTTCGACGCGCTCGACAGATCGTTCAAGGACGTGATCGGCGCACAGGCAACGATCAGCCTCCGCAAGGTCGTTTCGGCGCAATGTCCGGTGCTCGCTTTCGCCAAGCGCTTCCTTGCAACCGTCGATCCGCCGCGTTTCGATGTCGAACGCGCGCGGCTCATCTATGCCGGTGACCGGCTTGAGGGCACGATCGACGCGCGCGCCGACCATGTCTATTTCCTCATCGTCGACGATAGCGGGCAGGTCAGTGATTTCTCGGACCACCTCGGCGGTGAGCCGGGACGCCGCGATTTCGCTATGGAGCTCAGATCATCGCGGCCGGGCCCGGTCCTTCTCGTCGCGATTGAAACGCGCCAGCCGATCACCATCGGGGCATCAGCGAAGGCACAAGATCTGTTTGTAAGCCTCACTCAGGAACTTTCAACGATATCTCCGCCGCCTGCCGTTGCTGTCCACTATGTCTCTCTGGTCCCGGGGAACTGAAACTTCTATGCCGTTGCCGCCGCGCTGTCTGCTGACACCCTTGCGCAACATTCAAATCGGATAATAATCCTCAAGTAGATGCGAAACATCGCATCTACTCCGGGCTGAGGCTTGGGGCGGGGCAGGGGGAACGAATGGCGCGATCTGGGACATGTCGCTTCCTCATGCGGATCGGCCTGATGGTTGCCGTGTCGTTTGCGGTCCACCCGGGCTTCGCCCAGGACCAACTCGTGCGGAGTTTTCGCATTGGCGCCGATACGGCCTCCGTCGGCGTCATCGAGGCAAGTCCTGATACGGAAATCGAAGGCCCGCAAGCGCTTTATTCCGGCGAGGAGGGCGAAATCTACCTGCTCGACCAGGTCAATAGCCGCGTACTCCGCTTCGACCCACGCAAATCCACAGGGCTCACGCGGTCGCTCACCTTGCCGGATGATATTCGCCCCACCGATCTCGTCGTTGTCAAGGACACGATCTACGTCTGGGACGGTGAGCCGCGTGCCTTGCAGCCGGTTGGCTCCGACGACGCACCAACCCGCAGCCTCGCCATCACCCGGAGCCTAAGCGCCGTGGACGAGGCGATCCTCTCGACTTTTGCCCAAATGGGCTCAGCGACAACTGAGGCTGCACCCGGGGCCACAAATGAGGCCGAGACGGATGAGGAAGCAACGCGCAGTCTCAGCAGTCTCAATAGCGGCAAGGCCCTCGGGCGCTCACGGCAGATCATCGCCTCGCACGGGCGCGGCCGGATCATCGCGGACATCGCCCCGGTCAAAACGTCGGGCGTTTTGATCACCTTGCGAACGAACGGGGGAGAATCGCTCGGAAAACTCAAAATGCAGGTACGTAGCCGCATCGGCTCCGTCGAGGTTCTGGACATCGACCGCTCGGGCCGCGTCTTCGTGCTTGGCGAAAATATTCCGGTCAATATGACCGGCGGCCCTTCGGTCTTTGTTGCGCGCTATGCTGCGACCGGCGCTCTGGAAGGAGTGTACGAACTGCCGCTCGATAGGCAAATCGGTCTGTCACGGCGTTTTGTCACGGTGTCTCCCGAAGGCGAAGTCTATTTTCTGCGCACGCGCAAAGGCTCCGCCGATCTGCTTGGCGTCGGCTTTCAGAGGTTGAAGGACGGGCAGGTCATCGATCTCGAGCCGAGCGATCCATCCACCTCCTTCGGCCTGAGCGAATTCGCGCGGCGCAAGGGGGCCTCGGCGGCGGTGCGCCCCCTCGACCGGGCTCAAGTCGTACAGACCGCCATGCAATTCGCCAACGCACGGTGGCACGTCAGTAGCGGTGCCTATGGGCGCGATCCAGACGCGGCCTGCAACGGCTTCGCGCGGGTGCGACGGCCCGGCTACTTGCACGACAAGCTTGGCCAGGAGGTTATCGGCATCCCCTATTGCTGGGGCTGCCATGGTTCGCTCTCACGCATTGCCATAGCGCTCACCGCCGGCCAGCTCGCCGGCAATGTCTGCACGCGTAATGATCCGCGATCAGATGTGGTTGGTGTCGACTGCTCGGCCTTCGTCAGTGCCAGCTGGGGGCTCGCAACCCATTTTACCACGCTCGCCATTCCCTCGATCACGCGCGAGCTTTCAAACCCTTTTGACCTTCTCCCGGGGGATGCGCTGAACAAGGCGGGTTCTCATGTGATGCTTTTTCTGCGCTTTACACCCGACCGGCGCATTGAGATCGTCGAATCGTCTACCGGCGGCTGCAATGGCAGGGTTTGCCGTAACATCTATCCGCTCGGTTCACTGCTCGCGCGCGGCTATCGGCCGGTGCGGTTTCGTGGCCTCCTGAACGACATGAGTGCACCTGTGCCTGTCGCGGCGGCGCTCTCCGGCGCGCCCAACGGCCAGACGCAGGAGGCGGAGACCTCCGCCGCACCGAAGATAGCCAAGCAACTACACCGACGGTGAGGCATTGATGATCGTCTCATCCGGGATGGCCTCTCGGCCGGAATGTGTGCAATGGCCAGTGAGTGCTGGTAAGAAAATCATGATTTCAAGCCCGATAGTATTCATATGAAAAATTTGTTACGCCTCCCTGTCGCGCCACAGTTTCCTGTCGCGGAGCATTAAAATGGTCGTCAGCAAGAATGTTCTCATAGCCGCTGGAATCATTTGGATTGCGCTGTGCCTTAGCGCCTTTCAGACGACAGGGGCAGCGGATGACGATCTCGAGCTATGTAATCATTCGCTGGTCAATCCTGACGCAGGCATCCCTGCCTGCACACGCCTCATCGACAGCGCGAAAGACAAGGCCTCTCTTTCTGACTTTTACAATAATCGCGGCGTTGCGCGCATTCAGAAAGGGGATCTCGAAAGCGCGATCAAGGATTTTACCAGTGTGCTCGACCGCAATCCAAATTCAATCGATGCGTTTAAGAACCGTGGCCTCGCTCATCAAATTCAAGGCGATTATGAGGGTGCTCTTGCCGATTATAATCGGGCGATCCGGCTCGACAAAAAAACACCCAGTCTTTTCAATGCACGCGGTACAGCTTTGTTTGGTATGGAACAATATGATTTGGCAATTGCCGATTATGATAAGGCGATCAAGCTCGATGGTAAATTTGCCAACGCCTTCTACAATCGTGGCCAGGCACGCTATCTTAAAAGACATTTTGATCGTTCCATCGCCGATTTCGATGAATTCATCAAGCTTACACCGAATGATCCCAAGGGCTATATTCAACGTGCGGATGCCCGCATTCAGCGTGGCGACTCTGAGGGGGCAATCCGCGATTACGACGCCGCAATAGAGGTCGATCCCAAGAATAACGAGGCCTACAGCCATCGTGGCGAAGCTTACCGGCTGCTCGGTGAACTTGGAAAGTCCATAACCGACCATGATAACGCGATTGAGCTCAATGCTACTCCCGAAGCCTATGTCAATCGCGCACTTGTCCTGGCTGATCAAGGCAAGCTCTCTGCAGCCATTGCCGACTGCGATGAAGCCATTTTGCTGAAACCAAGATATGACCTCGCCTATGCCACTCGGGGAAAGATCCGCCGGCTTGCAGGGGATATCAATGGCTCTTTGAATGATCTCAACAAAGCTTTGACACTTAATCCACACTCGGTTGTCGGCTTGAGTTTTCGAGGCGACACCTATCGCGCAAGGGGCGAGGCTCAGCGTGCGATCACCGACCTTGATGAAGCGTTGCGTCTCACACCCGATTTCGTCGCGGCATATGTCAGTCGCGGCCAAGCCTATGAAATGATGGGGGCAATCGCGAAAGCAAAGGCCGATTTTGAACAAGCCATCAAACTGCCGAACACTGTCGATGGCGGTCTTGTCAAGCCGGCTCAGGAAACAGCGCGAGCCCGCCTCGCCGATCTCGCCAAAATGGAAGAGAGAAAGGTGAAATCGGCAGAGCGGCTAGCGCTAAAGAATGAGGGCGACGTGCATGCACAAAAGGTTGCCGAAGCGTCATCGAAGGAAACTGTCGAGCCCGTAGCAAAGCTCGTACCAGCTGCCATTGCACCAGTTGAAAATCGGGTTGCTCTCGTAATCGGTAATTCCAACTATCGCGAAGTTACGGCCTTGCCAAACCCGCGGCGCGATGCCGATGCCGTTGCTTCAGCCTTGCGCCAGGTCGGCTTTAAAACCGTCCAAATTGAACATGATCTGACGCGTGAGAAATTTATCAACGCCTTACGTGTTTTTGCCGAAAAGGTGGAAACTGCCGATTGGGCCGTGATCTATTACGCTGGGCACGGCCTTGAGATAGGCGGAGTGAATTATCTTGTCCCGACCGATGCCAAACTTAGAAGCGACCGGGATGTCCAGGATGAGGCGGTGACACTCGAACGCGTCCTCTTTACAACCGAAGTGGCTAAAAAACTTCGTCTCATCATTCTCGACGCCTGCCGCGACAATCCCTTCCTGGTCAGAATGCAGAAAACCATGGCCTCGCGCTCAATTGGGCGTGGCCTTGCCCGGGTAGAGCCTGATAGGGGCACTTTGGTGGTCTATTCCGCTCGCGATGGACAAGTCGCGCAAGATGGTGATGGTCAGCACAGCCCTTTCACTCAGGCTTTCCTTGATAATGTCGTCAAACCGAAACTTGAAATCGACATGATGTTCCGGCGTGTGCGTGATGAAGTAATAACGGCGACCAATTCCCGGCAGGAACCGTTTAAATACGGATCTTTGCCAGGCGACGATTTTTATTTCATCGCGAAATAGGAGTTGGTGCATGAATATGCTGGAGGTTGTGTCTGCACGGATTTCGTTGACTCAGAACCCCGCCAACGAGCTCTGGTGCAAAAAGCGGAAACGGGGCATATTGGCGGCCAATTAGGCCTGCGAGACGACCAGTATATTGAGCATTGATGATCTTTTCAAAGGCCGCCATTTTGACCGGGAGATCATTATCCTCTGCGTTCGATGGTATCTTCGGTTCAAGCTCAGCTTCCGCGATTTGGTGGAAATGATGGCTGAACGCGGGATTTCGCTGGCGCATACGACGATCATGCGCTGGATCCAATGTTACGTCCCGGAGTTCGAAAAGCGCTGGAACCGCTTCGCATGCCGGGCCGGTGCCTCCTGGCGTGTCGATGAGACCTATGTGAAGATCAAAGGAAAGTGGACCTATCTTTATCGTGCGGTTGATAAAGAAGGAAAGACCGTTGATTTCCTCCTGCGTGCCAAGCGGGATATCGCGGCCGCAAAGGCGTTTTTTCGGAAGGCTTTCAAGAGCCAAGGTAGGCTGCCAGAAAAGATCACGCTGGACGGCTATCAAGCCTCGCATCGGGCGGCCCGCGAGTTTCTCAACGAGCATCAAGGCGGTGAACGGACCAAAATTCGGTCTTCAAAATACTTGAACAACATCATTGAGCAGGATCACCGGCCAGTCAAACTCCGCTTGGGCCCAATGCTTGGATTAAAACGGTTTTGGAGCGCGAAGATTACGATCGGCGGCATCGAATTGATGCATCGGATTAGAAAGGGTCAATTCAAGATCGGCAAACTTCGGATCAAGGGCAAAACCGCGCCCGAAATTTGGAATGCTGTACTTGCTGCATGAGGCTGGTAGCATCCCAAAATGGCTTGCCACACCCAAGCCAATTATTTGCACCAGAACCGGAGATGCCATGGCGCTGCAGGCAGCGGTGCAGCGATGATCGCGTCAGATGCGGGATCGTCGGCTGCAGCGCATAAAGGCAATCATCAAGGGGCAAGAGCGTATAGCGCCTGAAGGCGACAATGATCGCCTCTTCTTCGATCGACAGAACCGTGGACTTCGGTTCCTTGGGACCCGTCGGAAGATCAGAGACCGAAACCCGCTTCTTCCATTTGGCGACGGTCTTCTGGTTGATCCCATAGCGCTTGGCCAGCGCTCTCAAGCTCTCTTCACTATTTTGTATCGCTCGACGGATTGCCTTGTATGTCTGAGTTGCCCGCCGGAGCGAAACCGGCGAGGCTGAAGGTGGAGATCAGCCCGTATTTGCCTTGGGCTCGAAAGCCCGAGACAGAGCTTGGTGCGATCTCCACCATTGCAGTCCCACACCCGGACAGCCGCTCGGGCCCGAGCCCGCATTTGCAAGGTAGGGTTATGGACGAACAACACGCCGTCTTCGTTGGAATCGACGTTTCCAAGGATCGTCTCGACGTCCATCTCAGACCGTCAGGTGAGGCATTCTGTGTCTCGCGGGAGGCAAAGGGATTGGACAACCTCGTCAACCGCCTCGAGGGACTGTCCGTCGCCCTTGTTGTTCTGGAGGCGACCGGTGGCTTCGAGACCACTGTCGCGGCGACCTTGGCCGGCATTGGGCTGCCGCTCTGCGTCGTCAACCCGCGCCAGATCCGAGATTTCGCCAGGGCCATGGGCCGCCTGGCGAAAACTGATACACTCGATACTGAAGTGATCGCCCTTTTCGCCGAACGCGTGCAGCCAGAAGCGCGGCCTCTTCCGGAACCTGTAAGAAGCCACCTCGCCGAACTCGTAGGTCGGCGACGCCAGATCATTGAGATGATCGGTATGGAAACCAATCGGAGCCGTCAAGCTGTCGACGAGCATCTCGCTCAAGGGCTTGCGGGTCACATTGCCTTTCTCCAGAAAGAACTCGACGCGGTCGATCAGGACATCGGTGACGCCATCAAAAATTCCCGGGCTTGGCGGGAGACCGAGGCACTTCTGAAATCCGTTCCTGGTATCGGTGACGTGACCGCGCGGACCCTTCTCGCCGAACTGCCCGAGCTCGGGACTATCAGTCGCCATAAGATTGCTGCTTTGGTTGGCATCGCTCTGATCAATCGCGACTCTGGTTTGATGCGTGGTCGCAGGGCCATTGCCGGTGGTAGAACATCAGTGCGCGCCGTGCTGTATATGGCGGCTTTGACCGCGATCCGGCGTCGTTCCCCTTTTCGGGCTTTCTACGATCAGCTCACAGCCCGTGGCCGGCCGAAGAAAGTCGCGCTCGTTGCCGTGATGCGGAAGCTTCTCACCATTCTCAACGCAATCCTTCGGGACCGTACCCCATGGCATCACGAAAACGCTTGACGCAGAACACAGCCGCTCCGTCGTTGTGGCGCGGCCGTGAAGAACTTGTGCCATAGTGCATCCTTCCATTCTGCCGAAAGAATTGCACCATCAAAGGCCGGGATCAAACACCTAATTGGCCGCCAATATGCCCCGTTTCCGCTTTTTGCACCAGCGCCACGTCCAGCTCCTTGTTCGACGCGAGATCCATATAAAGGGTTCCAGTCGAAATCCGCTTGTATTGTGGCCGTTCGAAATGCGCCATTCGTTGTTCATCCCGAGAAGGATTCACGCATCCAGGCTAACTTTGCAGTGCTTTCCAGCTATTCGCGAGACGCCAAGGAGGTTTTGCAACCAGTCAACTAAAACTCGTAGCGGATACCTGCTCTGCCGCCGGTACCAAATAGGCCTTTGCCGCCATAAACGTCACCAAGAACGAAGGAACTTAGCCCTTGGCCGAAGTCTATATTGAAGGCTAGGGTTCCCCGTCCACGCACTTGACCTCTATCGGCATTGGCCAGGATATTGTTGCCGTTATATGCGGCACCGGGGATAAATCCACCATTGATGGCTACGTCATCATAGGCAAGTCCGGTCAAGGTCGTCTTGATCAAGATGTTATCATAGGTGGAGACCGTGCCGATGCGTGCTCCACCTTGCACCGTTACTTGGTTCCCATTCTGGAGGCCGAGGTCGGCGGCACCGCTGCCATAGTCGAGTGCGATGAATTGCGCACCGACCGTCGGCTCAACCCAGAAATTTGGATTCAGGTCGAAACGGTAATTGAGATTGGCCACAACCGAGGTGTTCAAGAGGCTCGTCGAACCAAAGCCGGTGGCGGTTAAATTGAAGGGGCCGGCAGGACCGGCAAAGGCAAGGTTATCCGTGAAGGTCTGATTGAGTCTCAAGAGATCGAACTTCACGAGAAGATCCGCCGAGAAGCCGCCAGAGAAATAGGTAGCATAAGCGCCGAGCGTCGGCCCTGCCAGCTGCGCGGTGAGATGGCTGAAGCCGTTGCCGACGACACTCGGATTGGTCGAAAACTGCTGCGTATTGAGTGTCAGATTTGATGAGACATGCCCAACAAGGATGCCAATAATCGCGCCATCTGTTGGAGTGAAGAGGCCATGTGTCGTGACGTCGAGACCCGCCTGGAACCCGATCGTGCCGACCCGGCTTTGCACGTAAGTATCGAGCGGGACGGGGGCACCGCTATTGAAATCGGGCCCGTTGATACTTGTAAGACCATTCGCATCGCGCTTTTCATAGACGCCGAAAACCTGACCCCACACACCATAACGCAACGGCGCCTCGATCGGTGTGGGAACGAAAGTAGGAGAAGGCGCTTCCTTGCGCACATAGGTCAGCTTGCGAGGGGCAGGTACCTCTGCTTTGGCGAGGGTGCTTTTCTTTGCCTTACTAGCGACACGCGGTTTAGCGGCCGGGGCGGGCGGTGGCGGTGCAATATCTTCGTTGACACGCGGCATGTTTGGCTCGCAAATGCCATTGACGCGCGAAAAGCCTGCGGCGCAGCGCTCACGTTCCTCATCACGCCGATTGGTGATTGAATTCCCGGCCTGACGCGTGGTCGAGAGGGTTGTGGATTGCGACAGCTCACTCAGGGCTTGGCTAGCGAGTGCTGCGCCGGAAAAGGCGGCTGGATCATCAACCCCTGCTACACCATTATTCGTGCATTGGCCGTTCTCCAATCGAACACCGGGATAGGCTTTGTAGCCTCTTGGCCAATCAGATCCACTTGGAGCACTTTGAATGATTTGCTGTGAGCACAGCGAGCCCGCCTCGGCTGTGGAGGAAAAGCCCAGCCAGATTGCGCTACCAGCCAAAAGCGAGAAAATTATCTCAGTCGAACGAGTTGATCCAGAATCCCGCATTTCTCTGCTCTATTTAGTGAACTTATAGCTCATAACGTTTGTAGCTCATAACGAATTCGTGATCTGTGCTAAATCCGCAACTATCATACAATAATTTTTATGCTTTCTCGCTCAACATGTGTCAAGATAACCCTGAACAATCGCGAACGAGCTTGGTGCATGAAATATGCTGGAGGTTGTGTGGCTTGATGGGGTACCCATTCGTCTGGTTTCCGCGATGATCAGTTCCTGCTCGCAACCTAAATCAAGGAAGAGGCGTCCCAAGATTTCCTGTCGATCGTTGCATGATGCAGTATGGCGCAGTGACGCGGGGTTTGAGTTCTTCTGGTGGTCTTCGCCGTTCCAGATCCAGATATTGGCGCGTTCGGTTGGTTGGATGCTGAGAAGCGGGCGGCCCGTAGCGATGGCAAGCGCCTCGGCGATCGGCGGAGAGGATTTGCCAATACCGCTGGGAGTAATTGTGGCCGAGGCATAGGCGCGAATCATATGACGGTCATAAAGCCATTGTCGCGTCGGTATCCGCCTCTGATCGATAGGAATGAAGGAGGTGGCCGTGATGGGTGGCTTTCCCATGCCTGGGTCCTGACCAGACAGGGATTCCACCGAGCGCAGATTTATACGTTTTTCGGCACCAAGGGAGGAGGAAAGGTGCTCCGTCATGGAGCACCTCGCCAAGCGTAATTTTCAGGACCATAGGGCTGTGGTCGATGGGGCCTTCCTCTTTGATGAGATAGAGACGACGCTGTCTTCATGAAGCCAGCTCCGCGACCCAGGAAGGCAGGGCGGGATCAAGCTTGCGGCGCAAGCGAGCAAAACGACGGTAGCGCGGCCGTGCTGAAAGCCGATCACGAAACCAGGTTGCCTGAAAAGGTTCAAGCCAATGCAACCCGGCGTCACGCCATTCGTCATGGGCACTCACGGCGAACCATGCCGCTGCTTCCAAGCAAGCGATCTCTTTGTCCGGCAGATGCTCAAGAGCGGCTGTTAGTATAGTCTGCAAGCCAAACGCGACAAACTCCGGAGGGATTTTCCAGTTTTTGGAGACGTTGAGATTGTCGGCGATGGTCTTCTCAAGCCATTTCGAGCGATCGAACCAGGTCGCTGTCTCAAGGAGACGATCGATCCACGCATCAGTTGGAATGCCGATTTCGATACCGCCGGGCAATTCAGGTGTGGCTGGCTCACGTGGTCGCGGAAGAGGGATTTTCGGAATCATATGGCCTCCGACATCCCTCAAGTGCTCGGATGAGAGCCTGCCTTCGCGCGCGCAGATTTCCGCGAAGCGCTTTCGTTGCGCGGGATCATGAATCCCAAAAAGAATCGCCATGCCATCGGCGTTGAAAACATATCCATTGGGATCATGCCGATCCTGCCCTGGATAAATGTCAATGAGTAGTCCATAGGGCGATGGAAATTTCCCGATCGGTTTCATCGGCATTCTCCCGTCGGTGAGAAGGACGGCCGATGTGGCCTATGCTCCGAAGGGCGGCATCGCGTTCCGATCTGTTCCGCTTGCCCGCGGAGTGAAGTTTGACTATCTCCCGATATGTCGTGGGCTCCCCAGCAAACGACATATTCGGACCCGGCTTCGTGTTGGCGCACGATGGCCGGGTTTCTTCGTTCTGGCCTCATCATTCAAATTTCTCCTCTCGCTTTCTTCGAAATCCCCTCGCGTGCGGCGGATTTCGAAAGAAATATCTTGCGGCCCATTTTGAAGACCCCAGGGAGGTGCCCATTCGCGGCAAGGTGGTAGCCCTTGCTTGGCGGGATCCCATAGAAGGCGGCTATCTCGGCCATTCCTTCGAGAAGATCGTCAGCGGGAGAACATTGGTGGGAATTTGATAATTGCATTGTAGGGAATGCCTCCTTAATGAGGAATGAGTTGTATTTCTCATTAAGAAGTAAGCTCTAGCTTGCGTCAATGGCAAATATTGGTAATTACTCATTTTTAAGTGGCTGCTGGTGGAAAGCATTTTCGATTCTTGCCGATCTTATACGGTTAAGGAGGCTCTTTTTGTTTACATATCAAGAAGTTGAGAATGCTATCGCCCGTCTGCACCATGTGCCATCCGGGCGCGCAGGGACTTTCAAGGCGCGAATTCGTAATTTCCAAAGAGTAGGATTAATTCCTTCCTCTCCAGGGAAAGGATTAAGAATACAATACAATATAGAAGATGTAATTAGATGGGCATTGTGTTTTGAGTTCTCTGAAGTAGGATTGCCTCCAGAGCAAATAAAAAAAATATTTACGTACTCTGGGTGGGCTTTATTTCGTCCATTTGAAGGGCCTGTGACAAGTGATGACTATTTATTCTGTTTACTTGGAAACTTTCTTGAATGGCACTTAAATAAAGAAGATAAGCAATCACTTGATCATGAGAAGTTAGCTTTTGATGTCGTTCGAGCATCTGAAATTGGCAGAATGATTATTGAGAATGAGCATTATAATCGAATTCTTATAATTAATATGACAGATCTAAAACGTAAATTAGGTGAGGAGCTTAATATAAACTGGGATTATAAGATAACTATATCATCAAAAGATGGGTCTTCCAGTATGGTTCATCAAATGAGTATGTTTAGAGCGTCTCCATTACGCTAATTATTATTTATAATTAATACACAATAATATTTTTTTATAATAAAATATTAATAGTGAATTTAATAAAACAGTTTGTTACATCGATCGTCATTGATTATCTTACGTCCGTTGATAATAATAATTAAATTATATGCCTATAGCTGGGCATCACGTCTTTTCAAACATGGCATGTTTCGCCGCCTGGGCGAGGAAACCGGAGCGGGTCAGGCCATGGCTCTCGGCATAGCGATCGATTTGCACAAGCACGTCCTCCGGCAAAGTCACATTGACCCGGACGGATTTTGGTGCTGCGGCAGGAACGGGAACAAGAATCGCCACCCCTTGCCGGTTTTCCTGATTGGCCATCACCGTTTCAAGGGAAGATGGCTCCGGAATGGCTTCCCCATCTTCCGCCAACCCCTCGATATGCAGAGCAAGGGCTTCCTCGGCCATGGCGCGGGCCTCGTCGAGCGTCGTCCCGGCCGTGACGCAGCCGGAGAAGTCGGGGAAGGAAACCCCATAATCGCTATCGGCTTCTTTGTGGATGAGAGCGATGTATTGGCGCATGGCGCTATCCTATACTGAGACCAGCTTGCTTCTCGATGCTCCGCAGTGTGCCTTTGGGCAATTCGCGTGAGGGATGGGGAACAGTCACCCGGCCCGGTTTCGTCGGATGCTTGAATTGAACGTGGCTGCCTTTCTGGCCGACCTTTTTCCATCCATCGGCTTCAAGGGCGGCTATGACGGCGCGGCTATTCATATGTGTATTTATACACATATGAATAGAGCTGGCAATGGAATGATGCGCCTATTGACGTGAGGATTTTTGTGCGACATGATCGACCTATCGGATGAGGGCATCGGCATGTCAGTTCGAAAGCGTAGCTGGATCACGGCAAAGGGTGAGAAGAAAGAGGCCTGGGTCGCCGATTATGTCGACCAAGCCGGAAAGCGCCATCTCAAAACTTTTGATCGCAAGAAAGAAGCAGATGCTTTCCATGCGAAGGCTAATGTCGAGATTCGGGAAGGTACGCATACACCTGATAGTGCGAGCGTGACCGTGACCGAAGCGGCAAATTTGTGGCTCGAAACCGGGCGCGGGCGCAGACTCGAGTCATCAACCCTTGATTCTTATGAACAGCATGTTCGCCTTCATCTTGTGCCTTTCATTGGCAGGCTGAAGCTTTCACAATTGACCGTTCCCATGATCCGCGAATTGGAAGACAAGCTGCGACGCGGCGATCCGGCGCCTGGCGTAGGGGAGGGCGCGGCGCGATCGGCTGACATGATCAAGCGGATTGTTTCGAGCCTTGGTGCCATGCTTGGCGACGCCCAGGAGCGTGGACTTGTGTCGCGAAATGTCGTGCGGGACCTTCGATCTGGGCGTCGCCGCAGCTCTGAAAAGAAAAAAGACAATAGGCAGAAAGGCAAGCTGAAAGTTGGGATTGATATTCCGACGCCTAATGAAATCAAAGCGTTTATCGGAGCTTTGCAAGGCCAATATCGGCCATTGCTTATTACGGCTACTTTCACTGGTCTTCGCGCTTCTGAGCTTCGTGGCTTGCGGTGGGCTGATCTCGATTTCGAGCGACGCGAACTACATGTTCGGCAGAGAATGGATAAACGCAATGTAGCTGGGCCACCAAAATCAGGGGCGGGCGAGCGCAAGATCCCGATGCCGCCAATCGTGATAAACACATTGCGTGAATGGCGATTGGCTTGCCCGAAGGGTACGGCGGATCTTGTTTTTCCTACGGGGAACGGCCGGCCCGAGCATCATGCCAATATTGCGCAACGTGGGCTCATCCCTGCGTGGATCGCGGCTGGCGTGACGGTTCCAGGGTTGGACAAAGAAGGCAAGCCGATCGAGGCCGCAAAATATCCAGGCTTGCATGCGCTTCGGCATTTCTACGCCTCATGGCTCATAAACCGAAAGGCCGATGGCGGACTAGAATTGCCGCCGAAGCTGGTTCAAGAACGTCTCGGGCACTCAACCATCGCGATGACCCTCGACACTTATTCTCACCTATTTCCGCGTGTGGATGATGCTGATGAGCTTGCCCAAGCAGAGCGCGTACTTTTAGGTTGAATGCGACACAGGCGCGACATTGCGTGAGTATAATATATATAAATCAAATAATTAGCATACAAAATAAGAGGAATCATAATCCTTGTGTCGGGGGTTCGAGTCCCTCCTCCGCTACCAGCCCGCCCCAGACGCGCAATTTCAATACAGATTAACGCCAACACGAGCTCAAAGAGGGCTTGACCGATCGTGTTGCGTCTTACCGTCGGATTTTTCTCGAAATACGGATAGCGTCTGTACCGAGCCATTCGGCTGGAAATGTGGAAACAAACGCGTTTTCCGACACATTCCACAATCCAAACATTCTTTCTCTGCGAAACCGTAAGCTAGCGGCAAGCCTCAGCCTTTATTGCGCTATCGGCGATCTATCGCCGATCGGCGTCTTTAAAGGTTTGTCGCCATCGGCTCATAAGGGTGCCTGGGGGCGTCGGCTATTTCCTTGCTTGATGATCGAGCTTGCTGGCGAGCATGGGAGCAATTTTCTTGGGCAATCATCCTTAATTAAAGAGTCTTGATGGCTTTCTGCTCCTCGCGCGTGGCCTGCCGGGAGGGATGGTTGTTCGCCGGCTGTCGCGAAATCAGGGGTGCCTGAACACGATGTTTTTGTGTCATCGAAACCCTTCTGTTTCTTCGGGGTGTTTGTCTTTGCCTCGTGCCCTGTGGGACGGAGGAGGTATCAATCTGTCCGTTATTATTCCGTGATTTTCGATAGAATTTCTTGAGTACGAAAGAATCTGAAGCCTGGCTGACATCAGCCGACATAATCACCAAAGGTTTGTAGGCTCTGACGCCAATGCGCGTCAAAATGCCCGATTGGCGTTCGCCATCGACGCATTATGAGATTTCAATACTTTCTAATGTGGTCGAACTGTGACGCCTTCAGCGAAATATAGAGTAGGGCGGTTCATCGCTCTCCTCCTGTACGTGCTGGCAAGCACGACAGTCGGATTCGCGCATCGAAGCAATGGACCGGCTGCGCGGGCTGAGCTTGCGCGCTATGCGCTGCCTGACGGTACGCTTCCCGTTATCTGTAGTCAGACACAGAATAAAACCTATGGAAAAAGTGGAGGGCATGACGGGTTTTGCAAGCACCTTTATATTTGCCGTGCCTGCTGTCTCACTTCCGCTCCGGGGCTGACACCTCCTTTATCCGTCATCGTTCCACCGCAAGATCTCTCGGAGCAGGTTTACTGGACCGTCCATGGGGAATTGCCAAGGCTTCCACGGACGATCACAACACTCGGTGCACGCGGTCCACCGTTTGCGTGACAGACCAGGACCTTCATCGAAACCGTCATCAGTGTGACTGATCCAATTGGTCTGTCCGAGCGATTGATCCGCCACAGTGGCATCTCGCGGGCGGTTGATGATGTTTTTCTTTATTTGAAGACGCGCCTTGAAACTCCTGTCAGTGGCGGGGGTACGCTGGCTCGTCGTCTTCGGAAACCTCACGGAAACAATCATTATGGACATCATCGGGATGTACCCGACCTTCTACGTGCCCTATATCGGCACGGCGTGGGTCATGGGCATAATTGGTGTGATACATGTGCTTGCATCACACACCTCGGTTGGCGCCGCATTCCTCTTCGCGTTTCTCGAGACCAAAGCCTATCGGGATAATCAGCCGCAGCTTCTTGACTTCATCAAACGCTATGGCGTCTTTCTCCTCGTCTTCTCCTATATTATCGGCTCCATCACCGGCCCCGGCATCTGGTACGCCATCACGGTCACCAGCCCGCGCGGTGTCAGTGGTCTGATCCATAATTTCGTCTGGGTCTGGGCCGCGGAGTGGGTCTATTTTACGGTCGAGGTGATCGGCGCATATGCGCTCGTCTATCTCATCGGCAAGATCGACGCGAAATCCCATCTCAAATTGACATGGTCCTTCGCGCTCGCCTCCTGGTCGACGATGCTGATCATCGTTGGCATTCTGTCCTTCATGATGTGGCCAGGTAACGAGAGCTGGTATCAGACGGGTTCCACCAATGATGCCTTCTACAACCTGAATTTCTTCGCCCATCTCGGCGTTCGTACCGGCTCGATGTTCGTGATGGCTGCCGTGGTTGGTCTGATGGTCGCCGCCGGTGTGCAAGACAAGGAACTGAAGAAAGAGGTCGTTCGCCTGATTACGCCTATCGGCCTTGGCGGCGGCGTTTTCGCAACCGCGATGTTCTTCTATTATCTGCAGACGGTTCCTTCCAATGCGCGGATCATGCTGAAATATCACCTGCTTCCGCAATATGCGGCAGGCATGATCGCGGTCGCTGTGGGATCGGCCGCCTATCTGATCTTCGCCTGGTTCAAGCCGCAGGCGGTGAAAACCTGGATCGCCGTGCCCGCATTCCTTGTCATCGCCTTGATCGGTGTGTGGCCGGAAGAGCGGATGCGTGAAAGCATGCGCAAGCCCTATGTCGCCGGCCAATATATCTATGGCAATCAGGTGATCGCGCGGGATGTTCCCGGCAAGGGGATCACCGGCGAGGTCGATCGGATCGCCGAGAAGGGATATCTGAAGCTGCATCCCTTCATTCCGGAACGGCTGCGCACCATCACGGCGGAAAACAAACTGGAGGTCGGCGCGGTTTTGACGAAAATCGCCTGCGCCAATTGCCATGCCCTGGAGCCCGGCGCACCGCTGCGCTCGCTGCCGGATAAATTCTTCCATTCGACGGATAAGCAGATGATCGCGGCATTCCTTGCGGGGCCGCTGAAACAGGGATCCGTCCCCTTCATGCCCCGCATCGATCTGCCGGAGGACGAGATCGACGCGATTGCAAGCTATATCGCCAATATCAACGAGACGGCAGGGCAGCCAGCGGGCCGGTCGAAAGTCTCCTCCAATGATCAGCCGTCAGTCAGGAGCAATTGACCATGGAAATGAGTTCTGTCCTCCACGTCTTGCGGGACCCGGCAGGCATTCCTGCCGTACCGGCCCTGTTTCAACTCCTGATGGTCCTGACCTGGGTCTTTCACATTGCTTTCGTGACCCTCGCGTTGGGAACCGCGGCATTGTCGATCTATGCCTTCTATGGCCACCCCGGCAGTGAGGATTGGCAGCGCCTGTCCATGGCAATGACCAAGGTTGCCAAAGTCAGCGTCTCCCTGCTGATCGTGCTCGGCGTCGCGCCCTTGCTGTTCACCCAGGTGATCTATGATCCCCAATGGTATGCCTCCAATGTGCTGTCGGCGCGCTGGGCGATCGGCTTCATCGCCTCGCTCATCGTCGCTTATTGCCTGTGGTTCGCATTCTATTGGGGCAATCATGAAGGCGCGAAGCGTTATATCGGCCTTTATGCCATTGTGGGATTGGTGCTGTTTCTCATGGATGGGCTCATCATGCATGTGCTCTCCTATCAGGCCATTCTGCCGCAACGCTGGATGGACTGGTATGCGCCGGGCGGTGTCATCGACATGAACGGCGGTGCTCTGCATGCGATCGAATGGCCGCGCTATCTCTTCATCATCAGTCTTTCGATTCCCGCTGTCGGCGTCTTTCTCATCGCCTATAGCGACTATTTTTCCGTTCGTGAGGACAAGTCCAAGGATTATCTCCAATTTGCCCGCAATCTCGGAAGAAAAATCGGCTTTTGGGGGTTCCTTATTGCAACAGGCCTGTTGATCTGGTGGCAGTTCGATCATCCGGCGGATACACATCTCGTCTGGCAGCCGTTTGGATGGCTCATGGTCATGGCACTCTTGCTCATGGCGAATATTCTGCGTGACGAGAAGAGCAGTCTTAGCGGCTACAAGCTCGTCGCAGGCGGCATGGGCATTCTGACGATGGTGGCGATCTGGCGCGAGGTGGTGCGTGTCACCTATCTCAAGCCGTTCGGTTATGTCGTTTCCGATTACAAGGTAAATGTCGATTGGCCTTCGACATTCCTGTTCTTTTCGACATTCATCGGCGTTGGCGGTTTGGTTGGCGGCTTCTATCTGACGCTTCTTTACCAGTCCGGCAGAGTCGCCGGCCGTTATGAGGCCAAGGGTTTCGTCGCCAAGCTCGGCACTGGCGCCGTCGCCATCGTCGCTTTGTGGATCGCCGTGTTCCTCGCCTATGGCACCACGATCTACATCCGTAATGCTCTCATCTGAAAAGACCTTCTCCATGAACAGCTTTCATATGACACTTTCCGGCGCCGTCATGCTCGCCTTGTCTGGCCTCGTTACCGGGGCTTCGGCGCAGACGGTGGATATAGCAAAAGGCAAGCAAAAAGCTGAAGTTTGCATGTCCTGCCACGGAGCCGACGGTTTCACGGCTGCGGCACCTGCCATTCCGCATCTTGCGGGTCAGGACAGGGATTATCTCGTCAAGGCTTTGACTGCCTACCGGGCCGCTGATACGCGGACGGATGAGACAATGACGGCAATGGCGAAGCCCCTGTCGGATAGCGACATCATCAACATTGCGGCTTTCTTCAGCTCCTTGCCTCCGGGAAAGCCGTAATCATTCTCCTGCAGTGAAATGTCTGCCGCAGACAAAGCATAATCTTCAGGGCGGGATCTCGATCCCGCCCTTTTGCGTGAAGCCGATGATGAAACCGGTGAGACCAAAGAATGATGCGCTTCATTGATCGCTCTTTGGCCCTGCGACTGCAGTTTGTTTGTTTCTGCCGAACATCATGGATCACAGATAGTTTTTGATCCGTACACCTTGTGGACGGGCGTACCCGATCCGGTTCAATCCTGCGGTTTTTTGCAGGAAATTATGGTTGTGTTATTGGCCTGCGCTTTAAGGATTGAGCCGCCAGATTTCGAAATTGAGGATCGAGGCGAAGCCGACCCAGAGAATGATGGGGACGAGCATGGCGCCAGCGGCGCGGTCGATCCGCCAGAAGCAGAGCGCCGTCGCCGCAAGCAGAAACCATTGCGGAATGATATTGATGAGCCCGGCCATGGGGCTACGCATGGCGAAGAACATCCACGACCACAGGATATTGAGCGCGAGCTGGGCGAAATAGAACCCGAGCGCTCTCGCACGTGCTTCTGAATCCGGCTTGCGCAGGAGCCGCCAGGCGGCGATGCCCATGAGGATGTAGAGCATTGTCCACACGGGTCCGAAGATCCAGTCCGGCGGATTGAAATCCGGCTTGGCGAGCATGTGATACCAGGGTGTGAGATTGGCGAAAGTTGCCAGTGAGCCCAAAAGATAGGCCGCGAGAATTGGCCCGGCCGCGAGACAGAGCGTGCGCCAGAACGCGCCGTTTCGTTGGAACAAGGGGTGGATTGTCATCTCTTCACCGCCGTTGGAGTTCGTCTCTGCCGCGCGAGGCAGGATGACGGCTTGCGCATCTCGATCCAAGGCTTTGTATCTGCCTTTGGTTTCGCCGGGAGCGCGCGGAAACGTCCGCACGATTGCGGAAACGCGGTGTTGCGGCCGAGGTTCGGGCGCCGAGGCCGATCTTCCTTCCCCCCCGGGAGGTCCTTCGCCGGGAACCCTTTTCAATGCGAGAAATGATGTTTTAAATATCATTTATAATGATTGAAATATCACTTTGAATTGGATAATAATAAAAAAGCAGTTTTAAAATATGAGGCAGTGACACCTCGATGATCACCTCCGGCCAATTGCGCGCGGCGCGGGCGCTGCTTGGCATCGACCAGCGAAAAATGGCCGAGTTATCCGGTCTCTCGCTGCCGACGATCCAGAGAATGGAGGCCAGTGAGGGTGTTATCCGTGGCACGGTCGATTCCCTGATGAAGCTGGTGAATGGCCTTGAGTCGGTGGGGATCGAGCTTATCGGCGACGGAGCCGCGAGCCCGATCGGCGGGCGTGGCGTGAGACTGCGGGAAACGGTTGCGTCCCCGGAGACAAACGGCACCGGCAAAGACGGCAGGCCGGGCTTTCCGGGCGACAGGGAGGGGTAGGGGCGATGCCTTCCGCGGTGGGTGCGCTATCGGCAACGGCGACCGTCATCACTCTTTGGTGCGTGGTTGGTTTCCTCGCCATGGCCTTCATGGCCGTGGCGGCGTGTGTGCTCTGTCGGTTGCGTGATCCCTTGCCGATTGTGTCCTCACCAGATGTGTCCTCTCTGGCAAACGGAGCGCAGCCGCAACACAACGGTACTCCTTTCATCTATGGTCTTTGCGCCTTTGTTTCGTTGCTGATCCTCGCCGCTGCTTTGGCTAGTCTTCTCAGCGGGGCAGGGGGCGGCGAGGTGGTGTTGCCGCTCGGTCTGCCCTTCGTTGGTGCCCATTTCCGGATTGATTCTTTAGCGGCTTTCTTTCTGATCGTGGTCAATCTCGGCGGCTTTGGCGCCAGCCTCTATGGCATCGGCTATGGCCGTCATGAGCATGAGCCAGCGCGTGTGCTGCCGTTCTTTCCGGCTTTCCTCGCGGGAATGAATCTTGTCGTGATGGCGCATGACGCCTTCACCTTTCTCTTCGCTTGGGAATTGATGTCGCTTGCGTCCTGGGCACTGGTCATGGCGCATCATCGCCAGCCTGGAAATGCGCGCGCCGGTTTCGTCTATCTCGTGATGGCGGTTCTCGGCACTCTGATGCTCTTTCTCACCTTTGGCCTGCTTGCTGGAACAGTGGGCGATTACTCCTTCAGCGCGATCCGCGCGCATCCAGTGTCCACGCCCCTGGCTGGCGCCGTTCTTGGTCTCGCCCTTCTGGGAACAGGGTCCAAGGCGGGGCTGGTGCCGCTGCATGTCTGGCTGCCGCTTGCCCATCCGGCCGCGCCGAGCCATGTCTCCGCTTTGATGAGCGGCGTCATGACAAAAGTGGCGATCTATGCCTTCATCCGCCTCGTTTTCGATCTTCTCGGGCCACCGGACTGGTGGTGGGGGATGCCGGTGATGGCTCTGGGTGCGGCAACCGCGGTACTCGGTATCCTTTACGCCATGGAAGAAACCGATCTCAAAGGCATACTCGCCTATAGTACCATCGAGAATATCGGCGTCATTTTCGTTGGTCTCGGCCTCGCATTGGCCTTCAAGGCCAATGCACTGCCCGTCGCGGCGGCGCTGGCCCTGACTGCCGGCCTCTTTCATATTTTCAATCACGCACTCTTCAAAAGCGTGCTCTTTTTCGGCGCGGGCGCCGTGCTCACCGCGACGGGGCTGCGGCGGTTGGATCTTTTGGGCGGTCTCATTCACCGCCTGCCGGTCACGGCCCCCCTGTTTCTCGCCGCCTGCTTGGCCATTTCGGCGCTGCCGCCGTTGAACGGTTTCGCTTCGGAATGGCTGATCTTCCAGTCAATCCTGCTCAGTCCCCAGCTGCCGCAATGGGGCATGAAACTGCTCGTGCCGACCGTCGGTGCCTTGCTCGCTCTTGCCGCTGCTCTGGCTGCTGCCTGTTTCGTACGGGTTTTCGGCATCGTCTTCCTTGGTCGGCCGCGCTCGGCAGTTGCCTCTGAAGCGCGGGAGGTTGATCGCTGGTCGCTGGGCGCCATGACGGGCGGTGTCGGTCTCTGTCTCCTCGCCGGTATCCTGCCCGGTGTCTTTATCGACGGTATGGCGCCGGCTGTCGCGGCGCTGATTGGCGCCCGAATGCCGCCGCAGACCTCCTTGCAATGGCTGTCGATCGTTCCCGTGGCGGAAAGCCGGAGTTCCTATAACGGCCTGCTGGTCTTCCTTTTCAGCGCTCTGTCGGCGGGGCTCGCGGCTTGGGCTATCCGCCGTTTCGGCTCACACGTCACACGCCGTGCGCCGGTCTGGGATTGCGGTTTCCCCGATCCGAGTCCTGTGACGCAATATAGCGCGGCGAGTTTCGCGCAGCCGATCCGGCGGGTTTTCGGCGGGCTTGTCTTTGGCGCGCGCGAACGGGTCGAGATGCCGGCCCCGGGTGATCTCGCTGCGGCAAAAATAAGCGTCACGCGGCATGATTTCATCTGGGAGGGGATTTATGAGCCCGTCACGCGCATGGTCCTCCTCGCGGCAAGCGTGTTCGACCGCACCCAGGCGCTCACCATTCGCCATTATCTCGGCTTCGTCTTTCTCGCCCTCATCGGCCTGTTGATGGTGCCGGCGCTATGGTCCTGATCGCCGATCTCGCCGTGCAGGGCACGGAAATGCTGCTGGTCCTCTGCCTTGCGCCGCTTCTCACCGGCTTCGTGCGCAAGGTCAAGGCGCATCTCCTGCGCCGCCGCGGGCCTTCTCTCATCCAGCCGTATCGCGATCTCCTGCGGCTCCTGCGCAAGGAGGTGGTGCTCGCGGATAATGCCTCGTGGCTCTTCTGCGCCATTCCCTATCTCATCTTCGCCGCGACCTGGGTCGCTGCCTCCCTCGTGCCGACTTTCGCCACAGGGCTCCTGTTCAGCTGGTCCGCTGATCTCATCGCCATTACGGCGCTTCTCGGCAGCGCCCGTTTCTTTCTGGCTCTCGCCGGGCTCGATGCAGGCACCAGTTTCGGCGGCATCGGCGCGAGCCGCGAGATGATGGTTGCGACGCTTGCCGAACCGGCGATGCTTATGATCGTCTTTACCCTGGCGCTGCTTGCCGGCTCGACGCAATTGTCAAATCTTGCAGGTTTCATGCTCTCGCCGCAGATCGGCTTGCGTGTCTCCCTGGGCCTCGCCCTCGTCGCTTTGCTCATGGTGGCTCTTGCCGAGAATGGACGCATACCAATCGACAATCCGGCGACGCATCTCGAACTCACCATGGTGCATGAGGCGATGGTGCTCGAATATTCGGGCCGCCACCTTGCCCTGATCGAGCTCGCCGCATCGCTGAAGCTTCTTCTCACCTTGTCGCTGATCGTCTGCGTCTTCATCCCCTGGGGCTTGTCGCCAGCGGGCAGCGGCGTGGCAGAGCGGTTCATCGGTATTGCTGTCTATCTTCTCAAGCTCGTCCTGGGCGGATTTCTGCTTGCTCTCTTTGAGACGAGTATTGCCAAAATGCGGGTGTTTCGCGTGCCGCAATTTCTCGGCGCGGCGCTCATGCTTGGTCTGCTTGGCACATTGCTTTTGTTCGTTTCGCGGAGCCTCTAGATGCACGGGCTTTCCTTCGATATCGCGCATCTCCTGGCCGGTGGCCTGGTGCTCACGAGTTTCATGCTCCTTTATCAGGATCGTCTTTACGCTCTGCTCAATGTCTTCGCGCTGCAGGCATTCGTGCTTTTTCTGTCTGTTGCCTGGCAGGCCTACGCGCAGGGAGCACCGCATCTTTATGTCACTGCGGCGATCGCTCTCGTCCTGAAAGCCATTGTCATTCCCGGGGCGCTCCATCGCATTGTCGCGCGGCTCGGCATTCACCGCGAGGTGGAGACCATTGGCGGTATCGGCCTGACCATGCTGGCCGGGATCGGTCTTGTCGCTTTATCGATGGTCGTGATCCTGCGCGCGACGCCCGCGGCGGCGCCGCTCGCGCGTGAGGATCTCGCGCTGTCCCTTTCTGTCGTCCTGCTCGGCCTTTTGATGATGGTGACGCGGCGCAATGCCGTGAGTCAGGTGGTCGGTTTCATGTCGATGGAAAATGGACTCATCCTGGCTGGTACGGGCGCGCAAGGTATGCCGCTCGTGGTCGAGATCAGCATCGCCTTTTCGGTGCTCATCGCCTTTATCGTCATCGGTATTTTCCTGTTCCAGATCCGCGAGCGGTTCGACACCGTCGACAGCCGCGTGCTCGACACTTTCCGGGGAGAGCGCTCGTGAATGCGGCCATCGACGCCACCGCTCTTCTTCTCCTTCTTCCGGCCGTGAGTGCATTCATTCTCGCTTGCGTGCCGGACTACCGGCTGTCGGCGCGGCTGAATTCCGTTTCGTCCTTCCTCACCTTTCTCGTGGCACTCTCGCTGCTGGTCGTTACCCCCGCGCCGGGACCCTATCTCTTCGTCGATGATCTTTCTGTCATCTTCATCATTCTCAATTCCTTCGTCGGTTTCACGACGAGCCTGTTCAGCGCCGGCTATATCACCCATGAGATCGCGGACGGCCGGTTTTCGCCGCTGCGTTTGCGTTTCTACCATGCCATGTATCAGACATTGCTGTTTGCGATGAATCTCGCCCTCATCGCCAACAATACTGGCCTCATGTGGGTCGCGATCGAAATGGCGACGCTGGCGACGGTCATGATGGTGGGTCTTTACCGCACGCATCAAGCGATCGAAGCGGCCTGGAAATATTTCATCCTCGGCGGCGTCGGGATCGCGCTGGCGCTGTTCGGGACAATCCTCATCTATGTCGCCGCTCAGCCAGTCGTCGGTGAAGGGCTTGATGGCATGGTCTGGACACTGCTGATCCGCCGCGCCGCGGCTTTTGATCCGGCGCTGCTCGATATCGCTTTCGTCTTTCTTCTGCTTGGCTATGGCACCAAGGTCGGACTCGTGCCGCTCCATGCCTGGTTGCCGGATGCGCATGCCGAGGGGCCAACCCCGATTTCGGCGGTTCTCTCCGGCCTTCTTCTCAATGTCGCGCTTTATGCGGTGCTGCGCTTTAAACTGCTCGTCGGCGCCAATCCGGCGGCGCTCCGGCCTGGCCCGCTGATGGTGGTGATGGGCCTTGCCTCGCTGCTCTTCGCTGGTTTCATGCTCTATCGCCGAGGCGATATCAAACGGCTGTTTGCCTATTCATCCATCGAACATATGGGGATCATCGTCTTCGCCTTCGGCATGGGCGGGCCGGTCGCCAATTTCGCCGGCCTCTTGCATATGACGATGCATAGCCTGACGAAATCGGCGATTTTCTTCACCGTCGGGCCTATCGTCCAGGCCAAGGGCACGCAGAAACTCACCGGGCTCGGTGGGCTTACAGTCAGCCAGCCCATGCTTGGCTGGTCTCTGGTTATCGGCGTCATCGCCATTGCCGGCCTGCCGCCCTTCGGCGCCTTTATGAGCGAATTTCTGGTCGTGACCTCTACATTCGCGCAAAGCCCCTGGCTGGCGCTTGTATTCTCCATCGGCCTGCTCATCGCCTTTGCCGCGCTGGCCATGCATCTGCATCACCTTGCCTTCGGTGAAGCGCAAGGCGGCGAGGCGCCCGCCGTGGTCCCCATCGTTCCGCTCGCCGCCCATCTCGTCCCGGTGCTGATGGCCGGACTCTACCTGCCGCCCGCGCTGGTTGCCCGGTTCCAGCAAGTCGCCGGTTTCCTGGGATAGGGGAAAGCAATGGCAGTCTTTGCCGAACTGAGCCGACAGGGAAAACAAATGGCCGCGCACCGGCCGTGCCCGCGTATCCTCGTCGAGGAAGAGGCCTGGCGTGCCGCGGCGGCGGTGCTTGCCGAAGGGAAATTGACGCTGCTCGGTCTTTGGGGAGACGGGCAGGCAGTGCATATGGCCTTGCTGGAAGACGGCCCTGATGAAGATCCAGGTAAATTTTCAAGCACGCGTTGCGAAACGCTCGTCCTGACACTGGCCTGTCCGCTGGGCTCGTTTCCCTCAGTGGGAGCCGTTCACGCGCCAGCCATCCGTCTGGAGCGCGCCATTCGTGATCTCTTCGCGCTCATCCCGCGCGGCCTGCCGGACGAGCGGCCCTGGCTAGACCATGGCCGTTGGCGGCTGGAGCATCCTTTGTCCTCCACTCCCGGGGAGAGGCTTAAGCCCGCGCCTGTTGCTTACCCCTTTCTCCCCGCCGAGGGAGAGGGCCTGCATCAGATTCCGGTCGGTCCGGTCCATGCGGGGATCATCGAGCCCGGCCATTTCCGTTTCAATGCCTCGGGCGAAACCGTCGTACGGCTCGAGGAGCGGCTCGGCTATACGCATAAAGGGATTGAATCCCTGATGGCTGGCGCTTCGCTCGAAACGGCTGCGTGCCTCGCGGGACGCGTGTCAGGCGACAGTACTGTCGCTTATTCTCTCGCTTTTGCGCAGGCTGTGGAGGCGGCGCTCGATCTTTCTGTGCCGCCCCGCGCCGTTTATCTCCGCGCTTTGATGGCGGAACTCGAACGGCTCGCCAATCATCTCGGCGATATCGGCGCCATCTGCAACGATGCCGCCTTTGCGATGATGCTCGCTCAATGCGGTGTCCTACGGGAACGCGTGCTGCGCGCGGCGCATGAGGTTTTCGGTCATCGCCTGATGATGGATCGTATCCTTCCCGGTGGCGTGACGGTGGATCTCACGCCGGCGGGAGCCACCCGCATCCGCGAGCTGCTCGCATCCATCCGTGCCGTCTTTCCGGCGCTCGCCGACCTCTATGATAAAACCGCTTCCCTGCAGGATCGTACGTCCGGCACCGGCATCGTTGCGCCGGCGCTCGCCTGCCGGTTCGGTGCCGGCGGATATATTGGACGCGCGAGCGGACGCTCCTTCGACACGCGCCGTCATCTTGCCTATCCGCCCTATGACACGCTTGCTTTCGAGGTGCCGACTTTCTTCGAGGGTGATGTCAATGCGCGGATCTGGGTGCGTATCCGTGAGGCGGAACAAAGCCTCTCGCTCATCGAGCAAAGTCTTGACAATCTGCCGAGAGACAATCTGGCGAGAGACGATCGGTTGCAAGTCAGTGTCACCGATATCGGCGAGACGCGTGAAGGTCTCGCTCTTGTCGAAGGGTTCCGGGGCGATATCCTCGTTTCTGTCAGGATCGATGCCGGCGGCCGCATCGAGCGTTGTCATTTGCGCGATCCCTCCTGGTTCCAATGGCCTTTGCTCGAAGTGGCGATCGAGGGCAATATCGTCGCCGATTTTCCGCTCTGTAACAAATCTTTCAACTGTTCCTATTCGGGGCCTGATATGTAGGCGATTTATACCAAATCGTGCATCCCTCCTGGCCGGATCATCCTGTTTCATCCCGCATTTGTAGGCGCCCTTTCATGCGCAAGCTGCTTTTTCAGGGTCTGACCCGATCTCCGCTCACCGAAGCCGCTCCGACGCAGGCGGAGCTTGCTGCTCTCGCCAGGGATCTCGATCGGACCGCTCAGGCGCGGCTCGGCCATAGTCTTTCGATCCGCGAGGTCGATGCCGGTTCCTGCAATGGCTGCGAACTTGAGATTCACGCGCTCGGCAATGCTTTCTATGATCTCGAACGGTTCGGCCTGCGTTTCGTCGCCTCGCCACGTCATGCCGATGTGCTGCTTGTCACGGGGCCAGTCACGCTCAATATGCGTGAGGCGCTTGTGCGGACCTACGACGCCACGCCTAATCCGAAATGGGTCGTTGCTGCGGGAACCTGCGCGCTTGGTGACGGCGTTTTTGCCGACAGCTATGCTTGTGAGAAAGGCGGTGTAGCGGCGGTGTTGAATGTCGATCTCGTCATTCCCGGCTGCCCGCCGACACCCATCGACTTGTTGAAAGGACTTCTCGCACTCATGGAGAGACCTGCGGTTTGATGGGGCAGGGCGGGCCGCTGAAAGCGTGCGACATGCCGAAAGAAAGAATGGAAATAAACACGTACGGCGGGTTATAGGCTCTGGTATGCCCGGTTTATGGCACACACGGAATTGTTAGCGCGTTTCGTAAGTGAATCGTTGCACGGAGCCGGCTTTTCGGTTCCTGTCACTTTTATATGAGAGTGGATGCGCATTATGGCATCCGTTCTCAGGGAATGATTATATAAATCTTTTCAATACAATTGGCCGTCATCGGAGTCGAAGACATGGCAAAGTCGGCCTTTGTCGTATTATTGTCTCCCATTCGCCGATAACTATTTTCTAGCCGGTTCAGAAGTTTTGGAACGGCCTCTTTTAACAATACGAGCTTTTCAATGCCTCACTTGAAAAGGCTCACAGGTCGAGGCCGTGCCCGCCGCGAGATGATCGGACTGCCTCAAAGGCAAGGATACCAGCTTTATTTCCCGCAACCGGAAGAAGCCCATGCTGCGCTATGTGCCTTTAATCTTCTGTCTCATCAGCACCTTGTTACTTGGCCTCTTGCTGCCAACGGGAAAAACCCTGGTTGTCGTGGCGTTTCCGCTCGCGCTTGCCTTGTCTGTCATAGGCCTTGTCGATCTCATTCAACGGCATCACAGTCTGCGCCGCAATTATCCCATCCTTGCCCATATTCGTTTTCTGCTGGAGGGCATACGCCCGGAAATCCGCCAATATTTCCTCGAAAGCGATACGGATGGATTGCCGTTCAATCGCTCGAAACGTGCTGTCGTCTATCAGCGGTCCAAACATCAGTTGGAAACACGGCCTTTCGGCACGCTGCAGAATGTCTATGAATCCGAGTTCGAATGGCTGAGCCATTCGATCTCGCCTGCAAAGGTCAAGCATCACGATTTTCGGGTCATGGTCGGCGGTCCGCAATGCGCGCAGCCTTACTCCATATCCCTGATCAATATTTCCGCCATGAGTTTCGGCTCTCTCAGCGCCAATGCCATACGTGCTTTGAACAAGGGCGCGAAGATGGGGGGCTTTGCCCATGATACAGGCGAAGGCAGTATCAGCCGCTATCATCGGGAACATGGCGGCGATCTGATCTGGGAGATCGGTTCGGGCTATTTTGGCTGCCGGACGCCGGATGGCCAGTTCTCGGAAGAGCGTTTCATTCAGAACGCATCAAATCCGCAGGTCAAAATGATCGAGGTCAAGCTCTCGCAAGGAGCAAAGCCCGGCCATGGAGGCATTTTGCCCGGCACCAAGGTCAATGAGGAAATTGCGGCCACGCGCGGTGTCGAGGCAGGCAAGGATTGCATTTCTCCCGCAAGTCACTCAGCTTTCTCGACGCCCATCGAACTCCTGCAGTTTCTAGCAAGGCTCAGAGAGTTGAGCGGAGGCAAGCCGGTTGGCTTCAAACTCTGTATCGGCCACCGGCAGGAATTCATGGCGATTTGCAAGGCCATGATCGACACCGACATTCTCGTGGATTTCATCGTCATCGATGGCGCCGAGGGTGGCACGGGTGCGGCGCCGCTGGAGTTCATCGATCATCTCGGCATGCCTTTGCGCGATGGCCTTACCTTCGCGCATAATTGCCTCATCGGCGCCGGACTGCGGGACAAGATCAAACTGGGCGCAAGCGGCCGGATCATCACCGGGTTTGATATGGCCCGCGTGCTCGCATTGGGCGCCGACTGGTGCAATATCGCGCGTGGTTTCATGTTCTCGCTCGGGTGCATACAAGGGTTGGCCTGTCATACCGGCCGCTGTCCGAGCGGGATTGCGACGCAGGATCCGGTTCGTCAAAGAGCGCTGGACGTTGATATCAAGGCTGAGCGTGTCAGCCGCTTCCATGAAGCCACGTTGAAAGTGCTGGCCGAACTCACGGGGGCTGCCGGCCTTGAACATCCTTCCGAGATTACGGCCCGGCATATTTTGCTGCGGGGCTCGAAGAACGACATCATCAGCTTTGCCGATCTCTATCCAAGGCTCGCCCCGGATTCGTTGATGACCAATCGGGCGGATCCGGTCTATCTCGAGCTTTGGAATCAGGCGGTTGCCGGAAGTTTCCGACCCGTGCCGTCGCCCTTGCCGGTGTTCCTGGATGATACCGTCGTCAAAGACGAGACGGCCGATGCCGTGCCGTTTCTCCGCAATTCCCCTGATGATTTAATGATCACACCATAAGCGGCGAAGCGAGCGGCAAAGGCGGTTGCCGTCAGGCTGCTATTGGTCTCATCAATTGAGCCAGCGGCCTCTTTGCACCTGCGTCTGATCGGGGATATCTGCAACAACGGCCTCAGGAGATGGGGTAGTGGAATCCGGCGTCGGGACTTCAGCCTGAGAGCGCATGCTGGCTCCGGACCTTGCGGCGAGCAAGGCTTTCAAGGTTTCGATCGTTGAACCATCTGCAACGCCATCGACGAGTGCCGGACGAAAATGGCGCTGAAAAGCCCGTACGACCGCCTCCGTCTTGACACCATAGAGATTGGTGATGGTGAGGCCGAAGCCGAAAATCGCGAAAAGGGATTGCAGCGTTTCGATATGCTGGCCGTGCTCGCCGCTCTCATAACGGGGGCCATCGGTGACGGGCACGGGCGGCACATAGAGGCCGATACCAGCATCCGCCAATCGAGCCCAGGGAAAATGCGCGCTTGGATCGTCCTTGCGGTCCGGCGCGATATCGCTGTGGGCGAGCACGCGGATCGGGGAGATTGACCGCCGGTTCATAATATCGAGACACAGCGCGATCGTCGCCGCAATCTGCGCCTCGGGGTAGGGCGGATCACCGGCCTCCGGCCCTGGATGCACGAGTTCAATGCCGATCGAAACGGAGTTCATGTCGCGCTCGCCACCCCAATAGGAGCGGCCGGCATGCCATGCGCGGCGGTGTTCCGGGACCAATTGGGTGATCCGCCCATCCTCCCAGATGAGATAATGGGCGGAAACCTCTGAAGCCGGATCACAAAGGCGCTCCAGTGCTGCTTCGCCACTCGCCATGGCGGTGTGATGCAGGATGATCGCGTCGGGCTGCCGGCCTTTGCGATCGCCGTGGTTGGGCGAGGGCCTGACCTCCTTCACGAGCGGACTGTCGCCCGTGAAAGTTTCCGGCTGTTTTGCTCCGTCATCCTGCATAGATTTCGATGTCATGGATGGGACACCTGTCAATACCCGTATCCGCCGCGGTCATAACCACGCGAGGCGACGCAGAACGGCCTGCCATATTCATCATAAGCATAACGCCGGCAAGGCGGTGGCGGCGGTGGCGGCGGAGCGGTGGCCGCGCCGACCAGCCCACCGGTCGCCGCGCCGAGCAAGCCGCCTGCCACCGCGGCACCCGGGCTGTTGCCAGCCGCCGCACCAATTGCCGCGCCTGAAGCTCCACCGAGTGCTGCGCCGCTGAGCGCGCGCTGTTCAGGTGTATAACCACATCCCGCTAAAACCAGGACGGCCAAGGCTCCCGCCGTCATGGATATGAAATTCCTCATTATTTCCCCACGTTTTTCGGCCTGTCGTTTCAGGCAATGCCATAATGTGCGATCATTGGACAGGATCGGAAGAGAGCATTTTCGCTCTGATCGAAACCCCTCTGAAAGGATCGTCGCAAATAAACATAGCCACCCAGATGGTTCCAATTTGACGGCATCGGGACGGATTTCGGGAAGCTCCCTTGATCGGACCGGCTGACGTGGGCGTGATGGACGCCGATTCAAGCAAAATCATGGGCGAGAGGAAGCAGCGATCATGCCGGAGGAAACCTTTCGTATCCGCCCGTCAAGCATGACGCGTCTGTGGCATGGGGGCGGACTTTGATCGTGGGTGAATTTAAAAGCGGCGACCTTAACGTCCGATTGACGAAGGGAGGTTTTGCGCGTTATCCGATCCTGTCAGCCGGTCGGATGGCCGCCGCTCCGGCGGAGGAAAGTCCGGGCTCCATGGAGACACGGTGCCGGATAATGTCCGGCGAGGGTGACCTCAGGGAAAGCGCCACAGAAAGGAAACCGCCTCGCGAGGCGCCGCACGGCGCCTGAGCGTCGAGGTAAGGGTGAAAGGGTGCGGTAAGAGCGCACCGCGTTCCTGGCAACAGGAACGGCATGGCAAGCCCCACCGGGAGCAAAACCGAATAGGGGTGACACGCGCGGTCCCGCAGTGCGGGGCGTGCAAATCCGTCTTCAGATCGTCACCCGGGTTGGTTGCTCGAGGCGACTGGCAACAGTCGTCCCAGAGGAATGGCTATCACGCGGGTGGTTCGCCGCCCGCCATACAGAACCCGGCTTACAGGCCGGCTGGCTTTATAAAACAGTGAATGAAAATCGAAAGGCCGGGGGAACCCCCCGGCCTTTCGATTTCAAGCAATTGGGATCGGCTTATTTCAGCCGTCCCGCCGCATGGGCCAGCATCGTATAGACCTTACCCGCGTCCGAGAGCAGATAATGGATCTGCTGCTTTTCATCCTGTCCACCGCGGCCGAGCTGCACGAGATGTTTCTCGAATTCCTGGATCGACCGGTCGATCGTCGCCTGGAAGGTGGGGTCGAGCCGGTACTTGCGGCGGATTGCTTCGAAGGTCTGTTGTCCCGTTCCTTTGTAGATGGAATGCGAGAAGGCTTTGGCATCCCCCTGGCGATAACGCTCCCAGGCATCGACGAGAGCCCGTTGATCGATCATGCCGGCAATATCGGCAAAAAGTGAATCGAGAGGCTTGTTCGATGTCGGTGTAACTTCGCGTTCGGGCACTTCCTGATGCGCGGGCTCTTCGTTCGACGCCCGGGCGAGGAGATCGGAGAGCCAGCCGGCGCTCGCCGGGTTCTGGGGAGATGCCAGGCGTCCGAACGTATTCTTTGCCGCGGAGCGGAGGGAACTGCCGAGATCCGACGCCGGTTGCTTTTCGGCCGGAGGCTCCAGTGCGTTGAGCGCATTGGAAATCCCGCTGACAGCGGCACGGGCGGCGGCGGGTTCGGCAATATCGAGGGCTCGGCTGGAGCGGGACACGATATTGGTCAAGGTTTCGAGCGCCTTGACTTCCTCGCCGACGATCTTGCGCAGGGCGGCGGCCTGCTCGGCTGTTTCGCGCGGCAGTTCGATGGCGCTGCGGCGCATATCCTCGCGCGTCGCCTCGAGATCCTGACGAATCTCGCTGGAGACCGAATGCAATTCCTTGGTCGCTTCCTGGAACTGCTGTTTGGTCCGGTTGAAGATGCGCTCGAGCTCCGATTCCGCTTCCTCGAAAGCGCCGCGCAGAGCCGCGGCCATGCGTGCGCGCTCGCCATTCATCAGATCACGCAATTCGCCATAGCGCGTGGAAATCGTTTCGACATTGAGCTGAGTGGCTTCGTTCAGTGAACTCGTCAGCGTCTGACCGTGTGTTTCCACCTGGGAGAAAGCGGTCTCCATGGTGCTCGCAAAGGTCTCCATCGTGTCGACGAAAGCGCTGCGCTTCGCATCGAGGCTTTCGATCAGCTTTTCGAGGGCCACCTTTCGGCCGGCAATCATTTCTTCCAGCGTTTCCTGGGACTGCACGAAGGCGGTCGCGGTCGCGGCCAGTGCATTATGCTGTTCTGCGAGTTTCGATGTCAGTGCATCGGCTTCCCCGAGCGTCGCGCTCGTGGAGGTCTTCAATGCGGAGACTTCGCGGGTGACGCTCGTCAGCAGGGTGCCGAATTCCTGCAGACGTTCGCCGAGCGAGCGTTCCACCGCACCGAAATTGCCATGCGCCGTTGCGCTGATCTCGCGCAGAACGCGGCTGCTTTCCGTCAATCTCTCGAGAAGATTGGTCATGTCGCCGCGCATCTGCCGATCCGTCTCGGTGAGGAGAGTGACCGATGTATTCATTCCCTCCGCCATATCATCGCGGAGTTTCGTTGCATAATCATCGATCGTCACACGCAATTGCGTGGAGGCATCTTCCAGAGTTTTGGCGAATTCGGCCTGTTTACCGGCAAAATAGTCGCCCAGCACGGATTCCTGTCCGGCAAGCACTGCATTGAGACGGTCGCCGAAGCCGGTCAAATCCCGGGTGATTGATTCTCCGCGCGTCGTCATCAAGCCAACGAGGTCGCCTGACTTCTTGTCGAAGACCTCGGCAAGGTCGTTTGTGCAGAGTTTGACGACTTCCCGCAGATCCTGGCTGCGGGCCTTGAAGATCGACTCGAACTCGCCGAGGCGGCTGGCGAGCGTCATGCCGATTTCATTGACGCGTCCGGCAAGGACCTGGCCGATCTCCCCGGTGCGGCCGGCGAGCGTCGTATCGAGATCCTCAATGGCCTGCGACACGGTCTCCTTGATTTCGAGTGCCCGTCCTTCGAGAATTTTATCAAGCTGCCCATTTTCTCCATTGAGCAGCGCATTGAACGCCTCGACATGAGCATTGATAGCGTGCTCGAGTGTCGTGGTCTGTGTCTTCAATGTTTCGGAGACCGCCTCGCCGCTGCGGCCAAGGGTCGTGCCCGCTTCGGTGACGGCATTGTGGACGGTTTGCGCATGGCCTTCGAGCACCTGCCGGAGCGTGTTCGTTTCCCCCTCGAGCACGTGGCTGAGTGCTTCGACCTGGGACCCGATCGCTTGTTCGACCGTGGCCGCATGGCTTCTGATCGTTTCCGTGATCGACTGGCCATTGACGTCGAAAGTGGTACCAGCTTCGGCAACAGCGGAGCGGACGGCTTGCGCATGGTCCTCGAGGAGGTGCCGTAGCGCGTTCGTCTCTCCCCCGAGTACCTGGTTGAGCGCTTCGACCTGGGTGCCGATCGCCTGTTCGACGGTGGCCGTATGCGCCTTGATCGTATCTGTGATCGACTGGCCATTGGCGTCGAAAGTGGTACCAGCTTCGGCAACGGTGGCGCGGACAGTTTGCGCGTGGCCCTCGAGGAGGTGCCTGAGCGTGTTCGTTTCTCCCCCGAGTACCTGGTTGAGTGCCTCAACCTGGGTGCCGATCGCCTGTTCGACGGTGGCCGTATGCGCCTTGATCGTATCTGTGATCGACTGGCCATTGGCGTCGAGCGCGGTACCTGCCTCGGCAACGGCTGTGCGGACAGCTTGCGCGTGGCCTTCGAGCAGATGTCTGAGTTGACCGGTCTCTCCGTCCAGAGCTGCGTTGAAGGCGGCGACATGCTCGCCGATAGCCTGTTGAAGAGCCTCCGTCTGGGCCTTCACCGTATCCGCCAGGCTATGTCCGCTTGCGTCGAGTGCCGTATTTGCATCGGTGACGACGTTACGGATCGTGTCTGCGTGATCCTCGAAAATCTGCCGCAAATGACCGGTTTCCCCATCGAGGGTCGCGTTGAGCGTGCCGACATGGGTGCTGATGACTTCCTCGAAGGAGGCGGCATGTGTGCTGAGCGTTTCCGCCACGTCGCGTCCGCTGATATTGATCCGTTCCGAGAGAGTACCGAGCCGGTTCAGGATATCGTCTTCGAAATGATGGACATGAGTGTCCAGCCGCGCGGCAATTTCCTCGGCGCGGTGCCCGAAGGTTGCGTCGATCGCAGCGGTCTTCGTTTCCAGCAAATCCGTTAGAGCCGCCGTCTGCGAGGTGAGGCTCGTATTCACCGCTTGGGCCTTCGTGTCAAGCGCTTGCAGGGCGCCATGACCGCCTTCCTGCAAAATCCTGGCAATGTCGCCGGCCTGGCTCGATAGCGCTTCGGTGAGGGTTTGCGCTCGTTCTTCGAGCATTTGCCCGATGTCGGCAATCACACTCCCCAGCGCTTGCTTGATCTCCTTAGTCTTTGTGCCGGATTGGGTTTCGAAAAGCTGCAACTGGGTCGCCATCGTTTCCGCAGCATCTTTCGTATGCGAGGCGAGCCTGTCGTTCAGGCCGCCACCTTGAACGGTGAGCGTCGTCTCGATGGCATTGAGGCGGTCGGCTAATGTTGCGGTAAAGCGTTCGGCCTGTTCGCTGACCCTGGCGGCAACCGAGCCGCCATGATCGACGACGCTGGTTTCGAAGGCGGCAAGCCGCTCCGAAAGCGTTTCGTTGATCCTGCCGCCATGCATTGCGATCGCATTGACGGTTTCGGTCGCGGTTTCCGTGAATTCGTCCCGCAGCAGGCCCGCGTGATGAGAGAAGGCCGCAATCGTATCCTGAGCCGCCGTCTCGAAATAGGTCTGTAGGGCTTGTGTCTGGTCTGCGAGGACGGTGGCTGCGTCCTGTGCCGTGGCCAAAAGGTGATTGCTCATGCTGTCTGAATGCGTCTGAAGCGCGCTGAACGTATCGCTCAACATGGCGGTCAGATGATCATGTAGCGCCTGAGTCTGCTGTTCGAAATTGCCGAGGCTCTGCTGCGTATTTGTGTCGAAATGGTCGGTGAGCTGACGTGTATGCTGTTCCATCCCAGCGAAAGTTTCCGCGAGCGAAGCGGCAAGACGCGCCTGCAGCGTGTCGCTGTAGCTCTGCAGCGTGGCGAGGGTCTCGCGGCTGCCACCTTGCAGCTTCTCGTTCAGCTGGTTCGTATGCTCGGCGAGAGCGCTCACCGTCTCGTCCAATGACGTGGACAATGTCCCATGCAATGCAGCCGCGTGAACCTCGAGCCCTTCGAGCGCTTTCGTCATATGCTCCGAGCTTACGGTCAGACGTTCGTTGATCTGATCGGATTGCTGCGTCAGCGCCGTGAGCGCCGTTCCCAGGCGTTCATTCAGAGTTTCCGTCTGGCTGGAAAAGGCGGAGACAGCCGTCTGCGCGGCCGTCTCAAGATGTTCGCCCATGAGCGTTGAATGCTCATTGATAGCGGAGACAGTCGACTCGAGCGTCGTGGCCAGTTGCTGCCGTTGGGTTTCACCCTGCTCGGTGAGGAGATGGACTGTTTCCTGCGCCGTGGTGAGCAGACGTTCGTGGAGACCTTCCGTCTGGCTGGTGAGTGTGCTCAGCGTTTCATCCAGCGTCGAAGCCATTTTGGAACGCAAAGCTTCCGTCTGATCCGAAAGCGCGTTCAAGGTTTCTTCCGCAGTGGTTTCGATGCGATGAGCCAGATGGGCGCCATGGTTCTCGACGGCACTGAAAGTCGTGCCGAACATCGATGACAGATGATCGTTCAATGTTGCCGCATGCAGGCCGATCGATTGGAGCATCTCATGGGCGGATACATTCATATGCTCACGCAATTGCTCAGAATGACCCATCAAGGCATCGAGATTTTCGCTGATCGTCGTGGAAATATGTTGCTGCAGCGCGTCGGTGTGGCTTGAAAGCGCCGTGGCGGTTTCCTGCGTCGTCGTCGCAAAGCGCAGGTGCAATTCATTGCCATCCTGCTCGAATTGCTCATGCAGCCGGGTGTAGTTTTCGTCGAAGAGAGTCACCAGCCGTTGCGTCGCGACCTCGAAAGAATCGTGGGCGGTTGTGGTCCGCTCGGTGATGACATCGGCGATGCGATTGCTGATCTCGTTGAGATTGGCGTGCAGGGTTTCGCCCTGGACGCTGACGACTTCATTCAAGCGGTCGCCGGTCTCCGCGAGCCGAGCCGACAAGGTGTTGCCGCGTTCGGCGATATTTTCGGTGATCTGCGTCGCTGTTGCGTCGAGCCGCGTCGCGAGCTCGGTTCCGCGCATACCGAGATCTTGGGCGAAGGTTTCGCCGATCGCCTTGAAGCGTGTGTCAAGGTCCGCAAGTTGCACGGCGATATTCTGGGAAACGGCGTCACTCGAAGTCGCAATCTGCTGGGTGGCTTCCCGGCCGGCTTGAGCCAACCGTTCGAGAAGTTCGCCGCCGCGTTCCGATAATTGCGTGACGAGTGTTTCTCCAGCCCCACCAAGCGCCGATTTAATTTCCTCACCCTTGCCGCTGAGGGCCACAGTGACGCGATTGGCGGCTTCCGCTGCGCTTTCGGCAAACCGGGCCGAAGCGCTTTCGATATCCTGCGCGAGGGTCTCCTGGGCGCTGGCGAGACTTTTGTGAACGCGATCGGCATTGGTCATGACCGCTTCGCGCTCATGCGCCAGTTCATCGATGAGGGCGCGAATGCGGCGTTCGTTATCGGAATAGGAGCGTTCGAGATTGGAAACTTCGGACCGCACGAGGGTTTCGAGCTCGCCGGCGCGCGCAAGGGCCCGTTCGATCCCATCTCCCATGGAGGCGATCTCGCGGCGGATTGTTTGCGACAATGTCACCATCTGTTCGGTGGCGACGATCTCCGGCTCCGCGAGGCGCAGCGCCACATCCGTCATCGAGCGCGTCGTCAGGCGCATTTCCTGACTGCGGCGGGTCATTGTCGCGGCGACGAAGAAGAATACGACAGGCGCCACCGCGGCGAGAAGAAACAAGGCTGCCTGTGGCAGAAGATTCGCCGAAGGGATTTCCAGAAGGGCTTCACGATTGAGGAGAATATAGGCTGCGACCAAGCCGATCCAGATCAGGGAAGCGAGCGTCGCCAGAATCGTCGGTAACCGGCTGGACTGCACGTGGAGCGCGCGCAAAACTTCTCCCGCGCCATGGCGGTCGTCATTGGCGGGCAGACTGGCCGGAGTGATTTTCGTCGGGCGTTCGGCGGCGGGAGCCGCGGGTCTTGGCGTCGGTGCCTTCAAGTCAAAGCCTTTTTCTGATGCCTTGTCTGTGCCCCTGTCCGTCGGCCTCGATTCGGCCGATCGGCTCGATGCGTTCTTGCCGCCTGGGGCATGGGCTGAAAGCGGGGCTTCCGGGGCAAGGCGAGACGAGGATTCGAGGTCGGAGGACCAATCGACCTTACGTGTTTTCTTCGTACCGGAATTTTCGGCGCTTTTCGTTTCCGCCCTGGTGAGCTCCGAGCGGAAATCCTTGTCGGCGTTGAGATCCCCATGGGCGAGATTCAACGCTTCTTCGATCGCCAGCAGGGCTGCCGCCGCCGGATCTTGAGCCTTGTTGGAACTGGCCATGGATTTGCCTCTTCGATCAAAATGCGCCGGTTCTGCCGACGAAATCTTAAGCTTATTCAAGATCGGCATCCCCTCGCTAGGACGGATGTCGATGCATTCGCGAAACAGGAGCATTCAAGCTCAGGTGTTTTGCATCACCCTTGAAAGCCTTCGAAATCCAGCTCCACTCCCCGGACCGTTCGACTGTCTGCGAACGTCTCCCGTCGAGAAATGAAGTATTTTCAACGACTTTCAACGATGGTGCAAGCAATCTACCGGGACCAGGCTCTGTCGATTGTTTCTCGAAACATAAGATCATGCCCTTCACGATGGACAAGAGAGCGCGACTTTCCGGCAGGATTGCCTTTGGCCTTTGACCCTATCATGCAATGAGATTTCGGCGTTTTCACGCTGGATGTCTCGGTTGCTTGACGTCAGTCGCCGAACCTCGACCAGGCCAGTATGCACTGTAAGCTTGCCTCAACCTTGCAATGATCCCGAGCAATATTAACTGAAACCGTTTCGACGGGACGTTTCGGTCACGTTTCGTTTTGCCTCTCCCTCGGCAAGGGATCCAAAAGCTTGAGTGCCTTCCAGTGTCATCCTAGTCTTGCATGGGTTTCACGCAATGACGTCGGAGCGACGTTTTTGGGAACCGGAATTCGTCACCTCAAGCATTTCGCATTGCCCACGTGCAATACCGTTAATGATTTCCTACTTTACAATCACTCGGGCGTGAATAAAACCGCAGCCCGTTCGTTTATGGAAACGTCGTTAACAGACCTGTAACCTTAATAGAATCAAATAGAATTAAGTTTAAAGCAATTTTGGAAGGCGTTGGATTGGTGCCGCCTTTTTTACCGGAATTGCTCAGTTCGATCCATGTGGTCGATTCCGGCTTGGGCTGGACAGTAGTTTAATCATAGCACACCGGCCAGTGATTGCGGAATCTCGCCGCCGCCTCGCTTAAATTCAGCAAATATTTAGGGCCGTTCGGCGACGATGGCTTCATCGACCCCGTGATTCTGCATGATGATCATTGCAGATGATGCGATGCTGCGCCGGTCGGTCCGGTATTCTTGTGTCTTAAGGTACAGATAAATAAAGAGATTATTCTTGCAGCAGGTGGTAGCGGCGGAACTGACGACCCATATGTTCCAATGAATGGAGCAGGAATGATCAGGCGTTCTGCCGTATCCAGGAGCGCCGACCGGCCCTGTTCGGCTTGCTGAGAAAAGCTAAAGTTTTTTCAAGGCTGTAACGAAATGTGTTCCGATGATTATCGGGCCCGCCTCGATAATATGAGACAATGGTTTCGCCGATGAAAGGATGCCGGCGGCGGCGAGGGCCGGAAGGACGGTCTCGAAAGGGCGGCCCATAGCAATTGGGCCAGGTCATAGCGCCGGATGGTTAGAGCAAGTCATTGGACGCCGCTGATGAGCGATGGACGGGTCGCATCCAGAGGGTGGAACGGCGGTGCGTAAGATGGGAGTTTTAACGATGGTTTTAAGTGCCAGAGCTTTATCGTTTTCCGAACCGGCCGTTCAGGCCGATCAGCGGCAGCCGCTTCTCGATCTTGCCCATCTTGCTCGTCAGACGATGGGTAATGAAACCCGCGATCGGGAAATGCTGCTGTTGTTTCGCCGTCAGGCCCGACAGATCCTGCGTCAGATGGATGCTCATAAGGAGCAAACCGATCTTTCCTTGAAGTCTATGATGTCTGCCTTGAAAGGGGCCGCCAATGTTATCGGTGCACGGGCGCTGGCTTCGCGTATCGGGCATTTCGAGCAAGCAAGCGAACGAAATGGCCATAATGATCTGAACGATCAGCCAGATGCTGCAGCAGAGCTCAAAGAAACCTTGCACGCGACAATTGAGGCGATCGATCAAATTTTTGATGAATCGTCAGTCCGTTCCTAAAATTTGATGGGAGGGAGACGACGGTAAAAATAGCAAGGCCAGCGGTGCTTCGCGTGGGACTATGCTTTTCCCTCATCCGTATTGACGCGTAGCTTTCCTGTAATGCCATATTGCCTTTTCGCCGCGCGAGGCTGGGTGGCAAATATCGGCCGCCCAAATTTGAACAGGTGACCTTTCAGCCGCATCCGCGCCCAATCGCCTCGAAAAACAATATTTTCTTTGTTCTTGAGCATTGTCAGGGCATGCGCCTCGAATTGGTGAGGCGCGACCGCATCTTAGCCACCATAGCTGGCTATTGGACCTCTTTGATCTCCTCCTGCCGATGAGACGCGAAGGGCCAGGGATGAAGCGGGGAACCCTCCTGTTCAGAGAACCAAAAATTCCCTATCCTTCCCCAGACGAATTCATTAAATCCTCATCGATGGAATGGTAAAGCTCGGGGGCATTTTCCCTGCTGATCCGAACGCCCGGAGATTTGGCTGCCGATCTTTGTCCTCACTCTGGCGCTTCTCATCGAGATCGCTCTTTGGTTCGAGGTGAATCGGCGGTTCGTTCGCATTTTCGGTTTTTCGAGGTGGAAGATGCCAGAATGTCGGTATCTGGGTGGAGGCTGGTCTCAGCGGGTGCACTCCCGGCCCGTAAACTGAAACGCTGCGCGGGGCAAAACCGGTGGCAAAGGCATGCTGATTGAAGCGACCCTCTATCGTCGTTGAAATTTCGAAAAGACACCAAACGACAAGCCAAGGTTTGATGTCTTCTCTGGTCAGAGAAAGCGCATTTCCTAAATGGTCAAGATCACCTTTATTGATTCCCATGGCGAGCATCGGACGGTTGAGGCCGAAGAGGGGACAACCGTCATGGAAAACGCCATTCGTAACGGCATTCCGGAGATTGTCGCGGAATGCGGCGGCGGATGCGCCTGCGCGACCTGCCATGTCTATGTCGATGAGGCTTTTCTCGAAAAAACCGGCAAGCCTTCCGAGAAGGAAGAAGACATGCTGGATTTCGCCTATAAAGTGCAGCCCAATTCCCGTCTCTCCTGCCAGATCAAGGTTCGGCCAGAACTTGACGGCCTGATCGTGACGACACCTGAAAGGCAAGGCTAGAGCGTTTCTGATATATCCGAAACGCTCCGCTCAAAAAACTAGAGTATTCTCAAAGCTATGGAATCGCGAGGCGATTCAAGATCGTTTGAGAATGCTCTAGAAAAGCAACGGCCGTGTCCCGCGATTTTCACTTTACCGGGCGTTTATAAAACGAAATTGCTCGGTCGGTTGCTGATGGCGCGGTACAGGAAGCTGCCATCGTTGCACAACGTTTCTTTCATGGCGTGCTGTCCTTGACGCGATAAGGTCTTGCTGTGCCGCCGCGGGATCCGGCTGTCTGATCGAAAGCGGGTTTGGCTCAACGTCAAGCCATCGGTGAGGGAGGAAAGGCATGGGTGAAGCCATTGTGACCGATGTCGCCATTATCGGCGCCGGACCAGCGGGGCTGTTCGCTGTTTTCGAGCTTGGGCTTCTCGACATCAAATGCCATCTCATCGATGTCTTGGCAAAACCCGGTGGTCAATGCGCCGAGCTTTATCCCGAAAAGCCGATCTATGACATACCGGCACATCCAAAGATCAGCGGTCAGGAACTTGTCGATCACCTTCTGGCGCAAATCGAGCCCTTTCACCCGACCTTTCATTTCGGGGAGATGGTGGAGACGCTCGAGGTGCTTGGCACGCCGGAAGCGCCCGCTTTTCGCCTGGGCACCAGCGGCGGTGAGATCGTCGAGGCCAAGGTCGTGATCGTAGCGGCGGGTGGTGGGTCGTTTCAGCCGAAGAAGCCGCCGATAGCGGGCATCGAGGCCTTTGAGCAGAAGTCGGTCTTCTATGCCGTGCGCAAGATGGATGCTTTTCGCGACAAGAATATCGTGATTGTTGGGGGGGGTGATTCCGCCCTGGACTGGACGCTGAACCTGCAGCCGATCGCGCGCCGGCTGACACTGGTGCATCGCCGTGATGATTTTCGGGCGGCGCCGCATTCGGTCAACGCCATGCGGGATCTGGTCGCAGCGGGCAAGATGGATCTCCGGCTCGGCCAGATCACTGGTTTGAACGGGGAGGCGGGTGAATTGTCTTCCATCGTGCTGAATGACGGGGAGGGAGCGATGGAAATTGCCTGCGAAAGGCTGATCCCTTTCTTCGGCCTCACGATGAAACTGGGACCCATCGCCGATTGGGGACTCAACCTGCATGAGAATCTGATCCCGGTGGATACGGAGAAATTCGAAACCAGCATTCCCGGCATCTTCGCCATCGGCGATATCAATACCTATCCCGGTAAAGTGAAGCTCATTCTTTCCGGTTTTCACGAAGGCGCGCTTGCTGCCCAAAAAGCGCATCGTTATGTCTATCCTGACAAGCGGTTGGTCTTTCAATACACGACATCGTCTTCGAATCTGCAAAAGAAGCTGGGTGTCAACTGACACAATCGATCCTGCACTCCGCCTTCGTTTTCCCGTCTCGTCAGAAGTGAATGCGCAGCATGACACTTATCGCGCTCTATACAGGCTCGTTCGATCCTCTGACGCTTGGACATATGGATGTCATCGGCAATGCGGCTGTGCTGTGTGATGAGCTCGTTATCGCGCTTGGCGTCAATCCGGCAAAGACACCTTTCTTCACGGCGCAGGAACGGATCGCCTTGATCGAGGCTGCTTGCCGTCCTTTGCTTGCGGTACATTCCTGCCGATTATCCGTGCGGACTTTCTCCGGCCTTGCGATCCATGCGGCACATGAGGCGGGGGCGAAGCTTCTCGTGCGCGGTTTGCGTGACTCGACCGATCTCGATTATGAAATGCAGATGGCATCGATGAATCGTGTCATGGCGCCGGACATACAGACCGTGTTTTTTCCCGCTGCCCCAGCCGTGCGCCATATTACCGCGACGCTGGTGCGTCAGGTTGCGACCATGGGCGGCGATGCCTCGCCCTTCGTGCCGCCGGAAGTCGCGGCGGCGCTTGTCCAGAAAACCAAATTATCTTCCTGAGCCTTGCATTAATGAGGATGCTCGAAATTATGTCTACATCCAGACTGTTTTCCCGGCGGATGCTTTGCACTCTCCTTGCGGGCTTCCTGCCATTCGCCGGTATGGCGATCGCCAATATGACGATTGAAGCCGCTCCGGTCCAGGCTGCTCCCGCTAATGATCCCCATCACACGGTCTATCTCGACACCAAGGATGGCCGCGTCACCATTCAGCTTCGCCCTGATCTCGCACCGAAAACTGTCGCGCAGATCGAGACGCTGACGCGGCGTGGTTTCTATGACGGTATCGTCTTTCATCGCGTGATCGATGGATTCATGGCGCAGACCGGGGACCCCACCGGCACCGGCATGGGGAAATCGGATCTGCCGAATGTTCCCGCCGAATTCACCTCGACGCCGTTCCAGCGCGGGACGGTCGGGATGGCGCGGTCGCAGGATCCCAATTCGGGCAATTCGCAATTCTTCATTATGTTCAAGGACGGTGATTTCCTGAACAATCAATATACGGTTGTCGGCCAGGTCGTGTCGGGCATGGATGTCGTCGACAAGATCAAGAAGGGATCTTCCGCCAATAATGGCACGGTCAGCAATCCCGATAAGATCATCCGGATGCGTATGGCCGATCAGGTGAAATGACGGACACAATCAGAAGGGGAGGGCGGGCAGTGCTGCCCTCCGCAGAAAGCAGGTGGACAAGGCAATGACCGAGCTTGTGCATGATCCGAATCTGGACGAGATTCGGCGGCAGGAACAGCGTTTGCGCTTTGTGCGTTTCGGTCCGGACGAAGCCTGGTCTCTCGGCACTCGGCTGCGTGGGATGGCGATGGAGGTGGCTGCCCCTGTCGTCATTGACGTGTTTTGCGCTGGACGGACACTCTTCCACAATGCGCTTGAAGGGTCCGTGCCCGACAATGCCGAATGGGTCCGCCGCAAACGCAATGTCGCTTTACGTTTCTGGAAAAGCTCTTATCAGATCCGCCTCGCCCTCGCGGAACTGGGTGTGGGTTTTACCGAACGCTATGGCCTGCCGGAAACGGATTACGCTCCCCATGGAGGCAGTGTTCCGATTATTCTGGCAGGAACCGGATGTATCGGTGCGGTGACGGTTTCCGGTCTGCCGCAAAAGGAAGACCATGCAATGGTCATAGCGGCTCTGGAGGCCGAGCTCGGCCTTGGTCCAATCTGACGCCGCCTTTGAAATCTGTCGGGCCATAAGCGATTGTCGGCAAAAACCTCTAGGGTTCAGGTTTACCTTCTTCCATGCATCGGCTATTGCAGGCGCGAGTTGATGCCAAACGCAGGAGTTCCCGATGGCGGAAGCCGGCAATACGCTGACCCTTGAAACCACCAAGGGACCCGTGGTGATCGAGATGCGTCCCGATCTCGCGCCCAACCATGTCGCGCATATCAAGAAGCTCGTGAACGAAAAGTTCTACGACGGGATCGTGTTCCACCGTGTCATTGACGGCTTCATGGCGCAGACCGGCTGTCCCCATGGCACCGGCACCGGCGGCTCCAAATATCCGAATTTGAAGCAGGAATTCAACGCCGAACCGCATGTGCGTGGCACCGTTTCCATGGCTCGCGCCGCCGACCCGGATTCCGCCAATTCGCAATTCTTCATCTGCTTTGCCGACGCGCGCTTCCTCGACAAGAACTATACTGTCTGGGGCAAGGTGGTCTCCGGCATGGAGAATGTCGACAAGATCAAGCGCGGCGAGCCTGTGCGTGATCCTGATAAAATCATTTCCGCCACGATCAGCTGAGAGTTCTGCCTGCGGTTCACCCAGAGTGTTTCGGATATATCCGAAACACTCCACGAGAAAATCAGAGCCTTTTCAAAACGATGGAATCGCGAAGCGATTCAATGGTATCGGAAAATGCTCTCATGGGTGAACCCTGCCTGCCATGCGTGTTGATCTTTTCGATTTCGAATTGCCTCCGGAGCGCATCGCCTTGCGCCCGGTTGAGCCGCGCGATGAAGCACGGCTCCTCGTGATCCGTCCCGGCAGCCGGGATTTGTCCGATCACATCATCAGGGATCTGCCTGGATTCCTGCAGCAAGGCGATATTCTCGTCGTCAATGACACGAAGGTCATTCCCGCGCGCCTCCATGGGTTTCGTGAGCGCGGCGACGCCCGCGCCAGGATCGAGGTCACCCTGCACAAGCGTGAAAGCGAAAGCACCTGGCGCGCTTTCGTGAAACCGGCGAAAAAGCTGCGGGCTGGCGAAACCATCCTGTTCGAAGCTACGCTCCCGCAAAGTGAACCTTCATCCTCCCAATCCGAAGAACCGGCCGAAATCTCCTCGCTGAGCGCCCGGGTTCTGGAAAAAGCGGAAGAGGGCGAGGTCATTCTCGATTTCGACCAGAGCGGGGATGCGCTTGAAGCCGCGTTGCATCTTTTTGGCGAAATGCCGCTTCCACCCTATATTGCCGGTAAAAGAGCGCCTGATACGCGTGATCTTGATGATTATCAGACCGTTTTCGCAAATCGCAGCGGGGCAGTTGCGGCGCCGACCGCCAGCCTGCATTTCACACCGGCCTTGATCGCCGCTATCGAGGCGCGCGGTGTGCGCCTCTGCCGTGTGACCTTGCATGTGGGGGCGGCCACTTTCCTGCCGGTCAAGGCGGAGGATACGGATGCGCATCGCATGCATGCGGAATGGGGAGAAGTCAGCGAAGAGGCGGCCACTCTTCTGAACGAGGCGCATGCGCGGGGGCATCGTATTGTCGCCGCCGGTACGACGAGTTTGCGCGTGTTGGAATCTGCTGCCGATGAGCATGGATCTATCCATCCATATCGAGGCGAAACGTCGATTTTCATCACGCCAGGATTTCATTTTCGCGCCGTCGACATGCTTCTCACCAATTTTCATTTGCCGCGCTCGACCTTGTTCATGCTGGTCTGCGCTTTCGCCGGGCTCGATAGAATGAAGCGCGCCTATTTGCATGCCATAGACACACACTATCGTTTCTACAGTTATGGTGATGCCTGCCTGCTGTTTCGCACGGAGGAAAGTGAAACGTGATGACCCCTGTCCCTTCTGAGACGGCGTTTCGGTTCACGCTCCTCCATCGTGACGGTGATGCCCGGACGGGTCTGATCGACACACCGCGTGGGATGATCCGTACGCCTGCTTTCATGCCGGTTGGAACTGCGGCCACGGTTAAGGCCATGCAGCCGGAAGCCGTGCGGGCGCTTGGCGCCGATATCGTGCTCTCGAATACATACCATCTGATGCTGCGCCCCGGCGCCGAGCGGATCGCGGCTTTGGGCGGCTTGCACCGGTTCATGAACTGGCCGCATCCGATCCTCACCGATTCCGGTGGCTTTCAGGTCATGTCGCTGGCTAAATTGCGCAAGCTCGACGAACAGGGAGTCACTTTCCAATCGCATATCGATGGTGCGCGGCATGTGCTGACGCCGGAACGCTCGATGGAGATACAAGATCTTCTGGGCTCCGATATTGTGATGCAATTCGATGAATGTGTGCGCTTGCCCTGCGAGCATACAGAGGCGGAACGGGCGATGCGGCTTTCGCTGCGCTGGGCGGAGCGCAGCCGCCGCGCCCTTGCGGAGAAACCCGGCCGAGCCCTCTTCGGCATTGTTCAGGGCGCGGATGACAAGGCGTTGCGGCGCGAGAGTGCACGCGCTCTTGTTGACATGAATTTCGATGGTTATGCGCTCGGCGGCCTTGCTGTGGGAGAACCGCAGGCCGTCATGCTCGACATGATCGAGACCGTCATCCCGCATCTGCCGGAAGACAGGCCGCATTATCTGATGGGTGTAGGGACGCCTGATGATCTGCTGCGCAGCGTCAAGCGCGGGATCGACATGTTTGATTGCGTCATGCCGACAAGGGCAGGGCGCCACGGCCTTGCCTATACGCGCCACGGCCGTCTCAACCTGCGTAACGCACGCCATGCCGATGATCCGGCGCCGATCGATCCGGAATCCTCCTGCCCGGCGGCGCGAATCTATTCGCGCGCCTATCTGCATCATCTCGTGAAGGCGGGTGAGATACTCGGCATGGTGCTGCTGACGACGATCAATCTCGCCTATTATCAGGAGCTGATGGCCGGCATGCGCGCGGCGATCACGGAGAAAAGGTTTGCCGATTTCGAGGTGGAGACGGAAGCGCGCTGGCGGGAAGGGGAGAAAGCGAGAGTGGATTAGACTGAGCCGCTCGGCAGTCTATCATTCCTACTCTGTTCCGCACCTGAGGGAACGCATGTACGGAGAATGGCTTTGGCTCAAAACGAAGAGGGGCAGGATCTTCCCACGGATCCTACCCCTCTTGAGCCTCAGTCCTTGAACCCTTCCGGCTCTGGTTCTTCCTTTTTGCCAAGGTGTGCCTCCCACAGCACAGAACCAGACGGAAAAGCGTCCTCCCACGACTTGGACTTCCATACCGGTTGATGCCAGCATCGCCTTAATGGCTTGAAATGATTATTATCGTAAGCGTACGACAATGTCACGTAAAAAGAACGCAAATTTTAATTGGCGTGGCCATGCATGCCTTATTTTTAACCTCAAATTCTTCAACGATTTTGAATTAATTTGCTCGCTAAAAAGATGATCGGTGGATAGAAGATCCAGAAGGTGGAGCAAGAAAGTAATATTTTTCAATTTGTTGTATGAAACCGTACCATTGGGTACACGGTTTGGCTACGAATCGTGCAACCGTTGTGTCAGGCAAATTCCAATGGTCAAGAGATTGTCAGATGCTTTAATTCTGACCATCGGAGGATGGCCCTGCCGCCTGTCCGCGGCTTCGGGTCTTAGCGCTTTCCTCTTTGGGTGGCCCTTGTCGAGCAATTGAGCGCAGACAGAGCGTTTCGGATTCATCCGGATGTGGTCCGGCTAAGGGAACCAGAACATTTCCGGGCAAATGAAATCGCGGAGCGATTCAACCAAAGTTCAAAATGCTCTAGTTTCCTGCCATCGTGTGAATCTCTCTGGCCGATTCCCGCGCCACGATTTCCAATGGACCGCGACGAGGTTTTGTTGCAGGACCATGGTTCCTTGACCCACCACGATTATGGCCTCAGAGGCAGAGCCCTCGAGCCTGTGATCGATCCGCAGGACTTCCGGACGCAATGGCCGTCTATACTGAAATTACTGGAACGGATCTGGAGATCTTCCTTGATGCCTATGAGATCGGGCAGGCACTCAGCCTCAAGGGAATCGCTGAAGGGGTCGAAAATTCCAATTTCTTCCTGCAGACCGAACGTGGCCGTTTCATTCTGACCCTTTATGAAAAGCGGGTGGAAGAAAAAGACCTCCCGTTCTTTCTCGGCCTGATGGAACATCTAGCCTGCCATGGTCTTAATTGCCCGCAGCCGGTTCGTAATCGCACCGGTGCCGCGCTTGGCCGGCTGGCAGGAAGACCTGCCGCAATCGTTACCTTTCTTGAGGGGGTTGGGACGGACACACCGGACGCACGGCGTTGCGCGGCCGTAGGCGAAGCGCTTGCGCGTCTCCATCTGGCCGGCGCTGATTTCGCTGGCACGCGTGTCAATGCCCTGGGACCCGCCGCTTGGCCAGGCCTTTTCGCCGGAGTGAGTGCGCGCGCCGACAAGGTTGCTGAGGGACTTTGCGAGACGATTGAGCGGGAATTGCGCTTTGTCGAAATGCATTGGCCGCGGGGTTTGCCGCAAGGGATTATCCACGCCGATCTCTTTCCCGATAATGTCCTGTTTGTGGGTGACGCATTGTCGGGCCTGATCGATTTCTACTTCGCCTGTGTTGATGCTTATGCCTATGATATTGCGGTCTGCCTCAACGCCTGGTGTTTCGAGCCGGATCTGACATTCAATATCGGCAAGGGATTGGCCTTTTTCACCGGTTATGAGCACCGGCGCAAGCTGACTGAGGCGGAGGTAGAGGCCTTGCCTGTACTGGCGCGGGGCGCCGCCTTACGCTTTGCCCTGACGCGTCTCGTCGATTGGCTGAACGTGCCGCAAGGCGCGATGGTGAATCCGAAAAATCCGCTCGAATATATTGGCAAACTCGCCTTTCATCAGCAGGTCGCCGACGCGCGGGCTCTGGGGCTTTTGCGATGAGCGGGCGCGTCACCATCTATACGGATGGCGCCTGTTCCGGCAATCCGGGCCCCGGCGGCTGGGGCGCCATTCTGCTCTTCGGTCCGCATCGCAAGGAATTCAGCGGCGGCGAGGCTTTGACGACGAATAATCGGATGGAACTCACCGCGGCCATTCGCGCACTCGAAGCGCTGACACGGCCTTGTGTTGTCGATCTCTATACTGATTCCAATTATGTGCGCGGAGGGATCACCGGCTGGCTTGCCGGATGGAAACGCAATAATTGGCGGACCGCCGACAAGAAACCGGTGAAAAATGTCGAACTCTGGCAGGAGCTGGATGCGGCGGCCGCCCGCCATGACGTCACCTGGCATTGGGTCAAAGGACATGCCGGCGATCCGCTGAATGAGCGTGCCGACGCCTTGGCTCGGGAAGGGATGGGACCCTATCGCAATCAGACGCGACGGGAGCCGCCGGGGCCAAATCCCTGACATTTCGGAATCTGGAATTTGTCTCGGCTCTATCGTTTTGCTCCACTGGAATGATGCAAAACGATACATTCCGCATGTAGTCGCTCATTATGCGACATCATTCCCGATTCTGATGAGTTCACAGACATTTATCGGATAATCAACGGATTTTGTGCCAGGAGCAGAATTTCATCTCTTGATTGACCCCGCCGTTAATGGAAACATTTCCGTTAACAAGAGGTCCTAGATTCGACGCCAAGCAGCGGCAGCATCCGTTGCCGGAGCATTTACTGATAACATTGAATTGCTTCGCGATTCCATTGTTCTGAAAATGCTTTTGTTTTTGCGTGAAGTGTTTCCGGATGGATCCGAAAGGCTCTGTGAGGGGCAGTCGCGATGGAACGCCAGGACTGGATCTCAAAAGGAACATACGCGGTGAGCGGCAAGGATTGCCGCGTATGATGGGAAACAATTCAAGGAGTGATTATGTCCGAAGAAATCAGTCTCGTTGCCATTGTCGTCGTAAAACCGGGGAGTGAGGCGGAGGTCGAAGCCGCAATCCGTAAGGTGGCGGAAGCGTCCCGCGCGGAAGCGGTTAATCTGTCCTATGTCCCGCATCGTGATCTCGATAATCCCGCCCGTTTCGTTTTCGTCGAGCGCTGGGCAAGCCGCGCGGGCCTTGAAGAACATGAAAAGACGGAGCATTTCCAGGCATTCGTGAAAACGGCTGGTCCCTTGCTTGCGGAACCCCTGCAAATTTTCGTCTTGCAGCCGTTATGAATGCGCCATCGGGTCGATGGGTATTGCTTCCCTGAAGCCTAATTCTACAAAGACCATGACGCCGCTGCCGAACGGGTTCGGAGAGCGGCGTTTTCATTGCCACCCTCTCTGTTGACAGCGCCTTCGTGCTCGCCGGGCAAATAATCTCGGCTTTCCGCTGCTTTTCCGGCGCAGCCTGTGGACCCCTGGGAATCCATGGTGTTGCGCAATTTGCCGGAGGATCGGAACCAGCCAGAAATGTGTGACGGAAGGGCCCATGCGGCGAAAAGACCCTTCCATCGCGCAGGCCGGGGTATCAGCCTGGATGTTTTGCGGGATTGCCGTCCTTGTCGCGGAAGGGAAAGAGCCCCGCCTTGAAACTTTCTGCCATATGTCGCGCCTTTCCAAGCGCTATATCGGCTTCCGCAGGGCTCAGAAATTTGCGTGCGCTTTCCTCAAACAAGGCGAGCCAGCGCGGAAAATGTTGGGGCTCGATCGGTTGATGGACATGCACCACATAGGGATGGCCCTTGTAGCGGTCCGTTTTCAGGATCACATGGGACCAGAAATTGGCCACGACGCGTAGATGGACATCCCAATCGTCGACCGCGGCGTTGAAGACCGGGCCGAGCAGATCGTCCTTGCGCGCCTTGCCGTAAAAATCGGCCACGCAATCGGCGATGGCCTTCTCGGTCTTTTGCAGCTCGGCTTCGGAGCGTTCCGGGGCAATTGTGTCCATGCATTATCCTTTCTCGACAGGGGGCGCTTGAAAAGCGCGCTTGCATGGTTTTACAGGAAACGGCATAGGAATTGTACTATATCTAAAAATATATAGATTGCCGCCGCGACTGCTGGCTCGCAGCGCAGTGCCGTTCCCTCCTGCCGGAATCCGATCCTTCGGGAAGGGCCTCCAGAGAAGTCGATCCTGCCATGCTTTCTGTCTTTTTTGCTTTTCCGTTTCGCCGCCTGTTTTCCTCAGTGCTGATTGCCCTTTGTCTTTTCATCATTTCCTTGCATGGTGAAGGGCGGGCGCGTGAGATTGCCGACATGACCGGCCGCAGCGTCGAGGTGCCGGAGCATCCGCAAAGACTCTTTTCGCTGTCCTATCCTCTGACGGTTCTTCTTTACGCTCTGGCTCCGGATCTTCTCGTTGCCGCTAATTTTCCCATTGCGGATGCGGCAAAGCCCTATTTGCCGGATGTGGTGACGCGGCTTCCGGCGATTGGCGCCATGATGGGCATGGGGCCTCACCATGGTATGAATCCGGAAGAGATCATGGCTAAACATCCTGATCTTTTGCTGGCCTGGGTCGATCCCATGGGGGATACGCAGAAGGTGGTGCATCCCATTACCGGATCCGATCTTCCGATCGTTTTCGTGAAATTGACCAATCTGGCTGATTATCCGGCGGCGCTGCGTTTTGTCGGGCATCTGCTCGGCCGCGAGGCCCGCGCCGAAGAGCTCGCCACCTATATTGAAAAGGCTCAGGAAAAGGTGGCGAAAGTGGTCGCATCCGTGCCGGAGGGGCAAAGACCGCGCGTTTATTATGCGGAGGGCCGCGATGGCCTCGCCACCGATTGCGCGGGCTCGTTTCATTCCGAGTCGATCGATGTCGCAGGCGGTATCAATGTCGAACATTGCCCGCAGACGACACTCATGGGGCTCGAACGCGTGACGCTCGAACAGATCGTCGCCGACAGGCCGGATATCCTTCTTGTGCAAGACCCGGATTTCGCAAAACGCGTCGCTGGCGATCCGGCCTGGGCGCAGGTGAAGGGAAAAAACCACGTCATCGTGGTGCCGCATCTGCCCTATAACTGGATCGACCGTCCGCCGAGCTTCATGCGGGCCCTGGCCATTCAATGGCTCGCCAACCGCTTCTACCCCGATAAATTTCCTCTCGATCTGCGGTCCGAACTGAGAACTTTCCACAGCCTCTTTTTCGGCGTGTCTTTGAGCGATCATGATGTCAACGCTCTCCTGCACTGATCAGCCGATAAGGCGGGAGCCTTTGTGGCAGACGCCCGTGATCACTCTTCTGCTGGTGATCACCATCGCCACGGCTCTGACGATCGGCCGCTATCCGCTGACACTCGGTGATATTGCCGAATTCTGTCTAGCGATGCTGCATCTCAAGCCGATGGAGGCAGCGCGTTTCGATCTTTTGTATAATCTCATCATCGAAATCAGATTGCCGCGTGTGCTCGCCGCAGGTCTGATCGGCGCCGCTTTGTCGATTTCCGGTGGTGCCTATCAGGCGGTGTTTCGCAATCCGCTCGTGTCTCCGGGGCTCATGGGCGTTCTCGCCGGTGCGAGTTTCGGTGCGGCGCTCGGTATGCTCGTCGCCAGCCATTGGTGGCTCGTCCAGGTTCTGGCTTTCGGCTTCGGTCTTGGCGCCGTGCTGCTCGGTGTCGTCATCGCCAATCTGTTTGGTTCGGCGACAATGATCACCTTGATCCTCGGTGGTATGATCAGCGGCGCCTTTTTCACCGCCGCACTGTCAATCATTAAATATACAGCCGACCCTTATGATCAATTGCCAGCCATCGTCTATTGGCTGATGGGGCATCTCGGCGGTATCGAACTCAAGGATATTTTTGTGTTGGCGCCCTTCGTGCTGATCGGCTCAATCCTGTTGTCACTGCTCGGCCGCGGGCTCGATGCGCTTGCGATGGGGGAGGATGAAGCGCGTTCGCTCGGCGTGCCTGTCCTCCCCTTGCGCTATGGCGTCATTGCCCTTGCGACATTCATTTCCTCCATTTCAGTTTCCTTTGCGGGAATGATCGGCTGGATCGGCCTCGTCATGCCGCATTTCGCCCGTGTCATCGTCGGTCCTGGCAATGAGCGCCTTTTGCCGGCGAGCGCGGCTTTGGGCGCGATCTTTCTCATCATCGCCGACGGCTTTGCCCGTAATCTCTGGCGTGCCGAAATCCCTGTCGGCATCATGACCGAATTATTTGGTATTCCTGCCTTTCTCGTCGTCGTCTATCGGGCGCGCAAGGGTTGGGCATGAACCTACGGCCGGACCCCAACCTTTCTCCTTCTTCGCCGCCTTTGCTCGTTGCCGAGCGGCTTGCCTTTTCGCGGGGAGCGCGGGCGATCCTGCACGGAATCGACCTGACGATCCGTCACGGTGAAATCGTCGCCTTGCTGGGTGCCAATGGCGCGGGCAAGACGACGCTCCTGCGGCTTCTCATGGGATTTCTGAAACCTTCGGCGGGTGCAATCCGCCTTGAAGGGGAGGTGTTGTCGACGCTTTCGGCACGGGTGGCAGCCCGGCGGCTCGCTTATGTCGCGCAGGTGCATACAATCGCTTTTCCCTATAGCGTACGCGATGTCGTGCTGCTCGGCCGCCTGCCGCAAAACGGGCTTCTGCATGCGCCAAGCGACGATGATCGTACCCTGGCGCAAACAATTCTCGAGGAGATCGGTATCGGTCATCTTGCCGATCGGCCCTATAGCGAGATCTCGGGTGGTGAACGACAGCTTGCGATGATCGCCAGGGCGCTTGCCCAGGCGACACCGATCCTTGTGATGGATGAGCCCCTGACGGGCCTCGATTACGGTTATCAGATCCGCCTGATCGATCATCTCGAACGATTGTCCCGCGAGGGGCGTTGCCTGATCATGAGCACGCATCATCCCGAACATGCGCTCTGGTCCGCGACCCGTGTCATCCTTCTGCGGGATGGACGGATCGAGGCCGACGGACCGCCGGAAGATGTGCTGACGCCCGACGCTATTCTGCGTCTCTATGGTGTTGACGTGTTACGTCTCGATGGACCGGAAGGCCGTTCCACCTTTTTGCCACGGCGGCGTCAAATTCGGCCGAGAATGCCGCACAAATGATGATGATTTCTATATTTCATTGAAATGCCATTATGGGCTGGAGGCTTTCGAAGAGGTTCGTTCTGAACTTCGATTTTACGACGATCTCATTGAAAATAATAAAAAGTTTCGCTCAGCGGATTGTGACTTTTTTGTTGAACAGTAAAGCTCAAGCTAATAACCTATATTAATAATAATATTGCTTGTTCGATCGGAACCATCTCGGAGCCCGGGACGGGCTGGCCACGTGCAGGCAAATCGAGGAGCTTTTGCTTTGGTTCGTCCGTTCAAACAAAAGAAACATCAGCAGCAAAATCTGGCTGAAAAATATCCCACCGCCCATGTCTGCCCCGCCGTATTCCTCCTCGTCGGCTGCGGGTGGGCCCATGCGCAGGAAGCCACGCAAACGACATTATTGGTCGAGGAAAATCGGCCGATCGTCGATCCCAAGACCACCCGCGCCAGGGCTTCCGGCATGGCTGCAAAATCGGCCGATAATGTGCAGCTGCCGCAGGTTCTCATCGAGAGTAATAATCTTATTCCCATCGGCGAACAGTCGGATGCGGAAGGAATACGCAATTACGTCGTCACGCATTCGACGACGGGCAGCAAGGCTCGTCTGCCGAATTCCTATGTCCCGCAATCGATCACCACGGTGCCGCGTAAGCTGATGGAAGATCAGGCGGTCCGCACCGTCAACGAGGCCCTGAGCAATGTCGCCGGCGTGAACAATTCCTATCCCGGCTACTATCCACTCGACCAATATAATACCGTCACGATCCGTGGCTTTCCCAACAGTATGATTTTGCGCGATGGACTGTGGGATCCGGCACCTTTCGGCAATCAGGCTCTGGCGAGCGTCGATCATATCGAGGTGCTGAAGGGGCCGTCGGCACTGATGTATGGCGCCTATATCAGCGGTATCGGCGGCATCGTGAATGTTGTCAGCAAGAAGCCCTTGCCCTATTTCGCGGGACGGGTCGGGGTGGAAATCGACAATTTCGGCTCCCATGTGACGACCGGCGATGTTTCGACTCCGTTGAGCGCGGATGGCAATTGGCTGGCGCGGACGAGTTATCTCGTCGGGGGGTACGACAGTTTCTATCAGAATTCCCAATATACCAAGGCCGCTGTTTCCGAAATCATTCAGGGGCGTCTTTCCGCTCAGGATTCCGTCACGGCGGCTTTCGAATACCGCTGGCAGAAGACCCATCCTTATAGCGGTCTGCCCTATATGGCGGCGAAGGGGGCCGGCAGCAATCAATATCTCGCGTCACTCGGCTGGTTCGGCCGTGATCTCAACGTCATCGATCCGCGTGCGACGCAAACTTTTGTCAGCACCAATGTCCGCCTGGGCTTCGAACATGAATTCAACAAGGATTGGAGCTTCAAATCCTCCAGCCAATATACGATGACAAAGCGTGATCAGATATCGATCTATGCCACGCCGTCATTCACTTCCTCCGGAACGCCCCTTTACAAGCAGGCCTTTTCCGATATCAAAATGGGGCCCGTTTATTCCATTGACACGGATCAGATGTTGACCGGCCATTTTGATACGCTCGGTATCAAACATGATATCGTCGCGGGAGTACGCTATGCGAATAGCTGGTACAAGATGGATATGCGGCGGCCGAACCCCAATCTGTTCAGTTCCTACACATTCACGGATCCCTATAATCCGAATTGGGGTGTGCCGTTCGGCAATCTGACGCAATATATGTATGGCTATTCCAACTCCCAGCAGTTCAATGAATATTTCAACGATGTCATTTCCTTTACCGATCGCCTGAGGCTGTCGGCGGGTGTTAATTATGTGCAATATAGCACATTCACCCGGTCGGGAATGAATTCAAATCCTTTGATGCAAGGCTCGACGCAGTATAACAAAAATGGGCTCGGTTGGCGTGTTGGTCTCATGTATGATATCCTGCCAGAATTGACGGCTTTTGCATCCTATACGACGACCTTCTCACCACAAGCCCCGAATTTGACAAGCGACGGTATCATTCAGACGTTTGATCCCGAGACAGGAGATCAGAAGGAGATCGGTCTGAAGTATAGTATTGCTGATTTTGCGAGCGTCTCCGCCGCGCTTTACGACATCAATTTGTCGAATGTCCCGGAAACCGATCCGGACCCGGCCAAGGCGCTGCTCGGTTATGATGTGCAGACCGGCAAGCAGCGCTCGAGCGGGGGCGAGATCGAGGCGACCCTTCAACCTCTGCCGGGTTGGAACCTGCTGGCCTCTTATTCCCATATTAATGCGCGGATTTCAGAAGATAACAGCTATCTCATCGGTTCTCCGATTCCAAATGTTCCCAAGGATACGTTCCGTTTCTGGAGCACGTATGAATTCCAGGATGGTCCGGCACAAGGCTTTACCATTGGTGGGGGGCTGACCACTTCCTCCGGCCGCACGACAAATCTCATCAGCCAGGCCAATCCCAATCTTGTCGCCTATCTCGGCGGTTACACGACCTTCGATGCGATGGCGTCATACCGGTTCGGACCGGCCAAGGTCAGCGTCAACATCAAAAATCTGTTCAATGCCCGTTATTGGGCAACGGCCGCCAGCTATAATTACGTCTATCCCGGTCAGCCTTTGACCGCCATTGTCCGGCTTTCGATGGATTTCTGATGATGTCTCTTCCCACGCGGCGTAGTCTCATTCTTTATGCGTTGGCTTTTTGCCTGTCTCTTGCGCCGGTCATGGCGCGAGAGATCACCGATATGGCAGGCCGCAAAGTCACTGTGCCCGACCACATCGGAAAGATTTATTCGGTATCGCATCCTGTTACTTTCCTGCTCTACGCTTTTGCGCCGGAACGTCTCGTCGGCATCAATCTTCCAATGCCGGAGAAGGATCGCCCGTTTCTGCCCAAAGCCCTCTTCGATCTGCCCGTCATTGGCGCCATTATGGGGCACGGCGCGGCGATGAACCCGGAAGAGATTCTTGGCCTGCATCCCGATGTCATTCTCGTCTGGCTCGACCGTTTCACCGATAATGAACGGATCATCGGCCAATTCGGCAAGGTTGGTCTGCCTGTCGTCTTCGTGAAGGCCGACAGTATAGAGGATTATCCGGAAACCCTGCGTTTCCTCGGAGGCCTGCTCGACAAGCCGCAGCGGGCGGAGGCTTTGGCCGCCTATATTGAAGATGTGCTGAAGCGGGTTGGGGCTGCGGTCGCGAAAGTCCCCAAGGATGAACGGCGGCGCGTCTATTACGCCGAGTCACGCGATGGTCTGGCGACGGATTGCGATCATTCCTTCCATACAATCGCGATCCGGCTGGCCGGGGGTGACAATATCCATCATTGTGACCAATCGACACACGGCGGAATGGAAGCGATTGGGATCGAAGACATTATCGCGCGGAAGCCTGAAATCATCATTACCCAATCGCGGGAGTTCGCGCGTGAAGCACAGAAGGATCCGATATGGCGGCAAGTCGAGGCTGTCCGGCAGGGAGCGATCTCTGTCGTACCGAAAACGCCGTTTAACTGGATTGATCGGCCGCCGAGCTTCATGCAGGGGCTGGGTGTGCAATGGCTCGCCAACCTCTTTTATCCTGATCTTTATCCCCTGGATGTGAAGACTGAAGCACGGCGCTTCTATCATCTCTTTCTTGATGTAGATTTGAGCGATGAAGATCTTGAAAAGATCCTCAAATAGGATTGACCGTCAAGAAATAGATCTTAACCTCAGGCATGGTCGAAATTATCAAGGCCATTGTCCCTTTGGGGCCTGATCGCGCGCAGGAAGTATAAGCATGGAGCGTATCTGATCGCGCGCGTTCTCCGGCGATTTTGGAAGAATCGTCGCATCATTTTTAAGTTATTGACAAGACTGCGTTTTATGAAACGGGTGGTGCGGATTCTTCCGGCTATATCCACGCATTGATGATCGGGGGTATTTACAATGCATTTCAGAAGATATCTCGCTGAATTGATCGGAACCTTCTGGTTGACCTTTGGCGGCTGTGGCGCCGCCATCGTTTCGGCTGCATTTCCGAATGTAGGGATCGGTCTTCTTGGCGTCTCTTTCGCCTTTGGACTCACAGTCCTGTCGATGATTTTCGCGGTTGGCCACATTTCATTCGGCCATTTTAATCCTGCCGTAACCGTGGGTCTGACGGCTGGCGGACGTTTCCCGGTATCTGACGTCATTCCTTATGTCATCGCCCAGGTGCTGGGTGCGATCGCCGGCTCTTTCCTCCTCTATTTCATTGCGAGTGGAGCGCCGGGTTTTGATCTTGCCGGTGGCTTTGCCGCGAATGGCTATGATGCGCATTCGCCCGGGCATTACAATCTCGTTTCCGCTTTCACTACGGAAACGGTTCTGACAGCCGCTTTCATCTATATCATCATGGGTGCGACCCATCCGCGCTCCCCAGTGGGTTTTGCCGGTGTGGCGATTGGCCTCGCCCTGACGCTGATTCACCTGATCAGCATTCCGATCACCAATACCTCGGTCAATCCCGCGCGTAGCACCGGGCCGGCTCTGGTTGTCGGCGGATGGGCGTTGGAACAGCTTTGGCTGTTCTGGGCGGCTCCGTTGCTTGGTGGTATAATTGGTGGCTTGCTCTACCGTGTGGTCGGGCCGCTTCCGGAAGAGCGTATCGGGCTCGATTGAGAAGACAGTGTGATGAGAGCGTTTCGGATATATCCGAAACGCTTTGCTCAAAAAACTAGAGTGTTCTCAAAGTAATAAAATCGCGAAGCGATTCAAGCTTATGGAAAAATGCTCTAAAGGGCGCTTGTTCGGAATCTTCCGGACGAACGACTGACGGCTTCCGGACACACGGACTCTCATCGAATGTCCAGAGGAGCCCGTGCGCTGTCGGGCCACGGTGGATCAATTGAGCTTGATGGGAGAATGCGGCCGTAACGGCTCGCTATCCTGAACCATCGAGGCGATGGGGCTGGCTTGATGATGAATCATGCGCCAGATGCCATGAATACGCCGAAACCAGTTGGTTGTTGCCAGTGGCATGTCACCTGCCATTTCAACACAGCAGACGCGGCCATCGCGCGCTGAAACAATGGCGACCTCTTCGCGCACAACGATTGTTTCCTGCATGGGATTACGCAGAATATTTTTATAGGATTCCAGGACCGCTTGCCGGCCGATGAGAATCGGCCAGCCGGGATGAACGCAGGAAACATCCTCGTCCGCCCAAAGCTCACTCATCCTTGCAAAATCACCGGAAGAAAACGCGCTATAATAGAGAGCGTTCGCTGCAAGTATGTCATCCATATCGGTCAGGCTCGTTTGGGGCGGAAAGCGGTGAGAGGACTAATACCAAATAGCGATGAATATGATTCATTGCGATTTGGCCCCCGCGGATGCGGGCCGGCGGTTTTCCACCGGACCTCATTGAGCCCAACAGATCGGGATCAATGAGACTTGGGATAAGCAAGACTCGTACTGCTTAACGGAGAGCATTTTAAAGGCGAAATATATTCCGCTGTTTTGCTTGCTCTCAAAGCTTGAACCGAAGGTTAAAATTCGAAGTTTCTATTTTTATTTATCCGCTGACACCTATCGAGACGGTCTCGCAATATACTTATGAGCTTTCTATATATTTTTAAAAACACATTGTAATCGTTCAGATCGGCAAGCGGCGTCGGATATCTGGTCTTGATGAAAACGGCCATCGAGACATCGACCGCTGAAACTTGGATTTCACCTCGCCCCAAGCCACTTTGGAGGCGGTGACCTTCAAGCTGAATCGCGCCCTTCCCAACACGCTGGCCGATGGAATTTGGCAAAGTGTTCATGCTTGAGCATGGGCAACAGGGAATACGTATGCCCGAACTTATACCCTTTATGCATTACTGCAATGCACAATTGGGTGCTGCAATCGTGCCGATAGCCGCCTATGTACCGGTGAGCCGGGCAAATCAATACACCCTCGAATGACCGGCACCCTTCCATGAAGGTTCTCCCACGCCTTGCATGGATCTTGGAGGTACTGCCATGAAAAAGATTGGTGTTGGAGCCCTTCTCGTTTTCGCTGCCCTTACGAGTACCGCTATCGCCGGTGAGGTCTATGATCCTGCTCGTTCCTTCCGGGAACGGATTGGCGGAGAAAACCTCAATTATCAGCGCCCGGCGCCGCAGGATTTCGGCGATCAATCGATGACGCATCAGCCGCGCCATGCGCGTGATTTTTATGCCAAGGTGCAGGCTGAATAACAAAGTTTGGATTCTGATGGGAATACGTGCATCAGGATTGGCGTTTGGTCATACTTCTGGCCAACAAAAAACCTCGCTGAATAAGCGAGGTTTTTTGTTGGCTGTGGCGAGAATGGATTTCCGGCTCGGCGTATCTTTGGTTGCGCTGGATGTACGGTAAGGCTCTCGATTTTTGGGAGTAGGGCTTCTTTCAAGCATCTCGGATATGTCCGAAATGCACCACTCAAGAATCGGAGCATTTTCGAAGCAATTCAATCGTATCGGAAATGCTCGATGAACCGGCGCGGATACATGCACACAGGCTTCAGTTCGTCGCGCGGGTCCATAAAGCGGAAAGCTTTTCCGAAAGATTCCAGGGGAAGGCCGCTTCCTTTTCATTCTTGCCTTCCTTGTGTTCGATATAAACCGTGGCCGTACGCCCGGACACGATCTTGATGCCTTCCGGTATGTCCTTCATCGCGATGCGAACGGGAATGCGTTGAGCGAGGCGAACCCAGTTGAAGGTTGGGTTGATATTGGCGAGCAGTGACTCGCTGGCGCCGCGCTCGCGGTCCTCAATGCCGGTGACGATGCTTTCCACCTCGCCACGGATCGGCTTCGTCTCACCCATGACATAAATGAGAGCCTCATCGCCGATATTGATGCGCGGCAATTTGGTTTCCTCGAAATAGGCCATGATATAGAAACTGTCGCTGTCGACGAGGGCCGCGACGCCCTTACCTGCGCTGACATAAACGCCCGGCTGCATTTCGAAATTGGCCATATAGCCATTGACCCTGGCGCGCACTTCGCTGCGTTCCAGGTCAAGCTTTGCCTTGTCCAGATTGGCGAGGGCCAGCTTGTAATTGCCGAGCGCCTGATCACGCGCCGTGAGGATTTCCTCCCGCTTCTGATCCGAGACGGCGCGCGAGGTCAGTTGCGAGTAGCGAATTTGATCGCGTTCCGCCTGGTCGAGTGCTGCCTTCGCGGTTTTCACATTGGCCTCGGCCTGCTCGACGGCGATCTTGAAACGCACCTGATCGATGATGAAGATCACATCGCCTTTTTTGACGCGTTCATTGTCTTCCACTTCGATCTTGCTGACGATACCGGAGACGTCGGGCGCGACCTGGACAACATCGGCGCGGATACGGGCATCACGTGTCCAAGGCGCGTCCATATAATAGTCCCAGATATGGAATCCGGCGAACAAGGCGATGACGACGCTGACCAATGTGATGAGAATGCGCCCGAATGATTCGAAGAAGCGCGACATTGAAGCTAGAGTCCTTTTGCAACTTGGCTGAGGCCGCCAAGAGTGATGAAAAACAATGCGACATCAAACAGGGCCCGGTACCAGACGTATCGGTAGAAACCGAGCCAGTTCAGAAGGCGCGACAGAAGGTTGCTGAGGATGTAGGCGATCGATGCCAACACCAGCAATTGCGGCGCATAGACGCCGTAGAAGTCGAATTCTCCAGGCACTCTCATACGGCCTGTTTCCATTTCATTGAAGGGATGGATGTGGGGGCGGAAAGCGTTAATGATACCGGGGGCGGGTTTTGTGCGCGCGGAGTTTCGGGCAACGTCAATTCGGGCAAAGCCTTTCCCGGGAAGAACGTATGCCGGATGCCGAACAAGGCAATCAGGGTCTCGTCGCGGCGATCGGACAAAGCGCTCGCGAAGACTTCGCGCAAGGCAATGTCGATGGCCGAGAGAAGCTGATCGAAGTCGGCTTGCGGCGCGGATCCATCGACGCCATGGGCCTTGTGGACGAAGATGATGGCGATGTTTTCGCGCACCGCTGCGAGATGGCTCGCAATATCGAATGGAAGCAGGGGTTCGAGGCGGCGTAATTCGACGACATCGAGGCCGATGGCGGTTTCCTGCGTCGGTGCGATCCAGGACGGGATTTTCTCGCCGAATGTATTGAGACGGCGTGCGAGAAGGCCAAGCCTGTCCATCATGCGATAGGCGAAAAGCGGTTCGTTGGTGATCCAACGATTGTGCGATACGGCCGCGATTTCTGTCCAGCCGGCAGCAAGCAGTCTTTGCGCGGTTTTCTCGACGGCGAACAGACGGATGAGACCGACGATGGCGGGCGTTATCGTGAAGGCGAAGAGCATGGCCAACACGCTATTGGTGAATGATGCGAGATCGGCTTGATAGCGGCTTTGCGGATTGACCAGAATGCCCAGCAAAAGCGCGGACAGAACGCCGAAGACCGATAGACGCGGAATGCTGACGATCGCGCCGAAGATCAGCAGGAAAGGCGCAAAACACAGGGCGAGAAGCGGGAAACCGTCGATCATCGGCAGCAAGCCGAACAGCACGATGAACCCGGCTATGGCGGCAACGATCGTCGCCTTGGCGAATGTAAGGATCGCCGACGTAGGATTCTCGCCCAAGGCTCCGATCGAGGCGCCGAGCGCCGCCATTTGCGCGGCGATGGTGCCGCCGGGCCAAGTCGTGGAGATAGCGAAGATACAGCAGACGATCACAGAGAAGAAGGCGCCGAGTGCCGAGCGGAAAGCCGCCCCATGATCGCGGTGCAGTGGATAGGCGTTGCTGCCCGGCGGGCGGCCCAGCGCGCGGCCCGCGCGTGCATTGGTCCATAAGGTGAGACTCGCCAGGAAATGGTCGAGGAAGCGGCGTAAGCGGGACAGGAAGTTTTTGCGCAACAGGCCATCGACGTCTTTGATCGGCCCTTCCTGAGATTCAAGGCGCGTGACGGCGGTATAGAGCCGGCTCATCGCCTCGGATTGTTCCCGTATCTCGTCCTTATGCAGGGATTCGACCATACGGGTCTCGATCTCCTGGAGATCGGGTGCCGTCGGTGTCTGCGTGGCGTCGCTTTGTTCTTTCAGGGCAATGCCAGCCTGTTCAAGGCTAAACAGCAATGGGATCTGTAGAACGATGCGATGGTGGAGAATGCGGATATAATGCCGCAGCGTATGATAGGTCGAATGTTCGTAATAGAGATGCGTGACCTGTCCGTAGGAATCCGAGACTTCGCGTGCCAGCCGGCTGCGTTCCCGCTTGAGGTCTTGCTCGTGGGCAGTGCTCTCCGGGGAAGTACTCTCCAGCGAGTGAGTGCTGAGTTCATTCAGCATCACAAACCAATTGTCGATTCGCTTGGCGAGAAGCGGGCCGATGTGGCGCACGAAAATGAGCTCGCTCATCATGGTGCCGCAGACGATGCCGATGACGATTTCCTCAACGCGCGCGACTGTAACATCGAAGATGTTTACCGGCGTGTCGATGGATGAGAAGCCGATGATCGAGGCTGTGTAGCCTGCGAGCATGAACACATAGGAGCGCGGAGTGCGGTCGAGCAGCGAGATGTAAAGACAAAGGCCGCACCAGCCGGCCAGCAGCACGATGAGGAGCTCCGGCGCGCTTTGCAGCGTCGGGATGCTCAACAGGGCGACGCCGGCGCCGAGCAGGGTGCCGATGATGCGGAAAAAGGATTTCGAGGCGACCTGACCGGCGATCGGCTGGGAGACGAGATAGACCGTGCCCATCGCCCAGGCGGGGCGCTCGAGATCGAAGGCGAAGGCGATATAAAGCGCGAGCACCGCGGCGAAAAAGGTTTTCAGTGAAAACAGCCAGTCGGCGTCTTTAAGCTCCTTCAACAACGATGGGGACATCATGGTCTTGGCTCTTGTCTTGGCTTGCGTCTCTTGCCGCGAAAATTCGGATGGCCTGCCGGCAGGAGCGCCGGACTTGCGAGATTATTCAGGCCGGAGGCCTCCCCGGAGCAGGGTGCGTCGATCGCCGTCCTGTTCCATGGGAAAAGAGTATGAAGGCGAATCCTTCGATCTCAAGGCGATGCTGTCTCGACCCTCGTCGCGTCGATCGCTTCTGAGCCTCCCAAACGCGGCATCTCAATAAGGTGGAGCATTTTCAGATGCCTTCAATCGGGGAGCGATTCGTTTGAAAGGAAAATTGCGCTAACGCCTATCCCTCGCGGGGGGAATCGCCATGTGATTCAAAGTCATTGAAAAAAGTCCCATTGTCGATCGAAGGGGCTGTCTGGACCATCCGACCGAGCGGATGCTCCGGATTATTATTCATTTGTCTCTATTAATTGTTTTATTCTGAACGCCATTGAACCAGGTGGGGAAGGATTCAACGGCGTTCGGCGGCAAGCCGCAGAGCAATGCGATGAATTGACTATCGCAATTGCGTGTCAGGCATCCAATTCTTCGCGCGCGAGCAGCGCACTCAGATCGGCATCGAGAACTTCAAGAACGTGCATGGCGACGTCGAGGTCGCCAGGCTCTATATTACCTAACAGGGCCTGCCGGACTTTTTTCACGACATGCTCGATATGTTCGGCCTTTTCCCGTCCGGCTTCTGTGAGATCGATCAGCTTGGCACGGCGGTCTCGCGAATCTTCGCGACGTGTGACGAGCTTGTCGCCTTCCAGCATATCGATGAGCCGCACGAGCGAGGGGCCCTCGACGCCCAGTTCATCTGCCAGCACTCCCTGACGCATACCCCCGCTTCTCAGCAAAATGATGAGCGGCAAAGCGGTCGATTGCGAAAGACCTTCCGTGGAAAGCACCTGATCCAGAACCCGCCGCCAGTTGCGCCCGACGCGGATGACGATCTGTCCGAATAGGGCAACGGAGGGGAGGGAGCGAGCACTAGCCATGGCTATTAGATAGTGTCCTAATAAAAAGGGGTCAATGTATTTTGCTGCTATCTTTGACGCTGAAAAGCTTCGTGCAAGCCAGCCATGCGAATCTAACATGATGAAAGAAAGTAAGGATTTCGATGTTCGGCGCGTTTGGGGAGCGAGCGTCCGGTGCAAACGAGGGTCTGTAAAATTCATTTTACAGACCCATGGGACAGGCTCGCCCGGATCAAATTAGCAATTGATAATGATCTGAGCTTTTGTTGACTTTCGAAGGGTGGAGAAAAAACGGAGTTCACCAAGAAAAGTGGCGAGAAATTTACAGGCTTACCTTAATTAATTCTTTCTTTTCATCGGCTCGCCACACCTCATGCTTGAGAACGATTTTTCTGCTGGCAGGTTGAAACCGAGAGGCGGGACGGGTATCGGTCTCAAGGACCATTGAAGAGCCGTGGGAGCGAGGCTTCGTGTTTGGGCTTGGTCGTACGCTGAAATCGCAGACTGCGGTTTTGCCATTTCTCGCGCGAGCCGCCAGCCATCTCGCATGGCCAGTATGTCGTTGCGGCGAAATTCCCCACCCGCCGCCATCAGAGCTGCAGCCCGAAAATTTGGCGTGAACGTTTCATCTCTTGAATATCAGCCAGAGAATTTCAGCCCAAAAGTGTCAGCCCGAGAGTCTTAGCCAAGGTAACATATGAGTGATTTTTTTCGTGAGGTGGATGAGGATGTCCGCCGCCAGCGCATCATTGATTTTCTTGGCCGCTATCGATTTCTGCTAGCGGGCGTCATTCTTTTCGTGATCTTCGGCGCGGTGGCTTGGCGTGTGACGATGAGCCATCGTCTGGCCGAAGCCGAAGCGACAGGTGCGCACTATCAGGCGGCACTTGATCTTGCTCAGGCGGGGGATCAGACCAAGGCTCTGGCTGCACTCAAAGCCCTGGGCGAAAATGCCCCCAAGGGTTATGAGGCACTGGCGCAGCTGCGGTCGATCGATGCGGAGGTTACCAAAGACCCTCTCGCCGCCACGGGCGCTTATATGGCTTTTGCCGAAGATCAAAAGTTGCCGCAGTCTCTGCGCGATATTGCCAGGGTGCGGGCTTTGTATCTGCAAGCGGATCAACTGGACCCGAACCAGTTTGAAGAGCGGGCGGCCAGCTTGGCAAAGGGAGATTTCGCCTTCCGCAATTCGGCGCGTGAACTGCTCGCGCTTGCCGCGCTCAAGCGCAAGGATTTTGATGCCGCGGGCCGTTGGCTCGACCAGATCGTGGTTGATCCCGGCGCGCCGGCGGCCATGCGCCAGCGGGCCAGCGCCTTTCTCGGCCTCGTGCAAGCCGGGAAACCTGCGCCGGAGCCTAAACCTGTTCCGCAGTCGAAGCCTTCGGGAGAGACCAAACCTCCCGCAGAGCCTCAATCGACTCCAAAGGTGGAGTCCACCGTCGAGCCCAAGGCTGCAATCGAGCCAAAAGCTGTTGACGAAACCAAGTCCGCTACCGAGCCCGCATCGGACAATACCGCCCCGGTCAATAAAGATGAGCCTTCCTCGGATGTGCAATCGCAGCCGGAAGGCGAAGCCGCAAAGGCTTCTAGCGAGCAGCCGGCTACGGGTACGGAAGCACCATCGGGGAACGTCGACAAGCCTGCGGAGGCTTCCGGCGCGCAGCAGGAACAAACCAATCCGGAGGCTCCTAAACCCTGATGCTCACCATTGCCATCATCGGACGTCCGAACGTCGGTAAGTCCACGCTGTTCAACCGGCTTGTCGGCAAGAAGCTCGCGCTGGTCGATGATCGGCCTGGCGTAACGCGTGACCGGCGTGAAGGAGACGCTAAGCTCGGTGATCTCACCTTCAAGATCATCGACACCGCCGGACTTGAGGAAGGTAATGAGGCGAGTCTTTCCGGCCGGATGCGAGCCCAGACCGAAGCCGCGATCGAACAGGCGGATGGCATATTCTTTCTGTTCGATGTCCGTGCGGGACTGACGCCGGAAGATCGCTTCTTTGCCGGCCTTGTCCGGCGTGCAGGCAAGCCTTTGATCCTGATCGCCAACAAGGCGGAGGGCCGCACTGGCGTGACCGGCGCCATGGAAGGATTCGACCTTGGGCTTGGTGATCCCGTCGCTTTCTCTGCGGAACATGGCGAAGGTCTGGCCGATCTTTACGACGCCTTGCGTGAGGCTTTTCCGGCGGAAACCGAACTTTCCGAAGAGGATGAAGCGGTCGAGAAACGTCCGCAATTCGATGAAAACGAGGATGGCTCCGAGCTCGATCTGACGAAGCCCTTGCGCATCGCAGTCGTTGGACGACCGAATGCGGGAAAGTCCACCTTGCTCAATCGTATTCTTGGCGAGGACCGCCTGCTGACGGGACCGGAGGCGGGATTGACCCGCGATTCGATTGGGCTCGATCTCGAATGGCGCGGACGCAAAATGAAGATTTTCGACACGGCGGGTCTGCGCCGCCGGGCGAAAATCGAGGATAAGCTCGAAAAGCTGGCTGCCGCCGATGCCTTGCGTGCCGTGCGTTTCGCGGAAGTCGTAGTTCTGCTGCTTGATGCCACAATCCCCTTCGAGAAACAGGATTTGACGATTGCCGATCTCGTCGAACGGGAAGGGCGGGCGCTGGTGATTGCGCTCAACAAATGGGACCTGATCGGCGCCGACGATGCCGAGCGCGGCGAGAGATTGGCCATCCTTCGCGAAGAAGCGGCGCGCCTTCTGCCACAGGTCAAGGGAACGCCCGTCGTTCCGGTGTCGGCAACGACAGGAGAGGGTCTCGATCGCCTGATGGCGGCGATCGAAAAGGTGCATGTTATCTGGAACAAGCGGATTTCAACCGCGCGGCTCAATCGTTGGCTCGAAGGCGCTTTGGAACAGACCCCGCCGCCTGCGGTGTCGGGCCGCCGCATCAAGATCCGTTACATGACCCAGTTGCGCGCCCGGCCACCCTATTTCCTTCTGTTCGGCAATCAGCTGGACGCCTTGCCGCAGAGCTATGAGCGTTTTCTGGTGAATGGCCTGCGCCAGACCTTCGACCTTCCGGGCGTTCCGATCCGTCTGTCGCGAAAGACTACGGACAATCCCTATGCTCCCACAAGGAAACGCAAATAGACGCCGAGTGGTCGGATTGGGCTGACACTTAATGCTTCAAGCCAAGGCATTCGTCTTGTGTTGACACATTTGGTGCGATGCTCGGCGTAACTATGCCATCTGGCTTTTCCCGCACAGCTGAAGGAGTTCGAATGTCTCGCCGCCTCCTCACCTTTGGGATCGTGCTGGTGCTGGCCTCATGCCGATGGGGCATTGCGCCAGCGGCTGAAGCGACCGAGGATTGCGTCAATGAGGTCCTCTCTGGCGTAAGCTACAGGTTCATCGGCCAGTGGGATGTCGAAAAGCTGAACCATATTCTCAGCCTTGATGCTCCGGAGGTCTTTGGCGTTTCACCTTCCTACGCTCCGGCGAGAAACGCGGTGAACCTTTATCGCGTCACCTATCCTTCGGTTATTCCCGAACAGGGAAACAAGCCGACGCTGGCTTCTGGCCTTCTCGCCATACCGGATAATGCTGCTGATACGATGCCGATGCTTTCCTATCAGCATGGCACTGTCTATGGAAAAGATGAGGTTCCATCCTTTCCGGAGCGCTCGCCTGAAACCCAGCTCGTTCTCGCCCAGTTCGCCGGGCAAGGCTATGTGGTGATCGGCGCGGATTATTTCGGAATGGGACTATCGCAGGAGCCAGAGGGCTATCTCGTCAAGGCCAGCCACCAGCAAGCCACTTATGACATGCTGCGCGCGGCCCGCGCGGTGCTCGCGCATATGCACCGCTCGACCAGTAAACTGCTGCTGGGAGGATGGTCGCAGGGCGGCTTCGTGACGATGGCTTTTCTTGAAAAGCTCGAAAATGCCGGTGAAACAGTGGCTGGCGCCGCGACGGCGAGCGCGCCGGTCGATATTTTCCTCGGGCTGAATGGTTTTTTGCAATTTCCTCGTGCGAATGACGCGAGCTGGGTCTCGACGCTGTTTATCCTTTCGGCCTTTTCGTTCGAGAATTATTATAACGTGCCGGGACTTACCCGCTCGCTCATCAATGACGAATATTACGACGCGTCCCGCAAGCTTTACGACCATCAAACCGCCGGGGCCGCGCAGATTCCAGGCGATCTGCACAAGCTCATCCGGGCGGATTATTTCAAGCCCTATTTCTTTGCGGCTTCGGCCTATGGTCGGCTTCTGAACGGCAAAGCGACTGCTTACCGTTGGGTTATAAAAACGCCCGTGCGCAATTATTATGGCGAGGCGGATGAAATCATTTCCGTGGGTCTCGGCAGACTCGCCATGAGCTATCAGGAAGCCATGGGCAACGGTAATCATGCCGTTGAGGCTGTCTCGACGGGTGCCACGAATCACCGCGGCACATTCGCGACGGCGGTCCCGCTTTGGAAGACATGGTTTGACGATCTCAAGGGAGCCGAGGATGGCACCCGCTTAAGGTCCGAAATCCCGGGTAAAAGGATTGATGCGCGGGATTGATCCTTTGGAATTTCGGCGCGTCTGTTGCTTGCAAAGGATCATCCTCACGCATCGATAATGAGAGAAGGCCATGCCGTATTATCTCTATGAGGTTCCCGTCCTGAATTATAGCGAGGAGCGTAATTGGGCGACCGAGGCGGAGGCCTGGTCCGCTATCAAACATGTCGCCCGGCGCTGCGTGGAGAGGGGGGCAGCCAAGGATCAGCCGCTGATTTTCAAGGAAAAATCGTCCGGCGAAATTCTCTATCAAGGCCCGCTTAGCGAGGCTTCGAAACCCTTGCCACCAAGAGTGTGATCCTATTACAGGGGAGATAAAGCGGCGGCGGCCCGTCGAATTTGATCCTTCAGCCGCTTCAATCCATCAGAAAGAGAGCCGCATTGTCCGATTCCGACGAAGGCCTTTCCTTTCCGCGCCGTCTGCTTCTGCGCCTGGCGCAAGCTGTCGTCTTCATCTATCTGGTTCTCGACGCCATCCTAGCGCCGCTGTTCCAGCCGATCGTCCGCTGGTTTGCTGAATTGGCCCTGATCCAGCGCCTTGAACGCCTGATCGCTGATCTTTCCCCCTATACGATCCTCATTCTGCTGGCGATTCCCTTCGTCATTGCCGAGCCGGCCAAACTTTACGCCCTCTATTTGATCGGCGCTGGTCATATGGTCTTGGGCGTCGCGACGCTGATCGGGGCCTATCTCATCAGTCTTTTGGTCGTGGACCGCATCTATCAGGCCGGGGCTTTCAAGTTGCGGCTTATCGAATGGTTCGACCATCTCATGTCATGGCTTACCCATTACCGTGACAAGCTGGTGCGTTTCGTTCATTCGACGGCGATCTGGCAGGCGGCCATGCGGCTGAAAAGGGATATGAAGGAATGGTTTGCCGAGCTCGGGCTCGGGCGGCAATAGGCTTTGGCCGGTTCACTGGGCCGGATCATTCCGGCCTGTGGAAGCTCAAGACGCGGTCTTGCGGAAAATCGTAAAGCACCCCGGTCTTGGTCCAGCTCGGGTTGCATAAAGCGAGGATTTTCGGGCTTAAATCTTCCGGTGTGCGCAACGTCATTGGATCCTCGCCAGGCATGGCCTTGGCCCGCATGGCGGTGCGCAGCGGACCGGGATTGACCAGCATTACCCGGACGGGAGAGACATTCTCGGTTTCGGCGGCATAAGTGCGCGCTAGTGCGTCGAGCGCAGCCTTGGAGGTTGCATAGGGACCCCAATAGGGCTTGAAGTCGGCGCGATGGCCGGCGCCTGACGTGATGAAGATGACCCGGCCAGCATCGGATGTGCGCAGGAGCGGATCAAGCGAACGGATCAGCCGGTAATTGGCGGTGACATTGACGGCGAAGACATCGTCCCATTGCTTCGGTTCAACATGGGCGAGCGGGCTCACCGGTCCGAGAAGGCCAGCATTGCCTATGAGAATGTCGAGTTTGCCCCAACGACCGTGAATCGCATGGCCAAGCCGGTCAAGCGCATCAAAATCCTTGAGATCGCAGGGCACGAGAGTGGCTTCGCTTCCCGCGCCGCGAATCTCGTCGTCGAGATCTTCCAGCGCACCTTGCGTGCGGGCGAGAGCGATGACATGGGCACCCGCGCGGGCAAGATCAATCGCGACGGCGCGGCCGACGCCGCGCGAGGCGCCGGTGACGAGAGCAATGCGGCCGGTGAGCGGTTTGGTCATGGGAAAGCCTTCGCCAAAAACGAAAGGGAACTCCGGTTCCCCGGAAGTTCCCTTCTAACGTTCCCAGGCCTGTTCCGAAACCGGAAGGTGGCGGGTTCCGACGAAAGTGGCGGTTTGCTCAGCTCGCCTCGGCGAGCAGGGAAAGCTGGCTGCGGGCCTCACCCATCACATCGGTCAGCGGCGTCGGATAATCGCCGGTAAAGCAATGGTCGGTGAATTGCGGCCGTGCCGGATCGCGGCCTGGTTCGCCCATGGCACGATAGATGCCGTCGACGGAAAGGAAGGCCAGCGAATCCGAACCGATATAGGCGCGCATTTCTTCCAGCGAATGGGTGGCGGCAAGGAGCTTTTCCCGCTCCGGCGTGTCGATGCCGTAATAATCGGGATAGGAGATCGGCGGCGAGGAAATGCGGAAATGCACCTCGCGCGCGCCGGCCTCTCGCATCATCTGCACGATTTTCACTGATGTCGTGCCGCGCACGATTGAGTCATCGAGCAGGACGATCCTTTTGCCCTCCACGACGGAGCGGTTGACACTATGCTTGAGCCGGACGCCGAGTTCGCGCACCGTTTGGGTCGGCTGAATGAAGGTGCGGCCGACATAATGATTGCGAATGATGCCGAGCTCGAACGGAATGCCGGACTGCTGGGAAAAGCCGAGAGCGGCCGGGACGCCGGAATCCGGCACCGGAACGATGACATCGGCATCCACAGCGCTTTCACGGGCAAGTTCCATCCCCATGGCCTTGCGTACCGCATAGACGGATTTGCCTTGGACGATCGAATCCGGCCGGGCGAAATAGATATATTCGAAGATACAGGGCCGCATTGGGCGCGCCGGGAAAGGCTTCAAACTTTCGATTCCCTTTTCGGAAATGACGACCACTTCACCATTTTCGACATCACGAATGAAACGCGCGCCGATGATGTCGAGCGCGCAGGTTTCCGAAGCGAGAATGTAATGACCATCGAGCTGGCCGATGACGAGGGGCCGGATGCCGAGCGGATCGCGCGCGCCGATGAGTTTCTTGTTGGAGATAGCGACAAGCGCATAAGCGCCCTCGATCGTACCGATTGCCTCGATGAAACGCTGGACCAGGCGGGTCTTGCGGCTGCGCGCGACGAGATGCAGGATCACCTCAGTATCGGAGGTCGACTGATAGATCGCGCCTTCGCGCACGAGTTGGCTGCGCAGCGTCAATCCATTGGTGAGATTGCCGTTATGGGCGACGGCAAAGCCGCCGGCATTGTGATCTTCGGAACTGAGTTCGGCGAAGAGCGGCTGCACATTGCGCAGGATCGTCTCACCGGTGGTCGAATAGCGGACATGTCCGATGGCGACCGCGCCAGGCAGATGGTTGATGGTCGAGGCGGAGGAGAAATGATCACCGACGAGACCCAGACGGCGCTCCGAATAAAAGCGGGTTCCGTCAAAGGTGACGATGCCGGCGGCTTCCTGACCGCGGTGTTGCAGCGCGTGCAGACCAAGCGCGGTGATGGCGGCGGCATCGGGATGGCCAAAAATACCGAAGACGCCGCATTCCTCGCGCAGGCGATCCCCCTCAAGATCGAGGGATTCGGGTGTAGAGTCAGGCTCCGTCACGGAAGGCGAGAAACGGAAATTCTCCGGCGAGCAGCTTGCTTCATCCATGGAACCAACTCCACAAGGGTTTGTGGGGAAAAGACATTGGATTGTGTCCAGACCGATCAACAGACAGAAGCATGCCTCCGGCCGGCGGCCAGGCACGCCGACGAATAACGCCATGAGGCAAGCAGAATTTCCTCAAGAACAGGAGCGGGAAAAAGCGCATCTGGCTGATTTCCACTCTCTTTTTCGCGGGTTGATGGACAACGCCGAAGTCACGAAGCCGCTTCCTCGCAGCTTGTCTTGTTTGTTCAAGCAAAAGCTAAGCCGCTTCTGCGTCATATTCCTGACATTCTGACGCATTACGATAGTTGTATAGCCTTGGAATCAGCATTCACCATGATGGGGTGGATTGGCTTTCCAAAGGGTCGTGATCTTTTCGCGCTTTTATTCATAATCGCGGGAAAGATCGACTATTTATTTTCTTGAGGCATGGATGATCGAGATCAATTTTCTCTCTCCATAGCTGTATTTTACCCTAAATATGGGTTTAGACGCCGCTGTTGAAACAGCTTATCCACTCAAAAAGCGTACATGACGGCGCCTCTTCTTTTCCTGCCGAGTTGCGGGTCGCTGGCTGGCTGTGAATGTGCATCTGTTCACTTTATCGTGAAGCTTGCTGAGAAGGTCTCGTGGCTCCTGAGCTCGAAATGAAAGCGGGATCCGTTTGGACGCCTCCAAACGGATCCCGATCAAGAAGAAGTGCAATTTCAATTGGTTTGATTGGTCGGGGCGGATGAGATGCCCTTAGAGCATGTTCGGATGTTTCCGAACTGCTCCACTTGAAAACGCTCTGGATCCACCGCCCTGCGAACGCCTGAAAAATCTCGATGCGCTTGCTTTTTCAGGCCTCGGGACAAAGGCTTGGCTCTTCTTCCTCAATTGGCCGGCGCGGGCGCGTTTTTAAGGGCATCACTGTCGGGCTCGGATTCCTCCGGCGTGGTTTTCGGCTTCTTCAGACGCGCGAGGAAACCTTCCGGATCATCGGGCAGAACATTCAGCAATTGCGCTCCGGCGCCTTGCAGCAGCGGACGCATACGGGCGGTCTTCACCCATTCTGGCTGGTTCTGCTCTGGAACAAGCCAGTTGAAGAAGATGAAGGCGATGACACACAGCAAGAGGCCGCGCGCCGCACCGAAAACGAAGCCCAGGGAACGATCGAGCGCGCCCACCTTCGAATCGAGAATGACATCGGACAATTGGATCGTGACGATCGAAACGAGAATCAAAGTCACGAAGAAGACGAGGGCGGCGGAGGCGGCTTCGGCCAGCACATCCTTCGCGATATAAGGTTTTATATAGGGAAGGACCAAGGGATAGAAATAGATCGCCGCCAATGCCGCCGCGCCCCAGGAGGCGATGGCCAGAACCTCGCGGGTGAAGCCGCGGAGCATGGCGAGAATGGCTGAAATGAGAACGACGACGATCAGCCCCAGATCGAGATAGGATGGCATGGTCTCAAGGTCTCTCGTGCGAAGCCGACAAAGCGGAAGCGCGGAATTCCTGACGGTTCCGCAACCCCTGGCCGTTTCTTATAGATAAGGGTTAAGCTTTCGTCACCGTGGTGCGGAACTTTTCGGCGTTGATTTCTCGCTATTGCGGCTCTCCTTCAAAATAGCACCGACGATCGCGCCGATATGGCCGCAAGGGGTGAGCGTCAATCCGCTGGGCGCCGCTTCCTGCACGGGCTTTTTCTCCCGGGGCTTTGTTCCCTCGGCTTTCTCCTGCGCGGAAGGCGGCAGAACGGCGCTCGAAAAGCCGAGCTTGGCGGCCTCGCGCAGACGGGCGAGAGCATGGGCGACGGGCCGCACAGCGCCAGAAAGCGCGATTTCGCCGAAAAACACACGGTCCACTGGCAGGCTGACGCCGCTGAGCGAGGAAACGAGGGCGGCGGCGGCGGCGAGATCGGCGGCGGGCTCGTTGATCCGCAAGCCGCCCGCGACATTGAGATAAAGATCATATTGGCCGAGCCGCACATTGGCATGGGCCTCAAGCACGGCGACGATCATGGCGAGGCGGCTCGTATCCCAGCCAACAACGGCGCGACGCGGCGTGCCGAGCGAACTCGGAGCGACAAGCGCCTGGATTTCGACAAGAAGCGGCCGCGTGCCTTCCATGCCGGCGAAGACGGCGGCCCCGGGCGTTGCGGCGTCGCGGCCGGAAAGAAACAGAGCGGAAGGGTTCGCGACTTCGGCAAGACCACGTCCGGTCATTTCGAACACGCCGATTTCATCGGTCGGGCCGAAGCGGTTCTTCACCGCGCGCAAAATGCGGAAGGCGCGTCCGCTCTCGCCCTCGAAGGAGATCACCGCATCGACCATATGTTCGACGACGCGGGGGCCGGCGATCTGCCCATCCTTAGTGACATGGCCGACGAGGATCACCACCGCCCCGAGCGTTTTGGCGAAGCGGATCAGCGTCTGCGCCGAACCACGCACCTGGCTTACGGTGCCGGGCGCCGCCTCGATTGCATCGCTCCACATGGTCTGGATCGAATCGATGACCACGAGCGCCGGTTTGCGCCCCTCGCCGAGTGTCGCGACAATATCCTCGACGCCTGTCTCCGAGGCGAGTTCGACGGCCGAGCCGCCGAGTCCGAGCCGCTCGGCCCTGAGGCGCACCTGGGCAACGGCTTCCTCACCGGAAATATAAGCCACCCGGTGTCCAGCATTGGCCAAGGCGGCGCAGGCCTGGATGAGCAGCGTGGACTTGCCGATACCCGGCTCGCCGCCGAGCAGCAGGACGGAGCCGGGCACGAAGCCGCCGCCGGTGACGCGGTCGAGTTCGCTCATGCCGGTCAGAAGCCGCGGCGGTGGAACATGTTCTTTCTCGCCGAGGCCGGTAAGGGCAAAAATGCGTCCCTTCCGCCGTGACGGAACGGCGCGTGCGCCGATGCCGGAATCGCCAGCCTCCTCGATGATCATATTCCATTCACCGCAGGCATCACAACGGCCCTGCCAGCGCTGTGTGACCGCGCCGCAGGCCTGGCAGACATAGCTGGTACGGGTCTTGGCCATGACGATGCGATTCCTCGGCTGGTCTTTCCGGATGCGTCGATCCCGCCTGTGCGCATTCGCGGCGCTCGCGCCACCCGTGGCCGCCACAATGGGTCAGGAAGCGGCCTTTTTAGAATGCTGGATCGTTCAAGTCCAATGCGTCGTATCGTGAGTTGAGAGCGGCACCTTTTGCAATGCCGCGCATTTTCCATGCTGACGAACCGGAGGATACAATCTGTAATCTCACCGGTGTCGCAAGCTTGTACGAAGGAGATGGAATATGGGGAGGCCTGCAAAATTCCTTTTCTGTTTTTTCCTTTTACTTCTTGTGTTTAATCGGCTGTCGCATGCGGCTGATGATGTCAAATCCATCAATGTTCATTTTCCGGCAGGATCGCATTCCGTTTCGTTCAAAGACAGTGTCAGAGGCGATCATACAATTGAATATCGGCTTGAAGCGCGGGCAGGCCAACAGATGCACATCATCTTCAAGGCGAGCAATCCCAGCACCTCTTTCAACCTTCTGGCGCCGGATGGTGCGGAGGCTCTCCATCGCGGTGCGGCCGATGGTGCTGAATTTAACGGCGCCTTGCCGTCTGATGGCATCTATAAGGTTCAGGTCTATTTGACGCGTTCTGCCGCGCGTCGGAAGAAAATGTCGCATTACACACTCACCATGACGATCGCCGGTGGTCCGAATGGAGCGACAAGGGAGCCGGATTTCTCCGATGGCACTACGGGCGGTCCTGATTACTGGCAAGTCACCGGCCTGAAACCGAATGATTCACTCAAAATGCATGAACGGCCTGCCTTGAATGGGACAATCATCCTTGCCTTTTCAGAGGGGGCGATATTGCGTAATCTTGGCTGTAACGACCAGCATGGCACGCGATGGTGTCGTGTCGTCTCTCCGGAAGATCCGAATGTAACCGGATGGGTGGAGGCGCGCTATCTGAGGGAATCGTTTAATCCGCCGCCCTTGAAGGATGCTCTGGTTCCTGGCACGCATTATCACGCGACCGGCAATGTCCAATGCCGCCGCACTGCCAATGCGCCTGTTCTCTCCTGCCATTTTGGCGTCGTGCGTTCCAATCCTGGCACGACAGTTGTCGATATTACTTTTCCAGATGGATTTCAGCGGACATTGTACTTTTCAAAAGGCCGTGTGGAAGCGGAGATAGGCGTTTCCCTGACGACCCGTCATGAGAACGATAATACCATCGTTACCATCGGTGAAAACGAGCGTTACGTCATTCCTGGCGTGATCCTGGAAGGCGATTAGAGTGTTTTCTGACTCTCGCTGAGGAGCGGGCATGCAGGCTGTATGAGTTCCCGGCTTCTTGAACCCGGTAATCTTGATGTGTCGCTCCATCCTGTTGGAACCGTGTGGGGACGCCTGCGGTTGTCACCACCTTTTTACATAATGTTACGACCGGGAACAAAACGCCAAAAAACGATGCATGCCGTTCAAGCGGCACTGACAAGTCCGGGCTATCCTCCTTCGTCATAGCCAATGTCCTGATGGCTATTACAGTAAGGATGACAGGAGTGGTGCTTGATCGGCCTCCCTTGTTGGCAGCCGATCGGGCTGACATTCCGTCAGGCGTTCCCTTACTGATTGCCAAGGAGTTCAGCCAATGGTTCGTAAACTCATTCTGACATCCTTGCTGGCCGCTTGTGCTGGCAGTACCGCCTTCTCTCCCGCAATTGCGGGGGGATGGGTTGCTCACGGGCCCAATGGCGGCACGGCATGGGGGCACACCACTCCCTATCGCGCTCCTTATCCGGGCTACCATGGCTGCTGTTATAGTGGCGGTGCCGTCGCGGCCGGAGCCGTGGCCGGACTCGCTGCCGGGGCGGCTATCGGAGCCGCCGCGGCAAGGCCCGCAGCGCCGCCAGCGGCGGTCGTCTATGCGCCGCCGCCGCCGAGGGTTGTTTATGTCGCGCCGCCTGCTGTCGTTTATGCGCCGAGGCCGGTTTATTACGTGCGCTGATGGGGCGCCGGCCTTTCTCATGGCCATTGTGACGAATGCGGTCTGACACATCATTGAGCCTGACGCCAACACAGATCCACGCTTGATGGGTCGAGCTGCCAGTGAATTTTCGCGTCGTGTGAGACCGTATGCGTTGCAAGACCGGAGCATCGGATCGATGACGGTCCGGTGCTCCGGCACCCTCCCGGTCGCAGGCGGCATATCCTTCGAGTCTTTGGTGAAACATCATGGAAAAGATGACGGTTTGGCACATGGCCATTGCCGGTGGAATCGACATGCCGCATACAGGATCGAACGATGGCTTGAGGTGGCTATTGAGGCGGCTCTTGCCGCAAGTCCTGCGGCGGGGTTTTCTGTGGCGGCTCATGTCCATCGGCTTCGTCGTGATGCTCTGTGCTGGATGCGCCGGGGCGCGGATCACTCATGTCGCCGCAGCCTCCACCCGTGGACCGCAACCCGAGGTGATCCTCGTGCATGTGGATGCGCCGCCTCTCCCCGATGCAGCGAAGCGGCAGTTGGCCGCGACGGTAGCCGCAAAACTCGAAGCCGATCTGGTGAAGAAACTGCAGCAGGCGAAAGTCGTCGCCGCTCCTTATGTACCGGGCGCGAGCCATGCTCATACCGCTATACTGCATGTCGCGATTACCGAAGCCGATGCGGGGAATGTCGTCACCCGGATGATTATCGGTTTTGGTGTCGGCCGCGCCGAATTGCATGCACGCGCCGAACTGCTGAGTGGTGATGGGGTGGATGCGGCGTCGATGACCGCTTTCGAAACCGCGAGCGATAGTGGACACATGCCGGGTCTCGTCGTCCCGGGCGGCGTTGCGCTGGCGAGTGCGAGTATCATCCCGCTGGCGGTCGGCGGCGGCATTCGCGTCGCCACCGGTTTCAAGGATGCGCTCGACAAGCCGGTCCACGACACGTCGATCGCCATCGTTCGCCAGCTCAGGAACTATTATGCATCGGCTGGCTGGCACTGGCCGGAGGATCCAAGCGTCTGACGCCTGATTTCCTGCGCGGCGTCAGAACGTTTAGGAAACAATCGAAACGCGCTGGCGATTACAGCGTCGTATAGCGGCGATAGAAGCGCGTGCCGAGATTGGTCAGGATTTCATAACCGATCGTCCGTGAACGGCTGGCGAGTTCATCGATCGAAATCGCCTTGCCGATCAATTCGACATAATCGCCGCGATTGGTTTCCGGCGCGCCGGTAATATCGACGACCATCAAATCCATCGAGACACGCCCGGCAAAGGGACAACGCGCCCCCTTCACCATGACTTCTCCGCCTGGATGCACCTCGCTGCCGAGCGCGGCGCGGGGAATGCCGTCGCCATAGCCAATGCCGATCGTCGCCAGACGGCGCGGCGATTTGGCGTTGTAGCGCCCGTCATAGCCGACCGTTTCGCCCGGTTCGACATGATTGACTTGCAAAATGCGCGCTTCGAGCCGCAAGACACCTTGCATCGGATTGGGACGTCCCGGCGTCGGATTACCGCCATAAAGCGCGTAACCGGGACGGACAATCTCATAAAGAGGGGTCCGTTCGAGAAAAATACCGGCGGAATTGGCGATCGAGGCGGGGACCTCTTTCCATGGGGCCCGCATGGAGTCGAACAGGGCGACCTGGGTCTCGCAGCGGGCGAGATTGGATTGTCCCGACCAGATGAATTGCGACAGCACGAGCGTGATGTTCAAGGTCTCGGTCAATTCGCTCGCGGTTTCGATCTGGTTCGGCTTGAGGCCAAGCCGGTTGAGACCAGTATCGAGCTGCAGGGCGGCGGGCAAAGTCCCACCATCGACATCGCGGCGGCCGAAAAGGGCGCAAAATTGCAGCCATTCCTCGATTTCCGGCAGAGAACAGAGAACGGGGCGCAGATTATGGTCGAGATAGGCCGGCGCGGTGCCAGGCACGAGGCCATTGAGGACATAGACGGTTGCGGTGGAATCCACCGCCCGAAGCCGCCGCCCCTCGAAGACATGGGCGACGAAATAGGTCTTGCAGCCGGCACCCGACAAGGCGCGGACGACGGGTTCAAGGCCCAGGCCATAAGCATCGGCCTTCACCACCGCGCCGCATTCGGCGTCGCCACAGACCGCCTGCAGCGTCCGCCAATTGCGCACCACCGCCGCGAGATCGATGGAGAGCGTCGCGCCCGATTCGAGCTGGGTGATAGTGGCCTCGCGCAATTCGTTCATAGCCGCTCCGGCAGGTTTTCCTCGCGCGCCAGATTGGCGAAACGGGTCATTTCCGCCTCGAAGGCGAGTTCGACAGTGCCGGTCGGGCCGTGGCGCTGCTTGCCGATGATCACCTCGGCTTTCCCATGCACACGCTCCATATCGGTCTGCCAGGTGATGAATTCCTCGGTGCCTTCGCGTGGCTGTTTGTTCTTCAGGTAATATTCCTCGCGGAACACAAACATCACGACGTCGGCGTCCTGTTCGATCGAGCCCGATTCACGAAGATCGGATAATTGCGGCCGTTTGTCGTCGCGCGACTCGACCTGACGCGACAATTGCGAAAGGGCGACGACCGGCACGTTCAATTCCTTGGCGAGCGCCTTGAGGCCGGTGGTGATCTCGGTCAATTCCTGAACGCGGTTGTCACCGCGCGTCTTGGAGCCGCCGAGCAATTGGAGATAATCGACGACGAGTACATCCAAGCCACGCTGGCGTTTCAGCCGGCGCGCACGGGCTGTGAGCTGGGCGATCGACAGACCGCCGGTCTGGTCGATGTAAAACGGAATGGACTGCATCTCCCGTGCCGCTTCGACGATACGGTGAAATTCCTGCTCGGTCATATCGCCGCGCCGGATCTTGTAGGAGGCGACCGCGGCCTGTTCGGCGATGATGCGGGTTGCGAGCTGTTCCGACGACATTTCGAGCGAGAAGAAGCCGACGACGCCGCCATTCACCGTTTCCGCCGATCCGTCCGGGCGCGTGTGGAATTCATAGGCTTTGGCGATGTTGAAGGCGATATTGGTGGCGAGTGCCGTCTTGCCCATGCCGGGGCGCCCTGCGACGATCACCAGATCGGAGGCCTGCAGGCCGCCCATCATACGGTCGAGATCGCTGAGGCCGGTTGCTATGCCAGAGAGATGGCCGTCGCGTTCGAAGGCCTTGGCGGCCATATCGACCGCCGTCGTCAGCGCATCCGAAAACCGTAGGAAACCACCGTCGTAGCGGCCTGTCTCGGCGATTGAGAAGAGCTTGCGCTCGGCTTCCTCGATCTGCGCGCGCGGTGTTGCATCGACAGGCGCGTCATAGGCGGCATTGACGATTTCCTCGCCGATGACGATCAGTTCCCGCCGCACCGCGAGATCGTGAATGGTGCGTCCGTAATCCTCGGCATTGATGATCGATGTCGCCTCGGCGGCGAGCCGGGCGAGATATTCCGGCACGCTCATCCCGCCGAGATCATGATCGCCGAGATAGGTTTTGAGGGTAATGGGCTTGGCGATTTTGCCGGCGCGGATCAGCTGCGAGGCAATATCATAAATGCGCCGATGCAGTTCTTCGGCGAAATGTTCCGGACGCAGAAAATCGGAGACGCGGTCAAACGCATCGTTATTGACGAGAATCGCCCCGAGCAAGGCCTGCTCCGCCTCGATATTGTGAGGCGCTGTGCGAAAGGCCGGCGCCCGCGTGGGCGCAAGGTCTAGCGTGGCATAGTCGTCGATTGTCGCCATGGGCCTAATTTGAAATGCCGCGCCTATCGAAAGGGTGGCGACTGCCAAAGGGCGCGCCAAATCCCAGATCGTCAGCTGCGATGGTGGAAACGGAACCCCCATTTTCGCATGCTGGATGCCGGAAACAGAGTCTTCTTTTCAGAAATTCGCCATTCCGGAGGAAACCGTGTGTCCGGCTGCAGCGGCGCCGGACACACCAGATAGTCAGAAACGATCAGCGATCGCCGAGGCTGCCGCCGGCATCGGCCAGGGCGGCGCCTATTTCGAGGCCGAGTTCGTCGAGATTGGTCTCTTCGACGACATTGATTTCTTCGCCCTTGGCCTGACGTTCGGCCTCGGCCGGCGAACGGGCGATGTTGACGGAAATCTTGACTGTCACTTCGGGATGCAGATGCACCTCGACCTCATGCAGGCCGATGGTCTTGATCGGCGTGGTCAGGGCGATCTGGTTGCGATGAATATCGAAACCGGCAGCGATCGCGACATCGGCGATATCGCGCGGCGACACGGAACCATAGAGCTGGCCGGTTTCACCTGCCTGGCGGATGATGATGAAGCTCTGGCCATCGAGACGCTCGCCGATCGCCGCAGCGGAATCACGCATTTCCTGGTTGCGGGTTTCGAGATGCACGCGCTGGCTTTCGAAATGTTTCTTGTTGGCTTCGGTGGCGCGCAGCGCCTTGCCGCCCGGCAGCAGGAAATTGCGGGCATAACCGTTCTTGACGCGCACAATATCGCCCATGTGGCCGAGCTTGGTGATGCGTTCGAGGAGAATGACGTCCATTGAAAAAATCCTTCGCGGCTGGATCGCGGCTGTGCCGCGATGGGTTGCAATAATCCAAAGGGGAATCAGGAACCGAGACTGGCATCCGATCGCGGTTTCGTCAGGTCCCGGCGTTTGCCGAGCGGAAAGATCGTGTCGACGAGACCGAGCAGGGTCAGCGGCCAGGGCATGAGAAGCACGAAAGCCAGATAGACGATGATCAGCAGCGGGACGCGATAGCTCAGGCCGCGCGTGAGATCATGGATCGCTCCAAGCCCCTGAAGAGCGAAGCCGAGACCGAAGGTCACGGCGAAGACGAGGGCGATAAAACCACTGGGTCCGCCAAGAAAAGTGAGAACGCAGGCCAATATGAAGAGCGGAGCAAAGATCCGCGGCAGACGCAGATTGTGCGGAATATCCGGCCAGGGTTGCGGCAACAGGCCGGAGACTTGGACGACGCGTCCGGCGAGCCAAAGGTTGACGACCAGCATGAGAAAGGTCGAGGCTGCGATGAAGGGGCCGAAGGCGAGGACGATGATGCGGGCGATATCCGCTGTCTTGAAATCGGCCGGCCATTTCACGCCGCTCGTCTCAACCTGCGAGAGCAGCGGAAGGATTTCTTCCACGGTCTTGTCGACAACCGCGTGAAATCCGCCGTGGCGTGACCAGATCCAGAACGATCCGGCGGTCACGAGCAGAGCCGACACAAACAGGGCGAAAGCGGTGGCGCGCGCCACCGGTTGGTGAGGACCGTGCCAGAGGGATGCAAGGGAATGGGCAAATCCGTGAGGCGCGAGCGTCGATTGCTGATCGGTGCGGCCGAGTAGCCCAAGACAAAAGGAGGGGAGGCCGAGACTGAGGAAGTAGATGGCGGCGATCTGCGCCACATTCACCAGCGTCTGTTGCCGCAGCTCACTCACATCGACTCCCTCTCCAGGGTTCACCGAGGCGAGTGCGCCGAGCATTGCGATGCCGAGCACCCCGGTAACGAGGGAGATGAGGCCGGTGCCGAATCCGAGGGCGGCGATCATCAGTGGCAGCGGGGAAAGATAGGCAAGCAGCATGGCCGCAAAGGTCCCGCGCCCAGCGAGACTGAACAGCAAGGCCGAGGCGATTCCCGCGCCGAGTGCCAGGACATGCGGCGTGCCGAATTCGAGAGTGTGTTTTTTCGTCATACCTTGCTGTCCCGCAAAGCCGCGGTTAGGGACGGGGCCGCGGCAGCCCGCCCCAGCACAAGAACGTCTCAAAGAAACGTTCCAGGTTCGTTGAAACCTCCGGCGCCCAGCGTTTTGTGCTTGCGGCCGGCGATCGAGGTGCCGGTACCTCGACCAATTCATGCGTTGTCTGGGTTCATTCCGAAACGCGTTCGGAATGAGATCAATGGTATGGTCTGTCTCAGCCGGAAAGGAAGGTCCTGACCGTTGAAGCGTTTCTGAAGGGAAATGCGTGCAGGCGGTTGGGAGGCTGGTGTTTCCGGGCAAAGACCGACGACAGCCGGACGTCTTGCGCCCGGCCGCAGGATGATCAGCTCAGCGAATCACATAAGGCAGCAGGCCGAGGAAACGGGCACGCTTGATCGCCTGCGCCAGTTCACGCTGCTTCTTCGCCGACACGGCGGTGATACGCGAGGGTACGATCTTGCCACGCTCGGAAATGTAGCGGGAGAGAAGCCGCGTATCCTTATAATCGATCTTCGGCGCATTCGGGCCAGAGAAGGGGCAGGTCTTGCGGCGGCGGAAAAACGGCCGGCGGGGAGCTGCGGGGGTCGTCATCAGTAGAGTCCTTCTTCGCCAGCAGTATCTTCACGCGGACGGCGCGGGCCGCGGTCGCCTTTTTCACCACGTTCGGGGCGCGGGCCACGGGGACGCTCGCCACGTTCGCCGCGATCGTCGTCATCGCGTTTGCGCATCATAGCGGAGGGACCAGCCTCGTGTTCCTCGACGCGCAGGGTCATGAAGCGCAGGACATCTTCATTGATGCCCATCTGCCGTTCCATTTCCGTGAGAGCGGCGGAAGGAGCTTCGATATTGAGAAGAGAGAAATGCGCCTTGCGATTCTTCTTGATTCGGTAGGCGAGGGATTTGACGCCCCAATATTCGACCTTGGTCACCTTGCCTTCGAAGGATTCGATGACAGCTTTCAACTGCTCTGTCAGGGCTTCCACCTGCTGGGCGGAAATATCCTGGCGAGCCAGATAGACATGCTCGTAAAGAGCCATGGACCAGCCTTTCTTTGTTGCGGAGGTGCGGCTTCGGCGCAGAGCCCTTCGAGCCTGTTGAAAGGCCCGAGCAGACGCGAAGGCGGAGACACGGGAAGCCACGAGAGGCGGTTTCCGTTCAGCCCCCAGCCGAAGAAGCGAAGCGCGCTTTATAGCGGCTTTACTCCGGAAAACAAGAGGGTTTTGCACGCATCAAGCCGTTCCGGGAGGCTCGGCAGGCGGTCAGCCTGGGGGATCACCGATCGGTCCTTTGGGGACGCGTCGATGTTTTCTTCCGGTTCCTTTCACTTGCACGTGAAAATCCGGGTGGCTCGGGAAAATTCTCTTCCATTGACAAGGTTGGGGTATCAAACCGGATCATGGCCGCGATTTACGGGCGGGCCGGTTCGAGGTTTCTTCTCCAAAACGAATACGCCAAGCCGTGAATATCCGGATAGCGAAGCGCCCAGGGCCTGGATCATGAGCAAGACGATTGACGCCACGGAAATGTCCCAGGGCGCCATGGTGATGGAATCGACGGAGGCGCCGGCGACACAATTGCGTCGTGGCGGTTCGGCCTATCGTCGGGTCAATCTGGCGCTGGCTGCGGCCGGATTCTCCACTTTCGCGATTCTCTATTGCGTGCAGCCGCTCCTCCCCGTGTTTTCGCGTGATTTCGGATTGACTCCCGGCGCGGCCAGTCTCGCCCTTTCGCTCACCAGCGCGACGCTCGCCGTCGCGCTACTCGGCGCCGGACAGATTTCCGATGTGCGTGGGCGCAAAGGGATGATGGCCTTTTGCCTGTTCAGTGTCGGTCTGTTGACCGTTCTATCCGCTTTTGCCGCCAGCTGGCCGCAACTTCTCGCCATCCGCGCGCTCGAAGGGCTTTTGCTCAGCGGCGTGCCCGCGGTCGCCATGGCCTATCTGGCAGAGGAAATTCATCCAGCCGATCTTGGCGGCGCCATGGGCCTCTACATTGCCGGCAATGCCTATGGCGGCATGGTCGGGCGGGTTTTGACCAGTTTTATCGTCGATCATACCGAATCCTGGCGCGTCGCGCTCGGCGTCGTCGGCTCTCTCGGCGTCGCCACGGCCCTTGGGTTCACGCTTCTCTTGCCGCCATCGCGTCATTTCGTTCCGATTGACCGGCCGCCTCTGCGCGGCCTGCATCGGCCGTTTTTGCGCCATTTCGGCGATCCGGGCCTTTGCTGGCTGTTCCTGACCGGGTTCCTTTTGATGGGATCCTTCGTCACCGTCTATAATTACGCGAGCTACCGGCTTATCGCGCCGCCATTTTCGCTCGCGCCGGGACCAGCGGGAACCATTTTTCTGGTCTATCTTTTCGGCGGCCCGGCCTCGGCGACCTTTGGGCGTCTGGCGAGCCGGGTGGAACGTTCCCGGATGATTATTATCGGCCTCGTCTCGATGTTTTTCGGCCTCTCGCTGACGCTGACCTCTGCGCTGATCGTCAATATTTTCGGCATTGGCCTCATCACCATCGGCTTTTTCGGTGCCCATGCAGTGGCGAGCGGCTGGGTCGGGCGTCGCGCGGAAATCGGCCGGGGGCAGGCGGCTGCGCTCTATCTGTTCAGTTATTATATGGGATCGAGCCTCATCGGCACGCTCGGAGGCTGGTTCTATGCCGGGGCAGGCTGGGCTGGCATGTGTGGCCTTCTCGGCGCTCTGCTGATGCTGGCTTTGTTCGTCGCCATTCGTCTGCAGCGGATCGAGCGTTGCGAACCGCTACGCGGGTAGGGGCGGCTTTTTATTTCGGACGCTTCAATGAGACGGGAAGGAAAATATCCCTGTCTCTTCCGTGCCTCACCCCTGTCATTTTCTTGCAATGATGCTTGACTTCACGGGCCGGGAATGGCACTCGCTCCCGTTCAAATCAACGGGAGACCGACCCAATCGTGTCCAAAGCATATGTGTTTCCTGGTCAAGGATCGCAATCGGTTGGCATGGGCAAGGCTTTGTACGAAAATTTCGCGTCTGCACGCGCGGTTTTCGATGAAGTCGACGATGCACTGGGGGAAAAGCTATCGACCCTGATGTTCGAGGGTCCGGAAGCGGAGCTGACCCTTACTGCCAATGCGCAACCGGCATTGATGGCAGTCAGCCTGGCGGTTATCCGCGTGCTGGAGGATGAGACGGGGCTCGATCTTGCCCGTGATGCCCGCTACGTGGCCGGCCACTCCCTCGGCGAATATTCGGCCCTTGCGGCGGCTGGTTCCCTCACCTTGCGCGATACGGCGCGGCTGCTGCGCCGGCGCGGCGCGGCAATGCAGAACGCGGTGCCGGTTGGTGTCGGCGCGATGGCCGCGCTTCTGGGTCTCGATTATGAAACCGGACTGGCGGTGACCCGCCAGGCGCAGGAAGAGAGTGGCCACGGAGCCGTCTGCGCCGTGGCTAATGACAATGGCGGCGGCCAGGTGGTTGCCTCGGGCACCAAGGCCTCGGTCGACCGGGCGATGGAAATTGCCAAGTCCAAGGGGGCCAAACGGTCGATGCTGCTGTCAGTCTCGGCACCCTTCCACTGCCCGCTGATGGAGCCGGCGGCCCGGGTGATGGCCGAGGCTTTAGCTGAAACAATCATCCTGCCACCACGCGTCCCGCTCGTCGCTAATGTCAGCGCCGCGCCGGTGACGGATCCGGAAATGATTCGGTCTCTGCTCGTCACCCAGGTCACCGGCACTGTGCGCTGGCGTGAAAGCATTCTGTTCATGGCCGAACAGGGCGTCGATCTTTTCATCGAATGCGGTAGCGGCAAGGTTCTGACTGGCCTTTTGAAACGCATTGCGCCGAAGGTCCATGGTCAGTCGATCGGCCAGTTGGCGGATTTCGAAGCCCTGCGTGTCACCTTGAGGAAAGCGTCGTAAATCCGGCGCTTTCCGGGATCCAGGTGGAAGCGGCTTCGGTGTGCCGGGGCTGCCCCATGGGCCTATGGCGCTTGATGTGTGCTTCACGAGGAGCATTCACCGGGGACGCGAATCAGACGCCTAAGGATCACTTTTCAATCCGGCGGCCTTGGAAGAGAAAAGTGGGTTTTATCCTCCGTCGTGCACCCATTTAGCCGTTTTCTGAGCAGCTTTTGTGGCAAAAGCCCTGATTGATTTCGTTTCCCGAAGCAGATCAATGCTGCCTATCCTTTCAGAGCATTTCGGATCTGTCCAGAAATGCTCTACTCAAAAAAACAGCGCATTTTCGATTAGAAGAGAATCGCTTCGCGATTCAAAGCTATTGACAATGCTCTATCTTATTTTGGTGAAGCGTTCCGGAAACATCCGGAACGCTTGGGGAGCCATTCCTTCATGTTCGAACTCACCGGCAAGACGGCCCTCGTCACAGGGGCGAGCGGCGGCCTTGGGCAGGCCATAGCGCGCGCCCTGCATCGTCAGGGGGCTGTTGTCGCTCTGTCCGGCACCCGCCGCGAGCAGCTCGAAAGCCTCGCGGCGGAACTCGAGACCAATGTGCATGTTCTGCCCTGCGATCTCAGCGACCCCAATGCCGTCGAGGCTTTGGTGCCGGCGGCGGAGGCGGCGCTTGGTTCTCTGGATATTCTGGTCAACAACGCCGGCATTACCCGAGATAATCTCTTCATGCGCATGAAAGATGAGGAATGGGACGCTGTGCTGGCCGTCAATCTGACAGCCTCGTTCCGTCTGGCGCGGGCGAGTCTTAAGGGCATGATGAAGCGCCGTTACGGCCGGATTATCGGTATCACCTCGGTGGTGGGTGTGACCGGCAATGCGGGGCAGGGCAATTATGCGGCCGCCAAGGCGGGCATGATTGGCATGTCGAAGAGCCTCGCGATGGAAGTCGCAACGCGCAACGTGACCGTGAATTGCGTGGCTCCGGGCTTCATCGAAAGTCCGATGACGGCGGTCTTGAACGAGAAGCAGAAGACCGCAATCCTCGCCAATGTTCCGATGGACCGACTCGGGAGTGGTGATGATGTCGCTTCGGCGGTCGTCTATCTTGCGAGTTCGGAAGCCGCCTATGTCACTGGGCAGACCCTCCATGTCAACGGGGGAATGGCAATGATATGAGGTATTTATAGCTTTTTTGATAGGGTTTGGCGGGGCTCTCGCCAAGGTGATGGAAGTATGTTACCAACCGCGTGGACTGTGTAAGGGGTGTCGGGCTGGTGGCAGACTTGGGTGTCGATCTCCGGCGTTGGCTTCCAATCCGATGTCCCGTGTCGCTCCCGAGAATGAAGCAGTCCTATTGGCCGCTTGCACTCCCGCGCGGCGATCGTTAAGGACACCCTTCAGTCCCACATTTGGAAAATCGAATGCGTCGTGGGCGGCACTTTTACACCGCGCATCGAAATGGCCATGTCGGCAGCAGGATAAGGACGAGGATCAAACGACCATGAGCGATGTCGCCGAGCGCGTGAAAAAGATTGTTATAGAACATCTCGGTGTCGACGCGGATAAAGTTGTCGACGATGCCAATTTCATTGAAGATCTTGGCGCCGATTCCCTCGATACGGTGGAACTTGTGATGGCCTTCGAGGAAGAATTCGGTGTCGAAATTCCCGACGATGCCGCTGAAACGATCGTGACCGTCGGGGATGCGATCCGCTTCCTGAAAAAGGCCACTGCGGCCTGAGCAATTCTTTGGCATGACGCTTTTCGTTCATGCCCTTTCCGAAAGGTCGATGCCGGACGGCGCAGGCGGAAGTCTCCGCCGGCGGTATCGAGCCTTTCTATTCTCCTTCCGGTATAGTCGACAAAGTCTCGGCGTCGTTGCGGCCGAAAAGCAAAAATCCGGTTGCCGCCGGATTTTTGCTTTTCGGCGGATTTCATGAATTATCGAAATTCATGCCTTTTCTCTCCGAGCCATTCTCCCCATGAACGGAGAGGTAAAAACGCGGCGAAAGCCGTGTAAGGGTGATTTTTTCAGGCGCAACCAGCATTGATTTTGTTCATTCGAACAACATTTATGCTGCGCGCAAAACAATTGGCGGCGGACTGCTGAGAGCCGCTCGGGCCCCTCGGGATGGCCGGTTCCGGCTCCCTCTTTTCCTCAAGGTCATTTATGCGAAGGGTGGTGATTACTGGGCTTGGCATGGTTTCTCCGCTCGCCTGCGGCGTAGAGCCTTCCTGGAAGGCTTTGCTTGGCGGCAAGAGCGGTGCCGGTCCAATCACGGGGTTCGATACCTCGGATCTCGCGTGTAAGATCGCCATGCAGGTTCCACGTGGCGATGGCACCAATGGGACATTCAATCCGGACGATTGGATGGAGCCCAAGGAGCAGCGCAAGGTCGATGATTTCATCATCTATGCGATGGCCGCTGCAACACAGGCGCTGCGCGACGCGCAATGGGAGCCAAAAACCTATGAAGACCAAATCAGAACCGGCGTTCTGATCGGTTCGGGCATAGGCGGGCTCGGAGGCATCTACGAGACCTCGCTCATCCTGAAGGAAAAAGGCCCGCGACGCATCTCGCCCTTCTTCATTCCCGGCCGTCTCATCAATCTCGCCGGCGGTTATGTCTCGATCCAGCATGGATTGCGCGGCCCGAATCATGCTGTCGTCACCGCTTGTTCGACTGGCGCCCATGCGATCGGCGATGCCGCACGCTTGGTGGCGCTGGAAGATGCGGACGTGATGGTGGCGGGTGGAACCGAATCGTCCATCAACCGGATCGGGATCGCCGGTTTCGCCGCGTGCCGGGCTCTCTCCACGGCGTTCAATGACCGTCCGAAACAGGCCTCACGGCCCTACGATAAAGACCGTGACGGCTTCGTGATGGGCGAGGGCGCTGGCTGCGTCGTCCTCGAATCCTATGATCATGCAAAGGCACGCGGCGCCAAGATTTATGCCGAAGTCGTGGGTTACGGCCTTTCCGGTGACGCCTATCACATTACGGCGCCGCAGGAATCCGGCGATGGTGCGTTTCGCGCCATGCAGGCGGCGATCAAACGGGCAGGCATCGTGCCGGCGGATATTGACTATATCAATGCGCATGGCACATCGACGCCGCTCGGCGACGAGATCGAATTGCATGCCGTTCACCGCATGATCGGCGATATCGAGCCGACGCTGTCAATGTCATCGACCAAATCGGCGATCGGTCATCTGCTCGGTGCCGCAGGCGCCGTCGAAGCGATCTTTTCGGTGCTCGCCATCCGCGATCAGATCGTTCCACCGACTCTCAATCTCGATAATCCATCGGTTGAGACCAAGATCGATCTCGTGCCGCTCAATGCGCGCAAACGTAAAGTCGAGACAGTGCTTTCGAATTCCTTCGGCTTCGGCGGCACCAATGCCTCGCTGATATTCCGGCGCGCGGAATGACTTTCGATCATCATCGGTTAACCGGCATGATCTTTTATAAAGATGGCGGACGACGCGGCTTTTGCCATAATTGTCTGCCCTGATGACGATGTGAGTCCCGCCTCCCGAAAGTCTTGAAACGAGGCATCGAAGCGGCGGGCAGCCCGGGCAGCCATTGTCGGTTGCTCCCGGGCTGACGGGGTGCGCTCATGTGCCGCCGCTCACGCGCCGCTCCGTGCCCTTTGGACATACGAACCGAAGTCCAAATCGAACCAAAGTCCAATTATGGAGCCTTCCTATGGCGCCTGCAGATGCGAAGATCGACGGCTCGCCGGTATCGAGTTTCAACCTTGCTTTGGCCGTGGGGGGAATGTTTGGGCGCGGCGCCGGGCCGCAGAGCCCACAGGAAGCGCTGCAGCCGCAGGCGGCACCGCCTCCGCCGCCCAGCCGCCCACCAAGCCGCAACAGGGGGCGTCTGTCCGCTTTCAGCGGTTTCCTTTCCTTTCTCCTGATCGCCGCGATCGGCGTGATGATTCTCCTTGTCTGGTCCCAGCGCAAGATGCAGGAGCCCGGCCCCCTGACGGCTGATCGGGTCGTCTTCATCGCGCCGGGGACGGATGTTGGGGACATTATCAGCCAGCTCGATCGGGAGGGCGTGATCGACAGCCCGTTCGTGCTCAACATCGCGCTTCTGGTGGAGAGCAAGCGGTCCAAGGTCAAGGCAGGTGAATATCTGTTCAAACAGGGTTCGAGCCTGCGTGACGTCATGGACACTTTGGTCAGCGGCCGTCAGCTCCTCCATGCGATTACTCTGCCGGAAGGGCTGACCAGCACGCAGATTGTCGCGAGGCTCCAGGATAGCGATTTCCTGCAGGGCGATGTTATCGAAACGCCGAAGGAAGGCAGTATCCTTCCGGAAACCTATAAATTTACCCGCAACACGCTGCGCGCCGATCTCATCCGCAAGATGCAGGATGATCAGCGGCGCGTCGTCGATCAGGTTTGGAAGCGGCGGGCGAGCGATCTTCAGCTGAAATCGCCTTACGAGCTCATCATCCTGGCTTCGATCGTCGAGAAAGAAACAGGCAAAGCGGATGAGCGGCCGCATGTCGCGAGTGTCTTTCTCAACCGGCTGCAGAAACATATGCGACTGCAGTCCGATCCGACGATCGTCTACGGTCTTGTGGGCGGCAAGGGCACCCTGGGACGGCCGATCCTAAGGTCGGAAGTGGATAAGCCGACGCCTTACAATACATATGTCATCGATGGCCTGCCTCCGGGGCCGATCGCCAATCCCGGCCGCGCCGCGCTGGAGGCAGTCGCCAATCCCTCGCGCACGCGCGATCTTTATTTCGTCGCCGATGGGACTGGCGGGCATGTCTTCGCAGAATCCCTCGATCAGCATGTGCGCAATGTTCAGAAATGGCGCCAGATCGAACGCGAGGCAAAGGAAAAGCAGGTCGCTCCGGACACCGACAAGGTCGCGCCGCCTTCGGATCAGCATGGTGAGGTGGACCTGCCGCGGCCGATCCTGGCCGATTTGCCTGCCGCGCTAACGACTCCTCCTCAGGACGCACTTGCTGTTCTGCGCAAGGCGATGCTCAAGGAGCAGCGCACCGCTGCGAAAACCACCAAGGCGCAGGAGGCAAAACTCGCGCGTGCTTCGGCGGCGGCTTCGCAGAATTACGGGCTTGGACCGGGCCTTGACGAACTGGGACTGTCGATCAGTGGCATCCCTTCAGCAGCCGAGGCTGCTGCGGCGCTTGACGGACCGATCGCCAGCGATGCGGAAGGCTCTGCAATGGTTCTGCCGGTCTCCCCAGCTCGCCGGGCGGAACAGAAAGCGCGGGCGGCGCGCCTGGGCCTCGCGCCTGGAAGCGATGTTCTGCCGCAAAATCCCGTGGCGGAATCTCCGGCCGTGGCGCGGCAGGATGACGATCGGATGAATGCGGACGGGATCATACAGGCTGCGGCGACAAAACCTGCCATGGGACCGCATCACGGCGTGACGGATGCCTCCGAGGGGAAAGCTTTCGATCCGCTGCTCGACAAGACCTATGATCTGAATTTCGCTAAAACCGTTCCGGCTCTTGTTTCGCCTTCCGGCAAGAAGGGGTCGCAGCTTTAGACGATGGAAGATGTTCCGGAGCGGAAAGCTTGATGCTCCCGGACGTCCGGATCATTTTCGGGAAATAGTGATCCACCGAAGATGATCCGTGGGAATGGACTGAAATCAGTCTCATGATCCCTTCCTCCCTTGTCACAATTTCTTTTTGCTCTCCACCGGTCCGCGCCGGTGTTGTTTCGTTCCGTTGCATGGGATCGGCAACGGATCAGGCTTCGGCATTTTCTTCCTGCTTTGCGGGATCAAGGAGCAGGGAAAGGTCGGCGACGAAATAACGCATCTGGGCGTTGTCGACAGTCGCCTGCGCCTTGCTGCGCCATACGGCTTCCGCCGTCGCATAATCAGGATAGATGCCGACGAGATCGATCTTGGACAGATCCTTGAACTCATGGCCGGCAAGATTGGTCAGCTCGCCGCCGAAGACGAGATGAAGATGCTGTTGGGTTTGCGTGCTCATCAACGCTGCTCCCGAAATTGACAATTGCGTGGAAGGGGATGGGCGGCACCAGTGAGCGCCCTCGCTTCCCTTCAACCCTCCACGCTGGAAAAGTCAACCCGGCCGGTTGTTGGAACGATAGGAGGGCGCCTTAAATCGTGTCTCCCGGAAGCGTTTGTCCGGGCTGGGAGAGTCCGGCATGAAATTCCGGTCAGCACGCCGTTGTCCTGATCCTGACGAGCTCTGGCCTAGACTACAGGTGCACTTTCAGGCGCAAGAAATCGCGAAGCGATTCAGCGTGATTGCAAAATATTCTAGGGCTTTGCCGGTGAATCCTCAGCAGGGATGGGCGCGCGGCCGCGGACACGTCTCGCGGCGGCATTCACCTCTGCGTGAATCTGCGTCGGAGCGGCGGTGAGAAGACCGTGCCGCGTTTCCGGTCTATTATAGAATAGCGGAGTTCCCTCAAGGCTCGCGAGACGTCCACCCGCCTCATGCAAAATAAGATCGGCGGCGGCAATGTCCCAATCATGGGCATTTTCCGTGGCGAAACCAGCGTCGAGAACCCCTGAAGCCACTTTGGCGATGCGCATCGCGAGCGATGGAATTTTGGGTTCCAACGTAAACGGAAGTCCCGCTCGGCGCAGTTCCTCCGCGAGGGGGACCGGCGCGGCAATCCGTGCTCCCGGATCCATTTTCTGCCGGTGTGAAACGGAGATCGGGCGATCGTTCAACCGCGCCCCCTGGCCTTCAATGGCGAGATAGGTTTCACCAAGGGCCGGGGCATGAACCGCCGCGAGCACCGGCCGTCTATCCTCAACGAGCGCCATCGCAATCGCCCAGCGTGCATCGCCCTGCGAAAAACCGCGCGTGCCATCGATCGGATCGACGATCAAGACGCGCCGTTTGTCCAGTCTTTCCGGAGAATCCTCAGTTTCCTCCGAAAGCCAGCCAGCATCCGGCACTAATGTTTCGAGCTTTTGCTTGAGGAAACGGTCGACGAGGTAATCTGCTTCGGTAACTGGAGAGCCACCGGATTTCTGTTTGATTTCCGCATGCGTCATCGCGCCCGGCCGGAAGTACGAAAGAGCGATAGTCCCCGCCTGGCGAGCGATCTCGGCAAATGCGCCGACAAAATCATCAGTATAGGTTAGCGCGGCCAAGGTGATCCATCGAACCGGCATGAGAAAAACATGGGAAGGCTTAGTCGCCTCATGCGCTGAATACAAGCTTTTCGTGCCGCGCCGCTGCCTTCCAGGGCGCACACCAAATCCTGATGACCTGGAGCCATGGGGATTTTGTTTCTGCGAGCAACACCAGTTTCAGGCAAGGACATTGTCTTAAACCAGAAGCAGTGCAGGAGGCGCTTGCCATAAGCACTGCTTCTGCGCTTCGGGGCGGACGAGCTTGGTCGAAATCGGTAATGCAAACTGTTTGGCGGTGCTCGCTTGCGATCAATTTTGTGTGTCTACGAAATGCGTTGCAGCCTGCGCTTGGCTGGCTTCGGGCGGTGGCTTTGCGTCGGATTCCTTTGATCTCGGCAGGTCGGGACCAAGGAGAATTGGTAGGAGGTCTTTCTGTGAGCTTTTGAGCGGCAGCGAGCTGCAATCAATTCGAAGATGAGACCTTTCTCCCACATGACAGGGATCGTCCGAGTTTTCGTTTGATCTCGTGAGGCGTTTTCTAAGCGCGTCGGGCGCTCGGAGCCGGACCTCGGGCTGGAACATTAACCTTAATATGGTGTTACCTGGGCACAGAGGCCAATGAATGAACTTGCTCCCATGCAACAGCTTTCCTTCGAATTATCAGCTTCTCCACGCGCTTTCATGCGCGTGCATCTAGCGTTTGATCCACGGGCAGACGGCGGGCATCGTACGGTCCGTTTTGATCCCGGACAGGTCACGATCGGGCGCAATTATCATGGCGTGAAAATGCGGCTCGTCGTACCGCTCGCCAATTATATTGGCGTCGCCACGATGACGACGACCGGTATCGCTCAGCCGACCCATAGAATTTGTCTTGTCCATGGTGACAATGATCTCTGCGTCGGCCTTTTCGAAACCGCCGATCCGGCTAAGGCGCGCCGGATGTGGCGTGCTTGGGGGCGTTTTTTCGGATGTCCACTGCTGATCGGCTCGGAGGAAACGGGATGGTGGACGGTTGAGGACCTTTGCCCGCCTCCGGCTGCTTTGACATTGCGTCCGTTTGACCGCATGCCGCGAGCCTCTCGGAGAGTGTGCCATAGAAGAAGGTAGTCGCTACGAGCCACACTTTGACGGAGCCGAAAAATGATGACCGCGCTCCAGGTGAGAATGACAATTTTATCTTGGTCGGTATCGTCCGGCTTTTTGTGATCTCTCACAGCGATCAAGGTCGCGTCATTTTACGAGCGGTCAACGCACGGTGCAAACTCATCGGCATGTTCGCCTGCCGATTTGATGGGTTACGAGTGGTTTCAGCAAAAATTGCTCTATGAAAATTTGGTGAGTACCTGCGAACAAAAGGGCTGAATGGCGTTGCTTTCACGGATGTGCACGCGGGCTAAAGCGACTGATTTCGCTCAGTGTTCCATGTGAAAATCAGGGCGTTCTGGTACTCCCTCTTCCGGCAACAGTGCTCGGATATCCTTAGCTGTTTTACAGAAAAGCATTTTATTTTCAATATGATATAATCGCCAAGCGAGTCAATCTTGTAGGAAACTGCTCTAGGCCATAGACTCATTATGTCTGCACCAAATGCGGAATGAAGCGCGTTTGACGCTGGCAAGGAAGTTGTCAGCGCGTTTGTCGTAGCGCGTGGCAACAGCTCGAAAGTGTTTGAGCTTGTTGAAGAAACGCTCAACGAGGTTGCGATAGCGATAGAGGAACGGGCTGAAGGCCGGAACATTTTGGCGGTTCGGCATGGGTTTGATATTGGCCCATGCGCCGCGCGCGGCGAGCCTGTTCCTTGCAGCATCTGAATCATAGGCGCGGTCGGCGAGCAGGATCTGACCGTCATTCAGGTCCTCGAGCATGTCCTCGGTGCTCTTGCCATCATGCGCCTGGCCCTCCGTAAGCTTGAAGGTGATCGGCAATCCATCGGCATCGACGAGGGCATGGATCTTGGTGGTCAGGCCGCCCCGCGAGCGACCCATGCAACGGGATCGCTCATCTTTTTTTGGGTGTTGGCAGCATGCTGATGGACGCGGATCGAGGACGAGTCGATCATGACGATATCGCCGTCGTAAGCCTTTGAAACAGCCTGAAGAAGCCTGTCCCATACGCCGGCCTTGCGCCACCGGTTGAAGCGATTGACGCAGGTCGTATGCGGGCCGGAATGTCGGCCCAGGGCGCCCCCGTCCGCAGGCGCCA
>NZ_JQJH01000014.1 GCF_000745425.1 Beijerinckia mobilis
GCCGACACCTTCGGTCTCATTCAAGGCTTCGAGCAGCGTTTCCCACAATCCAGCCAGCGTCCAGCGCCGAAACTGGCGATAAACTGATGACCATTTGCCGAAATGCTCGTGCAAATCGCGCCATTGCACGCCCGTGCGGGAAATCCAGAAAATACCATCAAGAACAAGGCGATGGTCCTTCGCACGTCGCCCGCTATGCGGCCCGCGCCGCGTCACGAACGGCTCAAGACAGGCCCATTCTTCATCCGACATCAGCCCACGAATCAAAGTCGCCTCCTTCTGAAAGCGACTTTGAATCAGAACCTTCGCAACTTGGGAATCCTATTCGTCAACAGGACCTAGGGGATTCGAAGGACATCATACCGATTTCATAGAGGCGGCCGCAATTACGACCATTCGCGATCCTGTCGTATGTTCGAAATGAGGCGAGTTGGCAGGCGGCTCTACGATGGTTAATGGCCGGTTCCGGCAGCAGCGGCCATTCACAGCCCGGTCGGTAAGCGGCGAAAGCTGGCCGAAAGCTGCCGCACTGTCCGCTTGGGGCATTGAAGTATCGGGCAATAGCGTGGAATCGGCGGTTCGCTATACCGCATGGTGGTGTGCGATAATCGGCGGCAATATCGGATCGTAGAGGGAAATCGGCGGGTTTGGCGGAGACGGAGGGATTCGAACCCTCGATAGGGCTTTACAACCCTATAACGGTTTAGCAAACCGCCGCCTTCAGCCTCTCGGCCACGTCTCCACTGAGCAATTTAACGGTTGCCCAACCGTGACGCCACATATGCCCGAGGTGGCAGACGAACGCAAGCCTCCTCAAAGCGGATGAGCGTTCATTATCCCTGGTCTTGTGCAAAGTGGCCTGAAAGTCACAGTAATTTAAGAACCTCTCCCGATCTCCAATGAATCTTTTGAGACTTGCAAAACGCTCGTTAGATTAAGCTCATCAAGTTGTGATGCGGAAATTGTGCATTGTTGCGATGGCGGGGGGCCGTCCCGGCGGCACATGTGGTGCTACAAAGCGTGGTAAAGGGGGATGGCATGCCGTCGATGGGAGTTTGGGGCGTTTTTCCGAGACGTACGTCGATGATGATTCGTTCCAGCTCGCCGCGGCCCCCTATAGTGTGTAGCCTTACGCGCGGCTTGCGGCCGTTGGCGGGGTTGGTCATCGCCGGTTTCGGCCTGAATACCCCGGCCCGCGCGGCGGATCTGCCTTGGCACAAATCCGCGCCAGTCGAATATGTGCGCATTTGCGATGCCTATGGTGCAGGATTCTTTTATCTGCCTGGGACTGAAACCTGCCTTAAAGTTGGTGGCCTCGCGCTTGCGGAATTCCGCGCTTTCGATGCCTCCTATAATATTAACGGCGGCGCTTTTTACGGTAATGGCGTCGCGCGCGGGTCCGGCTATGTGCCGACAGCGGGACAATATTCCAATGCACGCTCCCGCGATGCTTATGGTTATGGCGCTCTAGGCCGAGTGGAACTTGACGCGCGCACCCGGTCGGAATGGGGTACGGTGCGTACCTTCCTGCGTGTCGACGCTTATTTCGGATCGAGCGATAATGCTTCGACAGGCAGCGGCGCGCAAATCCCCAATACCTGGAACTCAACGGCGGGTAGCACTGCTCCTCGCGAGACGACGATCGTCAATAAAGCATTCATCCAATTCGCTGGTTTGACCGCCGGCCGCGCCCAGTCCTTGTTCGACTTCTATGCTGATGCGTACAACTTCGCCAATCTGCGTGGCTCCAACGCCACCGTGGCGCTGTTAGCCTATACGGCGACATTCGGCGATGGTTGGTCAGCCTCGATCTCCTTCGAAGACCAGCCGTCACGGCGCGCGGCTATTGGCAGCACCGTCGCCGGTTACCAGGGGACACCCGCCGGGACGCGCGTCCCCGATATCGTCGGCAACGTCCGACTTGATCAGCCATGGGGAGCGATCCAATTGTCGGCTGCGGCGCATCAGGTGCGTTCGACACTCTATTACAGTACGGCGCTTTCGGTCCCCGCAACAACTTATGCTTTCCCGCAAAGAACCAGTAATTCCTATGGTTTCGCGGTTCAGGGTGGTCTTCAGATCAATGCCGATTCCATTTCCGCAGGTGACAAATTATGGTTGCAGGCAGCTTATGAAAAAGGCGCCTTCGGCTACATAGCCGGTAACAATCTTTCCAATGCCTATGGTGCAGTTAATCAGAACCGTTACATGGGCAGCGGTATTACATCGATGGATTATTCCGTTGGCTGGAACCCGCAAATCAACTCCGATTGCGTTTTTACCGGCGCGGGTTCCTGCGAGCAGCAATGGGGCTGGGCCTTTGTGGGCGCGTATAAACATTACTGGATTCCAACTTTGAGTTCCGCCGTTTTTGGTTCCTATGAGGAAACACATTATTCGGCGAATGCCCTGGCTGGTCTTGGCGGCGCCGTTGGTGTCTCCAACCTGAAGGAATTGCGTGTCGGCACCAATTTGATTTGGTCGCCGTTGCGTGGTTTCGATATCGGCACCGAATTTATGTACATTCATCTTGATCAGACGCGACCGGTCGGGCTTGCTTCTGATCAGGTCTTGACGGCGGCTGGTCTGCCTGCCTTTAAATCGAATACCAACACCTATGAAGGCCGTGTGCGCGTCCAGCGTGCTTTCTGATTGGAACCAAGCTCTACGTTAACAAGGGGGGATGCGTGATCCGCAACCTTCCTTGTATAGGTGTGAACCAGACGGACGTGCAATATCGGTTGGAAAAGGCGGCTAGCATACGGCAGATTACGCTTGGGTCACAAAAAAGGCTCGACCGCTGTTCTGCGACTGTATTTGGATGTATGCGAAGAAGTCTATTAGATTCGGAACATGTTGCCCGTTCCGAATCGCTTCGCGCCTGGAAGACGTGGAAAACGCTATCGATTTATGATGGAGCGTTTTGGAAAGATCCGAGAATGCTCTCTCTGTCCTCATTAATCACGATCGGTAGTGATCAATGAGATTTTCATTCCGCAATCTGGTTTTTCGCCATTCATTCTGCCCTGAGAATGAAAGCACAGAGTTTTGCAACGACCGATGGCTCGATGAGAAGAGGTGCATGACCTTGACCTTCGACGGTCATGGTTTCGCAAGCGGGGTGGCGTGCCGCCATTTCCTTTAGGGTTTCGGGAGAGAGAAGATCCGAAAGGCCTCCGCGTACGACGAGTAGCGGGATTTTCGCCAGAGCGTCGAATTGTTGCCAGGCGGGTGGAAAAGGCTCGTTGAGATCGAGCGATTCGAATTGCTTGGCGAGTGCCGCATCGTAACGCAATCCGAGATGACCTTCGTCATCCATATAGCTCTGCCGGGCGTAGGTTTCCCAATCGGCGTCTGACAGGCCGGGGAAATAGCCGCTGACTGTTGTCTTGACGGCAGTGATCGCCTCCGAGAGTGTCGTCGGGGGAGTGGTTTTTCCGAGATAGCTGCGAATACGTTTTATGCCGGCGGCATCGATTACCGGACCGATATCATTGAGAATGGCTGCGTGCAGAATATCCGGTTTCGCGAGGCCCATGAGCATGATGTGGAGACCACCGCGCGAGGTGCCGACGAAGGTTGCCTTGTCGATCCCGGCTTCGGTGAGACCAAGCATAATATCGTTGTGCTCGACGGCGAGTGTATATTTGCGCCAGTCGGGATCATAGGCGGACAGGCCTCGTCCACGATAATCGAAGGAGATGACGCGACGGGGTGTGCCATAAGCACCGCTGGCAAGCGCGTTTGCAAGCGGGTCGAAATCGGCAGAATTGCGCGTCAATCCCGAAAGGCAGACCACTGGCGTCCCGTTGCCGCCAAGTGGATTGTAATCGCGAAAATGCAGTCTTAGTCCGTCCGCACTCGTGTAGTAGCGATGCGTAAAAGCCGGAGAAGCGTCAACCAAGGAATGATTCATGACAGCCTTTCGCCAGGAAGACAGGTGAGTGCAAATTCTTACGGCCAAATTCCGGCAGCGGAAAGCTGGTTCATTGGCCTATGCCTGTCGTTCCCATCGTCCTTGATCATGGCTCATAGAGATCAAGGAGAGATGCCGAATGGTTTTGCCGCGTGAGCAATCCCCGTGTTTTCCTCGTTTAAAGCCTCCTGATGATTTTCGTCCGCGCAGGGGGATCTTTATCCAAGTCTCATTGGTCCCGGATTGCCGGGATCCATGAGGCCCGGTGGAGAGCCGTTGATCCGCAGTCGGCGGGAGCCCGGTCTCAATGAGTCCTGGTCACTGAGATACGGTTATCAAAGCCTGACCGCATTTTGCGGATCGAGGCGCAGCAAAGCCTCGCCGAAAGCATGATGATCCTCACCGAAACGCAATTGATACATGGCAAGATTTTCAACGAGCCTCTGCACGTAATTGCGGGTTTCCGTAAAAGGAATGCGCTCGACCCAATCGATCGGATCGATCGCCGGATCGCGTGGATCGCCATAGGCGTCGATCCATTGCTTCACTTTTGAGCCACCAGCATTATAGGCGGCGAAAGTCAGGATCCATGAGCCGCGCTGCTCTGTCAGCAGATCGCCGAGATGGGCGGCGGCAAGCTGGGCGTTGAAGGAGGGATCCGACAAAAGCCGCCCTTCGTCGAAGGGGACTCCCGCGCGTTGTGCGGTGCGTCGCGCGGTCGGAACGATCATCTGCATCACGCCGCGCGCGCCTGCGGCCGAGACCGCATTGGGATTGAAGGCGCTTTCCTGCCTGGCGATGGCATAGACGAGCGAGCGCGCCGCTGAATTCGGCAGAGGATCAAAGGCCGGGATCCCATAGGTCGGATAAGCGAGATGGTTCAGGAAATAGCCATGGTAGCTCGCCAGCTTGCCGATCATCAGGGAAAAATGCGCATCATGCTGCTGCTCGACGATGTCGCCGAGAGCGGCCATTTGTGCCGGATCCTCAAGATTGCGCGCGGCGCTGATCGCGAGGGAACGCGCCAGATTGTTTTCATCATGGTCCTGAAGGAGCGCTATGATTCGCAGAGCCGGATTCTGCTCGGCCGGGGGAACCGCGTGACGCTCGGCGGGTTCGGCAACCAGAGGCAAACCCAGCTTGTTGCGGGCAAGCTGTCCATAATAGGTCGTCGACTGGCGTGCGGCTATTTCATAGAAATGCTGAGCGTTGATCTCGACTTCTGCGCGCGAATCGGCTTCTGCGGTGCGGCCTTGCCAATAGGCGGCGCGGGCGATCGAAATAGGCGTTTCCGCGTAATCCGCCGCGCGGGTGAAATGCGGCATTGCTTTCGCGGGATCATGCAGGAAACGCAGTGCGATCCAACCGGCATGAAACTCCGCTTCAATGCGCAGATCGCGGGCTGCCGCGGAATGTTCCGCGCAGATGCGATAGGCCTTTTCGGCTTCATTCTGGTCGAGAAGCTTGCGTGCGATCAGCCGACGTTCCACCCACCATTCATCGCCGTTGACGATGAGCGAGGGGTCGCGCGGGGCCGAAAGCAACAGGGTTGCCGCTTCTAAGATCTTATCGCTGCGCCGTGCTTTCCGGATGCGGGCGAAAAGATAGGCCGGATCCGTTTGCAGGTTCGCAGGGACGGCGGCGAATAATTTGTCATTGGGGATGCCTTTGAAAGAGGCAATCTGCAGGCGCACGAGAGACACAACATCAGGACCGGCGAGAGGGGCGAGCCGCATGGCCTCGGCGCCTCGCTCTTTATAAAGCAATCGCTCGACACGATATTTGTAATCGGCTTTCTCGAACAAGCTGCCGAATTCGCTGCGGATCTTCGCTTCCATCGCCTGGGGGAAATCGCTCTCGCGCCAGACCTGGCGGATAATTTTTGCTGCTTCTTCCCCTTTATTCTCGTCGATGAGAAGCCGCGCCAAAGCGATTTTTCCTGCCACTGTGGTCGGCTGGGTCTCAAGCAGGAATGTGCGTTCCTCGGGTGAGAGAGAGCGTTCTCCGTAAAGGATTTCTTCGGACCGTTTGCGCAGCCAGTCCTGCGCGGGCCATTGTGGATGGTTTCTGGCGAACTTTTGTAGTCGCGTGAAACCGCTTTGCGGGAACATCTGCAGGGCGATCCATTGCAAAGCGGTGCGGATCACACCTTCCTTCACATGGGTTTCGGCCAATGTATCGCCACCGGAGAGATCGCCTTTGCGGTAAAGGGCGAGCGTTTCATCCAGGCCTGTCATATCCAGGGCACGATCAGAATTCGCGCCTGGGCTTTTCGCATGATCGCTGCGAAGAGACTGCGGCGCATGAGTGGTGTTATCAGGAAGCGGCTCGTCCGGCCGTGCTGCCATCTCAACCGCTTCGTCGGCGGCGTTTGATTCCGGCTTGTCCGACTGCCAAAAAACACGGACGTTATCGAGCAGCGAATGCACTCTGGCGGAAAGGTTCGGCAAATGCGCGCCGAATTCCATGTCGGAGAGCGGTGAAGCAGGCCATTTTTCATTGAAAATAAATGCTGATGCGACGCCGATTGTGAGAGCGAGAGCCCCTCTCGTCAGGAATTGGTTAGCCTGCTTGTTCGCCATTCTGTTCCCTTGCTTGCGCCATGCCTTTGCAAGCTTTCCATGCCTGGCGCTTGCCTGTAGAAATTGAGAAAATTTGAAGCTGTTTTCCTTAACAAACCGTCAAAGTGACCTTTGCCGGTTTCATTCCACGTCCATCCCCCACTCGTTGCCGAGGTCCGCGTTTGAACCGGCGGCTGTAAATGACGGCAAATGGCGCGCGACGAGCCGGTACGATTTGCCGATGAGGCTCTTTTCGGAACGGGTCATAATGTTTATGTGTTTGCCTTCCTGCGAGAGCCTTGCCGGAGAAGAGCGTGCTCTTAACAGCATGGCGAATGCGGCATAGGTGCGGCAAAATGCAATCTTGAGTTAGTGGAAGCTGCTCATGCCGGTGTTTCGAATCGGCAACCAGCTTCGGCGAGGGGACGCGAAAATCTGATATGACCTTGTTTCCGATAGAAAATTTCTCCTCTATTAGAAGCTTGGCCGGGCATTCGAGTCCCTTTAAGGGGTTTGAGGAAAATTTGTCGCATGGGCGCTCAATGATCGGGCGGCCTTGGCGTCAAATTGGAGCGGGGATGCTGCTTTTCGGAAGAATTGAGGCATTCCCGGAAACAAAGAGCATCTTTCCGATTGGTCGGGCGGTTGCTCACAAAGCTCTCTCCAGGCAGGGCAAGCGACTTGCGCGGCGCGTCATTGCCGCGGGTTTTTCAAGCGGGGACAGGTGAAGGTTCAGGAGCCATGGGATTGAAAGCGGCTTTCAAAGGTTCGATCACTGCGCTGATCACGCCGTTTCGCGCCGGCAGGGTCGATGAGGAGGCTTTTCGCGCTTTCGTCGACTGGCAAATTCTCAACGGCACACATGGCCTGGTGCCCGTCGGCACGACGGGTGAGAGCCCGACCCTGTCACATGAGGAGCATCGGCAAGTCGTATCCGCGTGTATCAAGGAGGCAGCCGGGCGCGTTCCGGTCATAGCCGGGGCCGGCTCCAATAATACGCTCGAGGCGATCGAACTCGCACGTTTCGCGGAGAAGGCGGGTGCCGATGGCCTGCTCGTCGTCACGCCCTATTACAACAAACCCTCTCAGGAAGGGTTGTATCAGCATTTCAAGGCGGTCAACGATTCCGTTGGTATTCCAATCGTCATCTATAATATTCCCCCACGTTCCGTGGTGGATATGTCGATCGACACGATGCAGCGCCTGTTTGAATTGAAGAATATTGTCGGTGTGAAGGATGCGACCGGCAATCTCGCCCGTACGGCTTTGCAACGCCAGATTCTCGGGCCGGATTTCATTCAATTGTCGGGCGAGGATATGACGGCGCTGGCGGTCAATGCTCTGGGCGGTCATGGCTGTATTTCTGTTACATCCAATGTCGCGCCGCACCTCTGCGCGGATATGCAGCAGGCAAGCCTCGATGGAGACTATGCCACGGCGCTCGCGATGCATGACAAATTGTCTCTCCTCCACGCGGCGCTGTTCATCGAGCCTAATCCCGCAGGGCCGAAATATGCGCTGAGCGTGCTTGGAAAGATAACAAATGAAATCAGGCTACCGCTCGTGCCCGTCACGGCCAATGCTCAGGCGACCATCCGGGCCGCCATGGTCCATGCGGGCCTGCTGAAAGAATGAGTGTGCACGATTGGCTGCGAAGAAACCAAGCGCGTTCAAGATCGCTGCGGAGAACCGCAAGGCGCGTTACAATTATGAAATCGGCGAGACCTTCGAGGCCGGGCTCATGCTGACGGGCACCGAGGTCAAATCCTTGCGCACGGGCAAGGCGACCATTGCTGAAAGCTATGCTTCCGTCGATCATGATGGCGAGGTGTTTCTCGTCAATGCGACCATACCGGAATATCTCGAGGCCAATCGTTTCAATCATGTTCCGAAACGGCCGCGCAAGCTCCTGCTGCATGGCAAGGAAATCGCTAAACTGGCCCAGGGTGTCGAGCGGCAGGGCATGACCATCGTACCGCTCAAGATCTATTTTAACGATCGGGGCAGGGCGAAAATCGAGATCGCGCTGGCACGCGGCAAACAATTGCACGACAAGCGCGAAACCGAAAAGAAACGCGATTGGAACAAGGAAAAAGGCCGATTATTGCGCGACAAAGGCTGATGAGTTTTTGACCCGCATTTGTCTTATGGATCCGAGCCTGTCGCGATCCTTTCGTCTGGCAGAAAGTCGCCGCCCTGCAGTTTCAAGATTATTCCCGTCCCGCTTCCGGCTCCTCGCATCCATGTCCCATAATACATTCGGTCATCTGTTTCGCGTCACCACTTTCGGGGAAAGTCATGGGCCCGCCATCGGCTGTATTGTCGATGGCTGCCCACCGGCGATCCCGATCGAGGAAAGCGAGATACAGACCTTTCTCGACCTGCGTCGCCCCGGTACGTCGCGTTTCACGACGCAGCGTCTGGAAGCGGATCGGGTGCGCATTCTGTCCGGGGTCTTCACGGATGAAGGCAGCGGCCGGCAGATTTCGACCGGTACACCGATCGCATTGTTGATCGAGAATACGGATCAGCGTTCGAAGGATTACGACGCGATCAAAAATCTTTACCGGCCTGGTCATGCCGATTACGCCTATGACAGAAAATATGGCGTGCGAGATCATCGCGGCGGTGGCCGCTCCTCGGCGCGCGAAACCGCCACGCGTGTTGCTGCCGGCGCCATCGCACGCAAAATCGTGCCTGGCGTGCGCATTCGCGGGGCGCTGGTGCAGATGGGGCCACATGTGATCGATCGATCCCATTGGGATTGGGAAGAGGTCGCGCGCAATCCCTTCTTTTGCCCGGACGCGAAAGCTGCCGCCTTTTTTGAGACTTATCTTGATGAGATTCGCAAAGCCGGTTCCTCCATCGGCGCGGTGATCGAAATCATCGCGGAAAACGTGCCCTCCGGCTGGGGAGCGCCGCTCTATGGCAAGCTCGATGCCGATCTCGCGGCTGCCCTGATGTCGATCAATGCGGTCAAGGGGGTGGAAATCGGTGAAGGCTTTGCCTCGGCGGCGCTGACCGGTGAAACCAATGCCGACGAGATCCGGATCGGACCGTCAGGAGAGGCGGAATTTCTGTCGAACCATGCCGGCGGTATATTGGGAGGGATTTCAACCGGTCAGGCGCTCGTCATGCGCTTCGCCGTCAAGCCGACCTCGTCCATTCTGCAACCGCGCAGGACGATCGATCGCTTCGGGCGGGAGGGCGAGATCGTCACCAAGGGCCGCCATGACCCTTGCGTCGGCATAAGAGCGGTGCCGGTCGGGGAGGCGATGGTCGCTTGTGTGCTCGCCGATCATTTCCTGCGCCATCGTGGGCAGGTCGGGGAAGGTGATCATTGGCCTGCGAATGCGCCTGCCTGAGAGCGAGCCCTGATTGCGGTCAGGGCTGCGCGTTACTTGCTTCAGCTTCCGCCAGACAATGGTCGAGCGCCTCGGTGGTTTCCAGCATCGGCTGCTGGCTGATGGAGACGAAACCCGTGGATGGCAAGCCGGCTCCCGGCCGATCGATATCCTGGATCAGAAGAATGACGCTGGCGACGAGAATGGCAGTAATATAGATCGGCAGTCTCCAGAAGCGCGGATTATTGCCGCTGACATAGCCGGTAAAACCGAGCGAGACGACGGCTATGGCATAAAGACCGAGAAGCACGATGTCGGGAACGCGCGCCTGCAAGGCGGTGACGTGCTTTTGATGTTCGTTGAACATTGTATTCAGCGATTGAACGTATAGTTCGCTCACAAATGATGTGTTATCGGCCTCAACAACCCGCCGGGCATCTGTCCACAAAGCATTTTCGATTCCCGCCATACGTTTGCGTGCTGAGGCGATGAGGTCATCGGTCTGCGGGCTGGTGGTGAGATCGAGCTGGCTCCGCGCAAAACTGCGCAGGAGATTGATGGCAATGATTGCATGATCGCGTGGCAGGAGCAGCGCTCGGCGTCCGGCTGTGTCTATGGCGCTGGCCTCGGCCAGAACGCCTATTCCGCGTGCATCATAGCGGGAAAGGCTCATCGAAAAGGTAAAGCTGATCATCAAGGCCAAAAGGCCAAGCATCGAAGCTTCGAGGGTTGAAATCTGATCGGTCTGCTTGAAACGCAAGCCGTAACGGTGACCGAGTTCGCAGGCAATCAAAAGGGTTGCAAGGCTGGCAATGAAAATGGTCGTCAGGGAAAAGGATGTGAAGCTCATAGGATGGCAATCCGATTTTGCGTTGCTCCCCTGTGATGCGCTTCTCCCCCTGTCAGGCTCGTCCCGATTTAACCTTGATAGTGCTCGAAATCATATGCAATGGCGATAGTATCAAACCGGAAATGATACCACTTCCGGTTTGATATATCTTCAAAGCAAGAAAGCGCGGGCCGGGAAGGCCAATGATCGAAACGTGCTCCGATCACACACATTTCTCAATAGGATTTGCCGATCAGCACCGTACGGCCTTCATCCTCGAGGGGCTGGCAGCGCGGCGTGAGCGCGAATTCATTCTTGATCGCTTCCAATCCCGGATCGTCGAGCAGAGCGGAGGGCATTTTGGCAAAGCCCAACGTGTCTGCTGCGAAGAGATCACGCAGACCTTTCAGATCATTGACCTCGTGAATATGCGACAGGGTGAATGCGCGCGAACGCGCCAGAAGGTCGCTCTGCATCGTATTCAGAATATTGCCGACGGTCGCAATGAATTCGCTGGTTGGCAAAGTCGCTTTCGAGGCCTTGCCGAGATCGCGGCGCGTATAAGTGACCTGTTGTTCTTCCATTTCGCGCTGACCGATTTCAACGCGCAAGGGCACACCGCGTTTGATCGACGCCCACATCTTGTCGGGCGTACGTGCATCCGACGTATCGAGATGCACCTTGAAACCCGCTTGTTTGAGATCCTGCGCAAGCGCCGTACAATAAGCGAAAAGCGCGGTTGGATCGTCTTTGACGACGGGGATGATGGTGATCTGATGCGGCGCGATTTTCGGCGGCATGATCATCCCGTCATCATCAGCATGGGTCATGATCAGGCCGCCGATCGAGCGTGTCGACAGGCCCCAGGAGGTCGTGTAGGCGAGATGGATCTGTCCATCTTCTCCCTGGAATTGGATATTGCAGGTCTTGGCGAAATTCTGTCCGAGATCGTGCGACGTGCATGCCTGCAAGGCTTTGCCGTCCTGCATCATCGCTTCGATGGTGAATGTCTGCGCTGCGCCGGGGAAACGCTCATCCGGTGTCTTTTCACCCGGAATGCCGCCTATGGCGAGAATGTCTTCATATAGGCTACGATAGACATTCAGCATTTCGAGTGCATCGGCATGGGCTTCTTCAGCGCTGGCAAAGGCGTTATGCCCTTCCTGCCACAGAAATTCCGAGGTGCGCAGGAACATGCGTGTCCGCATTTCCCAGCGCATGACATTGCACCATTGATTGAGCTTCAACGGCAGGTCGCGATAGGATTGCACCCATTTCGACATGGAGTCGCCGATGATCGTTTCTGAAGTCGGCCGTATGATGAAAGGCTCTTCCAATTCTGCGGAAGGGGCGGGAACCAGCGCGCCAGCGGCGTTCTTTTCAAGCCGGTGATGCGTGACGACCGCGCATTCCTTGGCGAAGCCTTCAATGTGCTCAGCTTCGCGGCCGATGAAGCTCAAGGGGATCAGCAGCGGAAAATAAGCGTTTTGCACGCCTTTTTCCTTGATCCTGTCGTCTAGCGCGCGCTGGATGTTCTCCCACAGGGCAAAACCATAGGGCTTGATGACCATGCAGCCACGCACCGGAGAATTTTCGGCGAGATCCGCGGCCTTGACCACGGCCTGATACCATTCCGGAAAATTTTCCTCGCGCGTGGGTGTGATCGCGGTTTTCTGCTTGCCAGCCTTACCAGCGGTTCCTTTGCTGCCGGCTTCGCCCGCTTTCTGCTCCTGCGCCATATTGGTCCTATAGGTTTGGGACGGGCGCGGATGCGGCGCGCCTGTCATTGTAAACAATGAAGTGCAATCAGAATGTTCGGGGCGCGGAACGATCTGGCCTGTCGAACCCGGAACAAGGGACGCGGAAAGCGTCGCCGAAACGCGACGCTTCCGAGCGCCTTTCCATATTATACGACGAGCAATTTTTAGTGCAGGACATCACCTAAGGGAATCTTTTCGTCTCCGGAAAGGAGCGGATTCCGCTTATTTTTTGCCGGCGATCGAAACGGGAAGATTTTCCCGTTCGAATTGTGCCTTGATATCAGGCAGTTTCCGCTCCCAGTCGAGAGCATGCCGAACGATGGTTTCGACATTATCATATTGCGGCTTCCAGCCGAGCAATTCGCGAACCCGCTTGGCTCCCGCAACGAGCGAGGCGGGATCGCCGGGCCTGCGGTCGGTGACCTGGACATCGAAATCGACACCGCTCACCTCTTTCACAGTACGGATGACCTCCAGGACGGAAAGGCCGCGCTCGTAGCCGCAATTGCAAATGAGGCTTTGCCCGCCCGCGCACAGATATTCGAGCGCCAGCATATGGGCGTCGATGAGATCGTTCACATGAATATAGTCGCGTATGCAGGAGCCATCCGCCGTCGGATAATCGGTGCCATAGACGCTCATGCCGTTACGGTAGCCAAGGGCCGCCTGTACGGCGATCTTGATAAGATGCGTCGCGACCGGCGAGGACTGGCCGTGACGTCCAAGCGGATCGGCGCCGGCGACATTGAAATAGCGCAAGACGGCATAATTGAAATCATGCGCTTTGGCGACATCCTCGAGAATCCATTCCACCATGAGCTTGGAACGGCCGTAGGGATTGATGGGGAGAAGCGGCGAATCCTCGAAGACCGGATTGACCTTGGGTTCGCCATAGACGGCTGCGGTCGAGGAGAAGAGAAAATGTTTGACGCCATTCTTCACGGCTGTTTCGATGAGATCGCGCGCCTTGGCTGTGTTGTTGTGATAATAATCGAGCGGATTGGACACTGAATCCGGCACGATGATACGGGCCGCGAAATGAGCGATCGTATCGATGCCGTTATTGGCGATGATTTTCGCCACCAGTGCCTTGTCGCCAATATCACCGACGATCAATTTGGCTCGCTCCGGAATAGCCCAGGCATGACCGCTCGATAGATCGTCGAGGACGATGACGTCCTGACCTCTATCGAGCAACGCTAGAACCATATGGCCGCCAATATAACCGGCACCGCCTGTCACTAAGATGGTCATGAAGTCTTCCGTCCCGGAGTCTGATTCACGAAGGCTACCACGCCAATATTTAACGAATTTTCAGTTTTATTATAGTTGCCATCCCATAAGGATCACATGAATTTATGGTGGAATTCCTGCGCCGTCTTCGCGTAGAGAGGCCGCTGATTTCTGCAAAATATTGAAAGTAAGCTGTTTTATTGAGTCTATTCACGGCCGAAGATGTTTGGAGGCCGCCGCATTGCTCCATAGAAATTCAGGGCGTTTTGAACGAATTGGGAGCGCGGAGCTCGTCTATCAGGCAAGGAAAACATCTTAAGTGTATGTAATGAGGTCGTACTCAGCGAGATGGGGAGCCCGCCGATTCGTCCCTTTTGACAATGCGGTTATGGTGATGGAATTGTCCAGATCCATCGAAACAACTCCAGCTGGTCCGACGGGCTTTTGGCAAATGCGGGCTGAGTGAACAAGGTGCCGCTAAAGATATAAAGCGGTCAATGCCACTTTGGCCCGCACTGCTGCCGTGAGCCTGTTCGGAGATTAGAGCCTCAAATCCAAAAGCGAGCACCACTTTCGGAATAAATTTGATGCGTTTTTAGAGAAATAGAGCATCAATGGCGATTCTATCGATGCTCCGATGACCTAGATGCGGGCGAGGCGGATGAGGTTGGTGGCGCCGGGCGTACCGAAAGGGATGCCGACGATGATGACGATCCTGTCACCATGCATGGCGAAACCTTCCTCCCGCGCAATACGGCTGGCGCGTTCGGTCATATCGTCGACATCACGAGCATCGTCGGTAATCACGGCGTGGACGCCCCAGGCGAGAACGAGCCGGCGCGCCGTCTGCTGATTGGGCGTGAGCGCGATGAGCGGCGCCGAGGAGCGTTCACGGGCGATGCGTAGGGGGGTCGATCCAGAGAAAGTCCAGGCGACGATTGCGGCGGCGTCGAGCGTATCGGCGATTTCCCGGGCGGCTGTGGCGATCGCATCGGCGGCAGTCTTCTCGGGCACGGCATGCTGGGCTGAAAGGAAGGATGCGTAAATCGCGTCTTTTTCCACCTCCTCGGCGATTCTGTTCATGGTCGCCACGGCCTCGACGGGATATTGGCCTGCTGCGCTTTCCGCCGAGAGCATGACGGCATCGGCGCCATCGAAGACGGCGGTTGCGACATCCGAGACTTCGGCGCGCGTCGGCACCGGAAGAGTGATCATCGATTCCAGCATCTGGGTGGCAACGATTACCGGCTTGCCGAGACGGCGTGCGCCACGGGTGATGCGTTTTTGAAGACCGGGAACCTTTTCGAGCGGCATTTCCACCCCGAGGTCACCCCGCGCGACCATCAGCCCATCTGACAATGCGAGAATCTCATCGAGACGGGTGATCGCCTGGGGCTTTTCGATCTTGGCGATGACCAGGGCGCGGTCGCCAGCAATCTTCTTCACCTCCGCGACGTCATCGGCCCTCTGGACGAAGGAAAGTGCAATCCAATCGACCCTGGCCTCGAGCGCGGCTGTGAGATCCGCTCGATCCTTCTCGGTCATAGCGGAAACCGCGATTTCGGTATCTGGCAGGCTCACGCCCTTGCGGTTGGAGACACGGCCGGCAACGTCGACGATTGTTACGGCGCGTTGCGCCTCGGCCTCGATGACATGCAGCCGGACCTTGCCGTCGTCGATCAGGATTTTATCACCTGGCTTCAAGGCCTTGAGAATCTCCGGGTGGGGCAGGTGTACCCGTTCGGCATCCCCCGGCGTCTCATCAGCATCGAGGATGAAAGTTGCGTTTTTTGCGAGATCGACACCGCCTGCGGCGAAAGTGCCGAGCCGCAATTTTGGCCCCTGCAGATCCGCGAGAATGGCGATCGGCCGGCCGACCTCCGCTTCGATCGCGCGAATCATCGCTACCCGCTCGCGGAGGCCATCATGGTCGGTGTGGCTCATATTGATACGAAACACATCGGCTCCAGCCTGGAAGAGGGCTTCGATTGTTTCCCGTGTTGAAGAAGCAGGGCCCAAGGTCGCGACGATCTTGCAGCGGCGAAGGCGTTTCATGAGGTTATGTCTCCCTGATGATTTTCTTGTTTATCTTGATCTTGGCAAGTTGAGAGGCTTCAAATTGACAGTTGAAGCGACCGATCGAGAATCAGTGATGTGCCGATCATCAATATTTGATCTGGATAAATAACCAAATATTGTACAAATGCTCGCAAAATGGCTAGCTCATCATAGTTTTTGGCCAATTTTTGTGGCTGTTAAGACACAAGTACCCTGAACTTGATTTCGCATGGCGATCCTACGCAGAAAGTCGTTTTTCAGCCATAAACAACTCGCTAATCTTATCTCATCATAGATAGATCATGAGTTCCGGATCTGTGTTGGAAACTGATGTGTGATTTACCTCGGCCTTTAGGTGGCCGCAGTTTTTAGACATAGCGGAATGGAATTGGTGCTGCCGGGGGACAATATGTTGCTTTCCACGGTGGTCCGTGCGTCGCCCGTTAAAGCGACGCTTGCCCAGGGCGGCAAAGGTATGGCGAAGCTTTTATTTGGTCAAATTGCTTGTTCGGCCCATTTTCTCCGCCCGCAACTTTCGGTGCGGCAATGGATGCGTGCTTGTTCTATGCAGCAGCCAGCGGTTGGTAAAGTTACACGAATTCATAACGAGTTCAAGACACCGATGAGACGCGTATTGCCGCGTGGGCGTGAGATTCTCCTTTCTTATCTGGTCGGCATGACATTTTTATCGTCACCGCTCCTGGCCTTTGATGGAGCCAGCAGCAATGCCGACGATAGCAAGAAGCCGTTGCAGATCTTCAAGGATCCGCGAAGCGCGCTTCGCGCGGGTCTGGCGGGAGCACGCTCCGGTGATGAACATTGGATTGATGCCCTGAAATATGCCGCAGCTGGTGGTGAATCGCTGGCGCAATGGAAATTGGGAAAAATGTATGCCAGCGGTGACGGCGTTCCTCATGACGACGTCAAGGCTTACGAATATTTTTCTCAGATTGTCGCCTCTTATGACGATGAAAGCCCGAACTGGCGGATCATGCCGCTTGTGGCCAATGCCTATGTCGCTTTGGGGATCTATTATCTGAACGGCATCACTAATACGAAGATCAAGCCGGATCCTCGGCACGCTATGGCCATGTTTCAATATGCGGCCATCAATTTTGGTGATTCCAACGCCCAATATAATCTCGCGCGCCTGTATCTCGACGGCGCCGGGACGAGCAAGGATAGCCGGCAGGCGGTCCGTTGGCTGTCTCTCGCCGCCGACAAAAATCATTATTATGCCCAGGCTTTGTTAGGGCAGATCCTGTTCACCGGAAAAGAAGGTATCCAGCCTCAGAGGGCGCGCGGATTGATGTGGCTCACGCTCGCGCGGGAGGCACAGCTCGACACGCATAAGGATTCCTGGATCATTGATCTCTATGACAAAGCCATGGCTTCGGCATCCGCGGACGAGCGCCAGGAAGCGCTGGCCTATCTGGAAAATTTCCTGAAAAAATAGATCGGGAATCAATGGCAGCGCTTTGAAAACTCTGGGGCTAGAGCGTTTCGGATATATCCAGAAACGCTCCATTCAAAAAACCAGAGCATTTTCACGGAAATGGAATCGCGAAGCGATTCAACGTTATCGGAAAATGCTTTAACCGCCTGATGCTCGTCGGCTGTCGCAGGCGCGATCGGCAGCATAAGGCGTGGGCGTCGCGGATGTTTCCGAAACGCCCTGCCTATGAAAGCGAGAGCATTTTCAAAGTAATGGAATCGCTTCGCGATTCAACATTATCGGAAAATGCTCTAGAGGCCTGAATTTTCGAAGAATTTATTCTTCATCCTGACCGGCTGCGAGCCAGCTATAGCCGCCTTGATCCCAGATCTGAGCCAGACGCTGATCCGCACCATATTGGGGATATTGCAGTTTGATCAGATTATATTCCTTCAAAAACGCTTCGAGATCTTCTCCCTGCAGGAAGACGATCTGTTCCTCGGTTTTGAAGCGGAGCGTATAAGCGGTTTTGTCATCGCTGGCGCGCAACTCATATTCGTCGCCGCCTTCGATAAAATTGTTGAGTTCCTCAATTTCCATCTTCGACCAAACCCCCCTGTCGGAGCGAGCGTCATAATTGATCCCGGATCGTTCTCAAAGGGCGCGAGCGGTGGGCTGGCGTCACTATTACGTTTCGGCCGGTCCCGAGGCGAACCTTGCGAGACCGGACCGAGGCACGATCCACTTAATTCTGGCGCAGGATCTTAAGGCCCGATCCGCACCCGCACTCGGCCAGGTGGACAGTCCGGAGAGATCAGCTGTTCGATCCTATTGCCGAAGGCTTTCGATATGAACCTTTGAATGACGCGCAAGCCGGCGTGATCACACCATCAGAATATGATCGATCGAGGAATAGGGAATCAGGAACGTCCTTGTACCATCCGTCCAGGAGACGGAAACCTCGCCGATTTCGATTTCCTGATCCTGAACGCTGTGACCGGAAATGATCTGGGTAGCGCCGGCGATCGTGGTGATCTTGGTATCGCGATGCGCGTTCTTCGCCTTGCTGATGAGCTTTTCCAGCAAGCCCTTCATTACTGCGTCTTTGTCACTCATGATCCGCCTCTGCGTCTATGGTCTTCCCATGCCGATTGCTGGCATTACTCTTCATTGTCATAACCGGAATTCGCATTGTTGCGAAGCGTCACCGAGGCAGAAGAGACATTATGCTTCTTTTCCTTGGCGTCCCGTCCGATTGAACCACGTTGTTGGAATGGTCTTCGTGACATTCCGAAATCTTCGAAACTGAGCCAAGAGCGCTCGATACGAAATCCCGATGACCATGAGTCATCAAGATTCTTGCCTTCACAGAATGGTACGGCTTTCCTCCGAACGGCATTGATTACATTCAGACGTCATCAATGAGATCGGGTATAAAGCGACGCTTGGCTTTCTCAAATCATTCAAAAAGAGTGCCGTCTGTTGAAAACAGCACTCTTCCTTTAGTGTGTACGCCTCCGTAGCATTTTCCGACGGAATTGGATCGCGAAGCGAGTCCATCATTTTGAAAATGCGTTGATTTTTCTAGCGGTGCGTTTCTGGATATTTCCGAAACGCACCAGAATGAGTGCGATGGCCGGGAAGCCTCAAGCCACCGGCTTGGCAGCGGCAGGCTTTGGTGGCGGTGGCGGAGCCGGCTCGGGCTTCACATAGGGCACGAACAGAAAATCGCGGGTTTTCATGCCGGCGAGACGTCCATCAGCGCGGATGGAAGGATCCTTGGCACGGGCCGCGGCGATCGAGCGCCATGTCGTGTTCGGAGCCGGCCAGGCGGAACGGATCGCCGCAGTGTCGTTGTTATGATAGAGCGCGACGAAGGGATAGATCGGATTTTGAATCTGGCTCTTCGAAATCTGCAGCAATTGGCCTGAAATCTGCGCCGGAATGCTCAGCATATCGCCAAGGCGCTCACCACTATAGGCTTCTGGAAAGGAGGCCTGTTTGTCGAGCGGAACACTGATGAGGGAAATGAGAATATTCTGTTCCTCGATAGGCGTCGCGGGTGCTTCCGGGGCGCTTTGCTTTTCTCCGCAATATTCGAAAAACGTCGGCATGATCGTCGTCTGATCGGCGCAATCGGGCAGGCGCAGAAATTCCTTGCTGGTCTTGATGCCGATCTTTTCCGCGACCACATTGCGGACGCTTTCCACATCGGAAAGTTCGAAAACCGCAAGAAACTGCTGCAACGGACGAACATCGATCTGATGCGGGCCGAACATGTAATTATATGCGGCGGTTACGCCGGGAATCGCCTTCACTTCATTAAAGAAGTCACAATACCAATCATGGAAGGCCGCCTCCTTTTTCGGAACCGGGTCCGACAGGACGATAAACGCTCCCTCTGCCATGGAGTTCTCCTCGATGTTGCCGGGCTTTCCTCTAGAGGAGGATCCAGGGAAAGCCCATCCGGCCGAAGCCGCGATTGATCTGGCTTTTCAAGCAAAATCAATGCTGCTTTCCGGCCCCACGCTTTCTCGCCTTCCGTACGCGCTTCGAGAAGCAATCGATGCGCCACGGGACGGTTGCGTGATACCGAACTTGACCATAGATGAAGACATCACCGTGATCCCCGCCTGATCGGCGCGACAGGGCCGCATCCTCCATCCGTTCACTTTCAGGACCGTCATGCCGCATGGAAACCCGCTGATTTCCACGATCGTCATGGCGTTCATTCTGGCCTTCATTCTCGGCGCGATCGCCAATCGATTCCGCTTGCCGCCTTTGGTTGGTTATCTGATTGCCGGAATTTTCGTCGGACCGAATACGCCTGGCCTTGTCGCCGATCAGACGCTGGCTCAGGAGCTTGCTGAGATCGGCATCATTCTCCTTATGTTTGGCGTCGGTCTCCATTTCTCCTTGCGCGATCTTGCCTCGGTTCGCGGCGTTGCTTTGCCCGGTGCCGTCGCACAGATTGCTGTCGCGACCCTGCTCGGCGCCGCCTTTGGTCGATGGATGGGCTGGCCTCTTGGCGGTAGCCTTGTTTTTGGGCTTGCTCTGTCGGTCGCTTCGACAGTCGTATTGCTGAAAGCCTTACAGGACCGGCGCTTGATCGCGACCGAACGCGGCAAGATCGCGATTGGCTGGCTGATTGTCGAGGATATGGCGAGCGTTCTCGCGCTCGTTCTCATTCCAGCGATTGCCGATATTGCACAGGGGAATGCAGGCAAGGTCGATCCGCTGGCCGCGAGCCTCGAACAGATGCTGGGCATTCATCTCGGTATAGCCGGACTGATCCTGGCGACTTTCCTGAAGATTTCGCTTTTTCTCGCTCTTATGCTGCTTGCCGGGCGCCGTGTCATTCCATGGTGCCTGCATTGGATTGCCCATACCGGTTCAAAGGAATTGTTTCGGCTTGGCGTGCTGGCGATCGCGCTTGGGGTCGCTTTCGGCGCGACCTGGCTGTTTGGTGTTTCTTTATCGCTCGGCGCATTTTTTGCCGGCATGGTTCTCGCCGAAAGTGAGCTCAGTCACCGCGCTGCCCAGGAAAGCCTGCCGCTGCGCGATGCGTTTTCGGTGCTCTTCTTCATCTCAGTCGGAATGCTGTTTGATCCCACGATCATTCTGCAGGCACCATGGCCTTTGCTTCTGACCGTCTTGATTGTCATTATCGGCAAATCGATTGCCGCTTTTCTCATCGTGAGGGTGCTGCGCGGTTCGACGGGCGCGGCCTTGACGATTGCCGCCAGCTTGGCTCAGATGGGTGAATTCTCCTTCATCCTTACGGAACTCGGCATTTCACTTAATCTGTTGCCGGAAGAAGGCCGCGCGCTCGTCGTTGGCGGTTCTATTATCTCGATCATCCTCAATCCGGCGGTCTTTTCCTTCGTCGAGCTCTTGAAGTCTTTTCTGGACGAAAAAGGATCACGGACTGCGCTCACACCCTCTGTCGCAGTGGCAGAAACCATTCAAGGGATGGTGGAAAGTGCCATTTTGCCGGGGTCTGAGAAGAAAAAAGGTGCAAAGGAACGTGACGCGGCGGTGGATGGAGACGACGAGACGGCGCCAAGCGACGACCAGGGCCTTGGAAAGACAGCGCTTTCGAACCATGTCATTCTGATCGGCTATGGCAGGGTCGGCCGCTTTATCGGGCAAGCCCTCCTATCGATGGGCACGTCCTTCCTGGTCATCGAGGACGATGATGACATTGTCGCCGGTCTCGCCGCGCAGGGCATTGAAGTCATCCTCGGCAATGCCGCGGATGCGTCACATTTGGCGCTGGCCAATCTCGGCGGCGCGAGGGCACTTCTCGTCGCCATTCCCAATGCCTTTGAAGCCGGTCAGGTTGTCGAACAGGCACGGCAGGCCAATCCGTTCTTGAAAATCATCGCCCGCTCACATTCGGATGCGGAAGTCGATCACCTCACGAAATTGGGCGCCGACGAGGTCATCATGGGTGAAAGAGAGATAGCCCGTGGCATGCTGCATGGTCTGACGCTTTCGGACTCCGCAGCGCAGGGCTGATCGCAGGCCGGAATCGCTTGGAGCATTGCGAAAATATCCGAAACCGCTCGCTGCCCACGCAACTGCGGGGGTAGCAATTGTCCACCAGAACTCATTGATCCCAAAAGTTGGAATCAATGAGACTTGGTCCAAGACGGAGAGGCAGATCCCGCGCAAGGGATCAGGCGACGGCTTCCGGCATTGCGGCGATGCCGGCTTCAGTGATCTTGAAGAACTTTTCGCTCTTGCCGAGGGTGATCCAGCCCTGATCGACCGCATATTTGCTTCCCACCTCGTAGTCAGCGAGGGTCCAGCCGTCTTGCGAGAAGGGCAGGGTCAAATTGGCGATGAGCAGGGTCTCGCCCTTTACGGCATTGTGGCGCTTGAAAATCGTCATCACGTAGCGCCCGGCTTCCTCGGGGGTTGCAGCCATCTGAAATCTCCCATGAATTTAAGCTTCCGGCCGATGAACCGGTTGGAAGCATCGATTGACCTCTATGACGGAGCGACCTCTATGACAGAGTGTCTTGACGACGGCTCCAGTGCGGCGAAACACACGGGGATTTCTCCCCGTCATCTCTGTGCCCAAACGCCTTTTTCATCCAGCCGGGAATGAAGGCGGCAGGCAACGGATCCCCTGAAGCAAGAACCGCGCAACCCTTCATGCTGATTTTTCGCGCATACGATCTTCGATGGAGCTACACGTCGCTTGGCCGCCTCCACCGCTCCTGTTAGAAGGCTCAGGATTCGCGAGCGGACCCGAGAAATGATCATCTTTTCAATCGCCGGATAACGATCCGGGCATGAGGCCCTGCTCGGGCGGATGATCGCCGAACGCCGCGTAGGGATCCCGCTTGCCTGAAGAATGGATGGCTCTCTTGTTGAAAAAATGCCTTTTAACCGCGATTTTTCTCGGTGCTTCTCTCCTCACCTCCGCCGGAGAGGCACGGACGACGCAGCAGAACCGCACCGGGCGGCATGGATTTGTCTCGTCCGATTGCATGTCGTCGGCCTGCGGACGCAGCCACCCCAATGGAAATCACGTTTTCCCACATACGCGGGGACACGGGCATGGGCACCATCACCACCGCCATTGGTAAAGGAGTGCGATGGCTGGCCCTCGTTATCCTTAAGCCTGTGCGCCGCCGGGCGCGGCAGGGCGCACGCGAGATCGCGCGCTTGAGAGAAAAGGCGAATGACCTTTTGTCGATTTGAGGCGTTCACAAAGACTTGTAACTGGATTTCAAGCACCATCCGTGGCGCCGCGGCAGCACATCGAGTGATAATTCACAAGATCTTTCAAGGGTCTGCCTAATTATCCCTCCTTGGCAACAATGAATTGCACCGGCGCCCACTTCCTAATGCCGCACCCATCCCGCAGAGTGGGAAAAAACCAACCAATGGGAGCAATCCATGAAATCAAGGGCAGCCGTCGCTTTTGAAGCGAAGAAGCCGCTGGAGATCGTTGAAGTCGATCTCGAAGGTCCAAGGGAAGGCGAAGTGCTGGTCGAGATCATGGCGACCGGGCTCTGCCATACGGATGCCTATACAATGGCGGGCCTGGATAGCGAGGGAATCTTCCCGTCCATTCTCGGCCATGAAGGTGCGGGAATCGTGCGTGAGGTCGGCGCGGGCGTAACCTCCGTGAAACCGGGCGACCATGTCATCCCGCTCTACACGCCGGAATGCCGCCAGTGCAAAAGCTGTCTTTCCCGCAAGACCAATCTTTGCACCGCCATTCGCTCGACGCAGGGCAAAGGGTTGATGCCGGATGGCACCAGCCGGTTCAGCTATAAGGGTCAACCCCTTTACCATTATATGGGCTGCTCGACCTTCTCCAACTTTACCGTACTTCCGGAAATCGCGGTTGCGAAGATCCGCGAGGACGCACCATTCGACAAGACCTGCTATATTGGTTGCGGTGTCACGACTGGTGTCGGCGCGGTGGTCAACACGGCCAAGGTCGAGCCCGGCGCGAATGTGGTGGTTTTCGGTCTCGGCGGCATCGGTCTCAATGTCATTCAGGGCGCCCGCATGGTCGGAGCCGACAAGATCGTCGGTGTCGATCTCAATGACGAAAAGGAAGAATGGGGGCGCCGTTTTGGCATGACCCATTTCGTCAATCCCAAGAAAGTTGAAGGTGACATCGTTCAGCATCTCGTCGCTTTGACTGATGGTGGCGCGGATTACACTTTCGATTGCACCGGCAATACGACTGTCATGCGCCAGGCGCTTGAAGCCTGTCATCGTGGCTGGGGTGTCTCGGTGGTGATCGGTGTCGCCGAAGCCGGCAAGGAAATCTCCACCCGTCCGTTCCAGCTGGTAACGGGCCGCGTCTGGAAAGGCTCTGCCTTCGGCGGCGCGCGTGGCCGTACCGATGTGCCGAAGATTGTCGATTGGTACATGAACGGCAAGATCGAGATCGACCCGATGATCACTCATGTTCTGAAGCTTGAGGAAATCAACAAGGGCTTCGATCTCATGCATGAAGGCAAGTCGATCCGCAGCGTCGTGGTTTTCTGATCAGGCAATATGCCTTCAAGCGCTGCGCCTGATTTCTTGCCGCACGGATTTCGATCAGAGACATGTCCCCTAAGTAACTGATCGATTTTAGGAAGAAACTACCTACCATTCTTGCCTTTCGGCACGGATGGACCTGCCGATGGTTGGTGAAAGCCGGCCGTCGGCATTTTGTTTGTGTGGGATGCCGCGGGCTCGAGCGAAACGTCGCAGGAACTATGGCACCGATAGGAAGTTGCGTGTTCGAGGATTTGACGACCTGTATCCGACCGGGATTGGGAAGGGGCTGAGCCGGAGGTGAATCTTGACGCCACGAGCAAACTGGAAGGGCGTGCTGAAAATCGAGGATCTGGTCTGTGCCATCGCGCTTTACGCGGCGGCTTCGACTTCCGAACGCGTGGCGTTTCATATCCTCAATCGTGCAACCGGACATCGCGTGCGGCGGCGTTTCATCGACAGTGAGACAGGGGAAACAGTCGAAAAAGAGGATCAGGTCAAGGGATATGAAAAAGCTGCTGGTGATGACATCCTTCTTGAAGACGATGAAATTGCCAATGTCGCGCCGGAGAGTGACAAGATAGTGAATGTCATTGCCTTCGTCGGCCTCGATGACATTGAGGAAGTCTATTTCGACAAACCCTATTATCTAGTTCCGGCGGATATCGAGTCGCGCTCCGTTTATGCGCTGATTCGCGAAGGGATGCGCAGCCGGAAAGTCGTAGCGCTCGCCCGGGTAATCTTATTTCGCCGTATGCGAACGCTTTTGATCCAGCCGATCGAGAGGGATGAACGCGGTGAGGGTCTTGTCGCGATGACACTCAATTTTGATTACGAGGTTCTGTCACCTTCCAAAGCTTTCGAAGACATTCCGTCGTCAAAGGCCGATGAAGAGATGGTGAAGCTCGCCGAGCATATCATCAAGACGAGGATGGGCCGCTTCGATCCTGAAACATTCGACGATCGTTATGAAACGGCGCTTACCGCAATCGTGAAAGCGAAGATTGAGGGCCGCAGGATTGAACCGCCGCAGAAAAAGCCGCCTGAGAACGTCATTGATCTCATGACTGCCTTGCGCGAAAGCGCGACGCTTGCTGATGGCGCGCCGGTGTCGCGCAAAAGGCCCGGTAATGCGAGCAGCAGTAAGAAAACGCTCCGCAAGCGCGAGGCGAACTGAGGATGGCGTCGCTGCGGGCTTATAAAGCCAAGCGTAATTTCAGCGCGACGCCGGAACCGGAAGGGAACGATGTCCCGGGGATGGGCTATCGTTTCGTCGTTCAGAAACATGCCGCGCGGCGTCTGCATTATGATTTCCGCCTTGAGATGGACGGGGTGCTGAAAAGCTGGGCCGTCACCAGGGGGCCGAGCCTCGTGCCCGGGGAAAAACGCCTCGCGGTCCATGTCGAGGATCATCCTCTCGCCTATGCGGATTTCGAGGGCAGGATCCCGAAAGGAGAATATGGCGGCGGCTCCGTCATCGTCTGGGATCGCGGCATCTGGATGCCGCTGCATGATCCCCATGAAGGGTTTGCCAAGGGGCATCTCGATTTCGAATTGTATGGAAGCAAGCTCAAGGGCCGTTGGCATCTCGTCCAGATGCATGGAAAGGCGGAGGAAAAGCGAGACAATTGGCTGTTGATCAAAGGCGACGATTCTGCGGCGCGTACACCGGATGAGCCGGACATTCTGCAAGAACGCCCGGAATCGGTAAAAACCGGACGTGATATTCGGGAGGTCACACGGAAACAGGTGGAGGCGTCGCCTAAGAGCGAAGCGAGATATGCGCGAAAGGCTGTATCCGGAACGGTCATCGGCGAGGAACTGGCGGCGGCCATGGTTGTGAAAGGCGGCAGGCTGGCGCCCTTGCCGGATTTCGTCGCGCCCATGCTGGCGACGCTGGTGAAAAAGCCGCCGTCGGGTTCGGACTGGTTGCATGAGATCAAATTCGACGGCTACCGTCTCCTCGCGCGGATCGACAATGGCGAGGTGCGCCTTCTGACACGTGGCGCTCTCGATTGGACGATGAAATTCGGTGAGGGTCTCGTCACGGCCCTGAAGGGTTTACCTGTCAGCGGTGCGCTGATTGATGGTGAACTCGTGGTCGAGAATGGCGTAGGCGCTTCCGATTTTTCGGCGCTGCAGGCCGCCTTGAGCGAAGGCAGGACTGATCGATTCTTGTTCTATAGTTTCGATCTCCTGCATCTTGATGGCTATGATCTACGCGAAACACCTCTCATCAATCGTAAGGAGCGGTTGGCACAAGTCATCGAAAACGCGCCGGATTGTCTGCGTCTGAGCCGGCATTTCGATGAGAAAGGCGCATTGGTTCTGGAGCATGCCTGCAGGCTCAGTCTTGAAGGGATTCTCTCGAAGCGGCGCAATTCCTTCTATCGCTCCGGCCGGGGAAAGGATTGGGTCAAGGCGAAATGTTCGGCACGGCAGGAATTCGTGGTCGGCGGATACGTACCTTCGACCGTGCTGCCGGATACGATCGGTTCACTCGTTCTCGGCTATTATGAGGGTGGTCGCTTCGTCTATGCGGGCCGTGTTGGCACCGGATTTACCCATGCGATGGCTGACGATCTATACCATCGGCTCGCGCCGCTGACCGTGAAAAAGCGGCCTTTCGCAGAGGCCCTATCGCGCGCGGAGGCGCGTCACGTTTATTATGTTCGTCCGGAACTCGTCGTGGAAGTCGAATTTCCGGGATGGACGGCCGATCACCGTCTTCGTCATGCGTCCTTCCGCGGTATCCGGGAAGACAAACTGGCGCAGCATATTATCCGCGAGTCGGCAGCAGACATGCCAGAAGATACAAAGCCGCAGAAACGCACAGTGACATTGACGCATCCAGAGCGTCTCTATTGGCCCGATGCGGGCGTTACGAAGGAGGGGCTCGCTGATTATTATGCTGGCGTTTGGCGTTTCATCGCCCCGTTCATAACCGGCCGGCCGCTTGCGCTCCTGCGTTGCCCGGAAGGCATTGACGGACCCCGTTTCTTTCAGAAACACGCCTGGAAGAAGACATTCGCACATATACGCCTTATCGAGGATCCGAAAGAAGCATCAGACCCTTTGTTGATGATCGAGGATATCGATGGGCTCCTCGAACTCGTCCAGTCCGCTGTTCTCGAAATCCATCCCTGGGGCTCGACCATCAGGGATTGGGACCATCCAGATATGATCGTGATGGATCTCGATCCAGGTGGGGAGGTCGCATGGCCAATCGTCATCGATGCCGCGCGGGAGGTGCGTGAACGTCTGCAGGCAGCCGGGCTTGCTGCCTTCGTCAAAACCTCGGGCGGCAAGGGGTTGCATGTGGCAGCCCCCCTGACACCGCGTGCATCCTGGCCTGCCGTCAAGGCGTTCACCAAATCTCTGGCGAGCGCCATGGCAGCGGATACGCCCGACCGTTATGTCGCCACCCTCGCAAAATCGAAGAGGGAGGGGCATATTTTCATTGATTATCTGCGCAATCAACGAGGAATGACGGCGGTCGCGCCTTATTCGACCAGGGCATGGCCCGGTGCTCCCGTGTCCATGCCTTTGGCCTGGGATGAACTCTGTCCCGAAATTGGCGCTGCACATTATACGCTCGTGAATACATCTGAGAGGCTTGCGGAGCGTTCGTCGGATCCATGGGGCGATTTCCGAGCTGCGGCAGTGCCGCTTGAGGTTGTGCGGAAAGCCGGGAAGCAGAAAACCTGACCTCTGGATGCGGATCGCAACGATCATTTCTGCGTGTGTTTATCCGCTGCAAGACTTTGGCGCAGCGCATCTATAATATCAATGACATTGCCTTGTTTGCCGTCGCTGAGCCGCCGCTTTTCGGTACGCCTTTTTGCTTTCCTCTTCGAGGCAATGAGCGCAAGCAATCGCTCCCGAACCGGATCGCTGACCATTTTCGGATCAAAGGCCTGCATATGTGTATCGATCAATTTCCTGATGAGCGGCATCTGGTCGGGGTCAGGCTGGACATTGCTTATCTCTGCGAAATAGGCCTCTTCCTTGCGCACTTCATCGCCATAGCGCAAGGTCCATAGAATAATGCCCTTGCCGTGGGGGACGAGCATGACGGAATGTTCGCGGCGAAACAGAACGAGCCGGGATATTCCCGCCGTGCGGGTCGCTGCCATGGCGTCGCGGATGACACAGAAAGCCTCGGTTCCGACATCATCATTCGGTGTCAGATAATAGGGTCTATCATACCAAATCCAGGATATGGCCCCTTTGGGGACAAATCTGTCTATAGCGATCGTCTGTGTACTTTCGAGTGCAACCGCATCGATCTCCTCATCCTCGAGCATGACATAGTCATTTTCTCCGCGAGCATAGCCTTTGACTTCATCCTCTTTCTCGACAGCCTTGCCGGTGACGGCATCCACATATTCGCTTACGACACGATTGCCGGTTTTTCGATTGATCGTATGAAAACGAATCTTTTCGTTCTCCGAGAGCGCGGGTGTCAGAGCGACTGCACAGGTAACGAGTGAAAGCTTCAAATAGCCTTCCCAGAAGAGGCGGGGCGCCATTCGGGATCTCCGATACTCGACCGATTGCTGCGAAAACGGATTTTAACGTGCGCTCCGGCATTCTGTTCCGCCGTTCCAGACAATCGTCGTGCCGGGCGTAAAGCACGTTCACGCTCTACGTTCGCCTCCACTCCTCGCAAGGTGATCACGCTTCTGGAAAAATGGGATGAGCCTCCGGAATCGAGCTTTAGTTAATAAAGCCGAGAGGTTTTTAGCTTTACATGGAGGCGACCATCGAATGGCCTTGATCGGAGGCGGGTTTTGGCGTTTGCCTCGCCAAGGCGCCCCTTGCATGAGGAGAGAAGTCCCTGAACGGCGCATCATTCAAAGATCGGTTGCGCCTACTGGGACTAATGTCGGCGCAAGGGAAAACGCTGGCCTGGCGTCTTGCCAGCCTGCCGTTGCGCCAATGGCCGAGCCTGCGGAGCAGGCCGTTGGAGCGGCTGCTGATCGCGCCGCAGGATATACGCACGAGCGATCCGACGATCGCCGCCGATATTTATGCGGGCTATTTCACCTTCGATGGCAAGGTCGTCAATACGCATGGCCGCTCGCCGTTTGAAATCGAGCCTGCCTCGCCCACCTGGGCGCGGGCTTTGGCGAGTTTCAGCTGGCTGCGGCATTTGCGCGCCGCCGATACGGCTCTCGCCAGAGCCAATGCGCGCGCGCTTGTGGATGATTTTCTGACCCTCAAAGGGAACATACGCTCGGAACCGGCCTGGGAGGTCGGTACGGCGGCGCGACGCCTGCTGGCGTGGCTGTCGCAATCGCCCATCATTCTGGAAAATGCCGATCGTGCTTTTTATCGCCGCTTCATGCGCGGGCTCGGCCGATTGCAGATTTTCCTCGAAAGGCGATTGATCGAGGGCGTTGGAGGTGAAGACAGGCTGCTGGCTGTCATCGCTCTCGCCGAACTGGGTCTTTGCGCCGAGGGTGCGGGCAAACTCTCGGTGCGTGGGACGCGGCTGCTGACGGAAGAGCTCGAGCGCCAGATCCTGCCGGATGGAGGCCATATCAGCCGTAATCCGCGTATTCTTATTGAACTCTTGCTTGATCTTCTGCCGTTGCGGCAGGCCTATGCCGCGCGCGGGTTCCAGACACCCGCGCGGCTCCTGAATGTCATCGACCGCATGATGCCCATGCTGCGGCTGTTTCGCCATGGTGACGGCACGCTCGCGCTCTTCAATGGCATGGGGGTGACGGCGCCGGAACTTCTCGCGATCGTTCTCGCCTATGACGACGCCCGTGCCCAGGCGCTGACCAATGCGCCTTATTCAGGCTATCAGCGTGTCGAGGAACAGGATACGATCCTTGTCATGGATACGGGCCGGCCGCCGCCGCAAGGCTTTTCACAGCGCGCGCATGCCGGTTGTCTTTCCTTCGAATTTTCGGTCGGCGCGCATCGCCTTGTCGTCAATTGTGGCTCGCCAGAAGCCAATCGTCCGGCGGCACGGGAAGCCGCGCGGGCGACGGCGGCGCATTCAACGCTCGTTGTCGATGATTCTTCCTCATGCCGCTTTACCAGCCATTCCGGCCTCTGGCGTTGGCTCGGTACGGAAATTCTCTCGGGACCGGAAAAAGTCGACGTCAAGCGCCTGAGCGAAGCCGAAGGCGTGCGACTCACGGCGTCTCATGATGGTTATGCGCAGCGTTTCGGCTGGCTACACGAGCGCCAGCTGGTGCTGCGGCGCGATGGCCGGCAGCTTGACGGACGCGACCGGCTGCTGTCCGCCGCGACGGAAGAGATGCCGGAGCGTCGGCCCTACGTGCTGCGCTTTCATATCCATCCGCAGGTGCGGGTTCGCCGGCTCTGCAATGGAGCAGGCGTTCTCTGTGTTCTGCCAAATGGCCGGCGCTGGCTTTTTGAGGCCGATTATGCGTTGATCAATCTGGAGGAGAGCGTTTTTTACGCTTCTCCGGATGGTCCGCGCAGAAGTGTGCAGATCGTCGTTCACGAACCGACGGGTCAGCTCGAAATCGTCTGGCGCTTCCGCCGTGTCGAGCGAAGGCCGCGCAACCCCGCGCCCATGGTGCCGAGAGCCGAGCAGGAATTTGATGCGGAAGGCTGAGGGCAGGAGTGGGTCGATGATGGCCCGCGCGGGCTAGAAGGTTTTTGAACCACCCCGCTAAAAAGCGCGAAGGTGCCGGTTGCTGGCGAGACTCCTCCGCAGCCTATCCAATTTCCTGTTATCTATGGCCTGCGATACTATCTTTATGAGAACGAAACGTGAATAATCTGGGTATCTCATTGGGCGTGCCCCAAAGAACCCTTGGACGAGAACCCTTAAGCGAGAGCGCTTGAATGGGAGGCTTTGAATATGAAGCCGGTCGTTCAGAAAGCGGATCCTGTATTTTTCGATTGGGCAGTGCGTCTGGCCCGAGGAGGCGATGATGTCGGGAAGTGTCAACAAGGTCATACTCATCGGCAATCTCGGCCGAGATCCCGAGGTACGGCGGATGAATTCCGGAGAGGCGGTTGTCAGTTTCAGCCTGGCGACGACGGAATCCTGGCGCGATAAAATGTCGGGCGAGCGCCGGGACCGGACGGAATGGCATAATATCGTGATCTTTAATGAAAATCTCGGCAAGATCGCGGAGCAATATTGCAAGAAGGGTTCGAAGGTCTATCTCGAAGGCCAATTGCAGACGCGCGAATTTCAGGATCGCGACGGCAACCAGCGCCGCACGACCGAAGTCGTGCTCCAGCGTTTTCGGGGTGAACTGACATTGCTCGACAGCCGCGGCGGTCGTGGCGATTTTGGCGGGGATTCGATGTCTGAGGGTGGCAATGCCAGCTTCGGTCGCAGTTCGCCGATGGATCGGGGTTATGATCGTTCTTCCGATCGGAATGACAATAAGATGCCCGACAATCGCTCCGGCGGATCCGGCCGCATGGCCGATATCATCGACGATGATATTCCGTTTTGAGGGTAAGGATTGAATCCGGGCTTCAGGGAGTGACGCTGCGACGGAGCCACTATTCATACGGCCCGGTTTCGTTATGGCGCGTGATCGAGGCATCCTCGGCTTGCGAGTATAGTCGACCAGCCAGGCATCCAATCCAGCAGATCCATGCTGGATATTTGCCTCAAAGAGGTACCAGATGATCATTCTTGCTCCCCCCTATACAAGGGAAACAGCGATTCAAAAGGTGCGGCTCGCCGAAGATGGCTGGAATAGCCGTGATCCTGAACGGGTCGCCTTGGCCTATACTCTGGACAGTCGTTGGCGCAACCGGTCGGAATTCGTGAACGGAAGGGAAGCGATCATCGCCTTCCTCACCCGCAAATGGCAGCGCGAACACGAATATCGTCTTATCAAGGAATTATGGGCGGTTACGAACGAGCGCATCGCTGTCCGTTTCGCTTATGGATGGCATGATGAGGAAGGACAATGGTTCCGCTCCTATGGCAATGAAAATTGGGAGTTTGATGGTGAAGGTCTCATGCACCGCCGTTACGCCTCGATCAACGATCTCGTCATTGCCGAGGAAGACCGCAAATTTCGTTGGCCGCAGGGCAGACGGCCCGACGAACATCCAGGGCTTTCCGACCTTGGCTTGTAATACTAAAGGACAATGAGCCTGACTTATCGTCCTTTGGCGTCCGCGATTGCGGGGCGTCGGCAAGCCACTGAACACTATGGATCATGAAAGGTCGTGACCCATGCGCCTTGGCTTGTGATTGTCCTTTTGTTATGCCGTTATCGCCTCGTCGGGTAAAGATGGGAGGACAGCACTCGATGCCGGACGAGTCCTGCATGGAAGTGACAAACCTGAAATCTTGCACCCCGGAAACCTTGCGCCATTGAAGGATCTGCTGAAATTGCAAAATCAAAGTCAAGCCAACGACTTCGGTACAGCCAATTCCGATACTTACGATCGGGTGAGCATATCGCTGCATTGGATCACGGCTATACTGGTTGTAGGCCTCTATCTTCTGGCCGAAATTTGGGGGTTTCTTGAAAAAGGAACGCCACCCCGTCATGCCTTACAGGCCCTGCATGTATCCCTCGGTCTGGTACTGACCGTTGTCATTGCCCTGAGAATTCCGTGGCGGGCCTTCGCCGGCCGCCGGTTGCCGCAGGCCACGCCCGGTTTGCTAGGATATGCTGGGACAGCAGTCCATTATCTTCTTTATGTGCTTTTGATCATCCAGATCGTTTTGGGCTTTCTGTTTCGTTGGGCGCAGGACGAATCCTTAAGCTTTTTCGGACTGTTTACCATTCCTTCCCCCTTTGTGTTCAGCACAGAGCAGCGTCACAATTTTGGGGAGTTACATGAAACCATCGGAACATTAATCATCATCATCGCGGCGGGTCACATGGCCGCGGCTTTGTTCCATTATTATGTCTTTCACGATTCCGTTCTCGGAAGGATGATCCCCCGTCTGAACCGGCTGAACAGAAAAGTCTGAAGCGGCTTGAGCGGTTGCCGAACGGCTTCCTTGAAAACAGGGGAACATTGGGGTTTTCACGCCAATGTTCCCGGATAGAGCTGTGACCCAGGTTTTTACTCCAGGTGCTTTGGCTCCTGGTGCCTTGGACTTTCGTAAAAGTGATCAAAGCCGCGTAAGCAGAGTGTCTCAGCGTCAGAAGCGGACCGTCATTCCTCCATAGAAAGTACGGCCCATACCGGCGACGGGTGTCTGCAAGGGGGAACTGATACCGGCTTTGTAGCCAGCGACATAGGAACCAGCCAAGGGCGCATAATAGAGCTTGTCGAATATATTCTCGACGCCGAAATCGAACCGCACATTGGCGAATTCGAAGGATGAGCGGAAATTCATCAAGCCATAGGCTGGTGTCGTCGGCTCAAGTCGCACCGCCTCGATATTGTTCTTGGCAGCGACGGCTTCGCCTTCCACCATGGTGGTCAAAAGGCCGCCGAGAACATCGATCTTGTGTTCCAGCGCGACTTTACCATTCATCGGCATCATATGGTAAAGGCTTGAACCATTGTCCAAACGTACACCTCGCGTATATCCAGCAATACCGGAAAGGGCGAGGCTTCCATAGTCACCGCTTTTGAAGAGACGGATGCGACCCGAGAGATCGACGCCGAAGATCTCCGCGTCGTGATTGGCGAATTGGAGGAGATTGACCTGGCCAGAGCCGGAACCGAGTGTGCCGCGCTTGTCAACATCGATGTAATTATTGACATACATGTAGTAGGGTGTGACGCGGGCTTCCCATGCGCCGTCTGCGCTATCCTGAAACAGCGCGCTGACGCTGAACATATGGGCGACTTCCGGTTTCAGATTGACGTTGCCGACATAGCCATTGCCATCACCGGACCAATTGTTCATCTCGGCGGCCATGGCGTTGGTTGACCACGTATAGCGTTCATAAAGGCTTGGCGAGCGGGTCTTGCGGGTGTAGCCGGCCTCGATGAGACTTGTCCGGTCCGGTGCGAAACGGACGAGTGCCGTGACGTCGAAATTGACATCGAGCTTGCCATGTCCCGTGGCATTGAAGCGCGCGGCGTCGGCACCATACATCATTGTGTTGTAGCCTTGTACCCCGCCTGTGTTCATAAAGACGAGATCATTACGCAGGCCAACGAGCGTCGACCATTGCTCAGCCCATTGCCGGTTCCATTCGACATAAGTGCTGAGGCGATTCCTTATTCCATTATTGATGTTGGTGAATGTCGAGCAGCACATCATGCTGCTCATCGAACTCATGCCGCTACTCCCGCTTGAGGCGACAGGCGTCCACCAATCGTTGAGTTCCTGGCCGTGGAACTCGCTGCCGAGGCGGATCTGGTCGATCGTGCTCGCGATGACGTCGGCCTTCGCCGTATAGCCGAAATCGGTGCCGCTCGTATACATCGGCATACCTGTCGTCGGCGTCGCATCGACCCCGCTGTTCTTGTCCGCCAGAAAATTCATGTAATGGCGCGTGCGCTGGTAATAGCCGTGGCCTTCCAGCCGGCCCCAATCGAACCCTCCCTTGTAGGCGAGATCGAAATTGATCGACTGATTAGAGAGCATGTCCATGCGCTGATTGACGAATCCCTGATAGGGGATATCCTGATATGAGGCCCGCAGCGACAGCAATTGATCCTCGTTGCGGTACGCAAATGTGGCGGAATGGTTTTGCGCCGAATAATTCGTCGAGAGGATTTTTTCCCCGCCTCCTGCGCGATAATCGGAACCCTTGCTCCATGACCCGGCGTAATTGACGGCGAAATGTTCCGTCGATGCTGCCGCCGTGCCGGCGATCGTCGGGCTTTTATTGTTGGAACGGTAGAACAGCGAGAGAGAACCGCTGAAGATTGGTACTTGCGATGCGGCGGCAAAGGCGGGTTCGCCGTTTGTCACTGCCGCTTGAGGGATCAACGCCGGAGTGGCGAAGACAGGTTCACGCGGTGTAACGATGATTGTGCCGCCGATGGAATCGCCGCTCTCGCTTACTGGAATGAGTGCGGTGAGCACTTCAATCTTCTGGACATTATTGGGATCGATATAGGAAAGAGGTGGATTCATATGATTGCCGCAGGCTGACGTAATCGACATGCCGCCGATTGAGATTGCATTGCGGTCGTCGTTCAGTCCGTGAATGACCGGCAGGCTTGAGACAGCTCCCCCTTGCTGGAGATTGACGCCCGCCACGCTGTTCAGCATCTGCGCCGTATCCGATGTATAAGGACGTTTGCTGGCGAGCTCTTGCTCTGACAGCACCCGCATGGATGCATTGGTCGGAGGTGCCTGATGGGTCTCGTGCTCGCGCGTGGCCATGACTTCGACCATCGGCAGGAGCGCATTGGTTGTTTGCCCGGAGGCAGCGCAAGGAATGAGTCCAGCGCCCAGAAGCACGTCCAGGAAGAGATGCTTCACGAAACGGCGATGAATGCGCGCTCTGAATATGGTTTCGGGTGACGCGCAGCAGGCACGCCGTGGAAAAAGCGATTGATTGCCAAATGGCATGGATCGTCTCGAGAAAAGCGGTTGCAGCCGCCCGATATGCGTATCCGGTCGATGATAACGCATGTCGCAGCGCGTCATCGGCTCCAGGAGACAATGGGACGGGCTTATCCGCGATGAAGGGAGTCCAGGCCGATCACACACGTGCCCATCGCCGATGAGGGAGACAGGACCGTAATCAGGCAGGTTGCCTGTTGATCTTCAAAGTTGGACGGTTTGCGCGAAGGATCATCCGATCGTTTCGCGGCGGACTTCATCAGCCCTGGGCGGGTGGCGCGCGGGCTCTTTTCGGAGAGTGCTCAGGGAAGGCAGGTATTTGCACATCGGGCGGACGCGCGAAAACCAGCGTCTCACCCGCTTGAACGGAAATCCATATGGAGAGGACAAGGACCGGCAGCAGGCCGCCGGCGAGCATCGGGCAGCCGGCGGTACAGCAATCGGGCCCATGCGGATGCGCCGGCATGGGATCGGAAGCATCGTGATCGCCGCCGCCACTCTCCGCGCAAAGGCTGTGGTCATGTACGGGATGGGAACTTCCCATGGTCGCGGCCATAGCCCCGGAGGCGAGGCCCATGAAAAAGGCCTGGACGACGAAAAGCAGGGCCACGCCAAACGTGACCCAGAGATTTCGTCTCAAACCCATCCCATCCACGTCGGGCGTTTCCGTTCAGTTTGCGGCAAGTCTCGTTGACTATGCTCGGGTGTAATCAGGAAGATCCGCCGAAAGTTTATGCGCGTTAGCTGGGACCGGACGGTAGTGGTACCAGCGTTCAATCGCACTTCACCGTCCTCCACACAAGCCAGTTTTGAGATAGTCCTCATTCACGGAATGATAGAGAGGGACACAGGTCAATTCGCCCCGGTCCCCATTACTCATTGCTCGAGCCGGTCGATCATGGCCTTGATCGCCTTGGCCTGGACGCCGCGCTGCGTGTAATAGCCAGTTCCGGTATAACCCCACCAATCCCAGCAGCCATTCGGATTGGCCGGCCAGAAGTTGCTCGCCGAAATTTGCGGATAGAGCACGATGATTCTGTTCGTATCGGCCCATTCATTATAGCCGAGCCGCGCATAGACATCGGCGCCGACTTTTTCGGCGCTCTGCTGGCAGCCGTGAAAGACCACATGAACCGCGCATTTTCCCTGGCTGGTCTGGCGGCACGCTTCCGGTACATAGACATAGCCGGTCTTGGCGAGGCCATCGGGAAAGACATAGCTCCAATAGCCCGCCAGCGCCGAAAATTCGGTCTGATCGAAAGGCGCGGCCTGACTCGATAATTGGGTGGCCTTGGAGTTCAAGGGACCATAGATGCGGGAGAGGATAGCCTCGGGCTGGTCATAGGGACCATCCTTCGTCTCGCAATGCACGATGAACGGGGAGCGTGTCAGATTACAGGCATTGCCGAAAGTTTGATCATCGGTGACGAAGGCATGCCCGGCTTGCAGGGTCTGCATATAGGTCAGATTGTCCGGAGCGACTTGCGCCGCGAGATAGAAATCCTTCACCGCATCCATGACTTGCGGTTTGACCACCGTGTCCTTCACCCCGCTGAAGAGATAGATCTTCTGCGCCGCAATGTTTTTCACGGCGTCGATGTCATGGTCCTCCGCCGTTGCCGCCGCCAGATCATAGGAGGTCTCGCCGTTCGGCGCTGGTTGCGCGCTCATGCAGACCGACATGAAATTGGTGCCGCTGAGCTGGGCGCAGCCATAGGGACCGCCGGCCACGACTCCGACCCCGATGATGCTGCGGGAAAAAGCAATGCCATATTGCAGCGCCATGAAGGCACCGGAGGATAGGCCGGAAACGGAAACCCGTGACGCATCGGCTCCGAGCGCGGGAAGTCGCTCCGCCGCATAAGCGGCCGGAACCCGCAAGGCGGGAAGTCCGGCAAGGAAAAGGCAGACAAGAACAAACGAATAAAGAAATACACTTGAGAACTTGCGCATGGCTTGACCTTCGCGCTGCCGGACCGTGATCCGGTTTGCCTCCATCCCTTGAAACTACTATAGCTTGGGCTTTTCCGGAACAGGCGAAACGGCTGAAACCGGTGACCACGCAAGCTTCGCGCAGGTTTGGTGCAGACCTGTCATAAAATGGTCGAAAGCTGTTTTTTCCAGCAGAGGGATAGGCTAGAACGGCCGCAGACACTTTGCTTGGATTCAAATTGACTGGATTGGAACTTGGCAGACGATGATGCAAACGGGCAGGGTCCGGCTGGTCCCGGTCCTCAGGGTTCCGACATAAAGCCCGTCTCGCTTTCCGATGAAATGCAGCGCAGCTATCTCGATTATGCGATGAGCGTGATCGTGAGCCGCGCGCTGCCCGACGTGCGCGACGGCCTGAAGCCGGTGCATCGGCGCATCCTGTTCTCGATGAACGAGAACAACCATCTGCCGGACCGTCCCTATGTGAAAAGTGCCCGCATCGTCGGCGACGTCATGGGTAAATATCACCCGCATGGCGACAGCGCGATTTATGATGCGCTCGTGCGCATGGCGCAGGGCTTTTCCATGCGCCTGCCGCTCATCGACGGTCAAGGCAATTTTGGCTCGGTCGACGGCGATCCGCCGGCGGCCATGCGCTATACGGAATCGCGCCTTGCCCGCCCGGCGCTGGCGTTGCTCGCCGATATCGATTCCGACACGGTCGATTTCCAGCCGAATTACGACGGCAAGGAAAAGGAGCCGGTGGTTCTGCCGGCCCGGTTCCCCAATCTGCTCGTCAATGGCGCGGGCGGCATTGCCGTCGGCATGGCCACCAATATTCCGCCGCATAATCTCGGCGAGGTCATCGACGCGGTCATAGCCCTCATCGACCAGCCGGAAATGAGCGTCGAAGAGCTTATGGGCATCGTGCCGGGGCCGGATTTCCCGACTGGTGGCAGCATTCTGGGCCGCGCCGGCATCCGCTCGGCCTATGCCACCGGGCGCGGCTCGGTGCTCATGCGCGCCAAGGTGGAGGTCGAGGAGATTCGCGAGAAGCGCGAGGCTCTGATCGTCACCGAAATTCCCTATCAGGTGAACAAATCGTCGCTTATCGAAAAAATCGCCGAACTCGTGCGCGAGAAGAAGGTCGAAGGCATTTCCGATCTGCGTGACGAATCCGACCGTCAGGGCATGCGCATCGTCATCGAGATCAAGCGCGATGCGGTGGCCGATATCGTGCTCAACCAGCTCTGGCGCTATACGGCGCTGCAGACGAGCTTCCCCTGCAACATGATCGCGCTCAATGGTGGGCGGCCGGAAACCCTCACTTTGCGGGATTTCCTCACGGCCTTCATCGATTTCCGCGAGGAGGTGGTCACCCGCCGCACCAAATATCTGCTGGGCAAGGCGCGCGATGCCGCCCATCTGCAGGTTGGCCTCGCTATTGCCGTCGCTAATATTGATGAAGTCATCCGCCTCATCCGCACCTCCGCCGATGCGGCGGAAGCCCGCGCCGCCCTTTGCGCGCGGGATTGGCCGGCGCATGACATGGCGCCGCTCATCGCCCTTATTGCCGATCCGCGCCATGTGCTGACGCCGGAGGGCACGATCCGGCTTTCCGAAGCGCAGGCGCGCGCCATTCTCGAATTGCGGCTGCAAAGGCTGACGGCGCTCGGCCGCGATGAGATCGCTGAAAACCTGAACAAGCTCGCCGCCGAAATCGCTGATTATCTCGACATTCTTGGCTCGCGCGCACGGCTCTTCGGTATCATCAAGGATGAGATGATCGCGGTCAAAGAGGCTCATGCGACGCCACGCCGCACGATCATTCTCGATAGCGACGCGGGCGTCGATGACGAGGATCTGATCCAGCGCGAGGATATGGTCGTCACCGTTTCCCACGCCGGTTATATCAAGCGCGTGCCGCTTTCAACCTATCGCGCGCAAAGGCGCGGCGGCAAGGGCCGCTCGGGCATGCAGACGCGGGATCAGGATTTCGTCGCCAGGCTTTTTGTGGCCTCGACCCATGCGCCAGTCCTGTTCTTCTCCTCGCGCGGTCAGGTCTATAAGGAAAAGGTGTGGCGCCTCCCGCTCGCGGCGCCGCAGGCGCTCGGCAAGGCGCTGGTGAATATCCTGCCGCTGGAGCAGGATGAACGCATCACCACAATCATGCCGCTGCCAGAAGATGAAAAGCAGTGGGAAAGCCTCGATGTGATGTTCGCGACGACGCGCGGCACGGTGAGGCGCAACAAGCTCTCCGATTTCGCGCAGGTGAACAGAGCCGGCAAGATCGCCATGCGGCTCGATGAAGGCGAACAGATTGTCGATGTGCAGATCTGCACCGAGCAAGCCGATGTCCTGCTGACGACGGCCAACGGGCAATGTATCCGTTTCGCAATCACCGATGTACGCGTCTTCAAGGGCCGCGATTCCATGGGTGTGCGCGGTATCGCTTTGGGTGAGGGCGACAGAGTCATTTCGCTCGCCATTCTGCGCCATATCGAGGCCGACAGCGACGAACGCACGGCCTATCTCAAGAGGCGCCGTGCCGTGGCCGGAGAGACGGCGGAAGAGGCTGCGAGCGAGGCGGAAGAAGCTAATGCCGAGGAGGTGCTGGGCTCCACAAGCCTCAGCCTCGAGCGTTACGCCGAAATGTCGGCGGGCGAGCAGATCATCCTGACCATTTCCGCCAATGGCTATGGCAAGCGGACATCCTCGTTCGAATACAGGATCACCGGACGCGGCGGCAAAGGCATTGTCGCCATGGCCGTGAATGCGCGCAACGGCAAGCTCGTCGCCTCCATGCCGGTAGAAGAGGGCGATGGCATCATGCTGGTGACCAACGGCGGCCAGTTGATCCGCTGCCCGGTCGAAGGCATTCGCGTCGCCGGACGCGGTACGCAGGGTGTCATTGTGTTCAATACCGCCGAAGACGAGCAGGTTGTATCCGTGGAGCGGATTCCTGAGGATGAGGCCGAGCGCGGCGAGGAAGACGGATTGGGAGAACAGGGGCCTGTGGGAGATTCAGGGCCGAGTGATAATGGGGATACGCCCGAGAGTGGCGAAGGATAGGGGAGAGCCATAAGCAAAGACTATTTGGTCTTTGCTATGGCTTAACCAGTCCTAGAATTAGACATCAGGATCAGTAATCCAACTGGGTCTAGAACAATAAAGATGGGCTACGTCGCTCTTCGGCGGGAGTTGAGATGATCCCGGCTTGGCTGCCCTCGATCGAGTAAAACAGCCATCTTATCGTGCGGACCGGACGCGAGGATATGAATATGGCTCTCGCTTGATTGTTGCGAGTTCGGCTAATCCGAGAAGCAATGTCCTGTTTGTCGGAGGGACATCATTTCTGATCGACCGGTAGTAACCAAGAAGTGCTCCAATTTGCTCATTCACTTGCTGGTCAAGGTTCGCGAAGACCTGTCCATCATTGCAGAACCAGTAGTGCTTGCCCCAGCCGTCAATCATCCCATCCAGTCGTTTAAGCGTGCCGATAAGCGTTTTATCTCGATCCACTACCTTGCCGTTTTTGACTGCGGTCATGGCTTTTTGCGACTCGATGATGAGCCCTTTCACCGACGCAATGAAGCGATCCTGAGCCTTCGCACTCGGCCGCACGATGCCGGGGCAAATCGTGATGCCAAGGAAATCAAATCCAGTATCCACGAGCCGTGCACCTGTCGAACTCTTCTCAGGCGATAACTCCATTCCAAGTTCTCGTAGTAGTTTAATCGCTTTGCGAAGGCGAGCATTTGCAGCCTTCGCGCTCGGCGCGAGGATGATGAAGTCATCGATATAACGGATACACCGACAATCCCCCTCATTCATTATGTGATCGAATTCGGCAAGAGCTATGTTTCCGAACAGAGGTGATAACGAGTTCCCTTGTGCAACACCGATATCTTCGGTCGGAAAGTGTTGCGCCTTTTCTCTAAGAATAGAGAGGTTTCCCAACTCGACTTTCATTGCTTGTCGCAAGAAGTCTATAAATTTTTGGTCATCTATAGCATCACTAATTATGCTCGTGACGTGGTCCTTTGAAATACGCGTGAAGAACGCTCGAATGTCCGCGCTGACAACGTGGCGTGCTCCACGCCCAATCTCGTCAAGAACGGCTTTGATAGCAGCTGGTACGGCTGACACGCGTTCTGCGCGATCCTGCTCATCGCGCCGTCGCTGACTGCGTATGCCTCCAAAGCTATAGGGCGTTTGTACGAAGGGCTTTAACGCTTCAATCTCGACTAAAACGTTCAGAATGGCCCGCTGTACGATGCGGGTCTCGACCGGCGCGAGCACAATAGGGCGAAATTTCCCAGTGGGCTTGCCTCGGCCGTCAACTTTTGGAAGTGGAACACCCTTCGCTGTCCCAAACTTGAAACTTCCGTTGCTTAGTTGCTTTTGGAGAGATCGAAGATTATGCGGCGCGTTTTGGGCGAAACATTCCAGATCAAGCCGGACCTCCTCGGATTTCGATGTACGGCCGTTCTGCTGGATCACGCTCCATGCGCGCTCAAGTTTGTCAAGCTTACGAACGGCTTTGACAAGATCGGAGGTCAGAGTCTTAGGGTCCTGTCAGTTAGCCTCACCCGTCCGACGGGGGTGCTGAACTCCGCAGCGGTTCCTTTCGGCCCGTGCCGCACAATCGAGATTACGGCCTTCGCCGTCGCCTCGCCGTAGCAGGTGCGCTTGGTCCCGATGGTCATCCCGCCTGCCAAGCTACCGGCTAGAGTCAACACCGTTACCTTAGGAATATACGCTTGTTCCGGTCAAGCATAATCCACCATACAGCCAAGCGGTCGTCCGCTTCAGGCTCGTGTTTGAGTGAGTCAAGCGAGACTGCGAACTAGTGAGCAAGAAGTGAGATGATAATGGCGGCGTCCGTAGGACGTGGAGATGGTTTGACGCTCTATGTCGAAGTCTACGCCAATGACGTTCTAAGCCGCTGCAACGGGCGCATCCCCCGGCTCCATAGGCCCGCGCTTTGTATCCGCCAGCATTGGCCCGAGCTGTTCCCACACCCCCAGATATTTTTCGATCTGATCGAAGGCCGGACCCTGCCAGGCCAAGCGATAGGAGTCCGAGTCCAAGGGCAGGCGACGCAGGCGGCAGATGGCGCTTTCGGCTTCGAGGCCCGCCATGGTGGCATGGGTCATCCAGGCATCCATGGAGAGGTCCGACCAGCCTTGCCGCTTGGCGACCGCCGCGACGGTTGGCAGTAGGCAGGCTTGGCGTAAAGCGGCTGGCGGCTGCGAGCGGCGGGTGATGTCGGCGCAAGCGCTCGCTTCGTCATAGGATCTGAATAGAGCGTAGATGGCGACCCAAGTGAAAAACCAGGAGGCTGTATGCGCGCCATCGGCCGGTAACGCATGGTCCTTCAACAGGCCCTTGGTGAAATCCTGAAACGGATTTTCGCGATGGACGCGCGCAAAGACTTTCTGGATGGCGAAGGAATCGGCGTCGAATTCCAGCGCCTGCATGAGCGGCAGATCGAGGCATTCGCCCTCATTCAGGTGCATTTCCTGGATCGGCTTCGGGCTCATGCGATGCAGCAGTTCGACATGGCCGTTCCACAGATGCGCGAGTTCGTGCATCAAGGTGAAATCCATCGCGACATCGAAGAGAGCCGTGGCGAGGCGTCCACGGACCGGCTCGAAATTGGGGGCAGGCTGGTCGGGCGGGCGCACGAAGAAGAGTTCGCCATTGGCGTGCGGGGCCTGTTCCTCGCCCAGTTGATCGACATCATCGATCCAGGGGAACATTTCCCTGATGCCCATCATGGCATTGGTGAGGCTCCACATGACCCGCACCACCGTGGTGTAGAAGCCAAGGACGTCCATCTGGCCGCGCTGCGCGAAGGCGTTGAACTCGCGATGTTCGGCAAAGCCGAAGGCAACCGAGCCCGGCGTCTCATATTCATCGGCCATGCTGGCGAGCCGCGCATAGGCACGGTCCGCCACCACCTGGAAGACGCTGACATAGCCGGTCGTGAGAATTTTCGCCGGAGGGATCTCGAAACGACGCAGGCCGAGGCTCGCGAGAGCCTCATCGAAAGCCTTGTCGTGAACTGCCGGAACGTCCTGACCTGTCATGTGCTTCGATGCCCTTAAAATACCAGATCTCACTGATCCCTGCCTGTCGGGGTCCGTGAGGTGCGGCGGAAAGCCGCCGCCCCGCAGTCGCGGGGGCAAGCCTTGATGAATCTATTCAACGAGACTTGATCTAAGACTGCTGGCCTTGCCTGCGGCACGCCATTAAAGCAATCGCGGTTCCAGCCGGCGTCTTGCCGCCGCTTATAATGTGTCGAAAGAAGGTGCAACAAGCTTCATATTGAAGCTATTATCATTTGGAAATAATTTCCATTCTATAACGAAAATAGCAGCTGGGCCGGCAGGGATGGCTTTGAGCAGCCAGCATCTTTTTGCAGCAGCTTCGGCCGGAAAGCCTATAGCAAACGCCTTTTCCTCCCTGCTAAGGGGAAGTAGAGTATTTCTGTTATTATGCCGATAGCGCCAGCGGATTGAGGGAGTGAAGTGCCATGGACGATTCGATTCCGAATAATTTCGCCGCCGCTGCTCTTGCCTATCATCAGCAGCCGAAACCCGGAAAACTCGAAATCCAGGCGACGAAACCGCTCGCCACGCAGCGTGATCTCGCGCTTGCCTATTCGCCGGGCGTCGCGGCCGCTTCGCTCGCCATTGCCGATGATGCCAATGCGGCGACGGAACTGACCATCCGGCAGAATCTCGTCGGCGTCATTTCCAATGGCACGGCGGTGCTCGGCCTCGGCAATATCGGCCCGCTGGCCTCGAAGCCGGTGATGGAAGGCAAGGCGGTTCTCTTCAAGAAATTTGCCGGGATCGATGTGTTCGACATCGAGGTTGCTGAGACCGATGTGGACCGGCTGGTCGATGTGATCGCCGCGCTCGAGCCGACTTTCGGCGGCATTAATCTCGAGGATATCAAGGCGCCGGAATGTTTCGAGGTGGAACGCCGGCTGCGCGAGCGCATGAATATTCCGGTCTTCCATGACGACCAGCATGGTACCGCCATCATCGTCGCCGCCGCCATTTTGAACGGCATGGAACTCGCCGGCAAATCTCTTGGACAGGCCAAGATCGTCACTTCCGGCGCGGGGGCGGCGGCGCTCGCCTGCCTCGATCTGCTGGTCGATCTCGGGGCCAATCGCGAGAATATTTTCGTCACTGATATCAAGGGCGTCGTCTACAAGGGCCGCCAGGAGCTGATGGATCCGCGCAAGGAAATCTATGCGCGCGATACCAATGCCCGCACGCTGAACGATGTCATCGGCGGTGCTGATGTGTTTTTGGGGCTTTCCGCCGGTGGTGTCCTGAAGCCGGAGATGCTGCAGGAGATGGAAGGCAAGCCGCTGATCATGGCGCTTGCCAATCCCTATCCGGAAATTGATCCGGAGGCGGCTTATGCCGCGCGTTCCGACGCCATGATCTGCACCGGCCGGTCGGATTACCCGAACCAGGTCAATAATGTCCTGTGTTTCCCCTATATTTTCCGCGGCGCGCTCGATGTCGCGGCGACGGCGATCAATGAGGAAATGAAGATCGCCGCGGTGAAGGCCATCGCCCAGCTGGCACATGAGCCGCCTTCCGATGTGGTGGCGCGGGCCTATGGCGGGCAGGCCCGCCAATATGGCAAGGACAGCCTCATTCCTTCTCCCTTCGATCCGCGTCTCATCCTGCGCATTGCGCCGGCCGTCGCCCGCGCCGCCATGGCGACCGGCGTCGCGCGTAAGCCGATCGAGGATTTCACCGCCTATGAGGAAGTGCTGTCGCGCTTCGTGTTCCGTTCTGGCTTCATTATGAAACCGGTGATGCAGGCGGCCAAGGCCGACCCGAAACGTGTCATTTATGCGGAAGGCGAAGATGAGCGCGTGTTGCGCGCGGTCCAGTCGGTGATCGAGGAAGGGATCGCCAAGCCGATTCTGATCGGCCGTCCGGATGTGATCGAATCCCGCGTCGAGCGGTTCGGCCTGTCGATCCGCGCGGGCCGCGAGTTCGAACTCATCAATCCCAATGATGATCCGCGCTATAAGGATTATGTCGCGACCTATCTCGAAACGGCGGGGCGCCAGGGCATTACCCCGGACGCGGCGCGCACTCTGGTCCGCACCAATTCGACGGTTATCGCGGCGCTCGCGGTGAGGCGGGGGGATGCCGACGCCATGCTTTGCGGCCTCGAAGGCCGTTTCCACAGCCGGTTGCGGCATATCAAGGACATTATCGGCCTCGTCCCCAATGCCACCGATTTTTCGGCAATGAGCCTCATGGTGACGAACCACGGCGCCTTCTTCCTGACTGACACCCATGTGCGGCGGGATCCGGCGGCTTTTGAAATCGCCGAAATGGCGCTCATGTGCGCCTCGCATGTGCGGCGGTTCGGCCTGACGCCGAAGATCGCGCTGGTGTCGCATTCGGATTTCGGTTCGGATGATGCGCCTTCTGCTCTCAAAATGCGCAATGCGCTGGAAATCCTGCGCCGCCGTGCTCCTGACCTTGAGGTGGATGGCGAGATGCAGGCCGATACGGCTCTGTCGCAGGCGATCCGCGATCGTATTCTGCCGAGTTCGCGACTGAAGGGTGAGGCCAATGTGCTGGTCATGCCCAATCTCGATGCCGCTAATATCGCCTATACGATGACCAAGATGATGGCGGATGCCTTGCCAGTCGGGCCGATTCTCATCGGCGCGGCCAAGCCGGCGCATGTGCTCACGCCTTCCGTCACCTCGCGCGGTATCGTCAATATGACGGCCGTGGCGGTTGCCGAGGCGCAAGGCACGTCGGCGCCGGTCGACAGGCAGGAGACCCTTTCGCGGGTCGGGCTGGTCTGATTCGGCAATATTGCAACTTTACGGAATGAAAGCGGCGGCGCGATGAGTGCCGCCGCTTTCGCTTTCATTTTACCGCCGTTTTTCGAGCCTAATCCTGCCGGTCCAAACCCTGTTGATTCAAGCAACCTGAGAAATAATTGACCAATTATTCACTGAGTTGCTTGCAGAGCGGATAAAATACCGAGACTATTCACTTTTTAAAGAATAGAAAGAATGGGAATAGCCTGTTAGGTCCGCTCCTGTTAAGAAACTACATTAGGCTCAGCGAAAGGTTATCGTCTCCATGTCATCTCAGAAAGTCGCTTTGATAACTGGCATAACGGGCCAGGACGGCGCCCTTTTGGCGGAGCTTCTTCTCTCGAAAAATTACATCGTCCATGGCGTCAAGCGGCGTTCATCACTCATCAATACAGAACGTGTCGATCACCTCTACCGCGATCCGCATGAGCATGATCTTCGATTTCTGATGCATTACGGAGATTTGACGGATTCGACGAACCTTATCCGCATCGTGCAAGAGGTTCAGCCGGACGAAATCTATAATCTCGCGGCACAAAGTCATGTGCAGGTCAGTTTTGAGACACCAGAATATACTGCTAATTCAGATGCGATAGGAACATTGCGTATCCTTGAAGCAATTCGTATTCTGAATTTATGCGAGAAGACCCGTTTCTATCAGGCCTCAACCTCCGAACTCTATGGCAAGGTGCAGGCGATCCCGCAGAACGAGACGACCCCATTCTATCCGCGCTCGCCCTATGCTGCCGCTAAGCTTTATGCTTATTGGATCACGGTCAATTACCGTGAAGCCTATAATATGCATGCGTCGAACGGCATTCTGTTCAACCATGAAGGCCCGACACGCGCGGAAACATTCGTCACCCGCAAGATCACCCGCGCCGTTGCCGCCATCCATCTTGGCTTTCAGGAAAAGCTCTTCCTCGGTAATCTCGATGCCAAGCGCGATTGGGGCAATGCGCGCGATTATGTCGAGGGCATGTGGATGATCCTGCAACAGGACGAGCCGGATGATTATGTGCTCGCCACTGGTGAGACGCATACGGTCCGTGAGTTCGTGGAGCGGGCTTTTGCCGAAATAGGAATCGAAATCACCTGGAAGGGTGAAGGCGTGAACGAACATGGTATCGACGCCAAGAGCGGCCGTGTGCTCGTCGAGATCGATGAACGCTATTTCCGTCCGACGGAAGTGGATCTGCTGCTTGGTGATCCTACCAAAGCCAATAAAAAGCTTGGTTGGAAGCACAAAACGCCGTTCCCGCAACTCGTGTCGGACATGGTCGCGAGCGATCTCGTCACCATGAAAAAGCGTGGGCGGATCTGACGGTTCCGAATCCCTGTCAGCGGGACGCGTGAGCGACGTTTTCGGATTTCCGTAAACCGATCAACCGGGAAGGGAATATCCCTTTTCGGAAACACGGAATCTGTTTACAAAATTGGATACGTCATTCACGAGTAGACTTTATGGCGCATAGAGCAAGCGCACGGATGCTCCAGCTTTAAAAGTTATCAGTCCGGTCCGTTGCAGCGTTCGAACGGGATGCGGGAAGTCATTGCCAGCATGGGTGACTTTCGCGGTAAAATTTCAGCAAGCGATTGTCTTTCAGGGTAGGGAAGCGGCTTTTTGTCAGCAGCCGCATGCGCGAGACCGCAATAAGGAGAGAACCATGACGGCAGTTCCGGCGCGGCGGCGCATTTTTGTCGCCGGACATAGTGGGATGGTCGGGTCGGCGATCGTGCGGCGTCTGTCGAATGATCCCGGGGTCGAGATCCTGACTGCCAGCCGCGCGGAGGTCGATCTGCGGGATCAGACGAGGGTTCACACTTATCTTGCGGAGACGCGGCCGGACATTATCATTCTGGCGGCGGCGAAAGTCGGCGGCATTCTCGCCAATGACACCTATCCGGCCGATTTTCTTTACGAGAACCTGATCATCGAAACCAATGTAATCGGAGCTGCCCATGCGGCGGGTGTCGATCGTCTGGTCTTTCTCGGTTCTTCCTGCATTTACCCGAAATTTGCGCCGCAACCGATCGCCGAATCCTCGCTGCTTACCGGTCCATTGGAGCCTACCAATGAATGGTATGCGATTGCCAAGATCGCCGGCATCAAACTCTGCGAGGCTTTCCGCAAACAGCACGGCCGGCACTATATTTCGGTCATGCCGTGCAACCTCTATGGCACAAACGATAATTTCGATCTCAAGACCAGTCACGTTCTGCCCGCTTTGATTCGCAAATTCCATGAAGCCAAGGTAGCGGGTCAGAAGGAAGTCGTTGTCTGGGGGACGGGAACCCCTTTGCGTGAATTTCTCCATGTCGATGATCTGGCTGATGGGGTCGTCTTCCTCATGGATCATTATGACGGTGCCGAGACGATCAATTGTGGTGCGGGATCCGATGTCACGATCAAGGAGCTTGCCGAGATCATCAAAGACGTCATGGGTTTTTCGGGTACGCTCGTTTTCGATACTACGAAACCCGACGGAACACCGCGCAAGCTCATGGATTCGAGCCGCATCGCGGCGCTTGGTTGGAAGCCTCGTATTGGCTTGAAACAAGGAATCGAGAGCGTTTATGAATGGTTTTTGCGGGAGAAAGTCCCAGTCTTGACCTCTGCATGAATCGTCACCCGGTTGCTCGTCAGCGGGTAGAACGATTGTCGTCATGGTTTTGTGATAGTTCGATGCCGTGATGATGACACGACCTTAGCTGTTGGCGTTGCGCCAGAAGGCATGACGGGCAAGTATTAGCGCCATTGTGTTATCGTCTTATGCTTCAATGAATGCAGAGCGATACGTTTATCGAGCAGATCCGGTTTAAGTAACGACCTTTTCGACAGTCGTGATTCGCGATAAAGGGGTACGGTGCGAGATTTCTTATTATGTCTTTCAGTCAGGGGAGCCGTGTGGGAACATCCGGAGAGGCTCAAAAGCATCGAATGTTCAACAGAATTGATTTTTGAATCGCTATTCTTAAAAACGCATCAAATAGGCTCAAAAAGTGGTATTTCCTTTTTGGTTTAATGCTCAAAGGAAAAAGCGGGATGTGATTGAGCCTGGTCAGTTTTCATAATAGCGTCTTTCATTCGTTCTTCGCATAATATTTGATAGAAATCTGTCTCCCTGCAGGGGTGGCAAATTATTGATTGCAACGAGATTCGGAATAATTCGGATGCGGCCACCATATTTGTATCGTGGCTGGTCCGTTGTTTTGAGATAAGAATTTCATGCAAATTGCTCATTTTTTGCTTCTCGGTCTGATCATCCTGTGTCCGATATTGGCGATCTCCGATGATTTGATGATCGAAAGCATTTTCCTCTTATGGACGGCGGTCGCGCTGGGTGTGGCGGCCTGGGGACTTTCCGCAGCGGATCTCGCCTTTCTGATCAGCTCGACGCGGATTTTTCTCCTCGCGGCATTTGTTCTCGCAATCTGGTTTCTTCTCCAGGTCATGCCGGCGCTCCCTGGCATTCCGATCCATTCCATCTGGACCGCCACATCGGAAGCGCTGCGGCAGTCCGTGCCGGGCCATATCAGCATCGATCCTGGTGCCACCGCTTTGGCACTGGCTTTCTATCTTCTCCTGATCGGCATTGTCATTTTGACGACCATACTAAGTATAGACCGCAGAAAAGCGACGCATATTCTGATCAGTGCGACATGCGCCAGCGTCTTTCTCGCCTGTCTTGCGGTCGCCCGTTTTTTCAGTGACCCGGGTTCCTTTGTGCTGGATCACAGTCATTTCGACGAAGCGATCGATAGCGCATGCCTTGGCCTTATTTTCTCGGCGGCTTGCCTCTGTATGTTTTACGAGCGGCATGAGACACGGCCGCATTCGCCCTCGCGTCAGGGAGCGCCCTTCGCACTACAGATGTTGTTTGGCGCATTTGCTTTTGTGATCTGCGTAGTCGCGATTGCACTCCAATATTCCGGGTCGCTCTTCTTTGCCGCCATTGTCGGCATCGGAGGATTCCTCTCCGTCATCTGCGTCCGGAGGCTGTCGCTTGGCCGGCTGGGCGCTGGAGCGATCGCCGCCACATCCTCAATCATTGCCCTGGTTTTAATCGCCGGTGCTGCTGGTCAAGCGGATCCGAGGTTGGCTTTTGTCAGGAAGGATCCCGCCTCGCTTGCCCTGACACAAAGATTGCTCGACGATACGCCTTTTCTCGGCACGGGCTCAGGCAGTTTACCGAGTTTGATGTCGATCTATCATTTTCGAGTTCCCGGCGGGGAAAAGGCGGAAGTTGTGACTGCTGCAGCCCGGTTTTCTATTGAGATGGGCCGTCCTGCCTTATGGCTCGCGCTTGTGGCCGCCTCCCTTTCCGCCATCGTCCTGCTCCGGGGTGCTTGGAGGCGCGGGCGTGATTCCTTTTATGCAACGGCTGGCGCCGCGGGCATCGCCATCCTCACCATTCTCGCCTTCGTCAACAACGGACTTTTTGGTTCCTCGCTTCTTGTCCTAGCTGCGGTCCTCTTCGGTTTGGCACTGGCACAACGCACCAGCCGCTTCTCCACATGAGAGCAGACGATTCAGGTCCCCTGCCGGATGGGATTCGTCGCGTGGGTATTGCACGCCGATGTGGATGGAAGGGCAGTTTTGGTGCCACCTGCTGGATCGAGAAGAATTGAGGTCTTTTCGGCCTGGTGAAAACGGACATTGGTTTTCCGCAAGCGCCCGGAAATCGAGATCGGTTGGATCAGGGAGAACTGGTATAAGCTATCGCCTGCCTGAAGCTGACCGGAACAGACCATGATGGTTTGGCGGGCGCAATCCCTTCCCAACCCCGGTGAGGATTTTGAAATGATTGATGTCTCCATGGCAGTGCGGTGCTCGCGAAATGCGCTGGCGGCTTCCGTTTTGCTTTTTGGCCTTGGTGCCCCCTTTGCCGCGCGCGCGGAAGGCCCTTTCGCGAATCTGGCTGGTTATTGGGGCGGAGAAGGCACGATTCGTTTGACGAACGGGACAAGTGAGCGCATCCGCTGCAAGGGCAGCTATGCGGTGGCAACCGGTGGTAGCGCCATCGAGCAGAGACTGCGTTGTGCAAGCGACAGTTATAAACTGGACATCAATGCCAATGTCACCGCCTCCGGAGCTTCGATTTCCGGATCCTGGAGTGAATCGACGCGCAATGCGACCGGTGTCGTCACCGGTACAGCCTCGCCGACAATGATCAGGGCGCGCGTCGATGGAGCCGGTTTTTCCGCCGGTCTGTCGATTTCAACAAACGGACGCAAGCAGGCCGTGACCTTTTCCTCGGAAGGGGCGACCGATATTGCCGGTGTGATGATTACCATGCACAAAAGCTGACCCGTCGGATCCTTGAGATGGATTCCGGGGCAGGCTCCGGCAATTGCCCATATCATAATCTATCGTATCGGAGCCAAAAGGGAGTGCCTTTGGCTCCGATCTGTTTCAAGGGAACGAGAGCACGTGGTGGATGTCTCTCTGTATCTTCACGCAATCAACACTCTGGTTCAGGTCATGCTGCCTGCTTGCCACCTCTCCGGTTCCGTCGTGCGATCTGCCGCAGCACCGTTACCGTTGGGCGCAGGATGAAAAGATCGGCGGTTAAAGCGGCGATCATCGCAAAGGCGGAGAGCCAGCCGAACAACCGTTGTGAGGGTAGATCCGAGAAGACGGTGACCGCGAGTCCGCAGGCCAGGACGACGGATGTCAGAATCAAGGCCGGACCGACGAGGATGGTCGCCCTTTCCACCGCAAGTGCCGGATCGGCTTTCGGATCATCTTCAAGACGCAAGCGGTTCAGAAAATGGATGGTGGCGCTCAGGCCCAATCCAAAAGAGACCGTTAAAGCGACCACGCTGGCAAATTGCAGCCCGTCCCCCGTCAGACGCAGCAGCGCGCCGGCCGCCACAACCGGGAAGATGCCTGGGAGAATGCTGGCCAGCATGACGACGAATGAGCGGAAAGCGAGGCCGATGAAGGCCGCCACGAAGAAGAATTCGATGGTTAGTCCGCGATTGAGCTTTTCGATCATTGCCGCGCTGTTGCGCGCGGCAATGGCGGAAAGGCCGGTGACGGAGATCTTAAAGCCTGGGTGGGCCTCGCGGACCGGTTGCAAAGCCTTGTCGAGCGCGATGACGATTGGCAAAAGGTTGCTTGCGTCAATATCAGGTATGCGGCCGGAGACGACGACGGCGTCCTGCGGTGCATCGATGAAACGACGGGTCAGATATTCCGGCAGCATGTCGACATATTGCTTGAGTGTCGCGACATCATTGATGCCGGCCTTTTCGGCGAGCCACCGCCGGAGCGTCTCCAGTGACCAAACATTGCCGACGCCAGCCTGATGTTCGATCGTGGCATGCACTGTGCCGATCGTCGCAAGGGTTTGCGGATCGTAAAGTGATGTGCCCTTGGGAAATTCGATGAGAACGTCAATCGGATTGGCGCCGGTCAGCTTGGCATCGAGACGGCCGGCGGCCTCGACGGCCTGTTCTCTGTCCGGGACCTGATCGGCAAGCCGGTAGCGTGGTTCGAGGCTCGCATAGACAAAGCCGAGCGAGATCACGATGCAGAGGCCGAGCAGGCTGTAGAGAACCGGATGGCTGACCATGCGCGCGGCGATCCAGCCGCAGAAATTGCGCAGGGCTTGCACGCCGTAGTCACGCCGGCGTGCCTTGGCGGCGAAGGACGCATCTTTCGGCAGCAGTATCAAGCCGAGAAGCGGTGCCAGAGTGAGGACCGCCACCAGTGCGATGAAGGTGGCAAGCAGGCCAGCTTCACCGAAGGTCCGGATCAGGTCGGAACTTGAAAATTGCAGCGCGATGAAGGAAAGCGCGGCAGTTGCATGGGTCAATACGCAGGCGGGCCCGACGATCAGGATGGAATGGCGGATCGCCATGCGTTTGGGCTGGCCGGCGATCAGGCGGTCGCGGATCGCGAATGTCAGCTGCATGCTGTCGGAAAAGCTGATCACCATGATCAGCGGCGTCATCACGTTGAGGAACATGTTCAGCCGGAAATCGAGCCAGCCGAGGAAGCCGAGTGACAGTAGGATCGCGGTGAGGGGAGGTGCCGCCGCGACGATCATGAAGGAGACGCGGCGGAAGAACACAATGGCAATGAGGCATCCTGCGACGAAGCCGATCGCGTTATAGGTCAGCCGGTCGCGCTCGACGGCCTGGCGGATCTCGAGCTGCATCACCGGAACGCCGGACAATTCCGCTCGGAGCCCCGTGCCCTGGAGATCCTCGGCCATGGTTTGCCGGATTTCCTTGATCGTTCCGTCGAGCCCCTTGCTGGAAGCGACTTCCGGATCGAGCGCGAGAACGATCATGGTCAACTGGCCGTCCTCGGAAAGAAGTTTGCCGCGAATGATCTCGTTGCCGCGGATTCTTTTGACGAGGTGGTCGTAATCGGCTCCCTCCGGCAGGGTTTCCGGAAAGAGGGGAGGGGGAATATGACCTTCTTCCGGCGGCTGCCGCGCGGAAAAGATCGAAATAATGCCTCTTGTGCCGTCGACCAGTTGCAGATCGGTCGCAAGATCGCGCAATTTTTCCAGAGAATTGCGTTGCAGGAGCGTCTCGCCCTCGATCACCACCAGCACATCATATTCCGTCGAGGGAAAGCGCTTGGTGACTTCCTCATATTGATGAAATTCCGGTGTGTCGGAGCGGAACAATTGGCTGAGAGAATCATCGACCTTGAGGCGTTCGACTCCAAAGGCTGCGAAAATGACGAGGAGGCTGAAGAGGAGGCCGACGACGACGGGAAAGCGCAAGGAAACGAGGCCGAATTTTTCGACGTTAAGCGCGAGGGGCGGCAGTTGTTTCTGGCCGATATATTCGGCGTCGTGATCGCCGGAGAGGCCTGCATTGGGGTCGAGATCGGATTGTGCTGACAGTTTCATCAGGCCGGATCTCCCAAAGAGCTTGAAGCCGCGGTCCTGCGGGTCTCGCGGAATGGAAAAATTGACGGGATGAAGTCTTGATCACGATATTCGTGGTTGCTGACAGCTATTAGACCATCGGCCGAAGAGACGGAAGCGGGGATGCGGAACCGAAGAAGTCATGCGGTCTCGGCGTGAGGAGTTTCCCCTACAGCACCTACCGCTACAGAGGGCCGCGCCCCCACCATTGCCTGTCGATTTCCTCTTCGGTCTTATCGTTGACGCGCGCCTTGGCTTTACGGCAGACGGCGTAGGATTCGCTGCCCGGGGTGAGCCCGTAGGACTGGCAGACGGCGTCGTCATTGGGGAAATGTCCGAGCGATGCGTCGCCGCGAATGCAATCTCCGCGGGCGATACCCAATTCGCAGCGGCCGGGCATGGATTTCGCGCAGCCAGCGAGCCCGTTAAGCAAGGGAAGAAGCGCGAGTGCCGCAAGAAAAGGCGGCAGGAAAAGGTGCGATGATGGCAAAGACAGCATTCCCCTTATCGCATCTGGTCCGGCGCGGCATCTGACGGGATGAGGCGCGCCGCGAATTCTTCCGCAATCCTTGCACTGGATCAGGAAGAACTCTCATCATTCTGGATTGCTTAGCTTGCGCACGGACGAGCGGCAAGTGACGGTTTGGAAAGGAAGAGGGCAGAGCACGAATAAAATCGATAAAGTACAGATAATAATAGAATTTTTGAATTGAAATCTCTGGTCGTTGTGGAAAGTCCATGAGTGAAGTGAGCTATGACCCTTCGCCTGCCGATTGATCGGAGGACAATTAGCGTTTGGAAACATCCGTGAGCACTCGCGGCATTGCCCCACGCGTCCGGGGGAACGGAGCGGATGCGCGAATTTTCTCGCTGGTGATGTTTCCAAACGTCTTTTTGAGGCGCGTTGCGGGCGCATTATCAGTCGGTTGCACAATTGTCGCTTGGCTCGAAACCGGCCATTTACAAGGTCATTTTTTCATTTGGTTCTTGACCTTGAGAATTTCCTTCGCGCATCCGACGGTCAGATTATCGGCATTTTTTTTGAGACAGTCCTTGATCCTTCCTCCGCCGGGCTCGACACCCGCACAGAGCTGCCTGATTTCCGGACCACAGACAGCGCGGAGTTTTTTCAGCTCCGCCATCATTTCCTGCGCCATGGCGGACGGGATTCCTATAAGGAAAAGAATGACAAGGATGATGCTGACACGCATTGTTTCCTCCGGATTATAATTATCATCGCAATGAGTACGATAGGTCTTGAGAGCTTTAAACGGTGACACGGCCGCTCTTTGTCACAACAATTCGATGTCATCACGATGGATAGAACGCATTGCGATGTGCATCTCTCGTCGCACCGCGAGCTCTGCTATAATGATTGGTGGAACTCTGCCCATTCTGACGCAGGAACCTGAGTGTCATGCCAATCGAGGATGAGAATGTTTTCGATCGAAGGAAAGTCGCGGGTCTATTCAGAATATTTGGAAATAGGCTTGTCTTTCAGGATAGCCATGTGAAACATTCAAACAATTGTCTTCGTGGAGTGGATTGCGCCGCAGCAATCATCATTCATGGATGTGCTTTGCTTGCCGACGCTCTTATATGAATCCTGAATGAATCCGGTGTTAGGGGCGGCAACAATGATCCGTGGAAGCCTCTCGAGAAAAAACCTCAAGAAAAGCTCTGAGGCGGCGTGGAACTTTAGTTATTTTTGGCTATTTCAGAAACTGGTGCCAAAACCCTGCCACCTTGATGAAGATCAAGTGGCTTGGCGCAAGCGCGCATACATCCATGCCATTGTGTGAATTTCAGACAGGCCGCTGGCTCGAGGCAGCCATAGTGGTGATGTATGGAATGCGTTTGACGGAGGGGATGTTCATGCCGAGAACCATCGATCGGACGTAATGGCGGGGCGGGGCACCGCCGTTCGGACCTTCCTTCAATGCCGGACGCCAATATATTACTCGATAGAGGGCGCTACCTCAATTTGCAATTGGCAGGGCTGTTTCCGTCTTGATTCCTTCCAATGCGAAGCGCGACGTGACTTTCTTGAGCGGGGTCAGACTGATGAGCCGCTTATAAAAGGCATCGAAGGCAGCGGCATTGGGGACGATGACTCGCAACAGATAATCGATATCGCCCGCCATGCGATACACATCGAGAACTTCCTCCATCTGCGCGATTTCCTCGGCAAAATGTTCGATATCCTGCTGTGAATGCGAATCAATCTCGATCAGAACGAAGACGGTCATTTGCAAGCCGAGCTTGAGCGGATCAAGCAAGGCAATCCGCCGCTTGATGATGCCCAGGGCCTCGAGTTTCTGCAAACGCTTCCAGCAGGGCGTCTGGGAAAGACCGACCTGGCTTGCGATTTCGCTGATGGATAGGGAGGCATCTTTCTGAACCAGACGCAAAATCCGTTTATCAATCGCATCCATCACTCTTATTTCACTCCTCATTCCCACCATCATGCATCTCATGACCTCTATGGGACGGTCGGCGCTCGCCCGAAGATTGTTGTTCCCTGAACAATCAAAAAAATAAGCTTTTCAAAGGGAAGCGGTTTTTGACGGCATTTGCTGGCTTTGACCCTGTCATCAGCATCATCCCAATGGATCGGGGAAATACTCCATAATATCTATGGACTAGATTAGAATAATATCCTAAGCAGGGTCTAGGCAAGTGCTCTTTATGGAAGATGTCATTTTCAGCGAGGCTCTGCCGATGCTCTTGGCCGATGCTACGGCAAGGAATGCCTTCCATCCCGATGAGACGATAATGACGATTTTTTCTCCAGGTTCACCGCATGTGAACAATTCAGTTACGGCAACGGCGAAAGTGCCCGAGCCCGCTCGTATTTTGCACGATGATGCTGAGGCTATTGCGGTCGCCACGGCATTGGCTGAAGAATTTGCCCCGGGCGCAGCGGATCGCGACAGGGATAGGCGCCTGCCTTTCGCGGAACTCGATCTGTTTTCTCAAAGCGGCCTCTGGGGCATGACGGTTCCCCGTGTCTATGGCGGTGCCGAAGTTTCCTATGTCACTGTGGCAAAGGTATTTTCGATCATCGCGTCAGCGGATGCGTCGATCGCGCAGATCGCCCAAAACCATATCAGCCTCCTTGATATTGTGCGTGTTGATCCTGATGAGACGCGCAAAGGCCGGTATTTTCAGGCAGCTTTGGAGGGGTTCCGTTTTGGCAATGCCCTGTCCGAAAAGGGCGGCAAGACCATATTCGACATGCAGACGCGGTTGCTGCGCCAGGATGGTGGGTTTGTCGTCAAGGGACAGAAATTCTATTGCACTGGCGCGCTCTTCGCTCACATCGTTCCGGTTTACGCAATTGATGAGGCAGGCAAGGGCAATCTCTTTCTCGTGCCGCGCGACGCACCGGGTCTTACTGTCATCGATGATTGGGATGGTGTTGGTCAGCGTACGACGGCGAGCGGTACTGTGATTGTGGATAATGTCGCCGTCACGGAAAGTCAGATCGTTCCCTCGTATCTCGCTTTCGAGCGGCCCACCGTGCATGGACCGGTTGCCCAGATCATTCAGGCTGCGATCGATCTCGGCATAGCGCAGCGCGCGATCAAAGAAACTGCGGCTTTCATCCGCACGAAGGCGCGGCCATGGGTCGACAGCGGTCGTGATCATGCAAGCGAGGATGTCTATTCGCTTGAAGCGATTGCCGATCTGACGATCCGCCTGCATGCGGCCGAGGCTGTCCTTGAAGGGGGAGGCGAATTGATCGATGCAGGATTGCTCGACGAAACGGAAGAGACGGTCGCCAATGCTTCGATAGCCGTCGCCGAGGCCAAGGTGCTGACGACGGAAATTTCCCTCCTGGCCGGTGAGAAATTGTTCGAGCTCGGCGGTAGCCGCTCGGCGCTCGCCGCTTACAATTTCAGCCATCTTTGGCGTGATGCACGGACGCATACATTACATGATCCGGTGCGCTGGAAATATCACGCCATCGGCAATTTCTATTTGAACGGCGTCAAGCCGCCGCGCCATTCATGGCTGTGAGCGATGCCCTCCCCAGCACATTCCTGAAGGAGATCCGGTATGAACGCGCCGCAGAAAATCGAAGCTTCCACGGCCAAGCCCCATATTTTGTCGAATGATGCCGAAGCGCTTGCGTCCGCAGGCGAGCTTGCGCGCGATTTCAATCGCCTCGCTGTCGAGCGTGATCGCGATCGGCGGCTCCCCTATCCCGAGATCGAGCAATTCTCGCATGCAGGTCTTGGCGCGATCAATGTGCCTAAAAGTTACGGCGGGGCGGGTGTTTCGGCGCATACGCTGGCTCGCGTCACGGCGCTCCTTGCCTCTGCCGATGGCAGTCTCGGTCAGATTCCGCAAAATCACTGGTATCTCATCGAGGCGCTCCGGCTCGATGGAAGCGAAGCGCAGAAACGGTTCTATTTTGAACGTGCCTTACAAGGCGAGCGTTTCGCCAATGCTTTGGCCGAGGCGGGCGGCAAATATGCTACCGATCAGACGACGACCGTCCTTCCCGATGGTGATGATTTCGTTTTGAACGGCCGGAAGTTCTACTGCTCCGGTTCCCTGTTCGGCCATTGGATCGTGGCGTTGGCGGTTGATCAGCATGGCAAACGCCAACTCGTTTTCGTACCCAAGGCGTGTGGCAGGGATGCGACACCAGGACTGTCGGTGATTGATGATTGGTCCGGGATGGGGCAGCGCACCACTGGCAGCGGCACGGTGATTTTTGAGAATGTCCGTGTGCCTGCTCTCGCTCTCGTGCCGCACCATCTGGCTTTCGAGCGGCCGACGCGCATGGGCGCTTATGCGCAGATCATTCATGCCGCCATTGATCTAGGTATTGCGCAAGGTGCCTTTGCCACCACGCTGGATTTCGTGCGGACTCAGGCGCGGCCATGGGTCGATAGCGGCGTCGAACATGCGCAGGATGATCCTTATGTCATCAGCATCGTTGGAGATCTGCGTGTGCGCCTTGCCGCCGCCGAGGCGCTCGTAAAACGCGCCGCCAGGATTGTGGATAAGGCGGAGCACGAACCGGAAGCCTTTTCCGAGGCGGCCTCGATCGCCGTCGCTGAGGCGCGCGTCGCGACCAATGACATCTCGCTTCTCGCCACCAGCAAATTGTTCGAACTCGGTGGCAGCCGCAGTGCGCGCGCCGCTCTGGATTTCGATCGTTATTGGCGGGATGCGCGGACGCATACATTACACGATCCGATCCGCTGGAAATATTTCACACTGGGAAATTACTGGCTGAATGGCGTCAAACCACCGCGCCGCGGCAATTTTTGAGGCTCAAACCATCATGAGCAAGGAAATCCGCCTTAACGCTTTTGCGATGAATTGCGTCGTCCATCAGTCGCCGGGCCTTTGGCGCCATCCGCGTGATCGTTCGACGGAATATACGAAGCTCTCCTATTGGACGGAGCTCGCACAGACACTTGAACGGGGCAAGTTCGATGGTTTGTTTCTGGCCGATGTCCTCGGACCCTATGACGTTTATGGTCATGGGCCCGATGCCGCGTTGGCGGGTGCGATCCAGATTCCCGTCAACGACCCGATGCTGATTGTTCCGGCGATGGCGCAGGCAACACGTCATCTGGGTTTCGGTGTAACCTCCAATATTTCCTATGAGCCGCCCTATACTTTCGCCCGGCGGATGACGACGCTCGACCATCTGACGGAGGGGCGTGCGGGATGGAATATTGTGACGGGATATCTCGACAGTGCCGCGCGGGCGACCGGAAGCATGCAGCAGACGGCCCATGATGCCCGCTACGACCAGGCCGAAGATTATATGGAGCTTCTCTACAAGCTCTGGGAGGGTAGCTGGGAAGATGACGCGGTTCTGCGCGATCGCGCAGGCGGCCTTTATACCGATCCGGCGAAGGTCCATAGCGTCAGTCACCATGGTTCCCATTACAGACTTGATGCGATTCACCTGAGCGAACCTTCGCCACAGCGCACGCCGGTTCTCTATCAGGCTGGAACGTCGCCGCGCGGCCGCGAATTCGCAGCACGTCATGCGGAATGTGTGTTCGTCTCCGGCCCTTCCGCGAAAGTGCTTGCACCACGTGTGGCGGATCTGCGGCGGCTGACGGCCGCTTATGGCAGGGAGCCGGATACGTTGAAGATCTTTGCGCTGATGACGGTAATCCTCGGTGAGACCGAGGTGGCGGCGCGAGCCAAATATGACGAATATCGCAGCTATGTCAGCCATGAAGGTGCGTTGACTCTGATGTCGGGCTGGACCGGGGTGGATTTCTCTACCTTGAGCCTCGATGAGAAAGTCCGGCATGTCACGAATGACGCCGGACGTAGCGCCATGGACAATATCACGCGTGGCGATCCCGACCGTATCTGGACGGTGCGTGAAGTCGCCGAACATGTGGCGATCGGTGGCATCGGTCCGGTCCTGATCGGCACCCCCGCCCAGGTCGCCGACAGGTTGGAGTCATTCATCGTGGAAACCGGCGTCGACGGATTTAACCTCGCCTATGCGGTAACGCCAGAAACGTTCCAGGATGTTGTCGATCTGCTCGTGCCGGAATTACAGGCGCGTGGGCGATACAAGCAGGATTACGTACCGGGCACTCTTCGCGAGAAACTGTCGGGCGTAAAGGGTGGGCATTTGCCCTCGACTCATCCGGGTGCGCGTTTGCGCCACGTGCCTGTCACCGTCGCAGCGGAATAGATTTCGGGAGTTGGTTTATGAACGATCTTGCTGCACAAGCCGCCAATGTTCTCTGGTTTTTACCGACGCATGGCGATGGACGTTACCTTGGGACTTCCCATGGCGCACGTGATGTCACCCTGCGTTATCTTTCGCAGATTGCCGAAGCAGCCGATGAACTCGGTTATTTCGGTGTTCTGCTGCCGACGGGCCGCTCCTGCGAGGATTCCTGGATCGTAGCCTCGGCGCTGGCGCCTCGCACCAAGCGGTTGCGATTTCTCGTGGCGGTGCGGCCGGGCCTGCAAAGTCCCGCCGTTGCCGCGCGTATGACCGCGACGCTCGATCGTCTGTCGGAAGGCCGCTTGCTCATTAATGTTGTCACTGGCGGAGATCCTCTGGAAAACAAGGGTGATGGTATTTTCCTCGACCACGACGAACGCTATGCCGTCACGGATGAATTCCTGCAGGTTTATACGCGGCTCCTTGCCGGTGAGGATGTAGATTTCAAAGGAAAATATATCGAGATCGAGAAGGGCAGGCTGCTGTTTCCCCCACATCAGCAACCCGCGCCGCCGCTCTATTTCGGCGGTTCGTCGGATGTCGGCCAGGATGTTGCCGCGCGCACGGTGCAGAAATATTTGACCTGGGGTGAACCGCCCGCGCAAGTCGCCGAGAAGATCGCGATCATGCGCGGGAAGGCGGCCGCAGTCGGGCGCAGTCTCAGTTTCGGTATCCGGTTGCATGTCATCGTGCGGGAGACGGCGTCAAAGGCCTGGGATGCGGCCAATGATCTGATCAGATATGTCGATGACAAAACCATTGCCGAAGCCCAGAAGGCTTTCGCGCGTATGGATTCCGTAGGCCAGAAGCGGATGACGGTCCTGAATCGGGGAGACAAGAACAATCTCGAAATCAGCCCCAATCTCTGGGCCGGTGTAGGACTCGTGCGTGGTGGCGCGGGCACCGCGCTCGTTGGTGATCCGGATACAGTCGCCGAGCGCATGAAGGAATATATGCGCGCCGGCATCGATACATTCATTCTCTCGGGATACCCTCACCTTGAGGAAGCTTATCGCTTCGCTGAATTGGTGTTGCCGCGTCTGCCTCTGGCCTCCGGAACCCATGCGCCCCATGCCGCAAGCGCGCATCGCGGTCCGTTTGGAGAAATGGTCGGCAATACATTCGCGCCGCAGGACCGGCGTGTCAGCGCATCGTAACATCCAGGCTTCGCGTTTCACCGATCATTTGTGACCAATGAGGCCGGCGGGCGCTGCCGGCCTGGTGTAAAAGGAGCAGGTCACGATGAACATGCCTTATCGTGACTTGGTTTAAGACACTTATGTTGCCGCGAAACATTGTTGGCTGTGAATATTGCCGCTACCTATTTGCTTTTTCAGAATCAAGATTGTTCGATCGTATCGATCAAATTATAGGCACTTTCTTGAGTGTCTCTATCGCATCCTCCATGTTCCATCTATCTTCCTATCTTCTTCGGTAAAGAAGAGCATCCATGGGGGATATTTTCGATGCGTTGGGCCGGAGCCGCTTCTTTCGTTGATCTGATACGCAAGATAATTTTTGGCGCGATTCTCGTCGCGGGATTTCAGTCTTGTGGCGTTACTGGTTATGCCGCTGCGGCCACCGTGGCGGTTCATTTCATCGCGCCCGAAAATTATACGGAGCCAGCATTTCATCTTGGGGTCGGTGGTGCGCGTTCACCTCAAAACGTCATGTTCGAGATCGATCGGACGTTGCAGACATTGGGGGATCGCCATCTGCCGCCTGGGCAGACGTTGAGCATTGACGTGCTGGATATCCAATTGGCCGGATATACGAATTGGTCTTTGGCTTATGGCCGGGGTTTACGCATCATCAGCGATGCTGGGCCACCACCGGCCTTCAGATTACGCTATACCCTCACGGAGGGGGGCAAAACTCTCATTGCCTCCGAAGAAACCGTGACGGATCTCGACTTCCTTGAGAATCCTGCCGCGCGTTTGTCGGGCGATCCTCTCATCTATGAGAAGATTTTGCTGACCAATTGGTTCAGGAAGAGATTTTCCGGCCCATGGGCTGGAATGTAGTGATCAGCGCGATACGGCGTGCCACTGGCGGACGGCACTGGTTCACATTCGAGCGAACCGGTGCCGTCATCAGCCCAATGACTCACCCGGCTGGTTTGAACTCCGCAAGGCCGCCGTGAGCGGCCGACCATTGCGCCGGGCTTTTCAGAAATTCTTCCACCTTGTCGAGCGTCGAAGCCTCGATCGTTTGGGTTTCGCGCGCGACCGCGAGGACATCCCACCAAGTTGTCAGATAATGGAGCTTGAGTCCGAGTTCCTCCAGCAGCGGCTGGCTGTGAGCGAAAATATTATAATAGAAGAACACGAAGGCATGGTCGCATTGCTGGCCTGCGTCGCGCAGAGCTTTGCAGAAATTGACCTTGCTGCCGCCGTCCGTCGCCAGATCCTCGACCAGCAAAGCCCGTCCGCCGTCGTGAAGATTCCCTTCGATCTGCGCGTTGCGCCCATAACCCTTGGGCTTTTTGCGAATATATTGCATGGGCAACATCATTCGGTCGGCGATCCAGGCGGCATAGGGAATGCCTGCCGTTTCACCCCCGGCGACGACCTCAAGATTCTCATAGCCGATTTCGCGTTCGATCGTCGTTACGGCGAAATCAATGATCCGCCGGCGCAGCCGCGGATAAGAGATCAGCTTGCGCATATCCGTATAGACGGGGCTTGCCCAGCCTGAGGCGAAAATGAAGGGCGTTTCCGCATTGAACAGAATGGCCTTGACCTCGAGCAGCATTTTGGCGGTCTCGCGGGCGATGGCGCGGCTGTCGGCGGTGGGCTCTGTCATGAATTAATTGTCCTCTTGATAGGCAATGACTGATGCGATCGAGATCGCGCAATGGCGGGCCTGCGGCCTTTGGCCTCGCGTCGCCGCGATTTATAGAGGAATTTGCAGAAACAGGGAGCATCCCCCTGAAGAGAAACCGTGGCAAATCGTCTTTTTTCCTCAATTTATGTCGTTAAGCGACAGGGAAATTGAAGAGCCACGCCGTGAAGCCTGCACTATAGAGAAAGCATGCTACGGGTATGGACTGTCTCTTTGGTTCGCGGTTAATGTCGCCTCCGCAAGAAGTCTGGCAAGGTTTTCCCGTTGCTACAAGCTTCGAAATTAGAGAAGCCGTGCTTGGGCTTCCGCCATTTCACGGGGAGATATGGGCTTGCAGGAAATGGCTTTCACAGACAATGGCGTTTTGCCGTGGTTCTTGCCGCTGGCCTTTGTCGCCTGGGCGGTTCAGATGATCGCCTACCATGGCATTGGCCTCGCGTTCGAATGGTGCGACCAGCATAAATATCTGCGTTCGTGCAAAATACGCGATGTCGATCGTCTGAGCTACCGGCAATTGCTGCCGCGCGTGCTGGCCAATCAGGTCTTCCTCCTTCTACCGGCCATGCTTTTCATGCAATGGGCGGGATTGGCATTCGTCGGCACGCCGCATCTCACGCCATTGCGTTTCATAACCAATATGGTGTTGATCGGCTTCGGACATGATATCGTCCAATACATTACCCACCGGCTCGTTTTGCACCGGCCGGGCCTTATGAAGCCGCTCGGTCACAGCCTGCATCATTCGACGGGCGCCAGCAAAAGCATCAGCGCATGCTATATGAGCGGGGCTGATTTCTTCCTGGAGATCGTACTGCCCTATCTCATCCCCCTGGCGCTCATCGGTGGCGGTGGCAGCGATATCCTCTTCCATTGCCTCGTCGCCAGCCTCGGCGCTTTTGGCGGCCTTTATGAACATTCCGGATATGATTTTTCCGCGCCTTTGCCAAAAAGCTGGCTTGGGCGGACATTTCCGCGGGTCGCATCCGTCATCGCGCTTCTCATCACCAGCAAGGCGCATGCGGAGCATCATCGACGCGGTTCCGTCAGCTTTAGCGACGGTTTCGGTAGCCCGGGCATTTGCGACAGCTGGTTCGGCACGCGCTGGGACAAGATCAATGATGAAGGGCGGCCAGTACCGGTCCTTAAACCGGCAGCAAGCGGCGGTCCGGCGACGACAGCTTCTTGAAGGCTCTCGATACATCCGAAGCTGTCAGCGGATTAAATGCTAGCCTTTTTCATATTCTACTGATCGCTTCGTGTTTCTGCTCAAAACGAATGGTTCCAACAAAAAAGCCTTTCCTACCGGAAAGGCTTTTTTGTTTGGGAAATCGCGCTAACATCAATTGCGATTGTAGACATCCTGCAGACGGACGATATCGTCCTCGCCGAGATAAGAACCGGTCTGGACCTCGATCAATTCGAGATTGATCCGACCTGGGTTCACCAGACGATGGACCGAACCGATCGGTAGATAGATCGATTCATTTTCGTGGACGAGATGGATTTCATTGTCGCGGGTCACCTCGGCCGTGCCCTGGACGACGATCCAATGCTCCGCGCGATGGAAATGCTTCTGCAGAGACAGCCTCTGGCCGGGTTTGACGACGATCCTCTTGACCTGATAGCGCGAGCCATTATCGACCGACTGGTAATAACCCCAGGGGCGATAAGACCTTTTGTGTTCCAGAGCTTCCTGCCGGCTTTCCGCTTTCAGCTTGTCGACCAGCTGCTTGACCTGATCGCCATGTTTTGCATCGAGGACGAGAACCGCATCCTGGGTGGTCACTACAATGACATTATCGACGCCAACCACGGTCGTCAGATGCTCATCCGAACGAATATGAACATTTTCAGCATTCAGGATCACGCCATTGCCGCGGACCGAATTATTATGCTCGTCACGATCAGACAATTCCCAGACGCTCGACCAATTGCCGACGTCTGACCAGCCGATATCGGCTGGCACGACTGCCGCCTTGGCGGTTTTCTCCATGACAGCATAATCGATGGATTTCTTCGGCGCCGTAGCAAAGGCATCGCCATTCAGCACGAGGAAATTCATGTCCTTCTTGGCGTTCGCAACGGCCTCTATCGCGGCTTCGGCGATCTGCGGTTCGAAAGCCTGAAGTTCGGAGAGCATGACATCGGCGCGGAAGAAGAAGTTGCCGGAATTCCAGAGATAATTTTCAGCAATATAGCGTTCTGCCGTGGGGGCGTCGGGCTTTTCGACGAAGGCTTCGACCTTGAAAGCCGTGCCATCCGGCACGACGGTCTTGCCGGTCTTGATATAGCCATATCCTGTTGCAGGCGCGTTGGGCTTGATACCGAGCGTCACGATATAGCCCTCGGCGGCGGCAACGGCGGCCTGCTGACAGAGGGTGACGAAGCCTTGTTTGTCCTGCACGACATGATCGGCAGCGAGCACAGCGACGATCGTTTCGGGCGCACGGAGATTGGCGAGTTCTGCCGCGACGGCGACTGCAGGTCCGGAATCGCGTCTGCAGGGTTCTAAGACGATCTCGGCTTCCTTGCCGATTTGCGCGAGCTGTTCGGTGACGAGGAAGCGGTAATCATGATTGGAGATGACGATTGGCGTCTCGAAGAGCGGATCCGATACGATATCCAGAACCGCCTGAAAGGTCGACCGAGTGCCGACGAGGGAAATGAATTGCTTGGGCAGACTTTCCCGCGACTCCGGCCAAACGCGTGTTCCCGATCCGCCACACATGATGACCGGAAGGATTTTGACCATTATTATGCCCCTATTGGTGCGCGAAAGAGAATTGAATCGAAACCGGTTGATAATCCCGCTTTGCGCGGCTTTCGTGGATTGGGCCGCCGTCCAAGCGCCGGATTACGTCATATATCAGCCTTATCTATAAAGCTTCGTTCCGGATCTTATACGACATTCTTCGTGTGAAGGAGAAGTCTCTACTTAAAGTTTTAAGGTAGTTTATCTGTGTTCCTTGATTGCGGCGAGAGAAAGGTGCGTTAAATCTTTCGTTAAGCTTCTTATCAAAACCTTTCCAATCATCGATCGATACACATGCTAGCGACTGAATTGCATGCGACGGGATGCAAACATCGCATCAAAAACCATCATTCTACAAGCGTTGGCATTGTGAGATCAGGACAGATATTGATATGATAATTTGGTGAGCTGGACCTCGTGACAGGCAGCTGAAGGGAGTCGTCTGCCGCTCCGACACAATCGTAGCGGACCGAAGGTTTTCGGTCTCAATCGCTACTCTTGATCTTTACTGACTTGGCTACTTTTCTTTTCTATATTATTGAAATTTGTCCGTTTATTCTGCTCAGCAAGTGTGGATCCGTTCAGACAAACGCATGGAATGTTTGAGGGCCTACTTTTCCGCGGATTTTTGATAATCCTTGATATCGGAAAAGACGATAGCGGGCGCGCGATCCTGTTCATAACGCAGATCCCATGCCGAAGTGGCCATGAAAACCGGCGCGTCATCGAGATCGACAGCCATGGATGATCCATGTGCGCGGATAAACTGATCAAGTTCCGCGCTTGTCGGCGCGGAAATCCACCGGCACAGTTCAAACCGCGACGTCTCGAAACTCACGGAAAGACCATATTCCGCTTCGAGTCTTTCCGCCAGAACGTCAAGCTGCAGAGCACCGACCACGCCGACCATCGCACCCGAACCATCATTCGGTAGAAAGAGCTGTACGACCCCTTCTTCCGCCATTTGGGCCAGGGCTTCCCGCAATTTCTTGGCCTTCATGGCATCGCCGATCTTGACGCGCCGTAGAATTTCGGGTGCGAAACTCGGTACACCCCTGAAGATCAGATCTTCTCCTTCAGTCAATGTATCGCCAATCCGCAACGTACCATGATTGGGGATTCCGACGACATCGCCCGGAAAGGCTTCTTCTGCGAGCTGGCGGTCCTGAGCGAAAAAGAATTGCGGCGCGTTGAGAGCGATCATTTTGCCGGTGCGCACGAGTTTGGCCTTCATGCCCCGTTTCAGTTTTCCGGAGCAAACCCGCATGAAGGCGATACGATCGCGATGATTTGGATCCATATTGGCTTGGATCTTGAAAACAAACCCGGTCATTTTGGCCTCGTGGGCGTCGACCTGTCGTGACTGTGCTTCGAGTCCGCGCGGGGAGGGCGCAAATTCCGCCAAAGCATCGATCAGGTCACGGACGCCGAAATTTCTCAAGGCGCTGCCGAAGAAGACCGGTGTGAGATGGCCTTCGAGAAAACTCTGCCGCTCGAAAGGTTTTAATGCCTCCTGTGCAAGAGCGATCTGATCCTGTGTTTCGGCGAATGCGGCTGGAGGAAGAAGGTCCTTGATGAACGGGTCGTCCGGTCCCGTGACCGGCACCGGTTCGCTGTCACGGTCGATGCGGCGCACAAGATTGCGTTGCAGGTCGAAAGTCCCGGCAAAATCGCGGCCATGGCCGAGCGGCCAGGTCATGGGCGCGACATCCAGCGCCAGCGTCGTCTCGATTTCATCAAGCAGCTCGAAGGGATCGCGGATTTCGCGGTCGAGCTTGTTGATGAAGGTCAGAATCGGGATGTCGCGCAGACGGCAGACCTCGAACAATTTGCGCGTGCGTGCTTCGATACCCTTGGCTGCGTCGATCACCATGATCGCCGAATCAACCGCCGTCAGGGTTCGATAGGTATCCTCCGAAAAGTCCTCATGGCCAGGCGTGTCGAGGAGATTATAGACGCAATCTCCATATTCGAAGGTCATGACCGAGGTGACGACCGAAATGCCACGCTCGCGTTCGATACCCATCCAGTCGGAGCGTGTCTGGCGTCGGTTGGCCTTGGCGCGCACCTCGCCGGCGAGCTGAATCGCGCCGCCGAAAAGCAGAAGCTTTTCGGTCAGGGTCGTCTTGCCCGCATCAGGGTGCGAAATGATGGCGAACGTACGCCGCCGGTCGACTTGATCAGGTGCCTTCATGCGACTGTGTCGTCGCAAGGCCCGGCCCGGTTGTCAATCCGGCTCCTCCTTTCGGAGGAGATTAATCCCTTACAGGAACCGCTCGGGAGCGACTTTGTTCACTAGGTGCTGAATTCCAGAATTTCTCCAAGGCCTGCGCGCGCAAGCGACGCTTAAAAGACCAAGAGAACGGCAATCCTGGGGAGCCAAAGGCATTCGGGAGGAAGAATAATGACGAGTATTTCCGATTTCCACATCATGAAGGGGGGTGGACGAACGGCGGCAATGCCGGTCATCCGGCATATCGGTCTGCGGGACCTGAAGGAATCGCTTGCCCAGGGTATCGATGATTTCTGGGCCATGCCGTCGCAACTCGTCTTTATCGGTCTCCTCTATCCGATTGTCGGCATCATCCTGGGTGTCGCGACTTCCGACAAAAATGTTCTCCAGCTCCTTTATCCTCTGCTCTCCGGTTTCGCCCTGGTTGGGCCGATTCTGGCGATCGGTCTTTATGAGATGAGCCGGAGACGCGAGGCCGGCCTGGATACATCCTGGGGGCACGCTTTCGAGATTTTTCATTCGCCTTCCTTGCCAGCAATCCTCGCGATCGGCTTCATGCTTCTTGCGCTTTTCGTTGGTTGGCTGATGACGGCGGAAGCCCTGTATGAGGAATTGTTTGGTCCGAAGGCTCCTGCCAATTACATGCATTTTATTCGCGGTATCTTTGCAAGTGAGCAAGGACGTGCGTTGATGATCCAAGGCAATTTGATCGGCGCAGTTTTTGCGATCGTTGCTTTTAGTATCAGTGTGATATCGCTTCCGCTTCTGCTGGATCGTGATGTCGGCGCGGGTGTGGCGATCAAAACGTCAGTGATGGCAGTTGCCAAAAATCCGGTCATCATGGCTATTTGGGGTTTAATTGTCGCTCTCATGCTAGCGCTTGGCATGGCGATATTGTTTTTTGGCCTGGCAATAGCCATGCCCGTGCTCGCCCATGCCACCTGGCATCTCTATCGGCATGTCATTGAGCCCATACCGTTTGATCAATGCAATCCGCATCGCGCTGCTTGATTGAGAGAGACTATCATGCAGCTTAAATCGGACCGGAAGGAAAATACATCCTTCCGATCTTTGTTATAATTTAAGATATGTTTGACGGAAGTGGGTATTAAGTGCATACTAGGCTAACATTATAAATAGCAGAAATATCGCATGGGGATGATATAGCTATTTTATATAATTGTCTTAACAACAGTGTATTCGTATTTCCCGCCAATTTGTTGATTATGTCGGCAATGCTTTGATTGTTGCGGGTGTGTGAAAGTCCCGTTTTATTTCGATTTATCAATCGGCGGGACGATTTGGTTTGAAAGTGCCGGTCGTTCTGGACCTGGCTTTCTATATGTAATTTTTCTCCTTTTAATCATAATGTTGCGTCGCGTAAGTATTTAAGTTTACTTAAGCACGAACATTATCAATTCTGCAATGTATTTGTACGCTCGGTCATTATTTTCCCATGCGCAGTGTAAGGTTACATTGAATCCATTTTAAAGTGAGGTGATCTGCATGAAAGCAGTTATTCTTGCTGGTGGCCTGGGAACACGGCTGTCTGAAGAGACGATGGTTCGTCCAAAACCGATGGTTGAAATTGGAGGTAAACCAATCCTGTGGCACATCATGAAAATATATAGTGCGCATGGAATCAACGATTTTATAGTGTGTCTCGGCTATAAAGGATATTTTATCAAAGAGTTCTTTTTTAATTATTCTTTACATATGTCGGATGTTACATTCGATCTTGAAAATAATACAACACAAATACATAGAAACTGGTGTGAACCATGGCGTGTGACCTTGGTGGACACCGGAGAGGAAACGCAGGTCGGTGGGCGTATCAAGCGTATTCTGTCTTATGTTGCGGCGGAAGAAGCCTTTTGCCTGACCTACGGTGATGGTGTCGGCAATGTCGATATATCCGCGGTGATCGACCTTCATAAGCGGGAAGGCCGTTTATGTACTCTTACGGCTGCGCAGCCTCCCGGACGATTCGGCAATTTACGGACCGAAGGATCTCGTGTGGTGGCATTTCGTGAAAAGCCCGATGATGAAGGATGGATCAACGGCGGTTTCTTTGTCGTGAGCCCGAAAGTGGATCGATATATCGAAGGAGATTCCACTGTCTGGGAGCGTGAGCCTCTGGAGCGATTGGCTCGTGATGGAGAACTTTCCGTCTATCATCACAATGGCTTCTGGCAACCTATGGATACGCTGAATGATCGTCGTATTCTGGAGAATTTGTGGGCAGCAAATCAGGCGCCATGGCGTGTCTGGTAATATCCTTTGTTGACCGGGCGCGAGCCGGTTCCGTTCCGCTTAATATTGAGTGCCACGCAATTTCTGGATAATTTTATCATGAATATCCTTATTACTGGCAATATGGGTTATGTCGGTCCCGGTGTCGCCGCTCACCTTCGTGAGGTTTTTCCGGAAGCAAGGTTGGTTGGTGTCGATAATGGCTGGTTTGCGCATTGTCTGACATCACATAATATTTTGCCGGAAATTGCCCTTGATGAGCAATGGTTCAGGGATGTCCGATCTCTTCAAGTCGAGGATCTGAAGGGTTTTGATGCGATTGTGCATCTCGCTGCTGTTTCGAATGATCCAATGGGCAACCGTTTCGAAGCCGTGACCGATACCATTAACCGTCAGGCGAGCATTCGCCTGGCTGAATTGGCGGTCGACGCCGGTGTTCGTCGTTTCGTCTTTGCGTCGAGTTGCAGCGTCTATGGCGTAGCCGAAGATGGTCGTGCTCGTTCCGAGCAGGACGCCGTTAATCCCTTGACTGCTTATGCGCGATCAAAGATCGGCACGGAAGAAGGATTGTTGCAGCTCAAACGCAACAATCTGGTGACAACGAGTTTGCGGTTCGCGACGGCTTGTGGCATATCCGATCGTTTACGTCTCGATCTAGTCCTTAATGATTTCGTCGCAGCCGCGCTAGCAACGGGGACGATCTCCGTCCTCAGCGATGGCACTCCGTGGCGCCCGCTCATTCATGTCAAGGATATGGCGCGGGCTATAGAATGGGCGCTTGTTCGAGAAGCGGATGAAAACGGCGATTTTTTGCGCATCAATGTGGGTTCGGATGAATGGAATTATCAGGTGCGTGATCTCGCCCACGCTGTCGCGCGTATTCTCGGTGGTATCGACGTTTCTATCAACGCCGAGGCTCCGCCGGACCGGCGTTCCTATCGTGTCGATTTCGGTCTGTATCGTCAACGCGCTCCAAAGCACCAACCTCAAGAAACACTTGACAGCACGATCGCCGGCCTGCGCGATGGGCTAAGGGCGATCAAATTCTCCGACCCGGAATTCCGCCAGTCGAATTTGATCCGGTTGCGTGTCCTGGAACGGCATCTGGAGTCACAGGCTCTCGCGGAGGATTTGAGATGGCGGCGTAAGGAAATCATCCCAGACGGAATTGCGGCATGATTTTTCATCAAACACCGCTTGTCGGCGCCTATTTGATAGAGCTTGAGAAGCACGCTGATGATCGCGGCTTCTTCGCCCGATTTTACTGCGAGAATGAATTTAAGAGCAAAAATCTCGTTTCCCATTTTGTGCAGATCAATAATTCGCTCAGCGTCCGTAAAGGCACTTTACGGGGTTTCCATTATCAAATTCCTCCCGCGGCAGAGGTCAAGATCGTACGCTGTATTCGCGGTGCCTTGTATGACGTAATCGTCGATATCAGGCCTTCGTCGGAGACGTTCGGGAAATGGTTCGGAATTGAACTGAATTCCGATAATCGTTTGATGATGTATGTACCACGCGGCTTTGCGCATGGTTTCATTACCTTGAAAGATGAAACAGAGACCTTTTATCTCGTCAGCGATTTCTACTCGCCTAAAAATGAACGGGGAATTCGTTTCGATGATCCCTGGATCAAGGCCGAATGGCCTTTGCAGCCAATAGAAATGTCTGAGCGGGATAAGAATCTGCCTTATTTTGAACCGATGGGTGGGGATTTGGCGGATTTGCATCAGTTCTGACCGTGGGTTCAAGCTGTTATGGATGTATCCGGAGGTCCGATACTTCCTATCCCTTGCGCCTCGCTATCGACAGCCCGAAAAATTTTGAATGTTCTTTTGTGCAGAGTCGTGATTCCGGCGTCATTTTTCCGCAGTGAACAAGCTTCCTTATGCTTAAGAGGCTTGTTCCTGTGAATTTTGAGATCAGGATTTTGTGATGATCATTATTGACACTTTATTGCGAAAAAGAGCCGCGGAAAACAATCCAATTCGTGTTGGTATGATTGGCGCCGGATTCATGGCACGTGGTGTTGCTAATCAGATCATTAATTATACGCCGGGCATGCGTCTTTCAGCCATCGCCAATCGCACGCTGGCTAACGCAAAGCGCGCTTATACAGAAGCTGGTGTCATTGAAAATGTCGTTATCGCCGATACTCTGAGCGCATTTGAAACAGTTTTACAGAACGGTGGATTTGCTATCACGGAGGATCCGGAGGTTTTGATACAATCGGCGCAGATCGATTGTCTTATTGATGTAACAGGAGCGCTGGAATTTGGCGCGAGAATGACATTGAGTGCTATCAGTCATGGGAAGCCTATGGTTTCCATGAACGCGGAGCTTGATGGGACCGTCGGGCCTATATTGAAGCGCTACGCTGATAAAGCCGGTGTTATTTTTTGTGGAAGCGATGGAGATCAGCCTGGGGTTCAGATGAATCTCTTCCGTTTTGTCAAGCAAATCGGAATCACGCCTCTTGTTTGTGGTAATATCAAGGGACTCCAAGATCCTTATCGAACGCCGACTACCCAGGCTGCCTTCGCTGAACGTTGGGGGCAAGATCCTTATATGGTCACCAGTTTCGCCGACGGGACGAAAATCAGTTTCGAGCAAGCCATTGTCGCAAATGCCACAGGAATGAGCATTGGGCAGCGTGGTATGTTCGGCTACGATCACAGGGAACATCTCGACAAGCTCGTTCATCGTTATGACCTTGATCTTTTGAAAGCGCGTGGTGGCATTGTCGATTATGTCGTCGGCGCTCAGCCCAATCCCGGGGTGTATGTTCTTGGAACACATGATGATCCCAAGCAAAAGCATTTTCTGAATTTATATAAACTGGGCGAAGGTCCGCTTTATAGTTTCTATACGCCTTATCATCTCTGCCATTTCGAGGTCCCGATATCGGTTGCCCGTGTTATCCTTTTGAAGGATCCGGTAATTCAACCTATTGATGGACCTTGTGTAGATGTCGTTGCGACTGCCAAGACCGATCTCAAGGCCGGTGATATCGTTGATGGATTGGGCGGTTATCTGACCTATGGTCAATGTGAGACCTATGCAGTTTCCCGAGCTGAAAACTTGCTTCCAATGGGTCTGAGCGAAGGGTGTCGCCTGTTACGGGATCTCCGCAAGGATGACATTCTGACTTACGATGATGTCGAGCGGCCAGCAGATCGCCTTATCGACAGCCTACGCAAAGAGCAGGATATATTGTTCCCAGTTCATTGATGCATGACCTTTAATAGAAAAAGCTTATCTTCCTAGAAGATCAAAATTAAATCGTCATGGGGGCACCAGAGGCCGGTTTCCGCTGCAATTCTGTTTAGTTGATGAGGTTTTCTTTCGATGAGATTTTTGGGGGCGATCATGGATAATCTCATATCAATTTGTATTCCAACTTATAATCGGCTCCCGTTATTGCAGGAGACAATTGCGAGTTGCCTGACACAAAAATATCGACCGCTTGAAATTGTCATTGGCGATAATTCTACTAATGATATTACAGAAGAATATCTTCAAAATCTCGTGCTCCCCGACAATATAGAGCTACGTTACTTTCATAATCGGCCAACTTGTGGGCCGGCCATGAATGTCAATCGTCTTTTCGATGCCGCCAGAGGCGGGCGCCTTTTGCTTATTCATGATGACGATCTCCTGTGTGAAGGAGGTCTTGATATCCTTGCGGAATGTTGGGAAAAACACCCATCGGCTCGTTGTGTGTATGGGAACCAATATCTGATTTCCCAGGCCGGTTTGGTTCTTCCACAGAAGTCTGAAGAACTTAATGTATTCTATTCAAGATCGAAGCAATTTGAAGGTCCGCAGACTTCCTGCCTTGAAGCTGGTTTGCGTCAGCAGGTTCCCAATAATGGTTATCTGGTCGAAACGGCTCTTGCCCGTCAAGTACGCTATCGTACTGAAGCGGAGGTCGGGCATTCGGTCGATACCGATTTCGGCATTCGTCTTGGTGCCGCGGTGGAAAGTGGCGCATTTGTTTATGTTAATGAATATGTTTCTAAAAACCGCGAAAATGAAACGTCGATTATGCGGTTGAAAAGTATCAATCATGGTCAGCATCTTTTTTACCGGGAAGTGGAAAAATTTCCGGTTTCTTCACCCGGGGAAGTTGCCGCGAAGCAGGAGCTTCTGGATCGGATTGGCGCAATTGCTTCACTGGATGCGGCTATGGCGAAGGACAGGAAAATGGCCTTTCATATTCTGTTTTCTCGTCATTATGGAAAACCTATTTTTAGCCATTGGACGTTGTTTCGGTTGCTTTCGATTATTTCGCCAAATCTTGGCATGGCAGCGGGTCGTCTGGCCCGGCGTTCGTAAAAATTTCCTAGAGCAACAATTCGTTGAAATGCGTTTGCTCGGGGACGATTGCCGGCATAAAGGCGGTGTAACGGCTCTCAAGCCCCATTGATCGCAAGAGGGCGCGGACAAAGGGCTTGGTATAGGATGCTGTTGTCCTCTCATGGAGGAGGACGTTGTCGGAACCATAGGGAATATTGGCTCGATGACTGGGAAAGATGGTGTTTCGGCTGGTGGCATCGAACTTTCCGGTCCGACGAAGGGTCGCTATGTCGAGCCGCGCAAGGAGGTGTCTACTCCAACGCGGCTCACAAAGTTCCTTTGTCTCGATGATTTCGAAATTTCGGCGCAGCGGAAACTGCCTCGCCAAATCTTTGGCTATTACGCTGGTGCGGCGGAAACAAATCAATCACGAGAGGCCAATCGCGCGCTCTTCAAGCAATATGCTTTTGTACCGCGAGTACTTGTCAACGTCTCTGAGCGATCACAACGCAAATCGCTTTTTGGCCATGTTTATGATGCGCCTTTTGGAATCGCCCCGATGGGCCTTGCTGGCCTTTCCACGTTCAATGGCGATGTGGTTTTGGCGCAATCCGGTGCATCGGAAAATATCCCGGCCATTGCGAGCGCGACCTCGCTTGCGCCCTTGGAACGTATAGCGGATGAAGGGCAATCTCGCTGGTTTCAATCCTATCTCCCGGGAGAAGATGCACGGATCGAAGCCATGGTTGATCGTGTGGAATCGGCCGGATTTGAACATTTCATTCTTACGGCCGATGTGCCTGTTGCCGCTAATCGCGAAAACAATGTTCGTGCCGGTTTCAGCATCCCTTTGACGCCTTCACTTCGCCTCGCCTGGGATGGATTGACACATTCTCGATGGCTTCTAAAAACGTGGTTTGCAACCTATTACAAATATGGCGTCCCCCATTTTGAGAATATGGATGCCTTTCGGGGGCCGCCTATTCTCTCGCGCAACGTCGTACGGGCGATCGGAGCGCGGGATCAGCTTGCCTGGCGTCATGTCTCGCTCATCCGCAAACGATGGAAAAAAACGCTCATCATCAAAGGCATCCTTGCACCGGAAGATGCGCGTCTAGCCAGGGAACATGGTGCCGATGGCATTATCGTTTCAAATCATGGAGGCCGCCAATTGGATGGCGCGGCATCGGCTCTCCATGTTCTGAGCGAGATTAAACACATGACGGGCGATTTCACTGTCATGGTTGATGGTGGGTTTCGCCGGGGCTCTGATGTGCTGAAAGCGTTGGCACTTGGAGCGGATTTCGTGTTTTTGGGCCGGCCTTTCATGTTTGCTGCCGCCGCCGCCGGCTTGGAAGGCGTGCGTCACGCCATTCAGCTGCTGAAGGCGGAGATCGATCGCGATATGGCTATGCTCGGACTGCATGACGTGAATGAGATTTCTGGAGATTTCATCAAACGGATCTGAGGGTTGCAAAAATACGCGTGGCGTTTCGAGCAATCGCCACGCGGGATTGTTTATTGTTCTGCTTTGATCAATGATCGGAAATCAGCGATCAGTGCGGTTAGGCAATCCTCGTTTACATACATCATATGTCCTGCTTCATAATAACGCATATCGATGCGTGTGGCGTCGATGCCATTTCCTGCAATCGTATTTTCAACGGCGAAAAAGGGCGTAGCAAGATCATAAAGGCCGTTTGCCATCAGAATTTTGAGACCGGGACATTCCCGCTGTAGGCGGCCGAGCTCCGGCGCTACATTAATATATCCTGGCCAGGAGGAGACTTCCTTTTCCTGCGATGACGTCCATTTCCATTTCTTCAAGGCATCCATTGAGAAAACGACATAGGGTCTGTCGAGTTCGACCTTCAGCATGCGGCCGAGATAATCCTGCATCGCTGAGGTGTAAGCGCCCTTGACGGCATAGGCCGCGGGATCGTCATCGGGTGTTTCACCGACATTATCGTAATCTGCTCCCAGATAGCGTGTATCGAAACGGCCGATGGTCGCGCCTTGATCACGCAACAATTCCTTGCGAAAGCGGGACGGAGACAGGCGCAAATGCGCACGTTCGATCCAGGCCGCACTCAGGCCCGTCATGCCTGCGAGTTCGGAGGAGATCTGTTTATAGCGTTCTGGCGTCAGGCGATTGCCTGCAAGAAGTGCCGGGGCGTAATTCTGGAGGGCGAATTGCCGAACCTCATTCAGAAACGCGTCGCGATCGGCCGGCATCGGGTCAATTTTTCCGTGATGAAGTGCAGTTGCGGCATAGGTCGGCAAATAGCTGACGTCGGGAAGGATATTGCCTTTCTCGAAATTGGCGGTGTGAAAATCGAGAATGACCGAAATGAGCAGCAGCCCGTTGAACGCTACTCCTGCGAGTCCACCATGTAATTTGCCTGCGGTGAGGACCGAGCGCGTGGTTCCATAGCTTTCACCGCCCAGATAGCGCGGTGAGCTCCAGCGCTTGTGATCCGTGAGAAACTGTATGATGAATTCAGCGATAAGGGACGCGTCTTCATTCAGGCCCCAGAAATCTTCGGGTTTCGCCTCGCCGAGCGGTTGCGAAAAGCCGGTGCCGATCGGATCGATAAAGACGAGATCGGTTACGTCGAGACAGCAGTTGGGATTATCCACGAGCGGATAGGGAGGACCCTTGGCGAAAGAGCCGTCTCCCGGTACGAGTACGCGTTGCGGGCCGAATACCCCCATATGTAACCAGAGCGACGCGGATCCGGGGCCACCGTTGAAAAGAAATGTAATCGGGCGGCTCGCTGGATCGCCTACATGCTCGGCAAGATAGGCGAAACTGAACAGGCTGGCTTTGGGTTTACCAGCCTTATCCTTGAGGTGCGTCTCGCCGGCAATCGCGCGATAGGCAATATGATGATTGTGAAAACTGCCTTCATGGTGGGTGACGAATTGCTTTGGCGGCTCGAGGGGCTTTGCCTCGATGGATTTTGTATCTTCTGTTTTGCCCGCATTGGTTGATTGATTAATCGTCATGATGCACCTTTAGGGGATTTTTTAACATATTGATAAAAATAATGAAATTTTCATGCCTATCAGGGGCGGCAGCTTTTCCTGCGGGTGTGTGCGATTACGACGGATGGGCAGGTGGTCATTTGAAACTAAAAAGATTATAATGAAAGCGCAGATGGTAGGCAGACAAGCCTATGGATCATTGTTTTGATCAAATTAAAGTGCGTGTTGCTCTGAAAAAACTGACTCATCTCTGCTGGTTGTTGTAAAGACCTTATCATTAAAGCTTAAAATACTAACGGTCCGTTTTTGAAACGTCATTTTTGAATTTTAAGAAGACCAAAGCAATTTATTGGCTCTTTGAGTAGGATTTTCTGGCTGCGTTGTCGGCGGCACCAATCCTCTCCTGTGTCCATGACGCGTTCCGCATGGAACCATAATCATCGGTTGATCGTCGTACTGCCCTTTGGGAGGATGTTTATCGCCTGAACAAGGCAGTCGTTTTCAGGAGAAAGGCACATCATGAGTCAGCCTGAAAAGTGGTGGTGGGGCTTCCTGCCGCTTGTCCTTCTGTGGATTTTAATCAATTTGTTCATCAATGGCTCGGTTGAAACCGATTTGACGAGTCGCTCCAAAGCAGCACTGGGTTCTCTCATCATGAACCCGGTCGTTTCAGCATCGGGTCGCGATATTACCTTGGCCGGCCTGGCATTTTCACCAGCCGATGCTCAAACTGCCGCGACCAAAGTTGACAATGTCTGGGGTGTGCGGCAGGTCGCCAATCTGGTGCAAACGCCGCCGATTGCCAAACCCTACGACTGGCAGATCGTCAGGGATGGAAATGACATCACGCTCTCGGGCTATGTGCCGAATGCGGTGACGAAGACGCGACTTCTTGAGGCGATGAGCAAACATTTTGGGCAAGCCGCCATCAAGGATCAGTTGAATTACGCGAGTGGTGCGCCGGAAAGCTTTGAAAAGGGTGCCCTGTTCGCGATCGGCCAGCTGGCCGAGCTGACGGAAGGCAAAGCTGTTCTAAAAGATGATAATTTCTTCATTTCCGGTAAGGCGCCGACAAATGCCGTCTATGATGCTGTTGTGAAAGCCGTTCAGACACCGCCACCGGGGATTTCGCTCGTCAAGGCGGAGATCATCGCTCCGTTGCAATATATCTTTAACGTGACACGGCTTGATGAAAAGCTGACGCTCACCGGCAACGTGCCTAGCGAGGATATTCATCGGAAGATCCTGGCGGACGCCAAGACAGCATTTTTTGGTGAGGATATTGTCGATCAGTTGCACGTTCGCGGCAACGCACCTACAGGCTTCAGCGAGGCATTGTTTGCCGGGCTTACGGCGCTTGCACGATTGACCAATGGTGTCTTAACGATAACGAATACAGATGTGAAATTATCCGGTGAGGCTCTATACGAACGTGCCGTGCCGGCGATCCGCGCGGAATTGGAAAAGCATTTGCCGGCGGATTTCAAGGCAGATACATCGGCTATAACGGTGGGCACCCAGGAAGCGGGTATTGATACGGGAACTTGCCAGGCGGAATTGAATCGCCTGCTCGGCAAGTCCACTATTCTGTTCGAAACGAATGAGGCCATTATCTCCCCGACTTCCGAAGGGTTGTTGGATCGCATCGTGACCATTATCCAACGTTGCCCGAATGGGACGATCAACATCAGCGGACATACGGATTCGACGGGCGATGAATCCTTCAATCTAGCGCTTTCCGACAAGCGTGCACGAGCTGTCTTCGACTACTTGATCGCCGCTGGTGTGCCTGCCGATCGATTGACCGCGACCGGTTATGGTTCCAGCCGTCCTGTCGCATCCAATGAAACGGAAGAGGGCAGGGCGCAAAACCGCCGCATCGAGTTCACCGTGGAATAGGGGGCGACCATGACATATTTGTTCGCGACTTATTGGCTGCCACTCGTGCTTGCTTTGCTGCTTGGCGCGATGGTCGGCTTTTATACATTTCTGCGGATAGAATCGACGCATTGGTGGCCGGCGACGCCAGACTGGTTGAAAATCTCGATCGTTTTGTTTGTCATCGGCGTTCTTGCCGCTTCTCTGCGATGGTTGCCGGGAGCGAGTGGCCTTTATCTCGAAACCGCACTCCTCTTATTTGCTGCTTATCTGATCGGCTGTTTTCTTGGGAATTGGCTAGCCGGTCTCACACCGCGTCGTGCCGCGCCCTCAACCGAAGTGGCGGCATCGGTTCCCGGCGAAGATCTCGATCAATATCCGGGACGGCGTCCAGCGGCTTTGCCCGAGGCCGGTGCTGGCCCGTCAGGAATGGCAATCGATAATCTCAAACGAATTTCGGGTATCGGAGAAAGGAACGAGGAAAAGCTTCACCTTGTCGGAGTTTGGTACTTTCACCAGATCGCCGATTGGAATAACGACAATATTGAATGGGTAAGCGCCTATCTTACCTTGCCGAATATCGTCAAAAGCGATGAATGGGTCGAGCAAGCGCGCCTGCTTGCCCGCAACCTTGATACGGATTACACAAGACGTGTTGACTGGAAATGGAAACAATAGTCTTTCGTCCTGTGTAAACCTCAATTGCAGAAGGAACATCCCGTGGCTTTCTGCATGTCGCATCAAGCCGAGACAGCGGATCACTTTTTCGGTTTGATGCTAGAGGCTCGCGAAGGTGCTACCGCCTGACTTTGTTTCAGGGAGTGGGGGCATTGATGTCGAGAATCCAGGTTCGATCGCAAAACGCGACATAGAGACGTTCCTGCCCGAGAGCAGCGCCGAGTTCGGTCGCCAGTTCGTTGAGCATCGTCTCGATTTCCTTGTCGGGAAGGTGACCGAGATAGGCATGGACCGCTTCACCGGTGAAGACAGCCACAGGCTCCCGGTCTGATCCGGTGGAGCCATCAGGACGTGGCCAGGCATAAGTGACTTCGGCGCGGGTAAACATGCCGGAAAGAGCCGGTAAACCTGCGTCAACCCTGTGCCGCATCCAGGCATGTGCCGTATGAACGGCCTCTGCAATGTCATAGATGCGTCCTTCTTCCGTCCAGCCCTCTCTGAGCCCGACAGTGATGCGGAAATCCCTGCGAGGGCCCGTGGAGCCCGGAACGATGATGTAATCTTGCGGCCGAATATCGAGACGTTGGGCTCTGTTTAGACGCATGGGTAGGCTTTCAGGGATCGGATAGGAAAAGAGCGACGATGCCGCAATTCCGGAACCGGCGGTCACGTGCTAATTTTGCCGATGGGAACCGGGAATGCTTATGATGTTGTAAATCGCATTCCTGATATCACGATTCATGCAGTTTGCGGTGTGTGATCCGGCGGTGATGGCGTCTGCCCCATAGTCGAGCCGAAATATACCTTGCGAATATCGATACTCGACTGCTTGCCGATGCAATCCCAGTTCTTTACCAGCCATGCTTCGGCGGTCACGCGGCCAAGCTGCTTGAGAAACAGCAGGAAATCAAGCTCGGCGTTCATTTTGCTGGCCGCGCCCAGGTCGCGCAATTGTTCCTCGCAGCCGATCAGATGAATATTCATCCGTTTCAACCGTTTGGCTTCCGGACTCTCCAAACCGCCTTTGTCGATCAGCCGTTGAACAAAGGAGATTGCACGCATTTCCGCAATCAGGGAGGCATTGAAGCTGATTTCATTCACCCGGTTAATGATGGAGAGTGGGGTTGTCGGTGTGCCTTTGCGGACCAGCGGATTGATTTGAACGATAGCGATATCCGGGCTGTCGCAATAATAGATCATTGGCCATATGACCGGATTGCCCATATAGCCGCCATCCCAATAGGGTACGCCGTCGATCTCTATTGCCTTGAAGGTAAATGGTAAACAAGCCGAGGCGAGGAGAACGTCAGTGGTAATCTCATGGCGTAGAAAGACACGTGCATGGCCGGTTTCAACATTTGTCGCGGCGATGAAGAGCTTGATACTCTGACAGCTTTGAATATCATCTTCATTGATGATGTCGTTCAGGACGATCCGAAGTGGATCAAAATTCAACGGATTACTCTGATATGGCGAGGCGATATGCTGGAGGAGATCGGCCCACCATGTGCCCGGAGAACCATCGATGTTCCAGCTGCCTTGCAATTGATCGAGCAGGGTGCGCTTCACCGGGCTGAACAGGGCATATTCAGAAGTGCGCTTCCAGAAACAATCCAATGCGGCCTTCGCACCCTCGCGGCCACCTCGCGTATAGCCCTGCGCCAATACCGCTGCGTTCATCGCGCCAGCGCTTGTTCCGCTTATACCTTCGATGACGAGACTTTCTTCTTCAAGAAGCCTGTCGAGGACTCCCCAGGTGAAGGCTCCATGGCTGCCGCCGCCTTGTAAGGCCAGATTGATGCTCTTGGCGCTTTTCGTCGTCATGAAGGATGTTCCATTCCAACGTGAGGCGGATATATTAGCGAATCTATATCACGGCTCGAAAACAAAGTCTGCTTTGTTTATGAATGCCTGTAGCAGAAAATGTATGCTTTATGAACCAGAATGCTGATGACCGGCTGGGCCGGTTTGCGAAAGACATGCTTGAATTAATGATCGCTCAAATCGAGAATATATAAAGCAGACAATTGCCTTGATCTTGGTGTTTGGAAGTGAATGCCTAGAGGGAGATGACGACGGGTGGATAAATTCTTGTTGTCGCGTGGTATATGTGACGATCCGAAACCATTATAGCGTATTGGTTCGAAGGAATCATCATGATATTGAAACGCAACGATTATCTTACCACTATGAGAGCCTGTTCGGATGGTGCCGAACAGGCTCTCATGAAATAAAGAGCAGCATTTCACGGATTTCGAATGATGGTGTGTATCATCCGTCATTGAAAATATTTTGAAAAAACCTTTAGTAATTCATATTCTCCGCCGTGATTTCTCCCACGGAAAGCGCTTGTGAGAAAGGCAGGAGTTGGTAGACGGCGCTCAGGCCAATGACAATATAGGTCAGTTTGGCGGGGATGGTATCGGAACCGCCAAATAAGGTGGCGACGATATCAAGATTGGCCAGAGCAAAAAGACCCCAGTTCAAACCACCCAGAATAACGACAATCAAAGTTGCGATATTGAGAGCTTTCATGGACGTCAACTCCTTGAGAAACCTGTCGGCGAGAAGCCTGTCAGCATCCCGACTTTCGTCGCAACCAGAACTCTCATGAAGGCGTTTCGGCCCGAAATTGTCCCGAATAGCGCCGCGTTTGTTCGTCCTGATCTGACGATTTTCCCTTCTATTCCCGGACATGACAATCATGGACGGATTTGGGGATAGTTCAGAGACTCGTGCTACCAACGCTCGGGTTGAATATCGGTTGCATGAGGAGACAGGCTCAAGGGAGTTTTATCACCCGGCATTCATGTATTTCGCGCCGTGGATTAAGGATCGACTCGTTCCCACCCGTTGAGGCCGAGGCGCTCCTGCGGCAGAAATCTGGCTTTATAGGCCATCTTCCGTGAGCCTTCGACCCAATAGCCCAGATAGACATGGGGGAGCCCGAGACGCCGGGCACGCTCTATATGATCAAGGATCATATAGGTTCCGAGTGATCTTTCCGGCGCGTCCGGCGTGTAGAAGGAATAGACCATGGACAAGCCGTCGGCGAGGACATCGGTGAGGCAAAGCGCCGTGAGTGGGCCATCCCCATGCCCAGGGGTGTGGTCCTTGCTGCGATATTCGAAAAGGCGGCTCTCGACATGGCTGTCCTCGATCATCATCGAATAATCGAGAATAGTCATATCGGCCATCCCGCCGTCGCTATGGCGGGCGTCGAGATAGGTGCGAAACAAGGAATATTGCTCGCTCGTCGGCTCAGGACGCACAACGGTGCTGGTGAGATCATGATTGCGATCGAGAATCCTGCGAAGATTTCTTGATGGCGTGAACTCATTAACCTTGATACGGACAGAGATACAGGCGCGGCAATGTTCACAGGCCGGGCGATAGGCAATTGTCTGTGACCGGCGGAAACCGGATTGTGTCAGATGATCATTCAGGGCGACCGCTCGCCGGCCGATCAGATGGGTAAAGACCTTGCGCTCCTGCTGATCCGGCAGATAGGGACAAGGAGAAGGCGCGGTCAGATAGAACTGAGGAGCGTCGCGCGGTTCTCGCGTCACGATTTTAATCCCTGATTAAAAGCTTAACCATAGTATTGGTATGCGATTGGAGACAAATGACAGACTCGAAACGAAACGATCTCCCAAGTGACTTCATCTGTATGTTCGCATCTGCATCTACGCCCAAGCCGAACATCGTAGAGAGCTTCCGCCAGCACAAGCCTATCCGGAGAAACAACGGTGCTATCGATACCATATCGCAGCAAATTTTATGCCGTCAATAGGCAGGCGGCCGCCGAGTAATGATGACCCCGGCCAGGATATCGTGCAGACAACGTTTGTCATCCGTGAGGAGTGAGACGAGGAGGATGGGAGGAAACATCCAGCTGATATAGAGAAGAACCGCGTGGACGGCGGCGTTGAGGAACGGTACGCGTGTGCCGTCTATCATCCGCATTTCGAGGTCCATGGCCAGCATGCCGGGCGTCCCCATTCGCCAACTGGATACCGTCAATCCATTGTAGAAGAACGCGACAAAGGGAAAGATCGGCGGCAGCAGCAGGAGCACGAGTCCGAGGGTCAGGAACAGCAGCACCGTCCAGATCAGTCCGGCGATAAAGGCGACCAGGATGAAGTCGAGACAAAGCGCGAAGAGTCGTCGCCGCCTGACACCAGCAAGGGCTTCCAGCGGCAGCATGGCAGTCGAAAAAACGGAACGCTGCGGCGCGGTTCTGGCGCTGCTGCCCCAATCACTCATCCCTTGATCCTCGCTTTGATCCTCGTGTTCAACCACGTATTTTGCAGGTCTTGGCGATGTGACGCGCCAGCCAGCCGAAACGGTCTCCGATGGCTTTCATTCATTTCACTGCCAATTCCCAAAGGAAGTGGCCCCGGACCATCGCACGCTAATGTGGTCCCAAGCTGTCGTCGCTGCAAGTGCGCAGCTTCGCGAGTTATAGTGTGTCAATCAAGAAAAATGTGGTGCGCGGTGGCGTTGTCCCATTGGTTTCGCAATTATCCCGGCAGCGACCCATGAGTCAGCTGAAGGACCGATTTGTTTTTTGAATGCTCAATTTTTCGATATTAATGATCAGTTCAAGGTCTCTGGCTCGTGAGCTCACAGGAGCTGCCAGGAAGGCGTATGTGGAGGAATGAGTCTTGACGACGATGACGATTTTTCTGCTCTGCTGCGCCGCAGTGCCGACTGCGGCTTTCTGTCAGCAGGCAATTGCGCAAGAGGGGCCGCCGTCCGATTTCGTGCGTCTGCACGACATTGCCCCTTCGATCGTCGAGGATATGCGCTATGCGGGTAATGACAATTTCACCGGCAGACCGGTCCCGGGTTATGCGAAGGGCCGCTGCTGGTTGAGGCGTTCCACGGCACTCGCCCTTCTTGCCGTCCAGAAGGAAGCCGAGGCCGAAGGGCTTGGGCTCGTCGTTTATGATTGCTTTCGGCCCCAGCGGGCCACGCGAGCCTTTCTCGCCTGGGCGCAGGACCCGAACGACCAGCTCACGAAGCAATCCTATTATCCCGCGATCGACAAGGCCCTATTGTTCAAGGAAGGCTATATCGCGGAAAAATCCACCCATTCGACAGGAATGGCGGTCGATCTGGGTTTTGTTGGCCAGGATTTCGGAACGCCGTTCGATTTATTCGATGCGGCCTCGGCGACCGATTATTCGTCGATTAACGAAACCGCCAACGCCAATCGTGGGAAGCTTCTCGCCCTGATGCGCAAGCACGGTTTCGAAAATCTTCCCAACGAATGGTGGCATTTCAATTTGCCGGGTGCTGCTGACGCCGAACTCCATGATTTCGAAGTGCGATAGAAACCAGTTCTCTCGCACATTTAATGGGTAACGGTCGGCAGGGGACAGCGTTCAAGCGTGGCGCTGAAGCTTTTCCGCCACTTCGACGGCAAAATAGGTCAGGATGCCGGATGCGCCCGCCCGCTTGAAAGCGAGCAGGCTTTCAAGCATGGCCTTCTCGCCGTCGATCCATCCGTTGAGCGCGGCCGCTCGGATCATCGCATATTCGCCGGAGACCTGGTAGGCGAAGGTCGGTATCGGGAAAGTGTCCTTGATCCGGCGGATGATATCGAGATAGGGGAGGCCAGGCTTGACCATGACCATGTCTGCGCCTTCCTCTATATCCTCCGCAACTTCCCGCAAGGCTTCTTCGGCATTGGCCGGATCCATCTGATAAGTGCGTTTATCGCCGATCAGGACGCCTTTGGTGCCGATCGCATCGCGGAAGGGCCCGTAGAAGGCCGAGGCATATTTCGCCGCATAGGACATGATCTGAACGGATTCAAATCCTTCAGCATCCAGAGCCGCGCGAATAGCCGCGACACGGCCATCCATCATGTCGGAAGGCGCGATGACGTCGGCGCCCGCCCGCGTCTGGTTCAACGCCTGTTCGACCAGGACCGCCACGCTTTCGTCGTTGAGAATTTCCTCGCCCCGCATCACGCCGTCATGGCCATGCGTCGTATAAGGATCAAGAGCGACATCCGTGATCAGGCCGATGTGCGGCACTTCGCGCTTAATGGCACGGCAGGCGCGGCAGACCAGATTGTCCGGATTGAGGGCTTCCTTGCCGAGTGGATCGCGCAATTCCGCTTCCGTATACGGGAAGAAGGCGAGGGCGGGAATGTCGAGTTCCGCCGCCTTGACCGCGGCCCGCACGGCGGCATCGACCGACAACCGCTCCACACCCGGCATGGCGGCGACGGGTTCTTGCCTTTTCTCCCCCTCGATGAGGAAGAGCGGCCAGATGAGATCGCTCGTCGTCAGCACATTTTCCCGCACGAGCCGGCGGCTCCATTCCGTCTTGCGGTTGCGACGTGCCCGGTGGGTCAGATTGAGCTTCTTCAACGCGTCGCGGGCTTCTTGCACGCCCTCATCATGGTGTCGTGCGGCAGGCATGGGCTTGGTCATGATGACTCCTGTTTTCTCTGGGCTTTATCATAAAGCCGCCAGGCATGCGAAGAGGGCGAACGGTTCCGCGACGAAGGTGAGAGCCCGCGCAAGCCGGGACGGAGCGGATCACTTCACTTCAAGGCATCCGCTTGGTTGAATCCTTTCACCAGATTCCCTTAAATCCGTCCAAGGGATTGGCCAGGGAGAATGCGATGGGTCTGCTCGTGGATGGGGTCTGGCGGGATCAGTGGTATGACACCAAAACACATGGTGGACGGTTTGAACGCGATGCTGCCCGTTTTCGCAATTTTGTGACCGCCGATGGGGCGCCTGGGCCCACAGGGTCCGGCGGTTTCAAGGCGGAAGCGGGACGCTACCATCTTTATGCCGCCTATTTCTGCCCCTGGGCGCATCGCACGCTGATTTTTCGGGAATTGAAGGGCCTACAAAACCTTGTCGATGTCTCCATTACCAATTGGTTGATGCGGGAAAATGGAATCACTTTTGCCGCAGGCGATGGTGTGATCGCCGATCCGCTTTTCAACGCTCGTTATCTTTACGAGATCTATCGTGCCGCCAAGCCCGACTATACCGGCCGCGTGACCGTACCGGTTCTGTGGGACAAGGAAAAGCGAACGATTGTCTCCAATGAATCTTCGGAAATCATCCGTATGTTCAACGAAGCCTTTGACAGGCTCGGTGCGGCGGAGGGCGATTATTATCCTGAACCGCTGCGACCGGAGATTGATACCCTGAACAGACGCATATACGAAACGGTCAATAATGGTGTCTATCGCGCAGGTTTCGCGACGAGCCAGGAAGCCTATGAAGAAGCGGTGGTGCCATTGTTTGAGACGCTCGATTTCCTTGAGGAGCGTCTGAGCCGGCAGCGTTATCTTTGCGGGAATGTCATAACGGAAGCTGACATCCGCCTTTTAACGACATTGCTGCGTTTCGATATCGTTTATGTCGGACATTTCAAATGCAACATCCGGCGCATAGCCGATTATCCCGTGCTCTTTGCCTATGTGCGTGATCTCTATCAGACCGGTTCAATTGCCGGGACATTCCGTCCCGATCATATCAAGAACCATTATTATCAAAGCCATCTTCAGATCAATCCAACCGGTATCGTGCCGGTGGGGCCGCAGATCGATTTCGCCGCGCCGCATGGCCGTGGCTGAGATCGCCACGGCATATCAGCGAGGATGACGGGACTTTCAGCTTTCCTGTGGTGGCGGAGCCAGCCGCGCATGTGCTTCCATGACGGCTTCGGCGTCATGGTCGCCATTGGCGGAGAAGGCAAGCAAGAGCGATTCATCGCTGCAAAGATGATCGAGAACGGCGCCGAGAAAACCGGGTTCCGCGGCTGCCGCACGTAATGTCTCAGGCGTCAGGCCGGAAAGCGAGAGGAAGCGGCCGAGTCTGTCAGGGTCAGCTGCAAGGAAACTCAAGGCGCCAATGGCGAGACTTTCCGCCGCTTCCTGATTCATTCCTTGCCTGTTTCGGGAAATTGGGCGGTTTTGCATGAATCGGATTTCCTTTTCATCAATGTCTGGCCGGTAACATCGATTTCAATGCCGTGATCTTTGAAAACCAGATCATGGTCAGAAATGACCTATGGTATTCTCAACTCTCGATGAACATGGTTCATTGGGATTTGGTCCCTGCGGTAGCGGGGTGGCGGCTTTCGGCCGGACCTCGCTGATCCGAACCTATTGGGATCAGTGAGGCTGGGTGTAAGAGCATGGTTGGATATTCTCGATCTGCTCCATTAATATTCGAGCGTAATCGGCAAGTCTAAATCGCAAGGCGTTTCATTCCAAGCCGAAAACACTCTAAGAATACGGAATATTGGAGCCGGTTGGGTGGGGACGATGCAAAAGACCATTCTCATCGTGGAAGATAACGAACTCAATATGAAGCTCTTCAACGATTTGCTTGAAGCGCATGGTTACAGGACTGTGCAGACGCGTGATGGAATGACGGCGCTCGATCTCGCGCGCGAGCACCAGCCTGACCTGATTTTGATGGATATTCAATTGCCGGAAGTGTCGGGTCTCCAGGTGACCCAATGGCTGAAGGAAGATGCCGCCCTGCGCCATATTCCTGTGATCGCCATCACTGCTTTCGCGATGAAGGGAGACGAGGAAAAAATTCGCCAGGGCGGATGTGAAGCTTATCTTTCCAAGCCGATTTCAGTTGTCAAATTTTTGGAAACAGTACGCAATTATCTCGCCGAACCTTGAGCGCATGTCGTTCTACCCAGATTGGATTTGTTGCAGCGGTCTTGATTGCGGTCGCAGCGGCCTTTCCCGGTTTCCTGCGGAGATTGCGCTTTAAGCCGAGAAACGAATATGAATGCGCGTATTCTTGTCGTCGACGATAATCTCCTGAACCTCAAATTGCTCGATGCGCGCCTCAGCGCAGAATATTTCTCCGTCGCGACGGCAACCAATGGATTTGATGCCCTGGCAATCTGTAACCGTGGTGAATGCGACATCATTCTACTCGATGTCATGATGCCCGGCCTGAACGGTTTCGAAGTCTGCCGGCGTATCAAGCAGAACCCCTCCACCATGCATATTTTCGTCATCATGGTGACGGCTCTCGATCAGACCGCTGATCGTCTGATGGGCCTTGAGGCCGGTGCCGATGATTTTCTGCACAAGCCGATCGATGAAATTGCGCTGATCGCACGCGTCCGGTCGCTTGCACGATTGCATATGGCGCTTGACGAACTGCATCGGCGCACACGCCATCTTGCTCTGCCGGATTATGAAACGCTTGGCGGTCTCGCCAATATTGCGCAGCGCAAAGTGATCCTTATAGAAGATCGACTGGCGACGATCGAACATGTCCGGTCGAGCCTTGCCGGGATCTGCCGGATTGAATGTCTATCAGATCCTCTCACCGCCCTCTCGCGAGGAGAGGAAGAGCCGCCGGACCTGTATATCGTCAGTCTTGATCTTGAACATCACGATGGACTTCGCCTTTGCAGCCAGTTGCGCTGTGATGAAACGACGCGAAGCATCATGGTTCTCGCTCTCGTGGAACGGGAGGATCGGAACCGGCTGCTGACGGCGCTGGATCTCGGCGTCAATGATTATCTCACGCGTCCCTTCGATGGCCATGAGCTCATCGCGCGCGTTCGTACACAAATCCTGCGTAAACTTTACGCCGATCATTTGCGCAATATCGTCCAGTTCTCAATAGATATGGCGCTGATCGATCCTTTGACCGGTTTGTATAATCGCCGCTTCCTTGAAACGCAGAGTTACACTCTACACAAATGCCAGGGGCGGGAATCGAGGGATGTCAATGGCCGGAACACGGCTGTTCTTTCTCTGATGGTTCTCGATATCGACCATTTCAAGAGCGTCAATGATTGCTATGGGCACGAGGCTGGCGACCAGATCCTGAAATATTTCGCGGCACGGATGAAACGGGTCGTGAGGGCGAGTGATTACCCCTGCCGTATTGGGGGAGAAGAATTCGTCGTGCTCATGCCCGCGACGCGGCTGGAACAGGCCGAGGCCATTGCCGAACGTGTACGTCTCGCTGTGGAGAAAGAACCCTTTGTCCTCTCAGGGACGGAGGAATCCCTCCACGTGACGGTTTCGATAGGGCTTGCCGCGACGGAACTGAGCGACAATGATGCGGACAATGCCGAAGCCCTGTTTCGCCGAGCGGATAAGGCGCTTTATCGCGCCAAGCGAAGCGGCAGAAATCGCGTCTTCACCGATGCTGCATGAGAGTCAATGGGTAAATGCGCATGGTTTGCCCTTCGGATTGGCTAATGCCAGGCCTGATTTCACGAAAATTGCAAATATTTAAGAAAAATGAATGTGAGTTGTCGCTTCAGACGATTGCATTTTCGGAACCGAGGGCGTTAACGTATTTAATGTTGGGCTCGAATTGGCATCAGCGGCGCGATCCGGCTCCCCCAAGAAGGCCAGGTAGCGAACCGCTTCGCATTTCGATGCATGCCCGACATGACTGCCCTGCGGAGTGCCAGGTCCGCCGCATCTCCTGGGTCCGTAGGGTCGGCCGGCGTGCAAATGGCGGGAGTGGCCTCCTCGAAACAGCCGTTTGCCGCCGGCCACCTTCGTCTCAGCCGCTTCTCGTGCATCGTACAGATTAAAACCATTGTGCCACGCCACGATGCGATCCTCTATGGCTTTGATCTGTAGGATGAATCATCATTCCAATATGAGCTTAACTGTTGCCTTATAGTATTTCAAAATGTTTTTGAAATAAATAGCGCTTCCATGCGGTACATAGCCGCTGAAAGCGCCGCTTATTCAAATGCTTGTTCCAAAAATTCCAGACCAAATTGGCGCCTGGAGCGTTTCGGGCATATCCGGAAACACTCTAAATGCTGACGAGATCGCCGGCGAAGGCCGCATGTTCCTGAATGAAAGCAAAGCGCGCCTCAGGACGGTTGCCCATAAGGCGCTCGATCGAATCGGCTGTTTCCTCGCGATCATCGGGGAGAATCACGACGCGCAGCAAATTGCGCGTCCGGGGATCCATTGTCGTTTCCTTGAGCTGCGCGGCCATCATCTCGCCGAGCCCCTTGAAGCGGCTGATCTCGACCTTGCCCTTGCCGGAAAATTCCATGGCGAGGAGGGAATCGCGATGGGCTTCATTGCGCGCGTAGGCGTTCTTGCTGCCCTGGGTCAGCCGGTAGAGCGGAGGAACCGCAAGATAGAGATGGCCGCCTTCCACCAGCTTCGGCATTTGACGATAGAAGAAAGTAATGAGCAGCGAGGCGATATGAGCGCCGTCGACATCGGCATCGGTCATGATGATGACCTTCTCGTAACGCAATTCATCCGCCTTGTAATGCGTGCTGGTGCCGCAACCGAGCGCCTGAATGAGATCGGCCAATTGCTGATTGCCCAGCAATTTGTCACGCGTGGCGCTGGCAACGTTGAGAATCTTGCCGCGCAGGGGAAGCACGGCCTGGCTCGAGCGATCGCGCGCCTGTTTGGCTGAACCGCCAGCGGAATCGCCCTCAACAATGAAGAGTTCCGACCCTTGTGCCGCCGTATTGGTGCAATCCGCCAATTTGCCGGGAAGGCGCAGTTTGCGTGTCGCCGTCTTTCGCGCGACGTCCTTTTCGGCGCGTCGGCGAAGCCGTTCCTCCGCCCGCTCCACGCTCCAGTCGAGGAGTTTTGCGGCATGCGAGGGCGCACCCGCAAGCCAATGATCGAATGCATCGCGCAAAGGCGCTTCGACGAGGCGTGAGGCCTCGGTGGTCATCAGCCGGCTTTTGTTCTGGCCCTGAAATTCCGGCTCGCGGATGAAGACGGACAAGAGCACCGCGCAAGACACCATAATATCGTCATTGGTGAGGATCGAAGCCCGTTTCGCTTGGCCGATACGTTCGGCATGATCCTTCAGGCCGCGCAGCAGCGCCGTGCGCATCCCCGCTTCATGGGTGCCGCCATCAGGCGTCGGAATCGTATTACAGAACGAATGAACGAAACCGTCGTCCTCGCTAAGCCAGGCGATCGCCCATTCGAGCGAGCCGTGGCCTCCCTCCTTTTCGAGGCGCCCGGAAAAAACCTGCTCGGTGACGAGGGCTTTCCCATCGATTTCCTGGTTGAGATAATCGGCGAGGCCACCGGGAAAATGCAGAACGGCTTCCTGCGGAACGGACCCGTCGGGTGGCAGAAGGGTGGGATCACAATGCCAGCGGATCTCGACACCTTTGAAGAGAAACGCCTTGGCCCGTGCCATTTTGAATAAGCGGGCGGGTTTGAAATGGGCCTGGGCACCGAAGATCTGCGGATCGGGTTTGAAGCGGACTTTCGTGCCCCGGCGATTCTGAATCTTGCCGAGTTCCTGCAGCTTGCTGGTCGGCACGCCTCGCGCGAATGTCTGCCGATAAAGGAGCTGGCCCCGTGCAACTTCGACTTCAAGCGATTCGGCAAGCGCATTGACCACGGAGACGCCGACACCATGCAAGCCGCCAGAGGTCTGATAGGCGCCTGAATCGAATTTTCCGCCAGCATGCAGCGTCGTCATAATGACTTCGAGCGCCGATTTTTTCGGAAATTTCGGGTGGGGATCAACAGGGATACCACGTCCGTTATCGATGACTGTGAGGAAACCGCCGGCCTCGCAGGTCACGTCAATGAAGGTCGCGTGTCCCGCAACCGCTTCATCCATGGCGTTGTCGAGAACCTCGGCGAAAAGATGATGCAGCGCAACTTCATCGGTGCCGCCGATATACATGCCTGGCCGGCGGCGCACCGGCTCGAGTCCCTCCAGAACCTCGATCGATGCAGCGGTATAGCCGGCTTCATCCGGAGTGCCGGAGGCGGGCAGACGGGACGCCTTTGCTGGACCCTTTTCAAGGCCTTTATCTGCGCCGCGCGGGGCGGTCTTGCGAGCGGAACCGCCGAAGAGATCGCCGGATTTTGCCATCAAATCATATCCCGGAACGAAGGTTTACCACGAAAGGCCTTATCGCATGGCCAGGCTGGAAAGGGAACAAAACAAAAACAGACACGCGGTGGCGATCTTTCGGATGAACCAGATCCCGTCGGTCTCGCGAAATTTCCAGCGAAGGCTGCTCCTCTGCACGATGGTTTGATGCGCATCGCATATCAGGATTCGGGATCATGAAAAGAAAAGCACGATCCGCAAGGATCGTGCTGTGAAAAAATGAGAATGCTAACAGTCAGAGCGTTTCAGATATATCCGAAACGCTCCACTCAAAAAAATCAGAGTATTTTCGGAGTAATGGAATCGCAAAGCGATTCAGCATTATCGGAAAATGCTCTGGGGAAGATCGTAGAAATTCCGGGAGGCAAGAAGATGCCGCCCGGAACATTGTTCGAAGATCTTAGTAGGAATAATACATGTCGAATTCGACGGGATGCGGTGTCATTTCGAAACGCATTACATCGATCATCTTGAGCTCGATATAGGCGTCGATGAAATCGTCGTGGAACACGCCGCCGGCCTTGAGGAAGGCGCGATCCTTGTCGAGGTTGGAAAGGGCCTCGCGCAGCGAGCCGCAGACCGTCGGGATCTTCTTCAGTTCCTTCGGGGGCAGATCGTAGAGATCCTTGTCCATAGCCTGGCCGGGATCGATCTTGTTGATGATACCGTCGAGACCCGCCATCAGCATGGCCGAGAAGGCGAGATAGGGGTTCGCCATCGGATCTGGGAAGCGCACTTCGATACGCTTGGCCTTCGGATTGGACGTATAGGGAATACGGCAGGAAGCGGAACGGTTACGTGCCGAATAGGCGAGCAGCACCGGAGCCTCATAGCCGGGGACGAGACGCTTGTAGGAGTTCGTCGACGGGTTGGTGAAGGCGTTCAGCGTGCGGGCGTGCCGGATGATGCCGCCGATGTAATAGAGGCATTCCTGCGAGAGGTCGGCATATTTGTTGCCGGCGAAGACTGGCTTGCCATCCTTCCAGATGGATTGATGCACATGCATGCCGGAGCCGTTGTCACCGAAGACCGGCTTGGGCATGAAGGTCGCCGTCTTGCCGTAGCTCTGCGCAACCTGGTGGATGCAATATTTATAGATCTGCATGTGGTCCGCCATGGTGGTGAGCGGACCGAACTTCAGGCCGAGTTCGTGCTGGGCCGAAGCGACTTCGTGATGGTGCTTTTCGACCTTGGCGCCCATGGCAGCCATGGCGGAGAGCATTTCGCCACGCATGTCCTGCGCCGCATCCTGCGGCGGCACGGGGAAATAGCCGCCCTTGGTGCGGATGCGGTGGCCGAGGTTGCCACCTTCATAGGGGGTATCAGAATTGGACGGCAGCTCGGCGCTGTCGAGCACGAAACCCGTGTTGTAGGGATCGGCCTTGAAACGGACATCGTCGAAGACGAAGAATTCGGCTTCCGGTCCGAAATAGGCAGCGTCACCGATGCCGGAGGAAGCGGCATAGGCTTCGGCCTTTTTGGCGATGCCGCGCGGATCGCGTCCATAGGGTTCGCCGGTCGAAGGCTCAAGCACGTCGCAGACGATGACCATCGTCGAGGCGGCGAAGAACGGATCCATGCAGGCAGTCGTCGGATCCGGCATCAGCGTCATGTCGGATTCGTTGATCGCCTTCCAGCCAGCGATCGACGAACCGTCGAACATCGTGCCCTCGGTGAAAATATCGTCATCGATCATGCCGACGTCGAAGGTGACATGCTGCCACTTCCCGCGCGGATCGGTAAAGCGGAAATCGACATATTTGACGTCGTTATCCTTGATGGCCTTGAGCACATCGTGGGCGGTTTTCATGCATGCCTCTCATGAGTGATCGAAAAGGTTGAGGGAACAGCAAAGCGTCCTGCGTCAAATCGCGTCCAGGCCGGTTTCGCCTGTCCGGATACGCACGACATCTTCGATAGGAGAAATGAAAATCTTGCCATCGCCGATTCGTCCAGTGCGCGCAGCCTTGCGGATCGCCTCCACAGCACTATCGATCAGGGAGTCTGGCACGACGACTTCGACTTTTACCTTTGGCAGGAAATCTACAATATATTCGGCGCCCCGATAAAGTTCCGTATGGCCCTTTTGGCGCCCGAAACCTTTGGCTTCGGTGACAGTCAGGCCGGAGATCCCGACGGCATGGAGGGCATCTTTCACTTCATCGAGCTTGAATGGCTTGATCACGGCCTCGATTTTCTTCATCAGACCTGAATTAGCGAAATGGGTTTGGACGTCCTCAACGCAAAAGCACCTTGGAAGTATCTGTCGCGGAGCATTGTCGAGACCAGATTACTTCCAGTTTCGATCGACTGCATCTGTGCCGAAACCCGGATAAGAAGAATTTCTGATGCTTCCTAGCATTTTGCTTCTCAAATCGCCAAGAAAAAGTCGAAAAAATTTCGTCTGAGACGGGAAAAGGCGAAAAAAATGTAAAAAGCATCTTTTATTGAAGGTGGTACTTCGAAACATCACTTGCCGCGAAGGCTTGGTCACGGTCCAAAATCATGCCGAGGACCCCGCACGAAAGGGGAGGGTGCAGCGCGCGGGCGTTTTATCATCGTCGAAAGAGTCGCCCATGAAGAATCCCCAACCAATTGAATGAATGATTATATTTTCCTCTGGCAAGTCTTGGTATTTGCCGGATTTGATAGGCTGTGGACGGGTTTTCTTGCAAATTGATCGTGGGCTTTGGGTGTGATTCTCTGGTTCTGAGGGAAGCGGAGGATCAGCGGGGATGCGGCCACGGGAGAGGCGTGAGAGCGGCCAGCAGGATCTGTTTCGGGCGCGGCTCGATCAGATCCTCGACATGCAGCATCCGCTGGTGAAGCTGGCGGCGGCGATCGACTGGGGCTTTCTCGAAAAGCGCTTTGGCGCCGCTTACAGCGATGCGCCAGGCCATCCTCCTCTGCCGACGCGGTTGATGGCTGGCGTGGCGATCCTCAAGCACATGGTCGATCTGTCTGACGAAGCGCTCTGCGAGCGCTGGGTCGAAAACCCTTATTATCAGCTGTTTTGCGGAGAAGAGTTCTTCCAGCACAGCCTTGCCTTCGACCGCTCTTCGATGACCCGCTGGCGGCAGCGGATGGGAGAAGAAAAGCTTGTCGCGCTGTTGCAGGAAAGTCTGGCGAGTGCGACGCGCACCGGCGCGGCCAAGCCCTCCGACTTCGCCAAGGTGATCATCGACACGACCGTGCAGCCGAAGGCGGTAGCGCATCCGACGGATGCCAGGCTCATGCAGCGCGCCCGTGAAAGGCTGGTCCGGCTCGCCAGGAAACACGGTGTCAGTCTGCGCCAGAGTTACCACCGCGTCGGCAAATATGCGCTGATCAGGCAGCAGCGCTATGCCCATGCCAAACAGTTCAGGCGCGCCAGACGCTCGCTAAAGACCCTCAAGACCTCTCTCGGCCGGGTGATCCGCGACATCACCCGCAAGATCAAAGACCAGGAGGCACTCCAGCAGATCTTCGCCCCCGAACTCATGCTGGCCCGCCGCGTCCATGCCGGCAACAGAAACCTGCGGCCTCTCAGGGGACAAAAGGCTGATACAGACCTGCGGGTGTTCAGCCTGCATGCGCCGGAGGTCGAATGCATCGGCAAGGGCAAGCCGCACAAGCCCTATGAGTTTGGGGTGAAGGTCTCGCTGGCGACGACACTCAAACGCTCAAAGGGCGGCCAGTTCATCGTCCATGCCAAGGCTCTGCCCGGCAAGCCCTATGACGGCCATACGCTCGGGACAGTCATTCCCGACATCGAACAACTCATCGGATGCTCCCTTGAACGGATATTCACCGATGCGGGGTACAAGGGCCACAACGCGCCACCTGCCCACCGCTTCAAGGTCTATCGCGCCGGACAGAAACGCGGCATGACAAAGGAAATCCGCCGCCAGATGCGGCGCAGGTCCGCCGTCGAGCCCGTCATCGGCCATACAAAATCCGATCATCGCATGGACCGAAATTATCTCGCGGGCCAAGCCGGCGATGCCATCAACGCTGTCCTCGCGGCAGTCGGCTACAACTTCAAACGCATCCTCTCATGGCTCCGCGTTTGGCTCGCCATTCTGTGGAGCTTCATTACAAGCTGTGGCCACTCAAAAAATCACTTCGCTCAGGCTTGAATGCCCTTCTTCACAGTCGAC
>NZ_JQJH01000015.1 GCF_000745425.1 Beijerinckia mobilis
GTTGGTCCCGTCAAGGAAAGTCATACCCAGTGCCGGGCTCTTCTGCTTCTGGACCAGGGCAAGCAGCCGTTCCCAGACCCCGAGCTTCGACCAGCGGATGAATGTCTGCGCCGCCTTCCACCACGGACCAAGCTCCGGCGGAATGCTGCGCCATTTGGCACCGTTGGTGTGCCGCCAGAAGATCGCCGTAATGGTCCGACGCAGGTTCTGCAAAGGCGTTTTACCATGCGGCTGTACCGCCTGGATCAGAGGCTCCCAGATCGCCCAGGCTTCATCCGTGAAGACTTGTAAGCTCTTGTCCGTGCTCATCAATCAGATATAGGGAATAATTCAAGAACTAACAGGCCCTAGTTAAAAAGATCGAGATCACCACTAGCGAAAACTTCGATGACCTAGAAAGTTCAGTAATTCAAAAGGTTACAAAATATACATCCGCAGAACAAATAGTTAATACGATGACTCTAATCAAAGATGAATCTGGTGATTATTCACAAGCCATCTTTGGCACTGACACACCTGTTTAGCTGATGGCGTGAGATGAATGCGGTTCTGATGAAATTTTCGGGAATGTGAGTGTGAACGGGGGGTAGTGCAATACTCGAAAATTTCAAGAGGGGACCGGCGGGGGATGGTTCGCGCAAGATTTTCAACAAAATAGACTTTTTACCTATTTGATTATATTGGATTATTTTTCATGCTAAGTTTTATTGATCTGGATGACCTAAAAAGCCATCTGAATATCACTTTCGATGACGACGACACCTTGCTTCAATCCAAGATTGATGCCGCGTCTTCATACATTTCAACGCTCATTGTTCCTATCGATGATGGCGCTGAAATCCCCGGCCCGATCAAAGAGGCGACACGTAAACTTGCCGCTGATTTGTATGAGGATCGTAACGGGACGAATGCCGCACGATCGTTTGAAACCGAATATGGCGTTGCCGCCTTGATCACGCCTTATCGGGACTTCGCATTTTAATGGCGAGCAAGCAATTACGTGATCTAACCAAGCGGCTCGAAGCAATTCCGAAGGCTGTCAAAAACGCTGTTCAACCCTCATTGCAGAAATCAGGGAATGAACTCGCTGATATGCAGAAACATCTTGCCCCTGTTGATACTGGCGCTTTGCGAGATTCGATTACAGTGACGCCAGCCGGACAAATGACGCCTGCTTATTCGCAACCGGGTGGTTCCCATATCGTGCCGGAAAATGCAGTCGCTATTACTGTCGGAAATCAAGAGGTTCGCTATCCACACTTGGTTGAATATGGAACAGCCGAAGCGAAGGCACAGCCATTTTTCTGGCCCGCATTCCGGCTTCTGAAGAAACGTATTGAAAACAGGACCAAAAGAGCAATTTCGAAAGCCGTGAAGGATGATTGGAACAAATGAGTGACGATCCTTCTCTTACGCTTCAAATTGCTATTCGGCAGGCGCTTATTTCATCGCCTAATATGAGCGGCATCACTGTTTTTGATCGTGCCAAGACGCCAGAGATTTTTCCTTGCGTGATCATTGGTGAAGGCCAGAACGTCGCGGCTGATATTAATCTAGGCCGGGATTACATAAACACATATCTGGATCTTCATATCTGGACCAAGGAAGATAATTTAGCGAGCGTGAAGAAAATATCAGGAACGGTCAAAGATATTATCAAACATGCTCCCGCTAATTTAAGCGTGATCGATCTTAAAATTAACAGCACTCGCTTTCTTCGTGATCCATCCGGCGATTATTCACACGGTGTTATCACGGTCGAAGCTTTGATGAAGGAATTTTCAGAATGAATGCCGGTGATTTAGAGCATATCCTTTTATTTAAGGGACCGGTTTACAATTTTGACGAGGCAGGCGCGTCGATTACAACATATGAAGACCGCTTCATGTTGCGAGCTAAAATGGTTGAAAATTCGCAGGAAAATCAATCATCGGATAGCGGCACGCGCTCAATCCAGAAATACACATTTCAAACCCGTTTCAAGCCGGTTGCTTATGATTATCACGTCATTCTTTACGGCAAACCTCATGAGATTGAAAATATTGAAGTTATCGGCAGGCGCAAGGGTCTGAATATCACAGTAAAGGAAATCAAATAAATGCGCGGAAGGAAGCCGGGAGCAATTTATAGCGGATCAAGCCCTATTATTCGAGTGCCAAGCGCGCCTTCATGGTTGAACGATGACGCGAAAAAAGAATGGAAACGGGTTGCACCAATCCTGATCGAAGAACGTAAAACCCTCACTATGGCTGATCTAGCGACATTCGCAAATTACTGTTCGGCAGTAGGTGACATTATGGCGGCAGAATCACTCATTCGAGCCGAAGGCATGGTTATCACCACGCCACAGGGCAAGAAAAAACATCCCGCTATGATGGTCAAAAACGACGCCATGACTCAAAGCCGATTGCTTGCGGCAGAACTTGGCCTGACACCTGTTTCAAGGTCGAGGCCCGCGAAAGATATTCAGAACGACGATGAAAACGATTCAGCCGACTTGGGTCTTTGATAATAGTCCGATTGAAGACACCTTCGGTTTTGGTGAAAGGGCGGTTCGCTTCCTTCGTGCCTTGAAGCATCCCAAAACAGGCAGGCAGTTTCAGCTTGATCCGTGGCAGGAACGAATTGTTCGCCGCATTTATGGACCCTGCAAACCAGATGGAACCCGGATCGTTAAAAATGTGGTCTGGATGCTTCCGCGCGGCGGCAGGAAAACCACACTAGGCGCGGCTCTTGGTCTGCTTCATACGATCGGACCAGAGAAAATCACAGGCGGCCAGATCATTTGCGCGGCTTATGACCGTGATCAAGCACGAATCGCCTATGAAGAGGCTTCCGGCATTGTGAAGGCCGATCATAGGATTGTCGCGGCGACAAAGCTCTTGGATTACCGGCATCAAATCGTTCACTCGAAGAGCCGCGCGACAATGAAGGCTGTTTCGAGTGACGCGGCGGCACAAAATGGCCGAACCCCTTCCTTCGTGCTGTTTGATGAAATCCACGCATGGCGCGATCGGAAACTTTACGATGTTTTGCGAACCGGCCTTGGAAAAACCAAGGGAACGCTTTCGATTGTGATTTCGCAGGCTGGACGCGGGCAAGAGAACGTCGCCTATGAGATTTTCGACTATGCGCGCCGCGTGGCAAAGGGCGAAATCGATGATCCCGGCACGCTTCCGATTCTCTTTGAGACAGACAAAGATGCTGACTGGCGTGATGAAAACGTCTGGTTTGCTGTAAATCCTGGCTTATCCCTTGGTTATCCTGATCTTGATGCTTTGAGGCAGGAAGCGCGCGAGGCTGAAAATCGCCCTGCCCTTCGCGAGAAATTCAAAAACGATCATCTAAATATTTGGCTTGATCACTCCACAGACCCCTTTGTGGATATGGGAATCTATGATCGCGGCTCGAATCCGATTGATCTTGATAGCCTCGAAGGCTCGCCTTGCTGGATTGGCGTAGATATGTCCACCACAACCGATCTAACAGCCGTGATTGCTGCTTTTCGTGATGATGACGGCGGTTTCGTTGTTATACCTCATTTCTTTTGCCCGGCTGATAATCTAAGGGCACGTTCTGATCGTGATCACGTTCCTTACGTTCAATGGGCGGAAGATGGTTATATCAGCGCCACACCCGGCAATGTAATCGATTATAAGGCGGTTGAACTCTATATTCGCGGCTTATGTGACCAATATTCCGTTCAAGAAATCGGCTTTGATCCCGCTTATGCACAACCAGTCATGGCCCCTTTGCTCGAAGATGGCTTGCCTTGCATCACGATCCGGCAAGGATGGGTTACGCAATCGCCTGCTTTGAATGAATTGGAACGCGCAATCATTTCCGGTAAGTTTCAGCACGGCGGGCATCCTGTTTTGCGATGGTGCTTCGATAATATCGCAATCAATACGGATTCGGCAGGCAATCGCACCATGCACAAGGGCAAGAGCACAGATAGGATTGACGGTGCTGTAGCAACTTGGATGGCGGTTTCACGTGCGACGGTAGGCGAAAGCAATCGATCAATTTACGATGACGTTTCTGCAAGACCAGATGGATTTTTGATCTTTTAATTTAAGGATATTTGATTATGGCAAGCGAAGACGCACAATTGGTTGTGCAGCTTGAGGCGCGAATCCGCGACTTCGAAAAGAATATGCAGAAAGCAGCACGATCCGCAAATGATAATTTCGGATCGATCGAAAACCGTGCCAAGAGATCATCTCGGCAACTAGAAACCACGTTCGGCCAAGCTGCAAACAGTGTAAACGCCAAGCTCAATTCGATCGGCAAAGGGTTCTTAGAGAACTTCAATCCCGGTAAGATCGCGGCAGGAATGGCAACGGCACTGTCTGTTGAACAAATCAGAAAATACAGTGACGCATGGGTGAGCGCACAAAATAAAATCAAAGCTGCCATGGGCGAGAATGCGTCTGGCGCTGGCGTTGCAACTGATCTTGTTGCGGGAATTAGCGAAAGGGCGCTTTCGTCATTTAGCGAAACAGCGAGTTTGTTTGCCAGTCTAACACGCGCGAGTAAAGACCTTCACGCGTCCGAAGCGGACGTGTTAGTTGTTACCGAATCGGTCAGTAAGGCACTAACACTTGGCGGCGCTAGTGCGGAAGAGGCAAGTAGCGCAATTCTGCAACTTGGACAGGCGCTTGGTTCTGGCGTTTTGCAGGGCGATGAACTTCACTCGCTCTTGGAAAATGCGCCTACTCTTGCGGCTTCACTCGCCAAGGCATTCAACACGACTACAGCCGGATTGAAACAGCTTGGTTCCGATGGTGCATTAACATCCGACAAGGTTTTTAAAGCCCTGCTCGATTCAGCGCAGGACGTAAACAAACAATTCAAAGAGCTTCAGCCGACAATCGCACAAGCGTTCAATGTCCTCGAAACAAAAGCAATCGCTTATGTAGGTCATAGTAACGCAATCAAAACCGCCACAGACCTAGCAGGCAAAGCAATCATCGGTCTCGCAAATAATCTGGATACTGTCGGAACTGGCGCGGCGGCACTGGGCTCGATTTTGGCCGCTCGCCTGCTTGCGGCAGGTATTACACCTGTCATTGCTGGCATGGGGAGCTTGACGGCTTCCTTGACTGCGGCAGTTGCAGGAATCACGGCAACCGGAACAGCGGCGGGAATTGCATCGGCATCCCTCACGATCTTTTCTCGGGCTCTCGCCGTTATGGGTGGACCTGTCGGCATCGCGATCGCGGCTCTTGGCGCAACCTTCGCCTATGTCGCGAGCAAGATTTCAGAGGGAAAACCTGTCGCGGACGCCTACGCCAAGGCTCTCGATGAGCTTAAAAATTCCGGCGATGGCACTGCCCAAAGCCTGAAAAACGTAGGAAATGCCGCCCTTGAAGGCGCGACCAAGATGCGCGAGGCCACAGAGGCAACGCAAGGCGCGCATCTCAAATCATTCGATGCCGATGCCTCAAGCCTCACAGATACCTTACGCGGATTGGTCCAGAATCTTGAGCAATTCGGCGCTTTCCGAATCAACGAAGAGACGAAGGCGCAGGCGCTAGAGATTATTAAACGTGGAATGGATGGCGACGCTCAAGCCGCCAATGAGGCGGCAAAATCGATCGAAGCCATGGGCGCGGTAAATCCATCGTTCCAAGACGCTTTCGGAAAATTCGACACTCTGCTTGCCCGTCTCGCTATGGTGCGGCAGGCCGCGCAAAACGCTCACGCGGCCATAAATGAGGCTAAAAATGCGGAAAGTCAGGCCAAAACCGCCGCTTTAGACGCAAATCAGACTGGCGTGAAGGAACTCGCAGAAGCGAACCGGCTCAAGACCGCAAACGACAAATTGTCACAGGAACAGGTTCGCAGGTCGAAGCTGTCTTCGGACGCCAAGGCAATCGAGGATCGCGCCAAGAGCCTTCAAACAGATTTCGCCAAACAGGGCGGAAAGCTCTCTGATACGGAAGCCAAAACGCTCGCCACCAATCTGATTGGCAACGAAAAATCCGTCTCTGATAGCGAAAAACCCGCCAAAACCTCACATTCTAGCGGTAAATCCGAAGAAGAGAAGCAGGCGGACGCAATCAAAGCCCAGATCAAATCTTTGCAGGAAGAGGCGAGGCAGGAACAGGCAGAGGCCGCGACATTAGGTAAAACCGACGCTGAAAAACGCCTGGCGCTTGAGCTAAGCAAGAATATGGTTTCCGCGACCAGTGCCGAAGGCAAGGCTATTGCCGACAACGTGTCAAAAATCACTTCGGCTCAAGACGCAATCAAAGCCTATGACAAAGCTCAAGAGGATGCCAAGGCGCAGACTGATTTCTTCAAAAATAGCCTCGAAGGTTCCCTTGAGAGCCTAATCGTTGACGGACAGAGCGTTGGCGAGACATTCAAAAACCTTGCTGCGGAAATCGAGCGCGCCGCCCTACAGGCCGCATTGCTTGGCGAAGGACCATTGGCGAATCTGTTCGGCTCAGGTTCAAGCAAGGAAGGTTCTGGCGGCATCCTTGGCGCGTTGTTTAGCGGCGGAATCGGAAGCCTGTTCAAATTCGCTGATGGCGGCGCTGTTTCTGGACCGGGAAGCTCTAAATCGGACTCAATCCCTGCCCTATTGAGCAATGGCGAATATGTTGTTTCAGCCGATGCCACGCGCCGCCACAGGACTCTTCTGGACGCGATCAATTCCGGCAAGGTTCCTCGATTTGCGAGCGGTGGCCTTGTCTCGGCTCCCTCGATTTCCGCACCTTCGATCAAACCGGCTTCTGGAGCGGTATCAGGCGCTTCTGGCGGCGGCATGAGCGTGACGAATAACGTGACTGTGAACGCCAGCGGTGGAACGAAAGAGCAAAACAACGATCTTGCTAAGCAAGTTTCAAGTCAAATTGAAGCTCAAATGCGCCAAATCGCGGCGAATGAAATTAGATCGCAGTCAAGGCCGGGAGGTTACTTGGCGAGATAAAGAAAAAGGCCAGACGGGAGGAATAACCGTCTAGCCTTTTTCTGCAAGGAAGATATCAAAGCAATGCCGTTTGCTTTGACTTATATATTATAGCAAACTATCGAATCGATTGCACAAAATTTTCCATAAAAATTCCATCAAATCCAACGTCAAAATAGCTATAATAATGTGTCCAAAAAAAGACCGCCAAAAAAGGCGGTCTAAAGTTATAACTTACAGGCAAAGTAAATATAATGATTTCCGAAGAAATTTACAATACAAAACTTAAATACGAACTAGAAAAAATCCGCTCTGATTATTTCAAAACTGTTCGGCGCGGGGAACAAGAAATCCCCTATTGTTTCGGGCGTTATAATATATACGATCGAAACTCTTCGGATTGTGCAAAATGTCCCGGCACTCGCCCGACACGGGAAAGCAACGGCCTTCCGGCATGTGAAGCCTGCGGTCAAAAAGCTATTCAATACATGCTCGATTTGGGTGGCACGCATAAGCCTTTATCGAAACCGCTCATAGAATGCGCTCGCAGATTTTATATTAAACAACGGGATTTCCGCGAAGCCAATGATCCGGCAATTCGAGCCAAAAACGAAGCCGTTCGGCTGGAAAACGAAGCAAAAGAACGCGAACGGGAAGAGGCGAAGGAAAAACATCGAAAGGCCATGCGCGCAAAATATGTCCCTGTCGCTCGCTCAATCCCCTTGCCTATGAGTCCTGCCGAGATCGATCACAGGGAACAACTTTTAGTTGTATCATTGAAAGCGCCGGAGACTGCGCAGCTTCGTCAATTGCGTGGCAGAGAAGCCGAAATCATGGATTGGTTGCGCGCCAGAGAAGCCGCGAGAGCATTGGGGAACGATTCCCGCGCAATGGTCGCGAAGCAATTCTATGTCCTAACAGACATCGAAGTGAGCCGGGATGCGGGCAAGCGAACCCTAGAGACCATCGCGAAACTCGAAAAGCCGGGAAATATTTGGGGTTAGAGAGGTGTCCCAAAATTTTTCAAGGTTATCTCTTGGAGGCTGGATTAACGGCATTGAAGCCTGTTCCACGCCATTTTGCCATTTCAAACTAAATCTTTATATTTCAATTGCTTAATGATGGTGTCCCAAAATTTTTCAAGTTTTCTTTTATATATATATATAATATTAGATTATTTTCTAAATAAGAACTTACCAGTAGGGTGAAAGAAATTGGGACGCCCTTCGGGCACCCCAATCCCTTTCGATTTTAGTTCCCCTCTCATTCCGCAGAGGTTTGGTAAACCAATCTGCGGAATTAAAAACTCCCTGCTCTTCCCCAACATCTGCGGAACTAGCTTTCTGCCCCGCTCGCTTCGCTCGCTCCCGCCTTCCGCCCAATACCTTAGATATTGATTCCAAGGATTAACAGCAGAGGCTAAGGAGTGGCCTTCGGCATAGCCTCCGCTAGGGTACTAGCTAAAAAATGCTAAAGCCTGTCAGTGATCTTTCTAGGCGATTTTAGAGCCAATCATATTTTAAGCAATTTTGTGCAATCTCTCCGGCGATTCGCTATAATAGCTTTAAAGAATTTCAAGACCATGCGGATTAGTTTCATGGAACAGTATAAAAAGTTACGCAAACCATCTAAGAAAAAAATAGAATGGTTGGATGAAGAAATTAGAATCTGTCAGGCATGTTTGGACATGATGCGGAATTGGCCGAGTCTTTACAAAGAGCCGGTGGATTTTTTTACTAAGGAAGATATATGCGCAGACTTGGCAAATTATATTGTCGAGCGACAAGGCAAGGATAATACTTTCGATTTCCGGACCATGCTTCGCGAAGCAGCTTGAAACCAATACAACTTAAAGCTGCAATTATTGAAAGAATTAACCCCGCACTAGGCGGGGGTTTTGCTTATTTCCGAAATATCTTTTTTGGTAAACCGGACTGCCTGATCATTGATCGAAGCGTATCTGGTTTAATTTCCTCGCCAGAGGAATGCATAGCGACTGTCACAAACGAAACACCCTTTTCATCTTCTTTACGATAGATTGCGTGGCTTGTTCCGTTGTGTCTATGCAAAATAAATCCATGAGCTTTTAGTATTTCTAAAAACTCTCCAAAGGTACATTTTAGGCGTGGCACGGAATGGTAAATCCATGCTCGGTCTCATTGTCCTTTCGATCCACGTGAAGGGCGTGCCAAAAGAAACCAAAAAGATAACGAACGCGGACAAAAAATGGTGCTTTACGATTAAGCAATTTTTCCCGTGCCGGACTTGGTTCGTCGTTAGCAGCTTTGAGATAATCGGAAATCGAGTCTTTTAGAAGATTGAAAACCTCATCTGCACTGTGACCTTGCACGGCGATATCAAGATCAAGACAAATCGCTTCCCAAGCGGTGCCATGCCCATGGGCAAAACATAGTAGGTTTCGTTTTATCATCGCTTTTGCCTTGCGGGAGCAAATTCTCTCCATTCGTGTCCTAACAAACGGAGCTTTCGTCAAGCCTTACTAACGAAAGTAAGCTAAATATGGTTTCTTCATCGCACCGAGCAAAGACCGCGCCGTGACGAGCGAACTTCTATTTACATAAATAAAAATATTTCGCGATCATCCAATTTCGAAATCTCCCCGGCTCGCTCGCTATAGGGCAATTGTCCCCCAGACGGGACAGAGCCACAGGAGAAGATATGGCCCGCTTACTACCACCCTTGTCGGCCCTTAAAGCCATGCCAATCGCTGATGCGACGGAATTGCTTCATATCCGCGCGGCATTCGCACGCGAGGTTGAACTAAAGGCTTCTCTCAAAAACGGCAGGCGCAACCTTTGCCGCGTTTATCAATTCGCGGATGAGCTTGGCATTCCTCTATGTGAAGTCGAAGACGAGTATTTTTCCGCATAAATAAGTAACTGCTTACTATAGAATGTGATAATATAAGTAAATTCTCACTTATTTGACAGATAATAAACAAATAACTAGATTTTATTTGTTGATTAATCTGACTGGAAGAGTGAAATTCATGCAGGAAATTAAAAAACTATCCCCGGCTCAAATCGAAGTGACCATCAAGGGGATTGAAGTGGCGTTTAAAAACCTTGACTCATTCGATGACGAAACGGGTTCTGGCGTCTATCTGCCTGATGAAGTCTATGAACGCCTTGTCGGCGCGCTGATCAATCCAGACCCATGCGCTGTAACCGGCGAAGTTACAGCGGATCAAATCAAAATCATTCTCGGCACTGTCGGGAATATCTGGCCGGAAGGCTTGCTTCGGGACTAAATCACTCACTTAATTTAACAGGAGAAAACTGTGAATACTTTTCCAGATAACAATATGGTCGAAGCGATTTTGAAGTCGCGCTTTCTTAAAGGCGAAATCGACGGGGAATCTTGGCACTCCGTCGCTGGCAATGAACTTGACCTATCCGTTCCTGATGGGGCGGCACTTCATGCCTTCAATAATGCTTCGGAGGTGATCCAGCTTAAACAGGACTATTACGAAATCCACTATGCCAGTGGCGTTGGATTCGTATTGGTCCGGGAAGCCGATGGAACTTGGCGGCTGAATTATCCACAGGATTGATTCCCGTTCCAAAGCTCCACAAAGATGCTACAAAACCTTCGACTGTTTCGCCAGCAAGTTATTGAAAACACTCAATAAATCAATGTGGTGCGGGCGGTCGGAATCGAACCGACACTCTGTCACCAGAACCGGATTTTGAGTCCGGCGCGTCTACCAGTTCCGCCACGCCCGCGCGGATCGCAGCGTTTTGCATGAGTGCGTGGCGGAAGTCCAGTCTTCGAAGCATGGCTATTGTAAAAAATCGCAAGGCCATGCGCCTTTCCCCTTCAAGTGGTTGCTTAAGACCTCATGCACTCGACCCTCCAGCCGCGCCGCCACGCCCTTTTCATTCTCAACCGGAACGCCAGGCGCGCCGCGCAAATGGCGGAGACCGTCGAAGATCATTTGCGCCAGAGCGGATTCGACCTGATCATCCCCCAGATCAACGGGAGCCGGGACGTTTCCTCGGCGATCGTCGAATTTGCCCAGGATGTCGATTGCGTCATCGTCGCCGGCGGAGACGGAACATTGAACGCCAGCGCCGAAGGTCTTTGCAAGACGCGCCTGCCGCTGGGAATCGTGCCGCTCGGCACGGCCAATGATCTCGCCCGCACCCTGGGCATACCGGGGGAGATCGAAGCTGCCGTGAACATCATCTCCGCCTCGCAATGCCGCACAATCGACCTCGGCATCGTCAATGATCAGCCATTCTTCAACGTGGCGAGCATCGGCTTCAGCGCCATGCTGGCCGCCCATCTCACCAAGCGCGCGAAAAGCCGCTTCGGCGTGCTCGGCTACGCCATCGGCGCCTTACAGATCGCCTCGCAAAGCCGTCCGTTCACAGTGTGCCTGGAGCATGACGGTATCACCGAGACATTCAAGAGCATCCAGGTTTCGGTCGGCAATGGCCGCTATTACGGCGGCGGCATGCAGATTCACGAAGCGGCGGAACCTGACGATAAAAGGCTCTATGTCTATAGCCTCAATGTCCGCAACTGGCTCCACGCGCTGTTTCTCCTGCCTTCGCTCCGCAGGGGCATGCAGCGTCGCCATGCGGGGGTAAGGGCCTTCGAGACACATGCACTGGTTCTACGAAGCCATCGCCCGCATGACATCAATACCGACGGAGAAGTCAAGACGAGCACACCGGGCCACTTCTCGCTCCGCACCAACGCCGTCACGGTCTTCGTGCCGGGCAATGAACCCGGCTAGAAATGGCATCAGCCGGCGTCAGGACGCAAGCCGACGGATTCGATCCCGGCGATGGCACAAATCTCATCATTATCGGAGGTGTCGCCACTGATGCCGACCGCGCCGAGCAGATTTCCATCCGCATCCCGAATGAGCACGCCGCCCGGAACCGGAACAATCGCACCTTGCGCAAGCGTGTTGACGGCCCCAATGAAAAACGCCTGTTCCTGCGCCCGCTTGAAGATCGCCCGCGATCCCATGCCGAGCGCCAGGGCGCCATAGGCTTTGCCTTGCGCCACCTCGCCCCGCAGCAGGCTGATTCCATCCTGACCGAAGAAAGCCCGAAGGCAGCCGCGCTCATCAAGCACCGAAACAGCCAGAGGCTTCAGCTTAAGTTCGACACCCTTGGCAAGAGCGGCCTCCGCCACCCGGCGGGCGATATCCAGGGATAAAGTCATAACAATCTCCATTTGGCGTGAGGTCCGGCCCAACCGATGCGCTTCGCGGGAATCAGACAGGGCCTAATTCAAATCCTGATTTATTTGGAAAATATTTCCATTTCTATGAAAATTCGCTGGTGAAAAGGAAAGGGGATATCGAATCCTCTCCTCCCTGACTCTCCCTCTTCTTCCCGAAACCAGACAGCCGATTCCGATTTTCGGAAATATGCTGCATTTACAAAAAGATGGAGCAATGTAGATGCGCCTGGTCCATTGCATTATGCTCCGAAAGCGCGTCTCATTGATCACGAGCTGTTGTAATCAACGCGGCGCGGCTCGAGACTCTTCCCACGCAGAATCATCGCACGGCCGCCGTGAGAAACGGCAACGGCCGGCTTGAGAGACTGCGGGAACAGACCAATCTTCAGGACGGGAAACGAATGCCGATGCTCTATCAACTGGAAGATCATCAGCCACAGATCGATGCCGATTGTTTCATCGCACCGACGGCCACATTGATCGGCCGCGTCCGCGTGGAAGCCGAGGCCAGCATCTGGTTCGGAACCGTCCTGCGCGGCGATACGGAGACCCTGCATATTGGCAAGGGTGTCAATGTGCAGGACAATTCCGTTCTGCACGCCGATCCGGGCTTCCCGCTGGTTCTGGAAGACGATGTCAGCATCGGCCATCTTGCTATTGTGCACGGATGTTTCATCGGGACCGGATCGCTGATCGGCATGGGCGCGACGATCATGAACGGCGCGCGAATCGGCGCGCATTGCCTGATCGGCGCCGGCAGCCTCATTACCGAGGGCAAGGAAATCCCACCGGGCTCCATTGTACGTGGCGCACCGGGCAAGGTCGTCGGTGAGATCACCGACAAACATCGCCTCATGCTCGGGCGCACGGCGGAAACCTATCGTGAACGCGGGCGCCGCTATCGGGTCCATTTACGGCCCCTGCCCTGACAAACCCTCAAATGGGAGTCGGAGCTGTGTATCCTGGGGCTTGGGCTGTGCAAAATTAGACAGCGTGAGGCCGAGCAGCCGGATTCCCTTCGGCGGCGGAAACAGAGAGGCGATCAGAGCCATTGCCTTTTCGTCGAATTGACGCCGCGTCGCAATGCCTTCCGTCACCGTATGGCTCCGTGTTATCTGTTGAAAATCCGCATATTTCACTTTCAAGGTGAGTGTGCGGCCGGTGAGCCGCATCAATTCGCAGCTACGCCAGACTTTGTCGGCGATCGGCGCCAGAGCCGCCAGCCCCTGTCCCAGAGTGAAGAGATCATTGGCGAATGTATTTTCAGCGCCGAGCGATTTGCGCTCCCGATCAGGCCGCACCGGCCGATCGTCGATGCCGCGCGCGATCCCGTAATAATAGGTGCTGGCCCTGCCGAAATGATGCTGCAGAAAGGCCAGCGATTGCCGTTTCAGGTCAAGGCCGGTTTCAATGCCGAGCCCGTTCATGCGGGCAGCTGTGGCAGGGCCGATGCCATGGAACCGGCCAACCGGCAGGGTTTCGACGAGCACGGGGCCCATTTTCGGTGTAATGATGAACAGGCCATCCGGCTTGTTGGTATCGGAGGCGAGCTTGGCCAGGAACTTATTGTAAGAAACGCCCGCAGAAGCCGTCAGCTCGGTCTCACTCCTGATACGCTTGCGTATGGTTTCAGCGATCTCCGTGGCGGAGCCGATATTCGTCAGATTGCTGGTGACATCAAGATAGGCTTCATCGAGCGATAGCGGTTCGATCAATGGTGTGTAATCGGCGAAGATCGCCCGGATCTGCCGCGACACCGCCTTGTAGACATCAAAGCGCGGCGGCGCGAAAATGAGCTCCGGACATTTTCGCAGGGCAGTGACGGACGGCATTGCCGAACGGACACCAAATTTCCGCGCCTCGTAGCTCGCCGCCGCGACGACCCCACGCGCCCGTGCGCTTCCAACCGCGACTGGACGGCCACGCAAGGCAGGATCATCCCGCTGCTCGACGGACGCATAAAACGCGTCCATGTCTATATGGATGATCTTACGCGGCAGTACCTGAGCCGCATCCCCGCCCGTCACCAGAATTTCCGCCCTGCCGTGGTACAGTCAGCACCGATCATATCAAAGAGCGATAAGCGTGACTTCTCTTTGTTTGGTCCCGAGGTTTAAGCCAAAGCGGAGCGGGAACGGTTCAGCCGATCGTCATGGATCACGACAGCTCGTGATCCATGAATTTCAGAACAAGATAGATCAGGCTTCCAGAACATAAATGCCGGGCGCATTGCCCAGCGTATTGCCGCCAGGCAAAGTATCGGTCCGCAAGGGGGGGCTTTCTCCGCTCGAATGTTCATCGAGCCAATGGACCCATTCCGGCCACCATGATCCCTGCTGTTTTTTCGTAGTCGCCAACCACCGTTCGCTATTGATGAAGAGATCCCTCAATGCCTTGGTGCGAACGCGATAATGCCGGCCGGGATGACCGATCTCTGAGACAATGCCCGCATTGTGGCCGCTCGATGTCAAAAGGAAAGTGACATCTGTTCTCGCAAGCAGGTGTATTTTAAACACCGATTTCCAGGGTGCGATATGATCTCGCTCCGTGCCGATCGCGAAGATCGGCACATGAATGTCATTCAGCGCGATCGGCTGCCCGTCAGTTTCGAAACGTCCTTCGGCAAGATCATTGTCGAGAAAAAGCTTGCGTAAATATTCCGAATGCATCTTGTAGGGCATACGCGTCGTGTCGCTGTTCCAGGCGATCAGATCCGTCATCCTGTGGCGTTTACCCATGAGATAATCATGGACCATACGCGACCACACAAGGTCGTTCGAGCGCAGGAGCTGGAAGGCGCCGGCCATCTGCCGCCCATCGAGGAAGCCCTGCTCGCGCATCAAATCCTCGAGAAACTTCAGCTGGCTTTCATCGATGAACAGGGTCAGTTCCCCGCCTTCGCGGAAATCCACCTGGGCAGCGATCATTGTCATCGATTTAAGGATTTCCTGACCGGCGCGGGCCATGGTCGCCGCCGCGATTGCGAGCAATGTCCCGCCGAGGCAATATCCCGCCGCATGGATTTTGCGTCCGGGCAGCATGGATGAAATCGTATCGATCGCAGCCATGACACCGAGCCGGCGATAATCCTCAAGCCCCAACCCCGCATCGGCCTTGGTAGGATTGTGCCAGGAGATCATGAAGACGGAAAATCCCTGTTCGACGAGATAGCGGACGAGCGAATTCGACGCCGACAGATCGAGAATGTAATATTTCATGATCCAGGCGGGAACGAACAGGATCGGCTCGTCCTTCACCTGCTCCGTCGTCGGAGAATAAAGAATCAGCTCCATGAGCCGGTTACGGAACACGACCTTGCCCGGCGTCACGCCGACATCACGACCGACCTGAAACTCCTCCGCTCCATCCGGACGTTCGCGCATCTGCCAGCGATAGAGATCATCAAGAAGATGACTATATCCCTTTAACAGGTTGATGCCATGACATTCTCGCGTCCGTCGCCCGACCGCGGGATTGGTGGTGATGAAATTGGACGGCGCCCAGACATCAAGCATCTGCCGCGTGCCAAAGGCGACGACATTCTCATGCTTTTGCGTCACGCCTTCGACATCGGTCGTGGCTTTCAGCCACCATTCCTGCTGCAGGAGAAACGCCTGCCAGAAAAGATAAAACGGCCATTGCCGCCATTCCGGCTCCGAGAACCGGTTGTCGCCGGACAAAGGCTTGATCGCCTGTCCCGAAGACTCGCCGGTGAAGGCCTCCGCCATGATCGCCATTAGACGCGTCGCCTGCGTCATCTGATCCATGGCGAGCTGCATCTGCTTTCCCGGCGACAGCGCGAGATGCATGCCCCAATCCATGAAAGCCGCACCAAACACCATAGGTGACAGGACATTGCTGAAACGCGCGACCAGCCCGTGAAAAGCCTGATCGATTGCCCTGGTTGTCTGTTCAAATGGCTCTATCTCTTTGGCCTGCGCCAGACGCGTGAGCTCAAGTTCGTGCTTCATGATTGAGAAATCCCATGATTTCCGGCACGATCTGGGTGCGGCAAATATGCCCATGGAATAATGAGAAATGGCCGCATCCATCGACCAGCAGATGACGCTGCTTGTCTTTTGGAATCGATCCGCAAAGGTCATGCGCGGCTTTGGTCTGGCCCGGCGCGGCGATATCATCACGCTCGCCCTCCACCGTCATCAAGGCCGTCTTCCTGATTGCGAGAGGATCAATCTTCGTATTGGCAAAAATAAATTTCCCAGTGACGAGATCGCGGTCCTGGAAAACGCAGCGAATATTCTCCAGAAAATGTTCCGCCGGCAAATCCATCAGTGTGTAGGCAAGCGTCACGAATGGAAAATGCACGGGATCGACGCCGTCATCGGCAACAAGTTTCCAATAAAGTTCTCTCCCTTCGAGACAATGACGCGTCACATAAGCGGTGAGCGTCGCGATCTGCAATGTTTTCGGATAGACGAGTCGTCCCCGGCCGGGGAAACCAGTCGGCACCGGGATAATTGTATTGGAACGCAGCCAATCCAATGTATGCCCCCGCAAATTGCGAACGACACCGGTTGGATTGCGCAAAGGATCGACGGGACCGCCCATCAAAATCAATGATTGCGGCGCGGCTTCAGGCTCGCGGGCAGCGAGATAAGCCGTGGCAGCCAAGGTGGGGACGACGGCCTGGCAGACGCCGAGCAAATGCAAATCTGTCCCGAGCAGCCGAATCATATCGGTAATATAGGAAATCGACGTATCGAAACCGAAACGGCCAAATGTTTTCGGAATATAGCGGACGTCAAACCAATCGGCGACGGCGACCGCCGGGTTCTCCGTCAGAAGGGCGACGACGAGATCGCGCAGGAGAATCGGAAAGCCACCCGCAAGCGGCGGTACAACGAGAAATGGTCTGGTATTCGTTTCAAAACCGGTCCGTTCACGGGAAAACAAACGAAGGTCCGCGAAGGGCCATCGGCAGAGAACATGCTCATGAACATCGACTCGTTTGCCGTTGACGGTCACCGAAGCGATGCCGAATTTCTGCCACGCTTTGGGATCAATCACGCCATCATCAACGGCCAAACGAAATTTTCCCGCTACACCCAAATCGTTGTCCTCCCGTTTTTAAGAGAGCAACGCTTTTCAGACGCAATTGGTTGAAGCTTCCAAAAGAAATAGGGGAGCAGCCGGAATCACAGGCTCTCCCCTTCGGATGCTCTCATTTCCGGCCCGATCATTCAACCCAATAGTCGTGTCTCCGCTTGTTTCCCACACCGAGATGACATCAATTCTCGATGAGAACAACGCATTGACGCTCTGTCAGAATGGAAATCATTTCCATGGAAATGACATTGTCACGCGGAGCAAAGGTCATGGAAGATGGAGATCGGAAACGTGAAGAGCCAGCGCGTGTTCAGCCCGCGAGATCATCTCGCGGGCCCTCTTTCTGACTTCAATGCCAATCACGAATATCGACGAAATGGCCAGCGATACCGGCTGCCGCCGCCATGGCCGGCGATACGAGATGTGTGCGTCCCTTGAAGCCTTGCCGGCCTTCGAAATTGCGGTTCGAGGTCGAGGCGCAACGTTCACCCGGCGAGAGCTTGTCGGGATTCATAGCAAGACACATCGAGCAACCGGGCTCCCGCCATTCGAAACCAGCCGCCTTGAAGATGACGTCGAGCCCTTCAGCTTCGGCCTGCTCCTTGACGAGTCCGGATCCCGGAACCACGAGGCCGTTGACCGAAGCAGCGATATGTTTGCCCTGAACGATCTGCGCAGCAGCACGCAGATCCTCGATCCGGCCATTGGTGCAGGACCCGATGAAAACGCGATCGATCGCAATCGAGGTGAGCTTCTCGCCACCCTTGAGCCCCATATAGTCAAGAGCCCGGGCGATCGATGCCTTTTTCGCCTCGCTCGTCGCGTCTTCCGGCGACGGGACCAATCCGGTGATGGCGACGACATCCTCGGGGCTCGTGCCCCAGGTCACGGTAGGCGGCAGATTGGCCGCATCAAGGCGAATTTCCCTATCGAAAACAGCGCCTTCATCGGAGGAGAGAGTCTGCCAATAAGCAAGCGCCGCATCCCAGGCAGCACCCTTCGGCGCCTTCGGACGGTCCTTCAGATAAGCGTAGGTTTTTTCATCCGGCGCGATCATGCCGGCACGGGCACCACCCTCGATGGTCATGTTACAGACCGTCATGCGGCCTTCCATCGAAAGGGCGCGAATGGCTTCGCCAGCATATTCGATGACATGGCCGGTGCCACCGGCCGTGCCAATTTCGCCGATAATTGCAAGGATGAGATCTTTCGCGCTGACGTGATCAGGGAGCACCCCGTCGACCACGATCCGCATGTTCTTGGCCTTGGCCTGGATCAGGGTCTGGGTTGCCAGCACATGCTCGACCTCGGAGGTTCCAATGCCATGCGCCAGCGCGCCAAAGGCGCCATGGGTCGATGTATGGCTGTCACCGCAGACGATCGTCGTGCCCGGCAAGGTGAAACCCTGCTCCGGCCCAATGATATGAACGACACCCTGACGATGATCGAGTGCATCGTAATATTCGATGCCGAATTCGGCGGCATTGGCCGCCAGCTGAGCGACCTGAAGCCGGCTTTCGGGATCTTCGATACCCTGGCTCCGATCGGTTGTCGGAACATTGTGGTCGACGACCGCCAATGTCTTCTGTGGCGCCCGAATCTTGCGGCCCGCCATGCGCAGGCCTTCAAAAGCCTGCGGGCTCGTCACCTCATGCACGAGATGGCGATCGATATAGAGGAGGCTCGTGCCGTCGGCCTGAGTCTCGATGACATGGTCGTCCCAGATTTTGTCGTAGAGGGTACGCGGTTGCGCCATGGCTGTTCTGTCAGTCCTCGTCATTTCGCGTCATGATCGACATCGCCTGAACAGCCAGAGCATGGCCAGAACCATGATCGACGTGTTTACCAACGCGCGGTCGATGCTGTCTAAGATTTAGGCGTCAGCAGCACAAGCTCTGCCGTCGCCATCTGTCCGGAATACCTCACGAAAACGGTACCCGGGACAATGCCTTGAATCCAGACTTTGAATCCAGGTCTTGCATCCAGACCCGCATCCCAACCCGGCCGAACGGGCCAGGTTGCACGATGCGGATATCGCACTTTCAGCCTATTGCCGCCGGCCAATGCCGCGGGCAGGTTTAGGCGGCCTTGTTTACATCCGTTCTCCTATCGTCATCGAACGCGCGACGCGACAATAATCTTCTGCCAATAACGAATTTCGATGAGGGGACCGGAGGGAAATGCTGTAGAACAAGGTTCAAAAAGTGGGAATCACTCTTTCGGCCAAACCTCGCGGCCGACTCCCTCACAAAATCGATTCTGTCGCCCGAGGAAAACCCATGAGCCAACGCCCGCCGGTCGCACCCTATCTGACCGTTACCCCTGCGATGGCCGCCATCGCCTATTATATCTCGGTCTTCGGCGCACAGCAGAAGGCGCTCATGCCTGCGCTTGACGGCGTTCGCATTCTGCATTGCGAACTCGGGATCAACGGCGGCTCCATCATGCTGTCCGATGCCTTCCCGGAATTTGGCAATACGCGCATGCCAATACCGGGAGAACCGGCGACGTGTTCGATCAGCCTGGAATATCCGACGACCAAACTCGTCGATGAAACCTTCGCCAAGGCTACAAGCCTGGGTGCCAAGGGCGAGGTTCACCCAATGAATTCCTTCTGGGGCACGCGGGTCGCGACCCTGCGCGATCCCTTCGGTCACCGCTGGATTTTAAATGCGCCGCTTTTCTGAGCAATCAAGGGAAGAGATCAACCGGGCCGCGCCAGCATCGGGCGGCTCGCTCGGTTTGCTCAATGCAAAACCGGCGTCTTGATGGTCCACAACCCGATATAATCCGGGTTTATGACTCTTTCGTTTGATCCTTTGAGACGGTAACGTCCGGGCTTCGCCTTGACGAAAGCATTGGTATTTGCGGGCAAAAGCATCGTTTGCCCTTCGCCCTCACCACGCAGGGCGAGCTGAAAGCCTTCTTCACGATTTGCATCGAGAATGACGCCGTGAACCTGAACTTTTTCACGGACGGAAATTCCGTCACGTTCGAGGTGCACGAAACCGGCGATCACATATTTGCCGATGAGCTCGGCAGCAAGTCCATCGTCCCATTCGAGAGGAGTATTCTCCTCATCCGCCTCATCACGCTCGCTTTTATCACCCGCATTCATGGCTCTGTTCCGCTTATGGGATCAGTGGGATCAAGCTTCGTGCCAGCGGGCCACGGACCCTCAAGCCTTTGAGGAAACTGGCAGGACAGGAGTGGAGAGCCATCTCACTCCGTGTCTCAGGCAAGAGCCTTTACGTTTCAATGAGATCGCAACGCGATCCGCCAACCCCGAAAAGAATCTCTTCGCGTAAAGTCGGACAGTGAAAAACTATCCGACCCTATTCGAACGGCGCGATGACCTCATCACGCCGGTCCGATTCTTATTCCGCGGGAGCAGCAGCTGCTTTCTTGGCTTTTGCAGCGGCCTTGGCCTCTTTCTTGGCGGCCTCGCGCGCAGCCTTTGCAGCCGGCGTCTCCATGCGCTCGGCGATACGGGCGGCCTTGCCGCGGCGATCACGCAGATAATAGAGCTTGGCGCGGCGCACCTTACCGCGACGGACAACCTTGATGGAATCGATGTTCGGCGAAAAAATCGGGAAAACGCGCTCGACGCCTTCGCCGTAGGAAATCTTGCGGACCGTGAAGCTCTCGTTGATGCCGCCGCCATTACGGGCGATGCAAACACCTTCATAGGCCTGGACGCGCGTGCGCTCGCCTTCCTTGACCTTCACATTGACGACCAAGGTATCGCCAGGCTGGAAGTCCGGAATTGCGCGATTGGCCAGAAGCTTGGCGGCCTGTTCCGCTTCCAAAGTTTCGATAATGTTCATGTCTTTGACCTTTTGAGCCGTTTCGCCTGAGCGAGGCCTGAAAAGGGAACGGAAGGATCCGGCCCGATTCCGGCAGGCGAGCGTTTCGGCACGCTGTTTTGAGTTGAAACCTGATCTTTACCGGAGACAAAATAACTTGTCGAGAGCCTTCCTCGCCCCATCCTCCGATAGCCTTCATCATGACTCGTGAGAAAGACGATCGATCCCTTTGCGCAGCAAGTTCGCCAATGAGCGAATCTGCCAAACCTCGGCGGGTAACAGCCAAGCAAGCACGGCGACAGATGAAGCCGTCTCGAATCGCCTCATTTTCCAATAAACTTCCCTGAAAGCCACAGCCTCCGGAAAACACTCATCAAACCTATGTCATTGCCGCGCGATTCCCTATAGATGCATCCTGTTCTACCTTCTCTCGTTTCGATGATTGCCGTCTACGGACCAGCCACATGACGTTTGCGCCCGGGGCCTGATGCGCCAGCTCCTGTCCCCACCCCTGCTCGATCGCTCCACGCACCCCCTGAGCCACAGGACGGTGCTGCAAATCGTTCCAAGCCTCGATGGAGGCGATGCCGGCCATATTGCGATCGAGGCCGCGGCGGCCATTGCCGCAGTGGGCGGCAAGGCACTTGTCGCCAGCGAGGGAGGACGTCTGGTGAGCGCCCTGCAGGCGATGGGCGGCCTATGGATGCCCTTCCCCGCCGCCTCGCGGGAACCATTGGCGATGCTGCTCAATGTGCGCCGCCTCGCGCGGCTGATCGAGCAGGAAAATGTCGATATCATCCATGCGCATTCGCGCGCCGCAGCCTGGGTCGCCTATGGCGCGGCGCGCCGGACGAAGACACCCTTGGTGACCACTTTCCACAGTGGCTATATTGAAGAAACCGGTCTGCAGCAGCGTTATAATTCGATCATGGCGCGTGGCGATTGCATCATCGCTCATTCTCACTATACCGCCAGATTAATCGAGGCCCGGTATCCGCATGCGCGCCGGCGCATCAAGGTCATCCCCGCCGGAATCGATTTCCAGATCTTCGCCCCGCAGCACGTCGAACCCAGCCGGGTACAGGCGCTGAGGGAAAATTGGGGTATCGCGCCCGATCAACGGATCGTGCTGTTCACCGATCCTTTTGCCGAGATCAACGGTAAAAATGCGATCGCGGGCAGCCATCGCCGACAGTCTGGCCAGCCGACTTTCATCGAAGCGGCGCGCATGCTCCACGATCAAGGCCTCAAGGACGCTATTTTCATCCTCGCCGGTAATGCGACGCCAGTGCTCGGCCATCACTTAGGCCCCGCCACGCGGCATGAGCCCGAGCGTCCGCGTTTCGCCCTGCCAACGGATATGCAGGCAGCCAAGGAATTCGAACGCCGGATCGCGACCGCCGGTCTTTCCCGCATCATGCGGCGGGCGACGACGGAGGCCGATCTCCCGGCAGCCCTTCTGGCGAGTGCCGCCGTCGTAGCACCAATGACGCAGCCGGAAGGATTCGGTCCACTCGCCATTGCCGCACAGGCCATGGGCACGCCGATGATCCTGCCGGCGCTTGGAGCCGCCGCCGAAATCATTCTTGCGCCTCCAGAGGTGATAGATACGGAGAGAACTGGCTGGCTGGTACCGCCGGGCGATTCTCACGCCCTGGCTTCGACAATCGCCGAGGTTCTCGCGCTTGGCGCCACGGCGCGCGGGCTCCTGAGCGAGCGGGGACGCCGTCAGGTCGAAGCGCGATTTTCGCTCGATACCATGTGCCAGGATACGCTTGCCGCCTATGCTTCCCTGCTCGGCGGCGATGAGGATTGAACTTTTCACGGAGTGATTTGTTCTTAGTGAGGTCAAGTCTTCATTGACATCTTTTCATAATGGCCCAATCTCTGAATGGGCCGTTTTTCGTGGCATCAGAGACGCAAGGTGCGCTCAAGGCTGGCACGATAACAGGTTCGCTTGACAACAAAGGAGTTCTACCCATTCGCCGCCCTATGAAAGCCCCCATTGCCCCACAGAAGGATGGACCCCGTATCAATCACGAAATCCGTGTCCGCGAGATCCAGTTGATCGATGCCGAAGGCCAAAATCGCGGCATCGTGCCGATTCTCGAAGCCCAGCATCTGGCCGACGAAGCCTCTCTCGACCTCGTCGAGATCGTGCCGAATGCCAATCCGCCAGTCTGTAAAATTCTCGATTATGGAAAATTCCGCTTTCTCGAACAGAAGAAAGCCGCAGAGGCCCGTAAGAAGCAGAAGATCGTCGAGATCAAGGAAATCAAGCTGCGTCCCGGTATCGATGAACATGATTACGATACCAAGATGAAGGCCGTGAAGCGCTTCTTCGAGGAAGGCGACAAGGTCAAGGTCACGCTGCGTTTCCGCGGCCGTGAGATGGCCCACCAGGATTTGGGTTTCCGCCTGCTCGAACGCGTGAAGTCCGAAACCGGCGCCTTCGCGAAAGTCGAAGCTGAGCCTTCCATGGAAGGCCGTCAGATGATCATGGTACTCGCGCCCCGCTGAGACCCATCTGCTGCACCAATGAAGGCATCGGCGTAAAGCGCGCTGTTCCAGTCATGCTTTATCCAATTCGCCGGCCAGTATGCGGCCCGTGCCTGGTTAGCCATGGCACGTAAGCCGCATGACGCCAGAGACAGTCATGCCGAGCCTTAAACTTACCGACGATACCTTCGCCCGCGCTGTTTATGACGCGGGCATTCCTGTTTTTGTGGACTTCTGGGCAGATTGGTGCGGTCCATGCCATGCAGTCGCTCCTCTGCTTGAGGAATTGGCGGACGAATTGAAGGAATTCGTCGTTATCGCCAAGCTCAACATCGATGAAAACCCTCTCACGGCCGAGACGGAAGCCATCCATTCGGTGCCGACATTCAAAATATTCCGGGACGGCGCCATGGTTGCGCAGGATATCGGAGCCTATACAAAAGACGCCTTGCGCAACTGGATTCTCGAAACAGTCGGATAAAATCGCGCCGGTTTCGTTCAATAACGGCACTACAGTAAGGCTTCTCCGTTGGAGGATGTCCGAACTATCCCGATAGTCCTGTCGGTTCTGCATCAGGTTGAATAGCGTAGCACGCAAGGGTGCATGGATACACATGCCCCAACGGGCACCGCATGCGGGTCAAGACAGGCCCAGATATGCGATGGTACAGATTATGAAACGTATGTGTTGGAAGCATTGATTACCATCGGCGCGGTGACCCCTCCACAGGATCGGCATTGTTGGCCCGCGCCGAAAGAATATGAAGAGGCCTCGCTGGTACGGGAACCCTCGCAGCGGATGCGCATATCAAGTCTGTCGTCGCCATTCGTATCGGTGATCTTCTCCACCGGAAAGTCTCGCGTGACACTACGAGGTGATTACGGGCTCGCGACGCTCACGCCAAATCTCGTCTATGTCGTATACATCGGCATCAACGGCGATCCCGGATTGTAAATGAATTGGACTGAAAAGAGCGCTCCACTTTCAGGCTATCTTAATCGCTGCGGCTGCGTGCGGATGACATCAAGGCACCCGGGATCGAAAAGGATGAATCGTATGATCGAGATGGTGATATCGCAGCGCCGCCGCAGTCTTGGCGGTTTCGAGGTCGGACGCCTTTTGCCTTTTGCGAAACGACGCATGATCGGACCTTTCATTTTCTTCGATCATCTTGGCCCCGTCGATCTGCCTGCCGGCCTGCCCCGTTCTGTCGATGTCCTGCCGCATCCCCATATCGGTCTTTCCACAGTGACCTATCTGTTTGCCGGAGAGATCGTTCATCGCGACAGCGTCGGTTCACAACAGCCGATCCATCCGGGAGAAGTCAATTGGATGACCGCCGGATGTGGCGTGACACATAGCGAGCGATTCGAACGCGCGCGACAGGAAGAAGGCGATCATGTTCACGGCATTCAGGCCTGGGTAGCGTTGCCAAAAGAAAATGAGGAAAATTCCCCATTCTTCCAACATTATGAAGGCACGGATCTCCCGGTCTGGCAGGAGAAGGGCATGACGGCGAGACTGATTACCGGAGAGGCATTCGGTGCCAAGGCGCCTACAGCGGTGTTTTCGCCCCAGTTCTATATCCATTGGCAGCTCGATAAGAATGTCACGATCGACCTGCCGCATCAATACTCTGAACGTGCCGTCTATGTCGCAGCGGGACGTATCCAGACAGAGGATCAGAGCTTCGGCGCGGGAGACATGATTCTCTTCGGCCGTAATACTTCGGTGCGCATCACGGCGGAGCAGCCGTCAATCGTGCTCGGCCTTGGCGGTGAACCGATCGGAGAGCGTTTCATCTATTGGAACTTCGTTTCGTCTTCGAAAGAGCGCATCGATCAGGCAAAAGCGGATTGGCAGACGGGACGGATGAAGCTTCCAGATTTCGATCATCAGGAATTCATACCCTTGCCCCAAGATGCCACTCCCGCTCCCAATCCTTTGTGATTACGAATTGCAACGCGTGTCATTTCCCGGACTGGGACTCATTTCCCCAATTTAGCTCTCAAGGGAAGTGCATGTCCGCTGACCAATCCTGACGAGGATCCGTCAAACCATCGACAGCTGGTGATCAGGGGCTGGAGAAGCTCCCCTGCCATCCTTGTCAGCCACCGGCCGCAAGGCGTATACCGGTCCCATATGCTCAAGCTCTCGATAAAGCCAAGCATCTCATCGCTGACAGTCAAGTTCACACTGCTCGCAAATGCGGGTAACCAAAGGACTGGCGGTCTTGTTTATCCCCGGCAGGGTTCGCTTACGCAGATTCGACATGATTGTCATTGGCGGATTCGACGCCGCCTGTATACCGGCGGCATCGTGAATCAAACATGCGGCCGAGATGCGGCCGGAAGGTGCACAGAGACGACATGCAGAGAGAAGACACCAAGAGAGTAGAGATTCGACGGGGAATTCCAATAGACCGGCGTCGCTTCCTGCAAACCAGCCTTTCCTTCACCTCGGCAAGCGGGATGCTGCTTCCAATGTCAGGGGCATACGCGGCCGGTGCCATCGCATCGGCGGTTTCGGGCGATTCAATCCCTTTTGGTCAGTTCGAGACTGTCGCGCAATTTCGCGATCCGGGCCCTTCCGGTGTCGCCGTTACTCCCGACGGGAGAGTGTTTCTTGGCTTTCCGCGCCATGCCGAAAACCACAGCAAGGCGTCCCTCGCCGAATTTCGCGACGGAAAGCTTATCGCCTATCCCAATGCGGCCATGAATGCCCTTGCCGAGGGCAAACCTGCCGAGCGGCTGATATCGGTCCATGGCATGACTCTCGACAGCCTGGGGCGTCTGTGGCTGATCGACGACGGGAAGATAGCCGGAGAACCGATCGCCAAGGGAGCCGCCAAAATCGTGGGCATCGATCCCTCCACCAATCAGGTCATTGCCAATATCGTTCTGACCCCGCCAACAATGCTGACGGAAAGTCACATGAACGATCTACGCATCGATCTGACGCACGGCGAGGCAGGCATTGCTTATGTCTCTGATTCCTCGTTCGGTATAAAACCTGCCCTTGTCGTCGTCGATATCGCCACCGGAAACCAGCGCCGGGTTCTCGCGCAACATCCGTCGACCCAACCTCAGCAGGGATTTTTGGCGATTCTCGATGGCAAAGCCCTGCGTTACGATCCCATCCATCCTACTTTTCCCACCGGAGGCGTGGACGGGCTGACACTCAGCGCTGATAGCAAGCGTCTCTATTATGCTCCGCTCACGAGCCGGCGGCTCTATAGTATCGCGACCGATCTGATCTCCGATTTTTCCGCAGGCGAAGAGGCTCTCGCTGCAGGCGTCGTCGACGAGGGGGAAAAAGGGCTCTCGGACGGTCTCGCAACCGATCGAGAAAATCGGATCTACATCACCGCCGTCGAGCATAATGCCATCTTACGGCGAGACCCTCGCGGCAGCGTTGAAATCTTTGCGCGTGATCCCCGCATCGTCTGGCCGGACGGGATTTGCACGACGGATACTCACGTCTATTGCACCCTCGGCCAATGGAACCGGCTCGCAAGCTTCAACAATGGCAAGGATCTGCGCCAGCCTCCTTATCTTCTCATCCGCATGCCCATCGCCACACCACCGGAACCAAGGTGACGCGCCGTACCCGATGAACCGACTCGGGAAGCTGACTGGACCTTTTCAAAATGCGCGGTCTTCGCCGAGACCGGAGAATATGCTCCCTGATGGCATCACATTTCTCCGTTGAACCCACCTGAAATCCACATGATAAGGGAAAATTTGCAAATAAATGCGAAGGCCGGTTGCAGGTGAGCACCACCCGCATTATGGTCCGCGAGCTTTCCTTACCGAAGCAAGGGATTGGGGCGTAGCCAAGTGGTAAGGCAGCGGATTTTGATTCCGCCATTCGGAGGTTCGAGTCCTCCCGCCCCAGCCAATATCAAGCGAATCGCTATGCCTTACAGGTCAGCGCACCTCTCGAAAATATTGGGCCGGCCGTCGGAATAGGTCGTTTCCGCGCGGTGAACTGGTAGGAAAACCAGGCTGGCTAGCGCCAGCGGGACGAGCCCGGCAGCCCATTCTCCCAAAACTCGCTTCTGCGTGAGATCGCATCCCATCGCAATTCTTAATGCTCCAGGCGTAACCACGCGACGCGGCGTCGATAATGGGCACCACTATCGCCCGCCGTCCCCCTGCTTTACTCCTCCATGTATGAAGCTTACCCTCTTTCGGAGAGGTGGAACGCACGCGCAACGCGAGTGACGTATGTTGCTTTCAACATCCGATCCATGCACAATGTATAAGCTGCGCTTAACAATATGACACAACCCGCGCAGGGTAAGGCTGGGGCTTATCGATAGAGGGCGACGGGGGTAAAAGTGGCGAAAGAATGCGCGCAAGGAACGGTACGTGTAAGCATACGGATTTTCTGGAGCGTCCTCTTAACTTGCTGCATGTATGGGGCGACATGCGGCCTTTCGCGGGCAGCCGAAAATGCGTTCGGATTTTACATTCTCGGCAGCCGCGGTGCCATGGCCGGTTTTGTGCCGCCGCCAGGCATTTATTCTCAAAATGATTTCTATTTTTACAACGGATCTACACAAGCTAACCGTGAAATTGTAACTGGCGGCCATATCATTGCCAATGTTAGTGATTCCATCCGCGCTGATTTCCAGTCATTGAGCCTGATCACCCCCTGGCAAATCCTCGGTGGGGACTTCGGCATCGGCGCGATCATTCCCTGGGGCGGCGTCGCCATCCGTGCTGGCGCGCAATATTCTGGTCCGCTGGTCAACACGCCGACGCGAGCGGATTTCGGCGACAGCACGCTCGTGATGGGCGATCCCGTCCTAACCACAGTCCTTGGCTGGCATAGCGGTAATTTCCATTGGAATATCAGCGGCCTCATGAATTCACCCCTCGGCTATTACCGTGCGGGCCAAGTCGCCAATCTCGCCTTCCACCGATGGGCTGGAGACATTTCCGGTGCGCTGACCTATTTCGATCCCAAGACCGGACTCGATCTCTCCATCGTGACGGGCATGACCTTCAACGGAGAAAATCCCGTCACCCATTATCGTACGGGAACGGAATATCACCTTGAATGGGCGATGACACAGACGCTTGCGAAAGGCCTGTCGGCGGGCGTTATCGGCTATTATTACAAGCAGATTACCGGTGATGGCGGAACCGGGGCTCTCCTCGGCCCGTTCAAGGGTGAAATCGCCGCATTCGGCGGTACAATTGCCTACACGATCGATCTGCCCGAGACACAGATCTCGACCAGGATCAAGGTTCTTCGCGAATTCGACGCGACCAATCGCCTGACCGGCACGGCGGGTTTCATGACCGTCGCATTTCCCCTTTATGCGTTCAAATAGGAGACCTTGACCGTCGCCCGCTCAGGCACTTGTCAACACTCTCTGCCGTACGATCTGGCGCAAGTTCGATGCGGCAGGAGCTTATTTCAAGGCTTCATGAATGAGATCGAGAACCGGGCTCAACTTCGCCAGTTCGACCTGTCCAGGTGCCGAAGCCTCACCGATCATGGCAAATGTCGCGGCCGAGCCGAAAAGTTCGCCCGAGAGGCGGGAAACAACCCCCGGCCCCGCCATCGCCATGGTGATCAAAGGGCAATGCGCATAGCGAGTCGACATGAGCCAGGTGGCTTCGAGAAGTTTAAGGACGTCACCAGCGTCTTTCGGCATGGTCGCTATTTTGACGATATCCGCACCCAGATCCTGCATGTGCCGCATACGGGCGATGAGATCCCAAACCGGTGCCGTGGCAGCGAAATCATGATGTGACAGGACAACTTTAGCACCGGCACGTCGCGCCGCGTCGATGGTTGGCAGAACGACGTCTTCCCCACGCGCCACTTCGACATCGATCAAATCGGGACGGCCTTCAGCAAGGATGGTCCGATAGAACTCGACGTAATCCACGCCATCCAGTGCGGTCATGCCCCCTTCAGCCTTGGTGCGGAAGGTCACGATCAGAGGTTTCGCCCCCTCGATTGCGGCAGCAGCGCGCGTAAGTTCTGACACATGATGCGCGTCGCGCGCCTGATCGAGATGGTCAACGCGCAATTCAATGAGATCGACCGTCGATTCACGCGCATATCGAGCGGCAAGAGCCAAAACCTCGTCGGCAGTTTTCGCTGTAATCGGCACGATGATGCTGGGGCGACCGTTTCCAATCACCACATTGCCGACGGACACACTTTGCATCATTCGTTTTTTCCCACGGAGAGCCATTCAGTTTCCGGAATATCCATGGAATTTTTGGGAAACGCTTCACGGCCGACGTGTACGCTACGCGTGTTGATTACCCGGCAATTCTCGAAAAATCGGCAATCCTGTGCACCGCCTGTCTCAGTTCATTGAGCAGGCGGAGGCGGTTGACACGCATCTCCCGTTCCTCCGCATTCACGGTAACATGCTCGAAGAAAGCGTCGACAGGGCCACGTAATGTCGCCAGGCTCTCCATCGCCTTTTCAAAAGGGCTCGCCCCGTCAAAGGTCCGACGTCCGGTTTCCTCCTCCGCCTGACGCAAATGCGCCTCGGCATCTTCACGCATCAGGCGAATGCGCTCCCACAGAGCACGTTCATCCCCCTCGCGGAACAGGCCAGGATCAGCTGGATCCTCAAAGGCACCGGCACCATCCTTCTTCTCTTCCGCTTTCAGAATATTGGCCGCTCGCCGATAGCCTGCCAGAAGATTGGCCCCTTCCTCAGTATCGAGGAAATTGCCCAGCGCATCGACACGGGCAGTGATGAGAAGGAGATCGTCCTGGCCCGGCAGAGCGAAAACGGCATCGATCAGATCGTGGCGGGCGCCCCGGTCACGAAGATACACTTTCAACCGCTCACCGAAAAAGGCCATGAGCTGGTCGATGAGACCCTGCCGTTCCGACAAAAAGACCTGCCGAGCCAGGGCAAATTCGGGCGCGGTGGCATCGGCGTGACCCGCGGCGAGCCAGATTTCGCGCAACCGCTCGTAAGGTTTGATAAGTGCGTGCAGGCTCTCAAAGAACTTAGCACCGTCCGGCGCCGCCTCGCCTTCACCGGCAAACCGCGCATCGAGAATCTGGGCAAGGGCCTCTTTTGCCGCCCGCGCCCGATCAGATCCAAACTCCCAGGCCCAAAGGCCGCTGCGGATGAGCTTCTCGAGGTCAGCCGCATCGGCGTCCGTGTCCTCCCACAAGGTCTGCAACCTGAAAGCCGGTACGGCCTCGCTTACGCGCACCATATGGGCATAGACATGCCCCAGGCTCTCACGAAGCGGCAGACGTAGCCTGTTCTCGAGAATCAGCGCGATAATACCGAGTGCCGCGCGCCGCAACGCGAAGGGATCCTTGCTGCCGCTCGGTCTCTCATCGATGGCAAAGAAGCCGACGAGCGTATCGAGTTTATCTGCGAGCGCAACGGCCACGGAGACCGGCGCCTTTGGCACAGTGTCATTGGGGCCTTGCGGCTTATAATGATCCTCGATCGCGGCGGCGACATTCACGCTCTCGCCCTGATGCTCCGCGTAATAGCGACCCATCAACCCTTGCAATTCAGGAAATTCGCCGACCATTTCCGATACGAGATCGGCCTTGGCGAGTGATGCTGCCCGTTCCGCCTCCGATGGATCAGCCCCGACGACAGGACTCAAATCGCGGGCGTTCAGGATCAGGCGCTGCACGCGCTCTCCCTGCGTGCCGAGCTTTTCATGGAAGACGATCGTATCGAGCTTCGCCAGCCGCGCCTCGAGGCGTAGCTGGAGATCGGTTTCCCAAAAAAATTTGGCATCCGAAAGACGCGCCCGGACCACACGCGCATTGCCGGCGATAATACCGGCGCCGCCATCCTTGGCTTCGAGATTCGAGACGAGCAGAAATTTATGGGCAAGGTGCCCGCTCACCGGATCGCGCAATACGAAGCATTTCTGGTTCGCCCGAATCGTCGCACGAATGACCTCCGGCGGTATTTCTAGAAATTGCGGATCAAATTCCGCCATTAGCACCACCGGCCACTCGACAAGGCCAGCGACCTCATCAAGCAAACCCTTGTCTTCAATAAGTTCCAGACCTTGCGCGAAGCTGAGATCGCGGGCGTCGTGAAGGATGATATCGCGGCGCCGTTCCGCGCTCAGCACCACCTTGGCCTTTTCCAGAGCGGGTAGATAATCATCGAAACGGCGCACCTTGATTGGCTCGGGCGCCATGAAACGATGACCATAGGTCACCTGCCCTGACTGAATTCCATCGACGTCGAAAGAGACGATGTCGGGTTCTTCGGTCTCCGGGCCAAACGTCGCCACAATGGCATGCAGAGGTCTCACCCACCGCAAGGCGTCGGAACGCACCGATGCCTTGCCCCAGCGCATGGATTTTGGCCAGGGAAAACTCCTGATGACGGAAGGCAAGAGATTAGCAAGGACATCGAGCGTGGGCTGGCCCGCACGTTCGATGACGGCAAGGTAGAAATCGCCTTTCTTGGCATCTCTCTGGATTTTCGCCTGATCGATCGAAGCAAGCCCGGCGCTCTTCAAGAAGCCCTGAACCGCGGCCTCGGGCGCTCCGACTTTCGGACCCTTTTTTTCCTCACGGACATCCTTTTGGCGCGGCGGCAGGCCGGCGACATGAAGCGCAAGCCGGCGGGGCGTCGCAAAGCTCGCCGCGCCTTCGAAACTGAGTCCTTGTTCGCTCAAGGCCACGGTCACCAGCCGCTTCAACTCCTCGGCCGCCTGTGCCTGCATGCGGGCAGGAATTTCCTCGGAAAACAGCTCAAGCAGAAGATCGGGCATCGTTATGTCTTGATCGGAAGCGGAAAGATACAGGTTCGCGCGGAACCAGCCGGATTCACCCTCTCATAAACGGATCGCGGCCGGGACGAAAGGTCTCCTTCGACACCAACCCTTTTCGATCATCTCTCGGCGGCGGGGTCAATTCATCGCCACTCCGCTTCACCCAAGCGGCGCCGCTAGACGGCATTTTCCATACGCGACTTTTTCTTCAAGTCCGGCAAGAAGCAATAGAAGATCAACGAAACGAAAATGCACGCGGTGGCATAAATGAAGAACCATTCCTCATGCCCACGGTTCTTGAAGAATAGAGCGACACTATCGATCGTACCGCCGAACAATGCTGTGGCAATTGCATAGGGGAAACCAACCCCAAGGGCGCGGATGGAAGTCGGAAAAAGTTCAGCCTTCACGACTGCAGCAGTCGACGTATAAGGCGTAATGATACACCAGCCCAAAGAGATTAGAAGAAAGGCAACAAGCGGACTTGTCGTAGTTCGCAACGTCATCAGCAATGGATAAGTCAAAAGAGTGCCAGCGATACCAAAGGCCAACAGCATCGGCTTGCGACCGATTTTGTCTGACAAAGCGCCATAGAGCGGCTGAATGGATACCGCGAAAACCAGAGATCCGAAGATAATCAAAGTCGTCTGATCATCCGTGAGACCGACCGATAATTTCACGAATTTCTGCATATAGGTCGTGTAGGTGTAAAAGGCCGAGGTCCCACCTGCAGTAAAGCCGATGACATAAAGAACCATTTTCCAATTACGGCGCAAGACCGTCCAGGTACCGACGCGCGTGGCTACAGCCTGCGATTTCTGAAACAGATCGGTTTCATGCAAGTCACGACGCATGAAAAAGCAATAAAGCGCGAGCGCGGCACCGATGAAAAAGGGAATACGCCAGCCAAAATCACGAAGCTGGTCAGGTGTCAGCAGTAGTTTTTGCAAGATCAATAAAACGAGAATGGCAGCGAGTTGCCCGCCAATCAATGTCGTGTACCAGATACCAGAATAAAAGCCGCGGCGCGCGGGATGCGACACTTCAGCAAGATAAGTTGCGCTGGTGCCATATTCACCGCCCTGGCTCAGACCTTGCAGAATACGAGCGAATGCCAACATAACAGGCGCTGCTATACCGATCGAATCGTAAGTCGGAGTCACCGCGATAAGGAGTGATCCGACGCACATTAACAGAATTGCGAAAGTCAGCGACAGACGCCGGCCATAGCGGTCCGCGAAATAACCGAACAAGAGACTGCCGATGGGACGCATGACAAAGGCAGCGGCAAAAAGCGAAGCCGCCGCCAGCTGCTGAGCTACTGGATCGGCGACCGGAAAAAACGAGCCCGCAAAATAAAGCGCAAAGGCCGAATAGGCATAGACATCATACCATTCAATCAGATTTCCGGTGGAACCGACAAGAATGGCTTTCATCCGCCGTCGGACATCGACCTGATCATAGGGATCCGCGCTAGGGGAGAAATGAGTTTTTTGTAATGTATCGACCATTTTTCCTGGCTCCCAAGGCGCATTATCCAAGGCTTCATTGACGCTTGACGAGCGCGCTTCAACGAGATGTTCGGGTCAAGGTGCCATTCCTCGGACATGAAAACCAGTTGCGAAAGAGCATTTCTATTTTGCATCGTCCCAGTCGAGCACGAAAAGCAAAGATATTTCATAGAGGTCGGTCGCCAGCAACGGCGTGGCTGCCTTAAAGGATCTACTTGTGGTGTTAAGGGTTTGTTCAGGTCAAATACATCAAGAAGAAAGAATGGCCTCAGGAATAAATGCTATCCATACCCGGATCGTTGAAGCGCATTTTGCCGGAAAGCACATCAGCTTCACAAAAGCCAAAGCTGTTAAAGAAAAATATGTGCAGATGAAAAGTGCAAAGTTGCAGACACAATCAAAAATGAGCTTTTTATCAGATTTCTGATGTAATCATCTACATAATAATTTTACGGTAATATGTCGCACAGTTGTTTATTTTTACAATTTTATTATTATTTATCTAAATTTTTCGTATAAATATCACTTAATTAATTCTATTAAGCACGTAAATCGTAAGGATATTGACGAGAAACACATAGGTTACTATTTCATTGATAAATTTCTTTGCCTTGGAATGTCATAATGTTGAAAAGAGCTGCTCTTATAATTGCTGTTTTTCCTGGTGTCGCTGGTGCCGTTGAAGGAACTTCCGTCCTCCGCCGCGATGGAATGCCGGCTACGATAAGTGCCAAATCCGGCTTCCCTCATTACGACATCGGCAAGCAATGTGGCGACGCCTGGAAACCCAGTGAATCGGGCCTGAAGACCTGTATTTTGGATCAGACACGGCTTGCCACACTCACTGCCCAATTGTGGGATAACCTCGTGCGAAGCGACAAAGAAGGTTGCATGCATCGGGCGGATCTCGCCAGCGCGTCTCCCTACAGCGTGCTTTATGCATGCTCTAAAGGGGCCATTTTCCGCGCTAAACACCAAACCACAACAGCCACCATTCCACTATCTCCACCCCTGCAAGCTAGCAACGACACAAAAACAGTCACCAACGCTCCGGCCGAGGTGAAGCAGCGCTAGTGTGACGCGAGAAAGGATTATACGAGTCTGACGTGAAAGCCATCAGACTTACCCCCGGATAAGACGACGGCTTTTCGAATGATCTCATAAATCGATCGCTATCAGACTGTTTTGATCGGCGATCTCATCGCCCACATTGACCAGATCATAGGACTGATAACCAAGTCTTCCTGATCCCCGGCCGGGGATCAGGAAGGTCCGGCTTGAGAGGCGCCGCTCCGCGGTCGCGGGAAGTAAAGTCCTAATGAGTTTATGCTCATTGAAACTACGCATGACGAGACGCTTGCCTCGCTTCCCCTCGCCAGAAATCGGCGTCAGGTCAATGATCCCGAACGTCGATCAATTTCTGCTTTCCAAAGCGGTTACACCAAATGCGATGATGTTCCTCTTCGGAGAGAATTCTCCGCGAGATTGGCTTTAGGAATTTTGCCCCACGAAATTGATCCGCGCACTTCCAGGCTACATCTCTTCGGCCGCGCTGGGTTACAATGAGCAAGATATACCCACCTCCGAACCTCCCCCCAAATATACGAAAATACCTCAAGAGCGGTCTATTGCATTCCGTGTACGGCCACGACGACCCTTGCAGCCCCCCGAAGACATGGACCGCCAAACAAACCATTAAATGCAGGTTTTCTTCGTTCAGCCTTCCCTCGCCTCAGGCAGATGAAAGCGAGGGAACAACGCCATTGTACGCTCTGCAATCAAGCAGCCTTCAAATCATCCGGCACACGCCCGCCGTTCTCCGCGAGCTTCTTCATCACTTCCTTGTGAAGCCAAATGTTCATTTGCGCGGAATCTTCTTTATCACCCTCATAATGCAATTCATCCGCCAATTGCTTGCGGGCCGCCAGGCTACTGTCAAGATCAAGGAGCTTTAAGAGATCGACAATCGAATGTCTCCAATCAAGCTTTTCATGTTTGTCCTGCAAAGCCTTATCCAAAACCGCCTCGACATCGACAGTGCCAGTGGGTGTATTGGCCGCAGCAGAACCTGCCGTAGAGGGCGAAGTCGCACTCTCAGCACCCACTTGCTGCGTGCCAAAGATTTTCGATAGTATATTTCCAAAAAAGCTCATCTTGTCAGCTCCTTATATCGGGAATTTGAGACAGAAAAGGTATATCCTTCTCGTCTATCCTGTCGAATCGACGTAAAGGTCGAACAACAAACTTATTTGGCCTACATTGAAACACGCCTCAGCGGTTAATTTAACGCTAGGGGTTACCGAAAGTTCCACAGTGTTCTGTCCAGCCTTGATGGATGAGAAGTTGAGTATTCGCTCAATTTCGCGAAGGTCTGGACACACAGCATACCAATCACTCAAGCATATGTTGCTCGCTTTGGTATTCTTCCTGTGTCAGCTTACGCAGCGAACGAATGAAGAGCTCGGGGGCGGTTTTGGCGCATATCACCGAGGGACGCGTTACTCGCCCGATTATCGTTTCCAGGTCTCGGCGATACCAGGTCTTGGCGATATAGGCAGCACTTGAAAATGTGGCCTCGGATAGACAAATAAAACGATGCAACTATTTTATAAATTGACTGTTGTTTTCGAAATATCTTAATGGAAGAGTTCTCACATAAGCTCCGATAAACGGACCTCAGATTTACAGCAGGATACCGAAGTTGCAGTCCATCGATCAAATCCGCGCCGAAATCGCATCAATTGAAAAGCGTATCGCCAAACTACGCGAGGCCGAATCCATTCTGGCCGAGCTTGAAGGTGAGGTACCTGCGGCGCGTCCTCGTCGTGGTCGCCAGCCAAGAGCCGAGCAGGAGACACCAGCGCCGTCTCCCGCATTAGGATCACGTCGCCGGCAAATCTCCTCAGAGCGGGAAGGCTCCACACCGCAAGCGATCCTCGCAATCTTGGAGGCCCATGGCCCCTTGCCGCGGGCGGAAATCGAGAATGCAGTGCGTGCAGATCGTGAAATCGGCAAGCAAACAGTATCCGTTGCATTGCAGCGGCTGCGCGGAGCCGGGAAGATCCGTCTGCGCGACAACAAATGGGGCCTTAAAAAATAAGGTTGCGGCGAACGCCTCAGCTTTTCTGTTCCAGATATAACTGGTCCAGCGTCTTGCCAAAAAAGCTGGCCTGAGTCTGTATCACTCTTTCCGTATATGATTCAGAGCGTCTTTCTTGCGCTCTGAATCATGGAGCCTTCGTCGTGTCGTTATTTATTGGCACGTCCATGCAATGTTTCAGTCCTTCTCGTAAATCTTCATAGATCGAGCCATTGCACCGCAAGATATTTTCGACCGAATAGCCTCAATATTTCCCTGACCGCTTTGCAGATGGCACTTTTTTACAAAGCGTCAAATGTTTATAAAATTTAATGTTTCCTTTGAAACTTCCAGCTGTTTCATGCACCCTGCTTTCGCATTGTCATAACCATTTCACATCGCCTCGATCCTCGCTCCATTGCCCCGGACAATAATAAGTCCTGAAGACAGCAACCGATTGCAGTCGAACCGAACCGGGGAAACCAATTCTTCGAAAAGGAGCGCTACTGGAGCATTGCGGATTATTCTGAAACGCTCCGCTCAAAAGAGCGAGGTTTTCACAACAATGGAATCGCGAAGCGATTCAATGTTATCGGAAAATGCTCTCGTCCGTGGCTCCCATCGATGTGGCGGCGAAATGTTCTCGCTTTGAAAAGCATCATCTGACTTCATTAAAATACTTGAAAATAAAATATATTTTATAGTGCCATCAGAAAGCATTCAAACAGATTGACGCTCCATTTCTCGTTTCAGAGAGAATGATAAGGATCACAGGCGTATGTAAATGATACCGCCATGAGGCAATGCGATCCTAAGCAACACACATTAACAGTCTCGCAGAATGTTTTCCACTTCTCCCCCTGAAGCCTGTTCCGCCTCTGATGTCTGACATCATCACGCCAGATTTTTCATCTACAAAGACCTATTTTGACGGCGAATGTATAAACGGCGATAGACTCCCAGACAGGCAAATGTATTTTAATCGGTTCCCATACCGGCGGTGTCCTGTGACAATAAGGACTCTATGTCGCCACGAAGTCGCCCGATCGAATGCTGCATTCATAACCGTAGTCGCAACAGACTCATGGAAGAAGAGTGTGTATCCTGTCGTTTTCGTGCTTCGAGGAATTCGAAACGTCGCGAACCTGTTGACTCTGATGGAAACAGGGCAACCACGACCAAACAGCCTTCAGCCGGGCCTGCGGATATAAGGATTGCCAAAGACCTGGTGCCAAGCCGCCGCCGCGCGGCCTAATCCTGCAAATATCTTTTCCGCTTTTATCTCGACATCGGAGCGAGCGATCAGAACCCATCCAGGCTCATTTGTGAGCGGGTTCAGGTCATTGCAGAAGAACGTCTGCCTCTGGGATAGAGGCACGTGTCGCTATGAAATCCTGGCTTGAAAATTTCCGACAAGCGTCACTCAAAGAGTACGACGCGAAACACCGAACTGGTCGATCCTCGGGAGAACTTCCGCCTAAAAAGGCGTTGGCTCCCTGAGCAGGAAAGCATTACGTGTTGACTAAGTGTCTGAGACTTAAGGGCTATTCTTTGGCGGCGGCCTGATCGGTGTAGCACGTCACCGTGGCAGTTGCAAGCCCCTCACGATTTGGGCCGGATTTTTCCGAGCTGACTACCCTTTACGTGGTCAGAAACGATTTACCCCCATGCCGGTGGGTGGGGGTCTTTAAAAAAAGCCGAACGGCACGGGACCATGGACACGCGACGGCTTCGCCTTTGCGCGGGGATGGCGCGCCTTCGGCTTGCCGGGGAAAGAGGCACGCTATCGCGCGCGGGATGGCCGCGCTTCGCTTGCCGGGGACCATCCAACTCGGTGCGCTGTCTTACCGTGGCCCGGCGTGTCCGGCCTTGCCTGCCCTGCCCTGCCCTGTCTTGCCTTGCCTTGCGCTAATGCCCGCATTCGCTGCGCGGTCGTCGTTCTGCCCTGCCCTAAAACGGGCGTCTCGGTCATGGGTAGTTCGAAGCCGTCTCAATGTGCCCTAAAAGGTGCTTGACAGTATTCAGGGCATGTCCTAATTATTCGATACGGCTGGGACATGGTGTCCCGGCGTCCTTGAAGGATCGAACCTCATGTCACGTGTTTTTCTTTATGCTCGCGTCTCGAAGGATGACCTCGTCACCGATAATCAGATTGAACAAGTCGCTGCCGCCGGGATCGTTGTCCAGCCGAACCGTGTTGTTTCGGAGGTTGTGTCAGGATCGACGCCGATGAGCCAACGGCCGGGCTTTGCGAAACTTCTGGACCGGCTTGAGGATGGCGATACGGTCGTTGTCACCAAGCTGGACCGGCTAGGCCGAGATGCTGTCGATGTCACCACGACTGTCCGGGCGATGGCGGCGCGCGGGATCCGCGTTCGGTGCCTAGCTTTGGGCGACATGGACCTGACCAGCGCGGCTGGCTTGCTGACGATGCAGGTTCTCAATGCCGTGGCACAGTTCGAGCGGGACCTTATCATTGAGAGGACGAACGCCGGGCTGGCGCGCGCTAAAGCGGCTGGCGTGGCCGTGGGCAGGCCTCCGGTCGTCTCGGCTATGGACATAGCGGCCATCAAGGAAAGCCTGTCAGCGGGTAAATCTGTGGCTTCTACGGCCAAGGCGTTTGGCGTGTCGAGGCAGACCGTTTCGAGGATTAGGGACGGGCAGAAAGTCGGTGTCGTGAAGGCAGGCGCTGGCGCTGCGAAGGAAGTAAAGAATGACGTGGCTGATAGTCTAGTCTGATGGATTGTCTTTGGTTGTTTACCAGTTTATTTTGAGTTGACTTCGGCATCGGCGGTTGTTACTACTGGCGGTGTTGTCTTTAGCTTTGGAGCGGTGCGCTATGCTTATTTCTTTTGAGCTTGTTTCGGGTGGTCAACTTGGTGTCGATCTTTATGTCGGTCTTAAGGGCATCGTCCTCGGCGCGGGGCGGCGCGACTCTGGATCGACTGCCTATGTCGAGGAAATGCGCAGGCCTTGGTGTCTCGGCTTTGTTGTCGAATGGTCTTGTCGAGAAGTCTGGCTTTCGGCCGGAACTTGGCGCGGCGAATGGGCTGTCTTGGGCTGTGAAAAAGTGTAATGATATCAATGACTCACGAAACCGTAAGGTACTAGACCCTGCTTAGCGTGGCAGGCTAATGGCATGGTATAAGAGAAGGCTGGCGGCCTTTGGCTGGTAACGTACTAGACAAGGCTGGTGGCTTGGCTTGGCCGGGCTGACCGGCGTCCCTGCGAAAAGTGTAACGATATCAATAACTTTCGAAAGGAACCGGTATAAGATAAGACTTAGCGCCGGGGCAACCGGGACGTGTCGTCTTCGGCTGATGCAACCGGCTTAGGAAAAGTGTAACGATATCAATAACCTTTGGGTGCTACGGTACCAGATAAGACTTAGCGCGTTGTGAACCGGCGCACTTTTACCCGCTGGTATAGGACAATCTTGGCGCGTTGTGAACTGGCGCACCTTAACGGTGTGACATGAAAGACACATGTGTTGCAGATTTGCATCACTCGTGCCGGACTATCGGTATCAAGTTCTTTCATCAACCGATGCCGCCTTATCCTTTTAACTTCAATCACATGTGCAGGGGATTGCTTTAGAGCTTCGCAGCTTTTGAAGCGTTCAGCCTGCGGCGCGGTAGGCACGTGCGGCTCCGCCTTCGCGCGGGATACGTCGCTTCGCGTCGTGGGGGAAAGACCACGCTTCGCGCGGGGATGCTTCGCGCTTCGCGCTTGCTGGGGACCATCCATGGCTTGAGGGCAGGCCGGTCAGTCGTTGCGCCGTGGTCCGCCCGTTCAGCCGCAAAGTTTAGTCTGTTGGTCGAGGCTGTTGGTCGAGGCTGTTGGTCGTGGCTGTTGGTCGTGGCTTGCTGTCTTGGCCGTTGGTCTGTCTTTGGGGTTGGGCCGTTGGTCTGTCTTTAGGAATTAAAACAAGGAGATATGAAATGGGTGCTGAAAAAAAGTATGAAATTGTGGAAGGCTTTCAGACGCTTCCGTGGGTTCGGCTCGATAGTGTGGTCAATAGGATATCGCTGCGGGATGACTTGGAGAGCCTCGAAGCTGGACGGCGGGATAGGCTTAAAGCCACGGGCAAAGGTGCGGCTGTGAGTGGGACGCCGGTTGTTGTTCATGTCGTTACTATGGGGGATGACGCAAGGCTTGGGCGGCGGTGCAAGGCTGTTGGCGTGGCTGTGGTTGTTGACTTTGGGGCAGCGACCAATGTCCCGGCTTATAGACGTAGCTTTAGGGTCGAGGACGTGACCCGGGAAGAGGCAGGCGCACGGGGCTTGCTCGATGGTCTGGGCGTGTTGAGCGATCCGGCTTATCGGGATGCTGTGGCTGGGCGTCCTGTCTTGGTCGTGACCAATGCGAGGGGCGTTGCGCAATTCCTTGCGGCCGGGTCTTTGAGACGGTTCTGGCTGGCTAGCGCGTTTGCCTTGCCGGATGTCATGGCGGCGGAGTTTGGGTGGAGTGTCATCGAGACGAGTTCGAAAGCGTTGCCTTGGAGCTTTGCGCAATGTGCTGATGAAGCTGTTGAAGTCTGGAAAATTTCGCACGGCATCACCGGCGTGGAATATTGGCCGCGCGGGACGGAAGCCAGTTCAAAGGTCAAGGCTTCGGTGCATGTCAAGGCGTTCGGCATCGCGTTGCTCGCCGCTTCAAAAGCTAGAGGGTCGATCGAAAAGCGGGACACTCGGTCGAAGGGTGGCAAGCTTGAAGGCTTGTCTACAAGTGAGGAACGGCAGCAGCGGCTTGGTGCTACCCAACGGCTTGAGGATGTGGAGGCTTTTCGGTTACTTGATGAGGAGACTTTCGGTCCGGTCGTAATGGGCTGGGCCGAGAGCAACGCTGCGGCTGACCGGCGACATGAGCGGTTCATTGCCAAGCAGAAGGAGGAGCGGAAAGCTCGCGGCAATGGTCATGGGGGCAGAAGGATCGCAGGGGAGAAGACTGAAGCGACCTTGGCATGGGAGGCGGCGAAGCGAACGCTAGCGTTAGCGGCCAAGCGCGAGGGTCGGAGGAACGCGGAAGCAGATGCCTTGTTGAAAGCGCGGGAGATTGGCGAAGGGATCATGGCTGAACTGCGGGCTATGAAATAGGCTAAGGGACCTTCTGGGACCTTTACGTCTATTAGGCATAATGGTCGAAGCGGCTGCCTTGGTTGCACGAAAAGCCGCGATTTTGGGTGGCGATTTTGAAGCGGCTCACCTGTTTCTAAGTTGTTGAAAATGCTGGACGCATATTTGCGTTCGGTGAGAGAGGCACGTGCGGCTTCGCCTCCGCGCGGGATACGCCGCTTCGCGTCGTGAGGAAAAGAGCCACGCCTATCGGCGCGGGGATGCTCGCCTTCGGCTCGCTAGGACAATCCATTCACGGAAAGAAGAGTCACCGGGTCGAGGCGGAAAGGCTTCGCGCCGGGCGGATGGCTGTGGCCGCAAAGACTCCGTTCTCAGCGTTGCTAAACGCAACATGTCGGGACGGATTTACATTCACATACATGGTTTGGACACATGGACGGTGGCGAATGGTCGTTACCTCATGGGGGACACTTGGAGCATATACACTGATGGAAAATACGGAAGTTCAGAACATTGGGGCCGCCTTTACGAAGGCTCTCACGGTCATTGACGGAGAAGCGAGGATCAAAGACACGGACTTGGCCACGATCTTGGGATATGCCCGACCGGCAGACTTCCGGCGAACCGTCACAAAGCACCGCATTGAATTGGAGGCTTTGGGAGTTCTTCGTCAAGTAGACGTAGAAGTCATAACCTCCCATGGGGCAAGGCATTCCGTTCAAGCTTTCATGCTCAATGAAACTCAAATGATGCACCTTGCGACGAGGGCGCGGACCCCCGCCGGGAAGGCTCTGGGAGTCTGGTCCACGCTCGCCTTACAGGCGTTCAAAAAGGCTGTCGAAGAGGGCCGCATTCAGGTCGATGAACAGACAAAAGGCGAGCTTCAAAGCGCAATGAGCGAAGCCCGCAAGGTGTATCTGGAGGATGCCGAAAAGTGTGGCGGTGTGCGGCGGTCGGAAAATGATGCGTGCTTCGGTAAAGCGACTCGGAGGCTCCTGCGGCGATGACAAAAAGTAAAGCTAAAAAGATGACGTCGAAGGCCCATATGGTGGCGGCGTTCATGCCCCTGATTAAGCGTTTCTGTCGGGAGTTCTTTGTCATGCTGCCTCCCGCTGGCCGAGAGGATTGGCCGCCCATGTTTATGAACATCAAGGCTGGACCAACGGGCAAGCTCGCGCCTTGGGACCTGCAAAAATATCTGGAAGAAAACGGTTACAAAGTCGGAGGCATCACGCTCCCGGCAACGCTGTTAGCAGATAACATTTTTGAGGCAGGCATTCGCACCTTTCAGGCGCGGAATTGATCGAGGCGGAAAGGATTTCTGAAAATGAGGATTAAAAGGGAGTTGCTTCCGGCCGAGGGAAGCGATGAATTTGAGGACGCGAAGCTCGCTGCCGTCAAAGAGATTGCCGCGCGGTTTGTTGTTGTTGGTGCTTACAAGGCTGTTATTGATTGTTCGTCTAAAGAGAGTTCGATGATTGCTGTCTCTGCGGCTCAGTTCAATGAGTTGATTGCGCCGATGCATTGCGTCCAGTATGTCGATGATAAGGGCGCAAAGAAGGTCTGGACGCCTGTCTTGGCGCGAGTGCTGGAGTACGATGCCGCGCGGCGAACCGGAAAGTTGGTCGATGAGGATGCCACCGGCTGGGAACTTCAAATTGTCGATAGGCTTGACGCTTTGCCGGGACAGGATGTCGTGTTTGTCGATCCTGATGACGGGTCGAAATGTCGGAACACTTGGGTCAGGCCTAAGTTTGATTTGGGGTATGCTCCTGAAGTGGATCGGGTGAGTCTCGAAAGGGAGTGCGAATGGTTCTTCGACTTTTTGAGGTACCTTTTGAATGACGATGAGACGGCTATTGGGTTTGTCTTAAAGTGGATCGCGCACATGATACAGAGGCCTGACGAACGGTGTTCGAATGTCGTCCTTTTGATGGGCGTTCCGGGCAACGGAAAGTCTACATTTGGGGAGATCGTTGGGAGGCTCGTTGGTCTCGACAATTACTGGCCGATGGCCAATGCACAGGCGCTCACGGAGAGGTTCAACGGTTGGGTCTCCGGGCCTATCCTTGTGCATGTCCATGAGACTTACATGAAGGGGAACTATGCGCTTGTTGATAGTGTCAAATCGTTGGTGAGTGATCCGAAGCTTGCCGTCGAACGGAAGGGCCTTGATAGGCAAATGGCTCGCGTCTTTGCGCGGTTCCTTCTTTGCTCGAATGATCCGAACCCTGTAAGTTTTGATCTCAAAGTCGGTGAGGACGGCTCCGTCGAAAAGGACCGTCGGTGGTTCTGTGCCGATACGGCTCTGGTCAAAAGGTGTTCCGATTATTTCAATGAGTTGCAAAGCTCCATTCGTGACGACAACAAGTTGTTTCTGCTTTATCAATGGTTTATGACTTTTGAGAATGCAGAGTTTCGACCTTTCGCTTCGCCACCGGAGACGGCCGCGAAAAGACGGCTTGTCTGTCGTTCCGAACATACTGTTGTCGGGATCATTCGGGATGGTCTTGAAGACGAGCGGCTGTGCGATGGCGCGCGCGTTGCCTCGACAAGTGAGGTCATGGCTTGGCTCGCAAAGAATGGCTATAGCGCATTCGCGTCTAATGAGTCGGCCATTGCGTCAGCCTTTCGGCTGCTTAAAGTTGGGACTTGTCGTCCTCGCGCGGATAATACTGGAGGTCGCCCCAGAAAGTGGAACCTTCAAGAGTATCGGGACAGTCTCGACCAAGCCGACAGTCTCGCGGCTGCCGGGCATAATGCTCGACAATTCGAGGACGAAATGTTCTGACTTATGGTCTGGACTTTGGGGCTTCATTGTTGCGCGTGTCGTAATAATAGCCCCGGTTCGGCCCGGAAATGTCCCCCCACTTTCTGAGAATTCATGCTCTAGAGTTGAAAAATGCCGGGACATTGGTACCACGAAAAAATAGCTTAATGATATCCGAATGTTCCGTCATTTTGTCATATGATGCCCGGTACCATTTTGGACCAAAACGACTATTATCAAGGGTCTCGGTCCAGCAATGATCCCGGCCTATTATATCGCATTTTGATAATAATCGGAGGGCCTCTTCGCGGGAATAGGATCGGCCACGGCTTCGGAAGCGCATCGCCGTTGGCGCAATAGGCACGCCTGTCGGCGCGGGGATACGCCTTCGGCGTGAGGGAAAGACCACGCCTTGCGGCGCGGGGATGCTCGCCTTTGGCTCGCTAGGACAATCCTTGGCGAAAAGAGTGATCGGGCACATTCGCTTGGAAAGGCCTGTTTTTGGGTCAGCCATCCGAAGTGGCGGGTCCCTGCCCGTGGTCAGACAGAAGGCTTCCCCCTTAGTCGGGCTGGCGGATTTCGAAACGGGGGAGCTTGTCGACCTCGCGCTTCAAGCCTTCGACATGCTGGCCGCCATAGACGTTCCCCATGCCCGGCAAGACGTGGCCGATTAGATATTCGGCAAGCTCGTGGTCGAGGCCATAGCGGCGTCTGAGGCCGACAAAGCGGTGCCGCCAACCGTGGTTTGGTTGAAGACGCGGATCGGCGAGCGAAGGACATTCGGCAGACAAAGAGCGAACCCATGCGGAAAGCCGTTCACCTAGCTTTTTGGCGGGACTTGTCGTCGCTGTCGAGCGGTCGTCTATCCGTTGGCGAGCGGCGTCGAAGAAGAGTGGCCCCCTGCCGACCGACTCAACGAAAGACAAAAAGTCCATCTCAAGGATTTGGTCATGAAGTGGCACGAGGCGTTCCCCGGCGTCGGTCTTTGTGGATCCGGCTTCCGGTCTGATCCGTAGGCATGGCACGTTGTCGATCTTTTCGATGTCTTCGAAGCGCAATTGGCAGAGTTCCGTGATGCGGGCTCCAGTGAATGCCGCAAGCCATGGGAGCCAGCGATAGGCTGGGCGCCGGTCCGCAAGGGCTGCACGAAGGATGGTCGCTGCCTCGACGTCCGTGATTCCTTCCTTGCGGATGTTCGAACGGCGGGCTTGGCGAGATGCATGGCCGGTCAAACGGACGGCAGCGAAAGGGTTCGACACCACGAGCTTGTTTGCGAGGCCGTGTTCGTAAAGAGCTTTGAGGCCGGACAGATGGCACGCTTGAACGGTCCGGGGCGATAGACCGCCGGCTAGTAGAGCGTTCTTGTAGGCAATGGCATCGAGTTCGGACACTGAGTCGGGACCGGCGCTCGCGGCTGGAAGTTCTTTGATCAAGCGGGAGACGATGCCGTTCCGGGCTGAAAGCGTCTTCGCTGTCGGCTTCGCTTCCAAGGCCCATGAGGCGACCAGCACAGACCACGTTGTCGAGCCCGTGGACGGCCTTGTTGTTGCGTCTGGTGGGGTTGTACCGGGGCTGGCGCCCTTGGCTGTCTGTGGGGCTTCGCTGCCCTTCTGTGGCGGTGTCCAAGGCGGGAAGCGGCTTGCGGCCGGATCCGGGCTGTAATCTCCGGCGGCGTTGCGAGCGAGCGTCTTTGTCGCGTCTTCGAGCGCAGAGGCAGTCTGTTCGATTAGGCGGGCGCGGCTTGCGTCTGTGAGGCGTAAACCGTTGCGGGCTGCGATGGCGTCTGCAAGGGCTCCAAAACGCGCTGACATGGCTGATGACCGGCGTTCGTCTTCGTTGGCTAGTAAGAGGCCTGACAAGCCGTGATGGCCGTCCTTGGCGCTCCTATCGGCTTCTTGGACGTGTTTCCAATTTATGGGAGTCGGATCGTCGCCGATGACGGTCACGAAGTCATCGTAAAGCGTTCCTGCAAGCGCGACCGTTTGGCGATGCGAAAGATCGACGGGCGCGCAGCGAATGCGAGCATTAGCGCGGGCGGGTTCGATCGCAAGGATACGCGCGCATTCTGTCTCGAAGGTGGCGAGTGCTTCGGCATATCGCTGCCGGGCAAGGGCGCGATCGGGCGTGCCGAGACTTTTCCAGCATTCGGATAGAGACCAACCGGCTGGACGGAGCGTCGTGGCTGGGAGGCTGGACAGATGGTCTCGAACGGCGGCTGGGAGCCTTGCTCGAAAATAGTAGTTTCGGGAACCTTTGCGGATCGTGAGCGACGGCATCCTTGAGGCGGTCTTTCGGGCAGGCATGAGCGGCAGTCCCGTGTAGCAGGTGAGCCGCCTAAGTCTCTGATATCAGCTAAGTCTTTGGCGCCGTTGTACAGGCGTGCGTGATGGCTCCCTGAGCAGGACTCGAACCTGCGACCGATCGATTAACAGTCGATTGCTCTACCGGCTGAGCTATCAGGGATCGCGTAAGCGATGACGGGCATATAGCAAGCTTGGATGCGCTTGCAAAGGCCTAATCGAATTTTCTGACATCTAATCTTATTAATTGTTTTTATCTCCTTCCTTCCCTTGCGGGCGGTTGGTTTCCTTTGTATAGGCAGGAGACGGGGCTTGAAGCCCTGACCCAAATGCTTGAAAAGCAGATAGGGGTTTTCCGAGAGGCCTCGTGGCGGAGTGGTTACGCAGAGGACTGCAAATCCTTGCACCCCGGTTCGATTCCGGGCGAGGCCTCCAGAATCACAGCGCTGAACATCAGCATTTCAAATAAAAAAACATAGTCATCAAATCTGCCAGAGTGGTCATTCCTCCGGCCAGGATTGATTTCGGTATGGCGCGCAGGCTCTCACGCCCAGCATCACTCCGACCTTCCCGCCGAAACCCTTTCCCACTGCGCTGCGTCTCCTTGCTTACGACTCATATGAGCAGCGAGCGTCCTTGGCAGGCAAGAGACCTATGAGGCACGCGACAAGCCACCTGCCCGGTACAATGCCTCGCTCTCTTTGGAGAAGACGTCTCCTCTGCCCGGTCCTTTTCCCGGAAACACGTCCGCTCTCTTCCTCATCTGGAACGCTCTCGAAATTTCCCGGCTGTCCAGGAAAACCGGGACATTTCCAGACCATTTGAATCGCCCGGTGATTGAATCAAGCCCAAACGCTTTTTGACGCGGCTGATCCTTCAAGGATAGACGCCAAAGCATGAGCAGACCAAACAGATCGCGAATACTGGATTCTAATGGAGCTGGGGAGATTGAGCCAACTGGCTGGGGGACCTGGATTCGAACCAAGATTAACGGAGTCAGAGTCCGCTGTTCTACCATTGAACTATCCCCCACCTGCCTGCATCGTGGGAGCCTGCGGCTCAACCCGCTAGCAGTGGGATGCGTGGGTTCTTAAGCTTTTCCATCCAGTCCTGTCAACGGGTGAAATCCTGCTGATCGAAATTCCCTAACCTCTCGTCCGACCAAGCCAGGCGATCAAGCGCGCCTTGAAGAATAAAGGCAGCCGCGAGTTTATCGACCACTGCGGCGCGTTTGGCGCGTGAGGCATCTTGGGCGATCAAATCCCGGGTGACCGCCGCCGTGGAAAGCCGTTCGTCCCAATAGCAAAACGGACGATTCGTCAGCGCGGCACAATTGCGGACGAAGGCTTCAGTCGCCTGCACCCTTGGGCCAGCCGTCCCGTCCATATTGAGCGGGAGGCCGATCACGAAAGCCGCAATCTCGAACTCATCGGCAAGCGCCATCAGCCGTTCGGCATCCTTAGTGAACTTGGTCCGGCGAATCGTCTCGAGAGGGGTAGCAATGCGGCGCTCGAGGTCGGAAAGGGAGAGACCGATTGTCTTGGTGCCAAGATCGATGCCAATCAGGCGCTGGCGCGAGGCGAGCAGAGGTTTAAGCTCGGCAAGGGACAAAACCTTTGCACCCATCTTTTTATCTCGCCCCAGCCAGCATCGTAAAAGAGGTCACTTCGCTACCCTAAAAATGCTTCGACGTAGTCGATCATATCGCCCAGATATTCGACCCAGCCATTATGTCCACCTCCCGGCAGCAAACGAAATTGTGCGCCCGGGATTGAAGCCGCCAATTGCCGCGCTTCAGGAACCGAAAGCAGACGTTCCTCTGGAGCGGAAATCACCAATGTCTCGGCGCGGATGCGCGCCGGCAGGCCCTGATCCGCATGGCCACGACAGGCCGCGACCTGACGGCAAAAATCCTCGGTGCTTTGCGGTGCGGCGTCGCTCAGGATGATCTGAATCAGCTGCGAGACGCTTCTTTCCTTGTTGAAGAATTGATCTTCCCAGATGAAAAGAAATTTGTCGCGCAGAATGATCGCCGGGTCGATGCCCGCCCGCATCATCGCACACCAATGGGCGATCACCGCCGCCGAGCGCGCCGAGAGCGCGGTGGTCGTCGAGACGAGAATCAGCTTACCGACCCGGTCCGGATAAGCGACGGCCAGATGCTGGGCGATCATGCCTCCCATCGAAAAGCCCAGCACATGCGCTTTGCCGCTCGGCGCAATATGGTCTATCAGCGCCGCGACATCATCCGCCATGTCCCGTGTGGAAAAAGCTCCGGTCGATCGGGTCAATCCCACACCGCGATTGTCGACCATCACGACCTGAAAACGGTCCTTGAGTGAGGCCGCAAGCGGTCGCCACACGGTGCCTTTAAGACCAAGCCCATTAATCAGGACCAGAACTTCCTCTCCCTGTCCCAAAATATCGTAATGAAGCAAAGTGCCGTCGGCTAAATTGAGATGCATGGACGAATCGGCCCTTTTGCAATGGTCTGGCCTCGGTTCCAGAGGCGTACCGCTTCACCGCGATCGCAGCCAGCCGAAAATCGATAGTCTCAAATATTTCCGCTTTGACGCGAAACGCGCCGCGATTCGAAATTCTTGAAAACACTTCATTTCTGCGCGTTATATTCGGTATGCTGCAAGTTGCGCTAAAATTATGGCAAGAACAGGCAAGCGTCATTGCACCTCTCGCCTTCGGCCATCACCAATTATCAAAACGAAAAACAACCTGACATAAAGACGATCTACAGGATCCGATAGAAGTTACATGTTTTCGCAGGAATACAACCTGCCTTGATTACAGTTTCATGATCGCGCAACGCATACATTAAACTCCCTTATCATTTGCCCTGTCCAACCTCCGCTTTGCTAAGGAATTACATCGACAGTCCTTTGCTTTGACGACAGAAAATCCGTGTGTTTTGAAACATGCAAATGCGTCGCTGTGGCAACGATGTCATTATTCCAGCCGCTCAACATGACGCAGGCTTGGAAACAGCTTCATCCATAAAAGCGCGACAAGAATGGTTCCAATACCGCCCAGGACTGCCGCCGGCACAGCTCCCAGCCAGGCCGCAGTCAATCCGCTTTCGAATTCCCCTAATTGGTTGGATGCGTTGACGAACAGAAAATTGACCGCACCGACGCGGCCACGCATATCGTCAGGCGTCGCCAGTTGCACCAGCGAGATGCGGATGACCATGCTGACCTGATCGGCTGCCCCCATGACGATGAGCGCGAGCAACGACAGCCACATCTGGCCGGAAAGCGCGAAGGCGACTGTCGCCACACCGAAAAGGATGACGGCTTGGAACATTCTGACACCGACCTTGCGCTCGATCGCATAGCGCGAGAGTACGGCCGTCATCAACAGAGCTCCAATGGCGGGTGCGGCGCGCAGGATGCCGAGACCGAGCGGCCCTGTATGGAGAACATCACGCGCATAGATCGGCATCAGCGATGTCGCGCCGCCAAGCAAAACGGCGAAAAGATCGAGCGAAATCGTTCCGAGAATGGCCGGATTGGCACGCACGAAAGCCACCCCGGCAAAGAGAGAAGCAAGGCTCGGCGGCTCCTTGGAGAGGACAGCCCTCTCGACAACGATCATGCCGTTGAGAGTGGAACCGACCAGCCAGAAAAACATCATCAAAACATAGGGCGCTCCGGGCGACAGCGCATAGACAAGACCGCCCAAAGCCGGACCGCCAACAACTGCAATGTGGAATGCGGATGTAGAAAGCGCGGTGGCTTTCTGGAGCATACCTTCCGGCGCCACTGCCGGCAGCATTGCCGCCACCGCCGGGCTCTCGAATGCTGTCGCGAAACCGAAAACCGTCACCGCCGCGAAGATCTGTGTCTCCGTCAATGTGCCCGCAAAGGTGCCATAGGCAAGAAAGGCGGATGTCAATCCAGACAGGATCTGGCAGGCCTGAACGACCCGTTTTCGTTCATAACGATCCGCCGCATGCCCGGCCACGAATGTCAGGAGCGCCGTCGGGAGGAACTGCATCAAGCCGATCATTCCCAGATCGAAAGCGCTGTTCGTCATCGCATAAACCTGCCAGCCGACAGCGACCATCGCGATCTGACGGGAAAAAGCAGAGAGGCTACGCGACCAGAAATACAGGAAAAAAGGCCGGTGCCCGAACAGAGTGCCAGCCCCGGCGGAAGACGCGATAGACATGAACAGGTCGTTCCTTGAACGCTAGCGCAGAGGATATTGAGATATGTCTACCGGGGATAAAGCCGCCGTCAACGCTGCATGCTGCACCGCATCTCACGAACACGCCACCCGATTTGGAAGGCACGCCCGCATGCTCCCAGAAATTTGAAACCTCATCTCTTCAAGAGGAGGGCATTCAGGCCATGTTCTGGCCAACGAAATGACTGTTGGAAAAGCATTCCGAAAATGAGCCTCCAGCGGAGCGCCCAAAAATGCAGCGTATTTTGATAATACCTATCGCGAAAATAAAATTATCATTATATCTCATAGTGATAATTAATTTTTTTAAAAATGAAAATATTTTCCAGAAAAATTGACGATTGGAATGTTATACGCCATTTATGGGTCAAGCATATCTGTCGACTGCCTATTTTTGTTTCACCGAATACGCTCCTACAATGCAGCGGGACCCGTCTGCAATGGGGGGATTCAAAACGGGCGACGACAGGTTCGGACTGGAGCATTTTCCGGAAATGCTGAATCGCTTCGCGATTCCATTGCCTGAAAATGCCCTGATTGTTTTGAGGGGAGCGTTTCCGGAACGATCCGAAACGCTCTAGCTATCTGCCAATTTCGGAGAGCCAGATGGGATATCTTTCGATCAACGGCCTTTCGGTCGATTCGGAACTTCACGATTTCATCGTCAAGGAAGCCATTCCGGGCTCGGGCGTCAGCGCCGAACAATTTTGGCGTGGGCTGGCCGATCTCGTCGCATCGAAAAGCGCCCAGAACCGCGCCTTGCTCGCCAAGCGCGATGAGCTTCAGGCCAAGATCGATGCCTATTACCGTGGCGGTGGCAGCACCGAACCCACTGCGACTGAAGCATTTTTGCGTGAAATCGGCTATCTCCTTCCGGAGCCTGCGCCGAAATCCATCGAAACCGCCAATGTCGATGCGGAAATCGCCGCCATTGCCGGTCCGCAGCTCGTCGTTCCCGGCAGCAATGCTCGGTATGCCTTGAACGCTGCCAATGCGCGTTGGGGCAGCCTCTATGATGCGCTCTACGGCACCGATGCTATCCCCGAAACAGACGGCGCAGAGCGTGGCAAGGGTTTCAATCCGACACGCGGCGCCCGCGTCGTCGCCAAGGCCAAGCAAATCCTCGATCAGTCGTTTCCGCTCGAAGGTCTGTCCTACACCAATATCAAATCCTTCCGGATCGAGGGTGGCGCACTCAAGGCAACGAGCCTTGATGGCAAGAGCGTCGGTCTCGCCTCGGCCGATCAGTTCGTCGCCTTCACCGGCTCGGCTGAAGCACCGACGACCATTCTTCTGCGTCACAATCACCTGCATTTCGAGCTTGTGATCGATGCCACCCATCCGGTTGGCAAGACCGATCCGGCCGGCCTTGCCGATATCGTCATCGAGGCCGCCATTTCCACCATCATCGACATGGAAGACAGCGTCGCCGTCGTGGATGCGGCCGACAAGGTCGCGCTTTATCGCAACATTTTGGGCCTCATGCAGGGCACCCTAAGCGATACATTCGTCAAGAATGGCGCATCTATGACGCGCACGATGCATGATGACCGCGTCTATCAGACGGGCAAGGGAGACAGTCTGCGTCTGCACGGACGCAGTCTGCTGCTGATCCGTAACGTCGGCCATCACATGTTTACCGATGCCGTCAAAGATGCTTCGGGCGCGGAGATTCCCGAAAATCTGCTCGACGGCATGGTGACGGCGCTCGTCGCCCGTCACGATCTCTACGGCAAACATGAACGGCACAACAGCCGCACCGGGTCTGTCTATATCGTGAAGCCGAAGATGCATGGTCCGGAGGAAGTGGCCTTCGCGAATGCGGTTTTCGCCGATATCGAAAAGGCGCTCGACCTGTCGCCCTTTACGTTGAAGATCGGCATTATGGATGAAGAGCGCCGCACCACCGTCAATCTGATGGCGGCGATTCAGGCTGCCTCGCAGCGGGTCGTCTTCATCAACACCGGTTTCCTCGACCGCACTGGCGACGAAATTCATACGGCAATGGAAGCCGGAGCGATGGTGCGCAAGGCAGGCATGAAGAGCGAGTCCTGGCTCAAGGCCTATGAAGACAATAATGTCGATGTGGGTCTGCTCAGCGGATTGCCCGGCCGGGCCCAGATCGGCAAGGGCATGTGGGCGGCGCCCGATGCCATGGCCGATATGTTGACGCAAAAGATCGGCCATCCGCGTGCCGGTGCCAATACGGCCTGGGTTCCCTCGCCGACGGCGGCGACCTTACATGCCCTGCACTATCATGAAGTCGATGTGTTCGCGCGGCAGAAAGAGCTGGCGAGCCGGCCGCGCGCTCCGCTGCATGATCTTCTGACTGTGCCGGTGACGAAGACAACCTATTCCGCGCAGGAGATCCAGGAGGAACTCGACAACAATGCGCAGGGTCTGTTGGGCTATGTCGTGCGCTGGATCGATCAGGGCGTCGGTTGTTCCAAGGTGCCGGATATTCATAATATCGGCTTGATGGAGGATCGCGCGACCTTGCGGATTTCGAGCCAGCACATCGCCAATTGGCTCCATCACAAGATCGTCACCGAAGCTCAGGTCATGGAAACCTTGAAGCGCATGGCTGCCGTTGTCGACAAGCAGAATGCCGACGACGCCATTTATCAGCCGATGGCGCCCGGCTTCGACGGGGTGGCATTCAAGGCCGCCTGCGACCTGGTCTTCAAGGGCCTCGAACAGCCGAACGGCTATACCGAATATCTTCTGCATTCTCGCCGCAGAGAGGCCAAGGCCAAGCAGGGCATCGCGGGTCAGGCTTCCGCGGCCTGAATTCCGCGCAGTTTTTTGCATGGGCGGGTCTCTCCCGCCCATGCGCATGTTTGACAGAATGCTGGTACCGGCACGATTATCATCGGTTCATGCAGGAATAGTCTGACTGGTGATTTTCAGGTAAATTCTTCGCAATTCGAGGGATTTGCGTGGAATTTTCCGATCACGGCCAAGTGGTTAAAGCCCTTTCCGCAAGCCTTGCAATCCGTTGAGGGGGAACGGTCTCTTGCGCAGGCTCTGGCATATGGCTTTTGTCACATGGATTTTCTGGTATTTTGGAATGCGTCTGATCTATTATCACGCGCGTCCATTCAAAATTTGCCGTCTGTGAGCGTATTGTCAGAGCCCGGCTTGATCGAGAGTTTCGACCCGTGACATTGCAAATGCCCCTCCCTGAAGCAGCGATTCTCACGAAACGCCAGGAGATTGTCGCGCGGCTGCAACAGATCGTACCGAATGGTGTCGTCCATACGGAGCGGGAGATGCGCGTCTATGAATGCGACGCGCTTACGCTTTACCGTCAATTGCCGCTCGTCGTGGTTCTGCCGGAAACAGTCGAGCAGGTCTCCCAAATTCTGCGGGTCGCGCAGGATATGAATGTCAAGGTCGTGCCGCGCGGCAGCGGCACCTCCCTTTCCGGCGGCTCGCTGCCGCTGGCAGACGCCATTCTGCTCGGCATGAGCAAATTCAACCGTGTTCTGGAAATCGATTACGAGAACCGCTGTGTGCGGGTGCAACCCGGTGTCACCAACAGCGCAATCACCCGCGCTGTGGAAGACGAGGGTTTCTATTACGCGCCCGATCCCTCCTCACAGATCGCCTGTTCCATCGGTGGCAATGTCGCGGAAAATTCGGGCGGCGTGCATTGCCTGAAATACGGTCTTACGACCAATAATATTCTCGGCCTCGAAGTGGTTCTGATGGGTGGCGAGATCCTCCGGCTCGGCGGCAAACATCTCGACAGCGATCTTTATGATCTCATCGGTGTTTTGACGGGTTCCGAAGGATTGCTTGGTGTCATTACCGAAGTTACGGTGCGTATTCTGCAAAAGCCTGCGACGGCGCGCGGCATCCTCCTCGGATTTCCGACCGTCCAGGATGGCGGCGATTGCGTTGCGGAAATCATCGCACGGGGCATCATTCCGGGCGGTCTCGAAATGATGGACAAAGCCTCGATCGATGCGGTCGAAGCCTTTCAGCCTTGCGGCTACCCGCGCGACGCCGGTAGCCTCGTCATCGTCGAACTCGACGGAACCGAGGCGGAGGTCAATGTCCTCATCGATCGTGTCGCGGATATTGCCGTAAAGAAGGGCGCAACCTCGCTCAAGGTCTCGGAGAACGAAGCCGAAAGGCTTCGTTTCTGGTCAGGCCGCAAGAATGCCTTTCCGGCCGTCGGCGCCATTGGCCCGGATTATCTTTGCATGGATGGCACGATTCCGCGCTCGCAGCTCTCGTATGTCCTGACCCGCATGGACCAGCTCGCCGCGCAATATGGGTTGCGGGTGGCGAATGTCTTTCATGCCGGAGACGGCAATCTGCATCCCCTGATCCTCTATGATTCCTCAAAGCCCGGTGATAGCGAGAAAGCTGAACAGTTCGGCGCCGACATTCTTTGCCTGTGCGTTGAAGTCGGCGGCGTCTTGACGGGAGAGCATGGGGTCGGCGTTGAGAAACGCGATTTGATGGATCGTATGTTCAATGAGATCGACCTGCAACAGCAGGAGCGTCTGAAATGTGCATTCGATCCCGCCCATCGGCTCAATCCGGGCAAGGTTTTCCCGACACTTCACCGCTGTGCGGAGCTTGGCCGTATGCATGTCCATAACGGCCAGTTGCCCTTCCCCGATTTGCCGCGGTTCTAGACGGTGTCTGGCAGTTCCACCGCTCCCGGCGCCGAAGCGCAAATCAGCCGAAAGAGATAAAATCATCGATCCGCGGTCGTGATAAAAACAGGAAGCAATGCCTTGGCCGATCTCCCTTCCCCGGAGCAGCCCGCCCCGACGGCCGCACCGAATGAAGCCGCAGCGATGGATATTCTCCTACCCCGTGACGAGAAGGATGTGCTGGCGGTCGTCGAAGCCGCCGTCGCCAATCGCACGCCCCTTGAAATCATGGGTTTTGGATCGAAAACGGGGTTGGGCGGTCCGGTTACCGCTGAAAAATGCCTATCGCTGAGCGCTCTATCTGGTGTCACGCTTTATGAACCTGCGGAACTGGTTTTGCGTGCCCATGCCGGCACGCCCTTGCGGGAAATCCAGGCCCTGCTCGCCCAAAACGGTCAGGAACTGGCTTTCGAACCCATGGATCATGGCGATCTTTATGGCTTGACGAAAAACGACAGGATCAAGGGCGGCACCATTGGCGGCACGGTCGCCGTCAATGCAAGCGGGCCGCGACGTATTCGTGCCGGCGCGGCCCGCGATCATCTGCTTGGCTTCCAAGCTGTCAGCGGGCGCGGAGAAATTTTCAAATCCGGCGGCCGGGTCATGAAGAATGTGACCGGTTATGATCTCTCGAAGCTGCTCGCCGGATCCCACGGCACTCTGGCGATCATGACGGAAGTGACGCTCAAGGTCCTGCCGCGCCCGGAAAATGAGGAAAGCGTCGTCGTCTCAAATCTGACGGAAGATCAGGCGCTGGCGCTTTTGCGCATGGCCACGGGTCTACCTTACGATATTTCGAGTTTTTCCTGCCTGCCCGAGGGGAGCCTGCTTGGCCTTGCAAGAGGGCCCATTGCCATCTTGCGCATTGAGGGGCCCCATCTTTCCGTCCAGAAGCGCAAAGAAGAAATCATCACCTTCTTTCGTAAACAAGCCATGTTTGCGAAAGGTCAGTATGACCTGCTGCAGGAAGCCGTTTCCCGGGAATTCTGGTCCGCCGTTCGCGATGCCTTGCCGGTAACAGCCATTTCCGGTCAAGTCTGGCGGCTTTCCACCGCGCCGACCGAAGCCGCACCGCTCGTCACCGCAATCCATGCGGCCGGCGTACCGATCCTGCGCTGGTTTTATGATTGGGCCGGGGGACTCATCTGGCTCTGCATCGAGCCATCGACTGACGCCCATGCCGAACCGATCCGCGCGGCTGTCGATAGATTTGGCGGTCATGCAACCTTGATGCGCGCTGACGATTGCATACGTGCGCAGACGCCTGTGTTCCATCCGCAGGCAACAGCTCTTGCAGCGCTTTCGCAGCGAGTCAAACTGGCCTTTGACCCTTTATCTCTGCTGAACCGTGATAAATTCGGCAAGAACTTCGAGCCCCGGATCTCGGATCCCAAGAGCTCCGATTCCAAGCCGGAACAACAGACACACAATTCCTGATCACTCAATCGCGCGGGACCCATATACAGTCCCAGCGGTGTATGGAACAAAGCCATGCAGACCCATTTCACACCCGCCGCACTCGCCGATCCGCATATTGCGCGTTCGGAGAAAATTCTGCGGACCTGTGTGCATTGCGGCTTTTGCACCGCCACCTGTCCGACCTTCATCACATTGGCCGAGGAAAATGACAGTCCGCGCGGGCGTATCTATCTGATCAAGGAAATGCTCGAGAATGAGCGGCCTGCCGATGCCGCCACGGTGAAACATATCGACCGCTGCCTATCCTGCCTATCGTGCATGACGACCTGCCCTTCCGGCGTCCATTATATGCATCTCGTCGATCACGCGCGCGCCTATATCGAAAAGACCTATCGCCGCCCTTTCCTCGACCGTACGTTGCGTTCTGTCCTCGCCTTCGTCCTGCCGCGCCCGACCCTCTTCCGCCTCGCCCTCTTCGCCGCGCGGCCGATACGCCTTTTTGCCGGTTTCATTCCCGGGCGTTTCGGCGCTCTTTTCTCGATGGCGCCCTCAACCCTGCCGTCACCGAGCCCTGTCGACCGGCCGCAGGTGTTTTCCGCCCAAGGCGAAAGAAAGCTGCGCGTCGCTTTGCTCAACGGCTGCGCCCAGAGAGTCCTCGATCCCGGCATCAATGAAGCAACCGTGCGCCTTCTCACCCGACTCGGTGTCGAGGTTACTGTCGTCGCGGGTGTCGGATGTTGCGGCGCACTCACCCATCACATGGGGCAGGAAGCGAGCGGCCATGCTTATGCCAAGGCCAATATCAAAGCCTTCATGCGGGAAAAGAACCAGAACGGCCTTGATCGCATTGTGATCAATACGTCCGGCTGCGGTACGACGGTCAAGGATTACGGTTATATGTTCAGTGACGATCCCGACCTTGCGACCGATGCCGCAACCGTCGCGGCCATGGCGCGGGACATTACCGAACTCGTCGAGGAAGTCGATTTCACGCCGAGCGGTGAAATGCCCACGCTCCGTGTGACATACCATTCAGCCTGTTCGATGCAGCACGGTCAGAAGATTACACGGCTGCCGATGGATCTTCTGAAAAAGGCCGGCTTTACTGTATCCCCGGTCCCTGAATCCCATCTTTGCTGCGGTTCGGCTGGCACCTACAATCTGTTGCAGCCGGAACTTGCAGAAAGCCTCAAGATTCGCAAGCTCGCAAATATAGAGACGACAAAGCCAGACGTCATTGCAGCGGGCAATATTGGCTGTATGGTTCAAATCGGCGGTGGAACCGATGTCCCCGTTGTGCATACAGTCGAATTGCTCGACTGGGCGACAGGAGGCCCCGTGCCGGAAGCCCTCCAGCCTCTCTCCCTGAAGGCCAGAATTTCAGAACCTTGCGATGAGAGCATGGCCTGAGACACGCAACATTCCACAAACTGGTTCGGATGGCCGCAACTGCTGTATTCGTAACTATATGACCGATCAAAATGAAAACCCCGCCTGAGAGCGGGGTTTTGTCTGCCATGATCGATGTATTCAGTCGACAGCGATCATCACGTCGGATGATTTGATCAGTGCATGTGCCTTCTTGCCGGGAACGAGACCGAGTTCGTCAACAGATTCATTGGTAATGGAAGCCGTCACGATGACGCCTCCGGCGATTTCCAGATGAACATGGGCAGTCGTGGAGCCCTTCTGCACATCTTTGATCGTGCCCGGAATGAAATTACGTCCGGAAATTTTCATAACCAATCTCCTGTATGGTGATCAAAAGCGCTCTCTCCGACGCATCGGCACAGAAACGTCCAGGGAAAGTAAGGCGCATATAGGATAGAAAATCCCAATATCAAAGCCCACGACGACAGATTCCATAACGGTAATTTCTGTCACTCTTGCTTCAAGAATTCAACAAAACAAATATGTGCTTATAAGCATCGCTCCCTATATTTATGATCAATTTTATATAATATACTCCTATTTATAGTGAGAACTGGCGGCGCAGTCTGCGACTCTCTTTCTACCGTTTGCGTTCTGGTACAGAGTCATATGCTAGTCAGTATAGGAATATCCATTATTCCAGATTGAAGTCATCAATCGTTTCGCGATAAAGCTGTATTGACATAGCTATAGCTTCCTCTCAAGATGAAGCTATGCAATATTCAGACTTAAAGTCCTCAGCCGACATCGCTTTTTCCACGCGGCGTAGGGGTCTCGCCAATTTTCTGGCGGCTCTCCCGCTTGTCGCATTGATCTTCACAGGTCCCGGCCTCGCGGAAGAGATTACCGTCGTCACAGCCTATCCAGAAGAGGTCTCCGGCCTCTTTCTCAAAACATTCGAGGCGACGCATCCGGATATTTCCGTCCATCTTCTCTGGCAACAGGGGCGTGACGCATACAGACTCCTCTCCGCCAAAGACCATGGCGGCGTCGATGTCTATTGGGCTGCATCGAGTGACAATTTCCCGCACCTGCGTGCGGAAGGCGCATTCCAGAAGCTCGACATCGTCCGTACACAATTGCCCGGTGCGATTGGCGAGGATCACCTGTCCGATCCCGAAGGCTATTACGAGGCCTTCGAGATCGCCGGCTACGGACTGGCCTTCGGCACTCAGGCATTGTGGAAAGGCAAGGCACCACCGCAGACATGGCACGCCGCCGCTCAACCGGCGTTAGCGGGCAAGATCATCATGCCAAATGCCGGCAAGGTTGGCTTCGCCCCGTCCCTTTACGAAATCATCCTGCAGGGCGAGGGTTGGGAGAAAGGTTGGGCCCTTTTATCCGAGATCGGCAGCAATGCGGTTCTGTCCGCCCAGGGTCACGCCATGCATCCCCTCATCGAGGGGAAGGCCGCTCTGGCGATGACGATTGATTTCGTTCCACTCACAGCGGCGGCAAATGGCGAGGCGGTCGCCATCGCCTATCCGCGGCGCACGGCCTTTCTGCCCGCCCATGTGGCGCTGCTGCAAGGCGCGCCACATGCGGAAGCGGCGCGCGTCTTCATTGCCTTTCTCCTTTCGCGGGAAGGCCAGAAACTCCTGCTTCAACCGGATGTCGGCAGGCATCCGGTTCGTCCCGACGCCTATCCCGACGATCCTTCCGTCCAAAATCCCTTCCGCTTGCCCGCCTCCACTTTGCTCCCTTTCGATCATGCCCTTGGCGGGGCGAGACGCACACTCGTCGCACGCCTCTTTGAAGAATTGATCGCCAAGGACCACGAGGCGCTGCAGGATCTCTGGCAAAAGATTCACGCAGCCGAAGCCGATTTGCAGCAAAAGCCTGATCCGATCCGCAAAGCACGGATAGAGGAAGCTCGGCATCTCGCGGGTTTTGTGCCCGTCGGCGCTACCGAGGCCGAAGACAAAGCCTATCTCGCGCGCGTTGACTGGCCGCCGAAGTCTGGTTCGGACGATCTCGGCGAGGGCTGGGCAAAAACGATCCGTGAAGCCCGTGGCAAGGCGCTATCGCTCCTGGAAACGCCAGTCGCGCCATGAAGACCGGACTCTGGCTTGGCCTCGCCCGGGCATTGCCCGGATTCGTGCTCGCAATCGCATCATTGATGCCGTTCGTCAGTGTTTCAGCCGAGGAAGGCGCTTCCCCGCCTCCTCTCTTGCCCTATGAGACCGCCTTTCAAGGCCGCACGCTTTATGCGCGCCCGTTTGAGGGTTTGAGTGAAACCGAGAAGGATTTGGCCGCCCACGGCAGTCTTTTCTTCCACGCCGCCTGGGTGCCTTCTCCTTCCGCTGACCAACCGGAATTCCAGGGGCTCGGGCCCTTGTTCAACCAGCTTTCCTGCATCGCCTGCCACGTCAAAAACGGCCGCGGCGCGCCGCCTTCAGGTACCGAGCCTTTGCGGACCATGGTGGTGAAATTAAGCCCCGCGGGAACCGACGCTCACGGGGGACCACTCGGCCATCCGCTTTATGGACCGCAGTTCAATCCGCGCGCCATTCCCGGTATGCGGGCAGAGGGCGAGGTCCATCTCGCCTGGGAGACAACGCAGGTCACATTCGGCGACGGTTCCGTCGCCGAATTGCGCCGGCCGATCCTTCAATGGCAGGACCTCGCCTTCGGCCCCATCGGCAAGGATACGCAAATTTCCCTGCGCAATGCGCAACCCCTCGTCGGACTTGGACTTTTGGAAGCCGTGCCAGAGGCGGAAATCCTCAGGCTGGCGGAGGATCAGAAACGGAAGGGCGGCTCTGTCGCGGGCAAGCCGAACTGGGTTTGGGACAGGGCGAGCATGAGCCGCAGACTTGGCCGTTTTGGTCAGAAAGCCAACCAGCCAAGCCTGAGACAGCAGATCGCTTCCGCCTTTGCCGAGGATCTTGGCATCACCTCCTCACTCTTTCCGTCAGAGAGTTGCACGACGGCGCAGGCTGATTGCAAGGCGTCCATGAGCGCCAAGCCCGAACTTGCCGACCCGGAGCTTGTCGACAAGGATCTCGACGCTGTGACGGCTTTCGTCCGCGACATGGCCGTACCGGCGCGGCGTGACAGTCAAAACCCCGAGGTCATGCGCGGGGAAGCCCTCTTCGATAGCATCGGCTGCGGGCGCTGCCACACGGGAACGCTGCGCCTCGGCGAGGCCGCCCCCCTGCCCGGGCTCGCTGGCACGACAATCCATCCCTTTACCGATCTCCTCCTTCACGACATGGGCGATGGCCTTGCTGATGGCCGCCCGGATTTCGAGGCAAGCGGCACCCAATGGCGCACGCCACCCCTCTGGGGACTCGGAGCAATGCCCAGGACCGGACAGGACATCAACTATCTGCATGACGGTCGAGCCAGGACGTTGAGCGAGGCGATCCTCTGGCACGGCGGAGAGGCTGTGGCCGCACGCGAGCGCTTTCGTACGCTCTCTTCGGCGGACCGTCAGGCGCTTGTCACTTTTCTGAATTCGCTCTGAGGGGGCATTCAGACAGATCCAACGGGGAATGCAATCATGACGACGCATACGGCCTGCCAGGCCGCAACACACGAAAAAAGCCAATATAGCAAGATCCGACAGTTTGAAACGGCTGCGACTTTCGCAGGCCTCCTGCTTGCGACGAGTCCCGTAGACGCACAGGAAGTCGGTGTCTTTTCTCTCGGCGAGATCAATATTTCCGCCTCGAAGAGCGGAAGCCGTGAACAGACGAGCGGCTATGGCGGCAGCGTCATCACCAATGAGGATGCCTGGAAATTCGGGCGCGATACGCTCGATCAGGCAGTCACACTCGCCCCCGGCGTGTCCGCGTCGAATTCCGGCGGTCCCCGTAATGAACGTCTGATTTATGTACGCGGTTTCGATCGCTTCCAGACACCGCTTTCGATTGATGGCATCAGGGTCTATCTGCCCGCCGATAACCGGTTGGATTTCGGGCGCTTCCTCACCGCAGACGTCTCGGAGATACAAATCGCCAAAGGCTATGATTCCGTCCTCGATGGTCCGGGCGGCATGGGCGGCGCCATCAATCTCGTGACCCGCAAGGCGCAAAAAGAGGTCGATGGTGAGATGCGCACCGGGATGCTCTGGGGCCAGGACGGCACATTGGAGGGCGGCTCCGCCTATCTGTTTCTCGGCACCAAACAGCCGACCTATTATCTCCAGGGCAGCGCCAGTTTTCTGGGGACACGGGGCTGGATTCTGTCACATGAATACACCCCGACAAGCGTACAGGGTTCGGGTCTACGCGATCATTCCGATACGACCGATGGCCGCGGCATGATCAAAGTCGGCGTCACGCCCAATGCAACGGACGAATATTCATTCAACTATATAAAGCAGGTCGGCCGCAAGGGCGCGCCCTTGCATGTCAGCGATCCGGTCGCCTCGCAAAGATATTGGGACTGGCCCTACTGGAACATCCAGAATATCTATTTCCTCTCCAACACCCAGCTGAGCGACGCCGTCTATCTCAAGAGCCGCGTCTACTTCAACACATTCGACAATTCCCTCTATTCCTACGACGATCGCTATCTTTCGACACAAAGCCTCCCGAGATCCTTCCAAAGCGCCTATCACGATTACGCTTTGGGCGGCTCCGTCGAAGCTGGCATCAATTTCGGCACCGCCGATACGTTGAAAGGGACTTTCCAATATCGGCGTGACAATCACGTCGAATGGCAGGGAACTTTCTCCACGACGAGCCCCTGCGTCGCCAATGTCATCTGCTTCCGCGAACCCGATCAAACGACAACGGAAGACACCTATACAATAGCGCTAGAAAATACATGGCATATAACGCCCAATCTCGATTTCGTGCAGGGCTTCGCCTATAATTGGCGTCATATGCTGCGCGCGCAGGATTACAATACGACCGACGGCTTCATCAATTATCCGTTGCGGGATGTCGGCGCTCCCGATGGGCAGGCCGCCTTGATCTGGCGTTATGAGGAAAATTCCAAACTCTTCGCCAACGTCTCGTCGCGGGTGCGTTTCCCGACGATTTTCGACAGATTTAGTTCGCGCTTTGGCGGCGCCGTGTCGAATCCCGGTCTGCAACCAGAGCGCGCGACCAATTATCAGATCGGCTGGGCAACGACGTTCAACACCAATGCCGAGTTCCAGACGGCGGCATTCGTCAGCGATGTCAAGAATCTCATTCAATCAGTGCCGTTCATCTACAATAATACGGCTTTGACCCAGAGCCAGAATGTCGGTGACGGCTATTTCGTCGGCATAGAAGCGGCCGGCACTTATCAGATTCAGGACAATCTGATGATCGGCGGCAATCTGACATTCATCCGGCGGTCCATCACCAGCCCGCGCACGCCCTATATTCAGCCGACCGGTGTTCCCTTCGCACAGGGTTTCCTCTATCTCACCTATCGGCCGGAGATCATCCCCGGTCTCAGCATCACGCCCAATGTCGAGCTCGCCGATAGTCGTTGGACATCGAATACGGCCGGAACCTATTATTATCCGACCGGCTCCTATCAGCTCCTGAATTTTCAGGCGACCTATAATGTCGCCTCGAATTTCGAGCTGCAGGCGGGGCTGCGCAATATACTCGATCAGAACTATCAATTGGTGGACGGTTTTCCCGAGCCCGGGCGCACGGTCTTCTTCAATATGCGCGTGACGTTCTGAGCCGCACTTCCAAGAAGCAGCGGATGCGAAACCTCGCATCCGCATCAATGTCAGGAAGCGGCCTTGCGCAATTCGCGAGGCAGCGGAAAGAACACGCCTTCATCCGCGGTGGAAACCGTCTCTATCTCAAGATCATAGCGTTCCGCGAAGGCCGCCATGATTTCTTCCACGAGCACTTCCGGCGCGGAGGCCCCCGCCGTAATGCCAAGCGTGGAAATGTTGGAGAAGAGATCCCATTCCACATCATCGGCACGCAGGACGAGCCGCGCTAGTTTGCAGCCCGAGCGTTCGGCGACTTCCCGCAAACGCTGCGAATTGGAAGAATTGGACGAACCGACGACGAGCAGAGCATCGACGATCGGCGCAATCCGTTTGACGGCTTCCTGCCGGTTGGTCGTCGCATAGCAGATATCTTCGCGATGCGGCCCGACGATATTCGGAAAACGCCTCGTCAAAGCCTCGACCATATTCTTCGTGTCATCGACCGACAACGTGGTCTGGGTGACATAAGCGAGATTGTTTTCGTCCTTGACCTTGAGGGTCGCGACTTCATCCGGCGTCTGCACCAGGAGGATCGACCCTTCGGGCAATTGCCCCAGGGTGCCGACGACTTCCGGATGCCCGGCATGGCCGACGAGCAGCACCTGGCGGCCATTATTGAAATGCAATTCCGCTTCGCGATGCACTTTGGTGACGAGCGGACAGGTCGCATCGATCGCGAAAATATTGCGTTTCTGTGCTTCAGCCGGGATGGATTTCGGAACGCCGTGGGCAGAGAAGATCACCGGCTTCGTCGTATCGGGCACCTCGTCCAATTCTTCGACGAAAATCGCGCCTTTCGCTTTCAGGCCTTCGACCACGAATTTGTTATGGACGATTTCATGGCGCACATAGACGGGCGCGCCATAGATTCGCAGGGCCTGTTCGACGGCATCGATGGCGCGCACCACTCCGGCGCAAAAACCGCGCGGCGCGCAAAGGAGAATATGCAGCTTCGGCTTTTCGGTCATGGAGAACCTTGCCCAGGCCTTTCGCAGGGAGGAAAGGCGATTTTGGATGAGAATCCATGCCTTGCCGCCGCCTTTTCTGTCAAGCCTCCCCTGACCCCGGCTGACAGCCGATTGGAACTTGACAAATGAAAATAATGATACGTTATAACATTTCAATTCGTGATGCGGATGCGCTTCCATCATCACCATAGATCCCATTTCAGAAAGGACTAATCCCAATGCCAATCCTCACGATCATGCCGTCCGGTAAAACGATCGAAGCTGCCGAAGGGTCGATCCTGGTCGACGCCATTCTGGCCGCTGACGAGCCCATTCAGCTGAAATGCAATCGCGACGCAAAATGCGAGTCCTGCCACGTCTTCATTCTCGAAGGGCGCAAGAGCCTCGCGAAAATGGGGCGTCCGGAAAGCGAAAAGCTGGATTCCATGGTCGGTGTCGCGTCGAAGTCCCGCCTGGCATGTCAATGCATCCTCGGGACCGAAAATGTGACTGTCGAATTGCTGGGCGCGCTTTCCGGCTGACGCAGCCATTTCACGCCAACGAGAGGGTCCAATCGCCTTCATTCCATAGGTTTCCGGGCGAAAAATGCTCTTGTTTTCATAATCGAAACACTGCGGAGCCGTCCGATTGTTTCCGGACGGCTCCGACGAGTCCGACCTCATCAAGATGGAGCGAGCCGGGTGACGAAACAAATTGCTTCCTCAACCAATGCACGGCTTCCGAAAGACGGGGACCTTCCAGAACTGGTGAATGTCGCGATCATCGGCGCGGGACCCGCCGGCATCGGCATGGGCTGGGTTCTCCGCGACCTCGCCATCCCTGGAGTCAAAATTCTTGAACGCAAACGGATCGGCGCCTCCTTCTATCTATGGCCTCAGACGACGCGCTTCATCACCCCTTCCTTCCCCAGCAACGCCTTTGGCCTGACGGATCTCAACGCCATCAGTTTTGACAGTTCGCCGGCCTATGCCCTCAAGCGAGAGCATCTGAGCGGTGCCGAATATGCTTCCTATCTTGAAGAGGCGGTCGAAGTCTTCGATCTCGATATTGTGACACCGATTGATATCAAGGACCTTCAGCCACAAGCCAATGGCATCACCCTGCATACGAATGCCGGTACGATCCGCGCCCGTTTCGTCATCTGGGCGGCTGGACAATTTCAATATCCGAATCTCGCCGTCATGCCCGGCTGGGAACATGGTGTTCATTCGAGCCAGATTCGGCAATGGACAGATTATCCCGGCGAGACCATCCTCATCGTCGGCGGCTATGAAAGTGGTATCGATGCAGCAATCGGCCTCGCCAATGCCGGCAAGAAAGTCAAAATACTTAGCCGCACCGCCCCCTGGGAAAGCGATGACACAGATCCCTCCGTTGCCTTATCGCCATTGACGGCGCAAAGATTGAATGCTGCATTACAACAAAAACAGTCGATCGAACTCATCGGCAATGCCGACATCATCGGTATCGAGCGGCTCGGAGAAACAGTCAAAGTGCATTCCGCCGATGGACGTGTTTGGACGACACAATCCTTCCCTATCCTTGCGACGGGTTTTAGCGGCAGTGCAACCTTGATCGATCATTGGTTCGAGCGCGATACAGAGGGCCATCACATTCTGACGGAACGGGATGAATCCACAATTGTATCCGGTCTGTTCCGGATCGGGCCCGACATCCGCTATAATAGCGTCCCACTCGCATTCATTTATGAATTCCGTCAACGATTTGCCATCGTCGGACAAACCATAGCCGAACGGCTAGGCATCGATACGGCTCCGCTCGAAGCCTATCGGTCCCGCAATATGTTTCGCGGCGGCCCGCTCTGCAAAAATCCTTCGCCCGCGCCTTGAGCGGATGCGTGACAAAAGCAAACGTTATCCTATTCAGGAAGAGCAGCCCTGATACGCCCTACCGCCGTTGCGCGAAGAAATCACGGAGTAGGTCACCCGCTTCTTGTTCTCGAAAGCCACCGTAGATTTCCGGAATATGGTGACAGGTCGGCTGAGCGAAAATCCGCGCGCCGTGCTCAACTCCACCACCCTTCGGGTCCGAGGCGGAAAAATAGAGCCTGCGCAGCCTCGCCTGGGCAATCGCCGCCGCGCACATGGCGCAGGGTTCCAGGGTCACATAAAGATCACAGCCAGAAAGCCGCTCGCTTTGCAGAATTCGGCATGCGGTACGAATGACCAGCATTTCGGCATGAGCGGTCGGGTCCTTCTCCTCCAGCACCTTGTTGCCCGCGCGCGCCAGCACAATCCCTTCGCGCATGATGACCGCGCCGACGGGAACCTCGCCGCGCGCAGCGGCTAGACGCGCTTCTTCGAAAGCAAGGGACAGGGGATCAGGCGAGGAGGCAGACAAGGATAGTGCGTTCCGGATATTGTGGGGTTCCAGCGTTGGCCGCTTTGACAGCCACCGCTAGAGCATTTTCAATTCGGATTGAATCGCTATGCAATTCAAAATCGTTGAAAATGCTCTACCTTTTCCAAGTGGAGCAGTTCGGAAACATCCGAACATGCTCTAGCAAACGGTGATTGATGAAGATTAGCGCTGCAACGGTCAGCATCTCTCCCACAGGCCATACAAACGGCCAATCAAAGCAGCTTAGCGACGACATTTTCCCGCGTGTATCAAAGTCCCCGCAAATTGGCCAATTGACCCTCATCTTCCCGGCTCTGCTCTCTGGCTCCCCCGTCGGCGTCATCCTCGTCGGTCTGCGCCCCGTTTTCAATGGCGTTGGCAAGGGAAATATCGACGGATTGTCCTTCCTCGGCGGCCGCACGCCGCAACACCTCCTCTGCGATCTCGACATCATGCTGACGGTTCCACATGGCCGCATAGACGCCGCCCCGCGCGATCAATTCGCCATGCGTGCCGCGTTCAACGATCACACCCTTGTCGAGCACCAGGATTTCATCCGCCCCGACGATCGTCGACAGTCGATGCGCGATGACCAAAGTCGTGCGTCCACGCGCGACCTGATCGAGCGCGCTCTGAATCGCGCGCTCGGTAAAGGAATCAAGCGCGGAAGTGGCTTCATCCAGCACAAGGATCGACGGCCCTTTCAGGATCGTGCGAGCAATGGCGACTCTTTGTTTCTCACCACCGGATAGTTTCAGCCCGCGCTCGCCAACGGCGGCCTGATACCCTCCAGGCACGGTTTCGATGAAACCATCGATCTGTGCGCGGCGCGCCGCATCATGCACTTCCTCATCCGTCGCATCCGGTCTCCCATAGCGGATGTTATAGGCGATCGTATCATTGAACAGCACCGTATCCTGCGGCACGATGCCGAGTGCCGCACGCAGCGATACCTGAGTGACGGCGCCGATATTCTGGCCATCGATAGTGATCCGGCCAGCAGAAGGTTAGTAAAAACGGAAAATGAGCCGTGAGAGCGTCGATTTTCCGGCGCCAGAAGGGCCGACAATCGCCACAGTTTTTCCGGGCGGCACCTCGAAAGAAACATCTTTCAGGATCGGCCGGCGTTCATCATAATAGAAAGATACATGCTCGACCCGCAGCCTGCCCTCGGTCACAACGAGATCCTTGGCACCTGGCTGGTCCGCGATTTCCGGCGCCTGCCCCAGAATATCGAACATGGTTTCTATATCGAGGGTCGATTGCCGGATCTCGCGATAGACGAACCCCATGAAGCTCAGCGGCTGGTAGAGCTGGATCATCATTGCATTGATCAGCACGAAATCGCCGGTCGTATTGATTCCCGCATGAATGCCTTCCAGGCATAGAACCATGACCGCCGTAAGGCCGAGCGTGAAAATGACCGCCTGCCCCGCATTCAGCCAAGCGAGCGATGTATAGGTCTTGACGCTCATCTCCTCGTAACGCGCGATCGAATGGTCATAGCGCTGTTTTTCACGTGCCTCGGCATTGAAATATTTGACGGTCTCGAAATTCAGGAGGCTGTCGATGGCCTTGGTATTGGCATCCGTATCGCTTTCGTTCATCACCTTGCGGATGCCGATGCGCCAGTTCGTGCAGGCCATCGTATAGGCGGTATAGGCTATGATCATGACGACCACGATCAAGGCATAACGCCAGTCGAACGAATGCAGCAGAATGCCAAGGATGAGCACGAATTCCACCGCCGTCGGCACGGCAGTCAGAAAGGTCGTACGCACAATCGTCTCGATCGAATTACGGCCACGCTCGAGAATACGCGTCAGGCCCCCGGTCTTGCGCTCGAGATGGAAGCGTAAGGATAATGTATGCAGGTGGACGAAAACATCTCTGGCAAGCAGCCGCACCGCATGCATGGCGACATCGGCGAACACACCATCACGCACCTGCGTAAGCAGTGCCATGCCAATGCGCAGAACACCATAAAGCAAGGTGAGAGCTAGCGGACCGGCTAGCACAGGATACAGTCTGGACCAGAGATTTGTGCCTTGCTCCTCTGTCGGCGGCAAGGTCAAGGCATCCACCGCCCATTTGAAGGAATAGGGAATGGACACGGTGACGAGCTTCGCGGCCAGGAGAAGTGCGAGCGCGACATAAATCCGCTTTTTGAGATCGGGCCGATCGGATGGCCAAAGGTAAGGCCAAAGCCTGCGCATGGTGGCGCCAAGCTGGATTTTACGGCGCGGCTTACGTTGCGGCGGCACGGGAATGGACGAAGTGAAAAGGGTCATGAATGCTAAATGATGAATTCAGGGGAGCGCCGCAAGCGAGACATTCCATTCCTTTTCATTCGTGGACAGAAGCGTGCCAGGTCAAAACCCTTTGGAAAAAGCGCGGCGGAAGACGTGAGGCAAGACACATTCCAAACCATTGCCGGAGGGAATATTGCCCAAACGGCCATTACCCAAGGGACCGGCCGCATGAGCGATGCTGTTCAATTCGTTCAATTTTCCGAAAACACGTGTTCCCATTTCCCAATGCTGCTGCCCCAAACGCAGGCTTGATCGGCTTGCAGCAAGCATCCCGGACGATAGGCTTAGCGTGCAGGTTTCACCTTGTCCGGAGCTTGTGCGGCTGGCGGGGAAGGTGCTTGCGGCAAAACGAGAATCTGCCCCGGGTAGATTTTTTCCGGATCGCGAATCTGCGTGCTGTTTGCAGAATAGAGGCGCATATAATGGAAACCGTTGCCGAACCGTTTCATGCTGATGCGCCACAGAGAATCGCCGGCTTCCACGCGCGTGGTCTCGACCTTTTCGACGACGGCGGCGCTCTCAGAAGGAGATGGCAATGTGTCTGCGGAGGCTTTAGCCGAGGACGATGCATCCCGTGGAATATCGAGGGCCACTTCCGCCCGCTCCACCACACCGCCTGACTCGTTCACCGCATCGGCGCGCAGACGATACGTGCCCGGCATCAATCCTTCGCGTATCCGTAAAGACCAGGAACCATCTTTGGCCGCCGTAACGCGCGTGAGCAGTGTATCATTGAGATAAAGCTGCACTTGGGCCATGGGGTCCGCCCGGCCAGAGACAAAAATTCCGCTTCCGGCCACAATTTCCGTCATAGTGAAGGAAAGGTGCTGCCCTGGCTGGCCAACCGGTATCGCGGAGCTTTTATTTTCGAGGGACTTCGGCGCCCGAAGTATCTGTGTCGGTTTACCGGCTTCAACCAGCGCCACCATCGCCTCCCCCTGGCCGCTGGCAGGAAGAAAGATCGCGACATTCTGGCCGGAATAGACCTGCTCCGCGTCCTTCGGCCGCATCGAAAGCGAGAGCGCGTAAACCCCCGGCTTCAGATCAACCCCCTCGAACACGAACATTCCCGCGGAATCCGCCGTTCCCGCCGCGAGCTTTTCCTCCCCTTCATGCCCCTGATCGATCAGAGCAACCGCGGACCCGGCGGCGGCGCGGCCGGCGACGAGCAACGCACCGGAGGGCTCAAGCCGAACGATATCGAATTGCGGCAAGCGTCCCTGCACCTCTGGCCGCGGCACAAGAATAGTCGGTGGCTTGGCTTGGGGTGGAGCCCGCGGCGGAAGGTCCGGCAGCGGCGGCAGTTCAGCAGGAAGTTCCCTTCGCGCGACAGGGCGCTCGACCACGGCGGGCATGGGCCCCCAAAGCAGAATTGCGCCATAAGCGATGAATGCGAGACAGAAAAGCAGCGCCATGAGAATCGCGCGTTGTGCCAGGCCACCATCCCGGGGATTTTCCCTATCGACAGGAGAACCCGGCATTCTTTCCTCCACCCCGCGCATCACCTCTATCAAACTGTGATCGAGAGCGAGCCAAACAGCAAGACTTGATTCCACCCGAACGGCAAGTCACAAGGAGGCCATGTCTTCACTTTCCATCCCACCGGAAAATGTCCCGTTTCGCCGAATCTGCGTTTATTGCGGATCGGCACCAGGTTCCACCGCAGTCTATCGCGAGGCAGCAGAGCAATTCGGCCTCGCCATGGCAGCGGCTGGCCTGGGACTCGTCTATGGCGGCGGCGGTAACGGTCTCATGGGGGTTGTCGCACAGGCCGTCCTCTCGGCCGGCGGCCATGTCACGGGCATCATCCCGAGTTTCCTGTTGGATCGCGAGAAACCAACGATCGACGTGCAGGATTTGCATGTGGTTGACGACATGCATATGCGTAAACGTCTGATGTTTGAAAAGGCGGATGCCTTCGTCGCATTGCCAGGAGGCATTGGTACGCTCGAGGAACTGGTTGAGCAATTGACCTGGGTTCAGCTCGGGCGCCACACGAAACCTGTGGTCATTGCCGATATTGGTGGTTTCTGGCAGCCTCTGCTCTCGCTTTTCGCGCATATGCGGCAACAGGGTTTCATTCCCTCCCATTACGAGATTCGTTATCTCGTGGCGGAGCGGATCGAGGATATTCTGCCAATGATCGAGAAGTCGCTCGCGATCCATGCCCGTCTCGGTAAGGATAAAGGAATCATCGACCCGCGATTTTAAGTCCACTTCAACACTTTCGCACCAGACCGAACGGCGATGCGCCAAGAACATGACCGTTCGGTACAAGCCGTATTCGTCTCAGAATCGCGCAATCAGACTGCCGACGACCGTTAAAGGAGCACCCGGCATATTGTTGAACTGATTGAACGGCTGTTCAACATAATAGGCATTGGTGAGATTGCGTCCATTGACCGCCAAACGATAATGCTCATTGATGTCATAAGAAAGCATGGCATCAAGCCGGGCATATTGGCCGACGACGAAACTGTTGTTAAGATCACCATAACGCCTGCCGACGAAGACGACGCCGGCACCAAATCCAATCCCTTTCCAAGCTCCTTCCTGAATCCGATAGGTCGACCAGAAACTCCCGTTAATATCGGGAACACCCGTCAGACGATTGCCGACCTGATAGGTCGTATCGGAAGTAATTTTCGCATCCAGCGCACCAAAACTCGCGATCACGTTCCAGCCCGACAGAATTTCACCGGCTATATCCAATTCGACACCACGCGATTCCTGCGCGCCGGTGATGACCGAATATTGCGAATTGTTGGGATCCGTCGCCGCGACATTGGTCTTCTGGATGATAAAGGCGGCGAAGGTGGCGGATAGGCGATCGGGAATGAGATCAGCCTTGGCGCCAACCTCATATTGTGTTCCGTGTTCCGGAGGCGGCGCACTCTGCCCCAAAACGTTCGCCGTCTGCGGATTGAAACTTTTGGTATAGCTCGCATAGAGAGACAGCGGCTCGATCGGTCGGTACACAAGGCCGATACGAGGAGAAACACCCAGAAGATTCTGATCCGCCGGTTTCACGGAGTTTGAAGTGGTCCTCGACCAGTAGAATTGCCGGACCGCGTCGAAACGCACACCGGCGAGCAATTGCAGTCCGGGTGCAAGTTCGACCTGATCCTGCACATAAGTGCCATACATCCGCATGGTCTGTTGTAGATCGCTTTGAAAATTGAGCTTGGGAGCCGCAGCGCCATAGGTTGGATTGTAAAGACTGATGGACGCCATCGTATTGCCCGACGACTGCTGCGAATAGGCATGGCGATAGCCGTTGATATATTCGAAACCTAGGAGCGCCGTGTGTTTCAGTCCCAAAGTATCGAATTTGGCGATCAGCTCCGTTTGCGTATCGATCGATCGCATATTGCTGAGAACCGCCGACAGCCTCCGGTTGACGAGCGTATCATCGGCATTGAGCCCCGTCGCCCGTGTCGCATAGACATTGAAATCGCCCCATTGGGCATTGACGACCTGCCGAAACATCAGCTGGTTATTGATATCGTGTTCAGCCCGAACCATGAAGGAATTGCCCTGGCCATGATAGCGGGACCAGGGCTCGCCATAATAATTGGAGCGCAAAAAGGTCGGTACCCGGCCGTTGACGGCCGGGAGACCTTCATCATAAGCGCTGTTCTGCTTGGTAAATTGGGAAAGGACGTAAACACGCGTGTCAGGCGACGGATTCCAGTCGAATGATGGGGCAACATAATAACGCTGGTTTTTCTGCCCGGCGAGGTGCCGGAAGGTTGCCTCATCCTGCGCCGCGAAAGTGAGACGGCCGGTGAGTTGATCCGTCCCGAACATGGCGCCAGAAACCGTGCCTTGAAACCGTTTGAAATCGAAACTGCCACCCTGGAACGTCGCCTCCGCGGAAGGCGTTGCAGTTGGCCGTAACGTGACCAGATTGATGATACCGCCAGGCTCCCCACGCCCATACATGACGGATGATGGTCCCTTCAACACCTCCACGCGCGAGACATTGGCCATATCAAGAGTCACCGGCGAAAAATTAGCCGCCGGATTCATCATGATTCCATCGATGGCATAGGTCTGGGTATTGAAGCCTCGGATATTAAAGGTTTGCGAACGGCCCTGAATCGTCCCTGCCGGCTGGACGTTGCTCACATTGAAAAGCGCATCGGTCAAGCGCGTGTCCTGTTGATCGACAAGGACATCGCGTGGCACGATTTGAATAGATTGTGGAATATCCCGCAGCGCCGTATCCGTCTTCGTGCCGCTGACTGTGCGCGTCGCGAGATAGCCTTTGTCCGGACCATAGGGATTATCGGTCTTCGTCCCCTCGACAGCAATCGTATCGAGAGCCAGCGATTGCTCTGTACCATCTGCCACCTGCGCCGATGCACTTGAAATGGGGAGCGTGGCAAGCGAGAGGGCCCCACAAATCGGCCATAACCGAAAACAGCCATTAAGACCATTTATGGCGCCACCGGCGTATTCAACCCACCCGGCTTCGACATATCTTCCCATTGGACAAGCTTTCATTCGGCATTCATTTAAGAATACTTATTCATCTCCTTTCATTTACGTCAATAACAACTCAAAACATGAACTAAACTCAGTAATTATTATAATTCTAAAAGAGTTTCTAATGATTTGAATTTAAAATAATTCGGTCGAATTAAGGGAGCATTAAAATTTTTACATGCCACAATACTTTATACGCCAGAGACGACCGTTTCTATGATTGGTTTGTAAGAGTCTCGTTACAGCAGATCCTACCTTATAGCTTGGATAAGCTTTGCAGCTTTCTTCTATATATGAAGTAATACTGCATTTTTATCGAAGCTTTTCACTTTTGTCGCATAGTAACACATAGTCAACTACTGGTTGTTGGATAATGACAAAAAAACTGGCATCCCAATATAATTTATATACGCATTGTATGTAGTCTCCAGAGCCTCTGGACATGAAGAGTTATAGGCGAATGCGCTGGAACTAAATGTTAAAAGTGAAATATAAGCTAAAACCCTAAGCATCATCTATTCACTTAATGCCGTGGATTATTGGTTCAGCTATACATCTAAACCAATCTGACTTACACTTGCATTCGCCAGGGTGCCCTATCTTTGGCGGCCTTTTGTAAGAAAACTGCTTTCCATTGTTCTTGGCACACTCTTCACAAACATCACCGTCATTGGCAGAGCGCCAAATGTATGATTTGCAGCCGATGGCTATTGCCCGCTCTCTCTGGAATCTCGCGATACCTTCTGAACTCTCGCGGTATTCCCTCACAAATCGTTCATGATCGGCGGCAATTTCTTCTTCGGAATACTTCTTTCGGTTTCCCTTTGGGGGTCGTGGCCGCTCCCATATTTTTGGGTCGGTACCATCGGGAACCGGAATAGCGAGTGACGGCGGTTTATTATCCTTCCGGCCGGATAACAGCAAAAAATGGAATGGAATAGGTTCATCTGATCACCCATGCGCCGGCCAGAATGATTTAATGATCAGCAGCAGGACGCCGAAGCCAACGCCGCCTATCAGCCATCGGATAAGGGCGATCTGGGCCTTGAGAATTGAAATATCCGCGCGTACCTCGGCAATGTCTGCCTTGGTCGCAACTTGATCGCTCATAGCTTCCGCGAGCGCCTCTGCGGTGTCGCCAGCCTGCTTGGAATTAAAGCCTGCTGCTTCGAGCTTTCTTGCCAACCGGAGAGTGTCAAACGGAACGGCGCTCATTTCAAATACCCCTTGGCCTTAAGCTGGTCTTTGTTGGCGATGCGGAGAGCCTCTGGCCACGCTGTCCCCTAGGCGATCCCGCCAACGGCATGACGATATCGGTGTAAATTTCAAACTTGGTCACGGTTAAACCACTCAATGGCCTTTTCCTGGAGGGATGGCGATAAGCGCGATAATTCATCCAGCAATAACGCTCAAAATTTTTATAAAATTGATCGAAGTATAGACTATATTTAATGTCCACGCAGGAAAAGGACGAAGCTGTTCATTAAAGATGCTTCAGCTCAGATCCCTGTTTCACCCATCCTGCGTAGAATCCATCCCTTTCGTCCGGATAGAGCGCGCGCCTTCTCGCCAACGCTAATTCGCCCCTGATTTCAGCAATTTATAAGTAATTGCATCAATCAGGGCCTGAAACGAGGCTTCGATGATGTTGGATGAGACGCCAACAGTGGACCAGGTCTCCCCGCTGGCCTCCGAAAACTCTATCAGCACACGCGTCACGGCATCCGTGCCGCCCTGAAACACACGCACGCGATAATCGACGAGCTGAAGATCCGCAATAAAACTCTGATAGCGGCCGAGATCCTTTCGCAGGGCCAGATCGAGCGCATTGACCGGTCCCTCGCCTTCCGCCGCCGAAATCAGCACTTCTCCATCGATACGGAGCTTGACGATCGCCTCGGAGACGACAACGAAAGCGCCACGGGCATCGTAGCGGCGCTCTACATTGACATGAAACCGCTCGATCTCGAAAAAATCGGGCACTTCACCAAGCACACGGCGCGCCAGAAGTTCGAAGGAGGCATCAGCACCTTCATAAGCGTAGCCCAGGGCTTCCTTCTGTTTGACTTCCTCCAGAAGCCGCGTCACACGCGGATCCTTCGCATCTACATCGACACCGATGCGCTGCAATTCCGCAAGAATATTGGAACGGCCAGCCTGATCGGAAACGAGCAAACGGCGCTTGTTGCCGACACTTTCCGGTGGCACATGCTCATAGGTTTTCGGCTCCTTCATCAAAGCCGAAGCATGAATGCCTGCCTTGGTCGCGAAGGCCGAAGCGCCGACATAGGGCGCGTGTCGATTGGGCGAACGGTTCAAAATCTCATCAAGCGTATGGCTGATCTTCGTCAGCATCGGCAGCTTTTCAAGCGCGACATTCAGCTGCAATGTCTGCGCATAGGGCGCCTTGAGAAGTAGTGTCGGAATGAGAGAGACGAGATTGGCGTTGCCGCACCGCTCGCCAAGCCCGTTCAATGTGCCCTGTATCTGCCGCGCGCCGCCACGCACCGCGGCCAGTGAATTCGCAACCGCCATTTCGGTGTCATTATGTGCATGGATGCCGAGCGATGTTCCCGGCACATGCGCTGTCACCGCACAAACGATCTCCTCGATTTCATGTGGCAAGGTGCCACCATTGGTGTCACACAGCACGATCCAGCGTGCGCCAGCAGCATAGGCCGTTTTGGCGCATTCCAGCGCATAGGCGGGATTCGCCTTATAGCCATCGAAGAAATGTTCGCAATCCAGTAAGGCTTCGCGTCCGGCTTTGGTCGCGGCGCGAATGGATTGCGTGATCCCGTCTAGGTTTTCCTCCAGCGTGCAGCCAAGCGCGACATGCACCTGATAATCCCAGCTTTTCGCGACGAAGGTAATCGCCTGTGCATCCGCCGCGAGGAGACCAGCGACACCCGGATCATTTTCCGCTGAACGCCCTGCCCGTTTGGTCATTCCGAAGGCGGTGAACCGCGCCTGCTTCAAAGGTGGGCGTCGTGTGAAAAATTCCGTGTCCAGCGGATTGGCGCCCGGATAGCCGCCCTCGATGTAATCCACACCGAGATCGTCGAGAAGCGCCGCGATACGTGTCTTGTCGGCAAGCGAGAAGTCGACGCCCATCGTCTGCGCACCGTCGCGCAGCGTGGTATCGAAAAGAGTCAATGTCTCGCGTGCAGCAGACTCGCGCGTGTCAACGCCCGATGTCATCATCTTTCCTCCCGAAGCCCGCCAAGGGTCTTGTGCATATGTGTGCGGCCGAGCCATTCACCGTCAATTTCAACCGTGTTGCGATGATCCGCCTCAAATCCGCGCTTATCAAAAAAAGGCTTTGCCGTATCGCTCGCCTCGACATCCAGCTTCTTCGCACCGCGCGCGGCAGCGAGCTTCTCGATCGCATCGAGAAGCGCCCCAGCCACACCGCGCCGCGCAAATTCGGGATGCACGTAGAGCATGTCGAGATGATCCTTGCCGGCAAGCGTCGAAAAGCCAGCCATGGCACCATTGATCATCGCGACGAGCGTGAGACCACCCGCCAGTCTCTCGCTGAAGGCCGTCTCGTCAGCACGCGCGGCCCAGGCCGCACATTGCGCTTCACTATAATCTTCAGCCGCAAGCTCTTCGATACTCGCCTGATATAAGGACGCCAATGCTGGAATATCGGGAGGAAGCAATGGCCGCAAAGCGATGGAGACACTCACCGCTTGATCTCCCAGCTTGTCGTGCCGTTCTTGTTATCCTTGAGGGTAATGCCCTGCGCCGCGAGTTCATCCCGAATACGGTCAGATTCCGCCCAGTTCTTCGCCGCGCGGGCCGCGAGCCGCGCCTCAATCAGACGGTTGATTTCGCTTTCGTCAATATCGAGACTTGCCGGTTTCCAACTCTGCCATTCCTCGATCGTCCGCTCGAACAAGCCGAGCAAATGACCACAGGAAACAAGACGCGTGCCCGCATAGGCGACATCTTCCTGTGTCTCCTTGTAGAGACGGCGCAAGACCGTGATCGCCTCCGGCGTATTCAGATCATCCTGAATGACATCCCGGAAATCATCCGGAATCATTGCCGCAGAAGCGGCAAATTGCTTGGCGACCGGATACCAGCGGTCGAGTTCGCGCTGGCTTTCCTTAAGGCTCGCGAGTGTCCAGTCGATCGGCTGGCGATAATGAGTCTTCAGCATGGTGAAACGGATGGTCTCACCCGGCCAGTCCCTGAGCACGTCATGGATCGTCAGAAAATTGCCGAGGCTCTTCGACATTTTCTGCCCTTCGACCTGCAGATGGCCATTATGCATCCAGACATTCGCCATCACATCATGGCCGAAGGCCGAGCATGTCTGCGCCACCTCATTTTCATGATGCGGAAACACGAGATCGATACCGCCGCCATGGATATCAAAGATCTCGCCGAGATGTTTCCAGCTCATGGCGGAGCATTCGAGATGCCAGCCGGGTCGCCCGAAACCCCAGGGGCTTTCCCAGCCGGGTTCTCCCTCCTTGGCCGGCTTCCACAAAACGAAATCGGTGGGAGAACGCTTGTAAGGCGCGACCTCGACCCTGGCGCCAGCAATCATGTCGTCGAGAGGCCGCTTCGAAAGCTTGCCGTAATCCGGCATCGAGGGCACATCGAAAAGCACGTGGCCTTCTGCGACATAGGCATGGCCATTGGCGACGAGTTTCTCGATAATCGCGATCATCTCGGCCATATGGTCCGTCGCGCGCGGTTCCACGGTCGGCGGCAGGCAGTTCAGCGCCTTGGCATCCTCATGAAAAATCGCCGTCATTTCATCAGTCAGGACGCGGATCGGAATGCCACGCTCGGCGGCGCGCGCATTGATCTTGTCGTCGACATCGGTAATGTTGCGGACGTAACGAACGTGCTCTGCCCCATAAAGATCGCGCAGGACACGGAAGAGAAGATCGAAAACGATCAGCATACGGCCATTGCCGATATGCAGAAAATCATAGACCGTCGGCCCGCAGGCATAGAGCCGGACATTGGCCGGGTCTATGGGCACAAACAGGTCTTTCTGGCGGGTCAGTGTATTATAGAGCTGCAAAGCCATGACTTTCCCCAAAGCCTGAAGGCCGGGGCGTCGGACACGAACTCGATGAAGAGTACAGGACGGCTCCAGCCAGCACCCGGCTAGCCGGCAAAGGCTAGCCGATCAGAATGGTGCGACAGATAGTAATAGAGCGCGTCATAGAGGCAGATGCGCATGAGGATAAAGACCCGTCAAGCTCTTTTTGGCGTGACGCGCCGGCTTTCACCCCTTCTTGCGGCTGATGGCGAATATATAGGCCGAGAGCGCGTCAATATCAGCATCCGAGAGGTTCGCGCCACCTTTCGGGGGCATGGCGCCGGGATGTTCCTTGGGCGAGGGAACGCCATTGACGATCGTCTTGCGGATCGAGGCGAGGCTGCCGTCGCCCCAAAGCCATTTGCCGCTAGTGAGATCAGGCCCGATCGGACCGCCTGTCGCGTCACCGCCGTGGCAGCCGCCGCAGGTGCCGCCATCGTCTCCACGGAAGATTTCTGCTCCCTTGGAGACTGCCGCACGCGTCACGCCAGGCGGCAGCGCCAGCGAGGCATCCTTTCCTGCATCGGCATGGATGCCCTCCGGGGGTTCGGCGGCGGCGGACGTGGCGCCTGCCCCGGTAACCGGCGCCGCAGCTTCGAGCCTCGCGGAAGCGTCACCCTTATAAGTCACCCGCCAGATACGTCCGTTCTGATCGTCGCTAATATACAAAACACCGTCCGGACCAATGGCGAGGCCGGAAGGACGATGCGCCGCACGCCCTGGCTCCTTGTGAGCGCCTGCAAAGCCATCAGCGAAAACGATATAATTTCCGGACGGTTTGCCATCAGAGAGAGGCTGGAAAACGATATTGTAACCGGCCTGTGGCGCCGGCGCACGGTTCCATGAGCCGTGAAAGGCAATGAAGGCGCCGTCCTTATATACGGCGGGAAATTGGCCACCCGCATAGATTGCGAGATCATTCGGCCCCCAATGCGCGGGAAAAGCCGCGACGGGACCTTTTTTCCCCGTGCAGACGCCGACGGCCTTGCCGCCATCACCGCCATATTCCGGCGCCAGCACCAGTTTCTTCTGGTCGGGGTCGTAATAGCAGGAAGGCCAGCCGAAATCGTCGCCCTTGTTGACCTGCACCAATTCTTCCGACGGCAACTCCTCCCCTTGCTTGGCCGTATAGAGCCGGCCCCAGTTTTCCGCAAGCTGATCACGGCCGTGTTGTGTCGCATACAATCGGCCAGCACTATCGAAGGCATAGCCCTCGGCATTGCGAATGCCCGTGGCATACCGATCCGCTGGCGAGAATGTCTGGCCAGTCTTCGCCGCATCATAGCGCCAGATCCCGCCCCGCGTTTCGAGTTCGACACAGGGCTCATCGCCAGCAATGCCCGTCATGCGGTTCTTGCTTTGACAACTGTTTGTTGCAGACCCGAGATCGACATAGAGAGCCCCATCCTTATCGATGATGAAAGGATGCATCGGATGATCACCCGTCGTCGGCAGACCGGAAACGATCGTCTCAGGCTTACCTGCCGGGAAACCATCCTTGGACAAGGCATAGCGTTCGATGCGATCATTGACCTCCACATAGAGCTTGCCATCTTGCAGCGCTATGCCCGTTCCGCCAGTGGAGCCGTTACCAGCCGTAGCGCCGAAACGGCGCACGACCTCCGCCTTGCCATCACCATTCTTGTCCTGCAACACAACGAGAAATTGTTCTCCCGGTGAAGGCCTATTCTTGTAATAGAGTCCGCTCCAATTATTGACATAAACGGTACCATCGGCGCCCACAGCAATGTGGCGGGCGTGTCCGATCTTGTCAGCGAAAATACTCGCTTCAAATCCGGGGGGAAGACTCAACCCTCCCGTCTTGCCGGAAGGCGTGTCGGAGGCTCCCGCAGCCATTGCAACGGAGCCATTCCACACACATGTGGTCATCATCGCCGCGGTGGCCCATTGAGCAATATATTCTTGATAGGACATGGATGCCGTTCGCTTCATCCTCTATCTCCCTGCATCCAGACAGTTCAAGGCCGGATAAATCTGTCAATGGATGCGTTTCACCGAAGCGGATTCAACTTACGCTCCGCATCTCCGCTCAGTTTAATAGCGGATATCGGCAGTTCTTTGAAATAGAATTGATTATTGCGGCCAATTGATCGAGCGCAATTGAAAGGACGGTAATGCTTCCTTGGTGGCGAGCGACTTCAAATGATCGAGCTGCCCCTCGGATATCCAGGCTTTATTTTTCACGAGTGTCACACTCGTAGGCCCGGCAAAGGATTGGACATCCTGCACCTTTGCATGATTGCCTGAAACGGTCACTTGGTCGAGCGTTCCCGCTCCCTCGACCATCAGAAAACCGCCCTTCACGGCCCTGAGCGCATCGGGATACGACAAGCCACGAGAGGTCTCGAGCTTCGTCACGCTCTGAGGCACGCCATTGTTGATATTGACGCGAAAGAATTCGCCGCTGTTGAATGTATTGACATAAAGATTGCCATCTTCACCAAAGGCAATCCCGTCGAGACCACCTTTCAAGGCATCATCTGTAAACCAGAGTTCAAGCTGTTTCGCACCGGGTGCAAGCCGAAAAATCTGCGGCCCCGCTGTATTCGTCACATAAAGCGACCCATCTTTGCCTAACGTGAAATCATTGCAGAACGCCGGTTTGGCAGGCAAGCGGATGCTGGCTTTGAGAACACCGCTCTTTAGATCGAATCCTTTGACGTAAGAGCCCTCAATCTTGCTCGGCCCCGGCAGTCCCAGGCTCGATGCATCATTCGAGCAAACCCACAGAATTCCCTTCACCTCGTCAGCAAACACCCCCAAAGTGGAGCGCGTTTCGAAGGCCCCGGGCTTGATCCAGACCTTGGCATGGGATGATCCGGGCTCTGCCCGAGCAATACCACCATTGCTGATGCTGCTGACATACAAAGTACCGTCAGCAGTTGATGTGACGCTTTCGGGAAAGGGCATTTCCTTCGGAAGCGAAATCATCGACTCCTGCGCGCAAGCCATTGTCGAAAGAAATGCGAGAGCAACAAGACCACCAAAGACACTATCGAAAGCCAGGACAAACGATTTGAAAGGATGATCAAGCATACGTTGCCCTCCCTTTTCGCACTTGCCTGCCAATTCCCGCTGCAGTGAAATATCGCAGTGCTTTCTTAAATTTTCGCTCTTTCGGATAAATTTTCCAAAACAAAGATCTGTGAACGTAAAAAACCTTGTTTACAAAACACTCAGAGCATTTCCGGATAAATCCGAAATACTCCAGGCTTTGTAAACAAGGTATTCTGCTTGCCGCGAGAGAGCGTTGCGATAGGCTCCATCAATGTTCAAGCATGGGTCTGCCTTCATGCGCCACCAGAAGATCATGCATATCATTCGCATGTTCTTCCTCTACATTAAGAATGCTCTCAAGCATCACGCGCGTTGTCGTATCATCATTGCCGAAATAGCGGATGAGTTCACGATAATGCTCTACCGCAATGCGTTCTGCGATGAGATTTTCACGGATTTGATCGACAAGATTGACGCCTTCGGCATATTGCGACGCTGACCGCATCGCCAAGCCTTCCGGGTTGAAATTCGGCTGGCCGCCAAGCTGATTGATGCGCTCGGCGACCGCATAAACGTGACCCATTTCCTCCTTGGCATGTTTGGAGAATTCCTTCTTGACCGATTCAGAAGAAAGACCCGTGGCGGAGATGGAATGCATCGTATAGCGCAACACACAGACGATTTCCGTCGCAAGGACGGTTTGCAGGATTTGAATCGTCTTTTCGATGTCACCGGCATAGGCAGGTGTTATTGCGCCTTCAGCAAGATGCTGCCGCGCCTTTTCGCGGAGCGTCTGGATGTCGCTGAGAAACGGCTTTGCCTCGTCCTTCGGGGCTGGAGCAGATATAGCCATGATCACACCTTCCTCTCATGCATGAGCTCTACCCCAACGTCACGGGAAGAAGAGGGTTCAAAATCGAATTGATAAAATTCAAAACGATGCAAGAGCAAAGCAAGAGAACGTTTGAAGGGAGCCTTCGTATCATTTGAAATAGATGCTGAAACAATCTTTTATGTCGATAAACAGGCTCTACGTGATGACAGTGGCGTGACGGGAAAATGGCAACGCTTTAGAATACCTTGAGCATCACCACAATTATATCAATTGATGATCACCCCTTGAGCTTGGGCGCAACAATCTCAACGAGCAATTCAATCAATAACAAACCGCCCTAAATGTATACATCATTGGAAGCATCACGCACACAAATGCGTACGACAATTACACATATACCAATTAAGACAAAAACCATCGCCATTCGACGCGATCTGAAATATTCCCGATCAGTTCTCAACCTGGTTCAGGGGATCCTGTCGACATATTTCTCGTTCGAGATCGGATACAGCCCTGCCTGCCATATTATGGCGAGCATCTTTCTGGGCAATCCCAAGTGTCGGCTTTAAAGGGGAAGTGAAGGCGATCAGAGCTGTCGAGCAAACACTGAAAGGAAGACATTCGGCGGGCTACGCCCTATCGAAATTTCGCGTCAGCACGCGAAAATGTCTGAGGGTGGCATTGATGCATCCTCAAGCCAGACGACCAGCCGAAGAAACCGGTAGCTGATGTCCCTAAATACAAACCCGCGGCGGAAAAGTCTTTCCGCCGCGGGTGAGACCATAAGCTTAATCCGTTTCTCTACCGTAGCACAGGCCGGTTCGGATCAGTAGCAATTGCCACCGATCAAGCAGCACGCTGTTCGAGCTCGATCAAGGTGCCGTTGAAATCCTTTGGATGCAGAAAGACAACAGGCAGGCCGTGCGCGCCGATCTTGGGTTCGCCGAGAACGCGCGCGCCATTGGTCACCAGCCGATCGCAGGCGGCCTTCAGATCATCGACCTCGTAGCAGACATGATGGATGCCACCTGAGGGATTGCGCTCCAGAAAGGCGGTGATCGGAGATTTCTCGCCAAGAGGAGACAGCAATTCAATCTTGGTGTTCGGCAGGCCGACGAAAACCACGGTCACGCCATGTTCGGGAATGCCAGTTGGTTCCGACACCTCGGCTCCGAGAGCATTGGCGTAGAGCGCCGAGGCCGCGGCGAGATCCGGCACCGCTATGGCCACATGATTCAAACGTCCGATCATTGTCTTGCCGTTTCTTCCTTGCCGTCCTTGTTGATATAGAAGGAGGGATCCCTCTGGACGTAACCTTGATGGGCGTTAAGCGTCTCGAGCAGTTCCGCCGCCGCCAGAAACAGAGGTGTTCCCGGCGGGAAGATGGCGGCCGCACCCGACTCACGCAATTGCGCATAATCCTGGGGCGGCACCACACCACCGACCACGATCATGATTTCCGGATGACCGAGCCGCGCGAGTTCCTCCCGCAATTCCGGCACGAGACTGAGATGGCCGCCAGCGAGCGAGGAAACACCGATGACATCCACTTCCTCCTCGATCGCCTGCTTCGCAGTCTCCTCCGGCGTGGCGAAGAGCGGGCCAAGCACGACTCGGAAGCCGAGATCGGCAAAACCGGAAGCCACCACCTTCTGCCCGCGATCGTGACCATCCTGACCCATTTTGGCGATGAGAACCGCCGGCGGATGGCCACTGTTCCGGGTGAAATCAGCGACTGCGGCTTCGGCCTCCTGAATCGATTCCACCTTATGGCTCATCGCTTCCTTATAGACGCCGCTCGTCAGTTCGATCGTCGCGCGATGGCGGCCGAAGACCACTTCCAGCGCAGCGGAGATCTCGCCCACCGTCGCCTTGGCGCGCGCGGCATCAACCGCAAGTGCGAGTAGATTACCCTTCTGGGGATCGCGAGCAGCCTCGGTCAGCGCGTCAAGCGTACGCAGCACTTCGCTATTGTCGCGCTCGGCGCGCAGGCGCACGAGTTTCTCGATCTGCACCGAACGCACGGCGGAATTGTCGATCTGGAGCACGTCGATCGGCTTTTCATCATGCGGCTTCATACGATTGACGCCAATGATGCTGTCGAGCCCGGCGTCGATCCGGCCTTGCGTGCGGGCGGCCGCCTGTTCGATGCGCAGCTTTGGCAGGCCGCTGGCAATCGCCTTGGCCATGCCGCCGAGGGAATCGATTTCAGCGATGTGGCCACGCGCCTTCGCCGCCAATTCCGCAGTCAGGGCCTCGACATAATAGGAACCACCCCAGGCGTCGATGACGCGCGTGATCCCGGTTTCCTGCTGCAGCACGAGCTGGGTATTGCGGGCAATGCGGGCGGAAAAGGTGCTTGGTAGCGCCAGAGCCTCATCGAGCGCATTAGTATGCAGGGATTGCGTCTGTCCCGCCGTCGCCGCCATGGCTTCGATCGAGGTCCGCGCGACATTGTTGAAGACATCCTGGGCGGCAAGCGACCAGCCGGACGTCTGGCAATGTGTGCGCAGCATCAGCGATTTTTCATCCGCCGGATTGAAACGCGCGACGAGTTCCGACCACAAAAGCCTGGCCGCCCGCAGTTTCGCGATCTCCATGAAGAAATTCATGCCGATCGCGAAGAAGAACGACAGGCGCGGCGCGAAAGCATCGACATTGAGCCCGGCGGCGACACCCGCACGGATGTAATCGACGCCATCGGCCAATGTATAGGCGAGTTCGAGATCCTGCGTCGCCCCGGCCTCCTGCATGTGATAGCCGGAGATCGAGATCGAGTTGAATTTCGGCATGTTTTTCGCCGTGTAGGCGAAAATGTCCGCAATGATCCGCATCGAATCCTCGGGCGGATAAATATAGGTATTGCGGACCATGAACTCCTTGAGGATGTCGTTCTGGATCGTGCCCGCGAGCTTTTCCGGTCCCACGCCCTGTTCTTCGGCGGCGACGATGTAAAGCGCAAGAATGGGCAGGACGGCGCCGTTCATCGTCATGGAGACGCTGATGTCACCGAGCGGAATGCCCTGGAACAAAGTGCGCATGTCATAGATCGAATCGATCGCGACGCCGGCCATGCCGACATCACTCGCGACACGCGGATGATCGGAATCATAGCCACGATGAGTCGCAAGATCGAAGGCGATGGAAAGACCCTTCTGACCGGCCGCAAGATTGCGGCGATAGAAGGCATTCGATTCCTCGGCCGTGGAAAAACCCGCATATTGGCGGATCGTCCAGGGCTGCGTGACATACATGGTCGGATAGGGACCGCGCACGAAGGGGCGCATGCCCGGAAAACTATCGGTGAAACCGTATTTCTCACGGTCCTTCGCGGTATAGACGTCCTTCACCGGAATGCCTTCCGCGGTCAGGTGCGGAGGAATATCCTGTCTTATCGTCGCGACGGGAACATCGCTCCATTGAGCCTGATCCGGAGCGGCGAAATTGGGTATCCTGCTCATCGCGCAGCCTCCGTCAATGTCTCAGCCCTGTTCTTGAGAAGGATGGCGGGATAGGCGAGACCGTCACATCCAGCGAAAATGAAGAATTCGATGCCGGCATCACGATAGGCGGCCTCGGCATCGCCAGGCTTTCCCGCCAGAATGATGTGGCGGCATCCGGCCGCAGCCAGCCCCTTTGCCACGGAAGCGGCCTGCTCACCATAGGCCGCATCGGACGAACACAGGCAAGCGGCAAAGGCACCGCTTTCCTGATAAGCGGCCACCAGCGCTTCCTCGCTTGCAAAACCTTCATTTTCCGCAATGGCGAAACCAGCGGAAGCGAAGAAATTTTGCGCAAAGGCAGCGCGCGGCGCAAAATCGGAGCGCTTGCCAAAATTGGCCAGGAAAATCGCCGGCCGCTTACCCGCTCGCTGCGTCAGCTCATCGGCGAAAGCATAAAGGCTCTCGAAAGAAGCCGACAACCGCACCGGCGACAGCGAAGCCACGGAGGTTTCACCAGGACTCGTCACCGGTTCGAGATCGGATACCGGCGTGAGGACGCCGACCGGCAGTTCTTCCGGATTGGGAAAGGCGCTGGTGCCAATGATCGGCAGGCGCCGCTTCGCCGCCGCCAATGCGCGATCCGCCCGCGTCTTACCGATCATGCTCTGCACGCTGCCTCCGGCCAAAGCTGCAGCAAGACCGCCCGCCGCTTCAATATCGCGGAACAGGGTCCAGGCCTTTTCGGCGAGAGATTCCGTCAGGCTTTCGAAAGCACCGGAACCAGCAGCTGGATCATCGACCCATCCGAGACGTGCTTCCTCCAGCAGAATCAGATGCGTGTTGCGGGCAATCCGGCGCGCCAGTTCATCCGGCAGCCCAAGAGCCTGGGTGAAGGGCAGGATCGTCAGCGAATCCGCGCCTCCCAGTCCCGCAGCCAGAGCGGCGGTTGTGGCCCGGAGAACATTGTTGAAAGGGTCACGCCGCGTCATCATGCGCCAGGCGGTCTCGCCATGCACAAGGATCGGCGCCGGTTCAAGCCCGCATGCCGATTCGACGCGCGCCCACAGGCGGCGCAGAGCACGGAATTTGGCGAGCGTCAGGATCAAATCGGAATCGGCGGCGAGCGCGAAGGAGATCAGGCCACGCGCTTTCTCGAGGCTGTGGTCTTTCGCTTCAATCGCCCGCAGAATGGCGACCGCCTTGGCGATTGTGAAAGCGAGTTCCTGCGCTTCGGACGCACCGGCAGCATGGGCCGGCCGGCCATCGGCAAGGAAAACGCGTCCGCTGAAATCGAGCGATTCGAATTCCGGCAGTAGCGCAAGGGCCGCCTCGAACATCCGATCAACCGCCGATCCATCACCTTTCGGCGCAGCCGCTTCCGCCAGAGGATCGATGCCAAGATCAAGAGTTACCCGAGCGAGGCTGAAGCCGTGACGCGCCACGATTTCGCGCAAGGCCAGTGCGGCCGCTATGCCTTCCGGGCCAGTTTCCAGTCGCAAGGAAAGACCGGGGGCGAGCACGTCGCCGAGAATGCGTTCGATGGAGGAGGCAGAGAGATCCGTGATGCCGACACCGAAGGCGCCTGGCGCATGAGCGCCAACCAGCACGAGGCCATCGGCTCCCTGCCCGAGATCCGTTTGCACCGCCGCATGTGCCGCATCCAGATCGGCATGATCGATCCGCTGGAAAATCCCCCAGCGCGAATGGCGCATACGGATAGCGCGCGGGCTTTCGCTCAATGCCGCCGGATAAAGGGGCCCTACCGGCACCCCATCGAAACTGCGCGACACGAGCTTCGCCTCGAAATCGGCACCTTTCAAAACCTTGTCGACGCGCGCGCGCCATTCCTCTTGCAGCGCGGCCTGTTTCGTATCGGCAATTGTCATTGACGTTTCGAAATCCTTTCCAGGGCGTCCTAAGAGCGTCTGCCTCCCTGTGCGGGGCCCTGATCGACGCCCTCCGCGCCGCAGAGCTGTAGGCCTTTTCGGCCAATCTTCGCTTCTCTCGCACAAGCCTCTAGAATATATGGCTTTTCACGAATTTATCGAGCGATGACGCTTGTCTTGCCCGCATATCATCACAACCGCGTGTCGCGGGCACCTAGACGAATGGGAGAGTTCAGACGTCAAAAATCATACATATCAGCAGGATTAACCATCGATGCCAGTCCGGCACGACACCAATTGTTTTGAATTCATGGTCACGCTGAAGGCTGTTCATAAACAATCGGCAATGGCATAGTCCCATTCACCAATAGCCTTGCCTCCGCCTCCTTCACATGCCATCGATCCCGCCGACCGGTGCTCAGGGTAGAGGATAAAGATTCGTGGCGGCAATTCGCGAAAAACGAGGTGACGAATAGAGCGGTTTTTCCATCTTCTGAGGGTCAACGGTTCGACAGCCAATGGCCATGGAGTATGCCATGCCTGACAATCAAAATATGCAAGCGCCTCTGCAAGCCAATCCCCTCCCCTTGTCACATGTTCCGCCGCCCCCTGTTTCACTCCCATCGGTCGCTGCCCCGGCAGCCACTTCTACCGCCCCGGCGGAGAGTCTTGTTCCCGATCTGAGCGCGCAATTTCCATTCGCCCAGGGCTGGCCGTCACCACAAAAAATCCATCCTTATTTCGTCATGCTCGACCGCATCGTCGGCGGTATGCGCTCCCGCGCCACCTCAGGCATTTCGCCGAATTCGGTGTTTCTCGCGTTGAGCGACTGGCTCATGAATCTCGCCGGCGCCCCAGGCAAACAATCCGATCTCGCGCTGACGATGTGGCGCAATGCCGAGAAACTGGCGTTCGACACTTTCTTCAGCAGTTTCAATCCGCATTCGCCGCTCACCATCCCGATCAATGGCAACGAGCCGCGTTTCAGTGATCCCGCCTGGCAAAATCTGCCTTACCGGTTCTGGATGCAGAGCTACCTCTCGACCTGCGACTGGTGGCGGCAGGCAACCAAGGCCGTGCCCGGACTTTCACCGCATCATCGCGGTATCGTCGCCTTCATCATCGAACAGATGCTTGCCGCTGGCTCTCCAGCCAATGGCATTCTGACCAATCCGGAAATCATTCACCGGACGATCGATACCGGTGGCCGCAATTTCCTCGACGGCGCCCGCAATTTCATGGAGGATAAGGCGCGCGCTCTTGCCGGCCGGTTGCCGGTCGGCGTCGACGCCTTTGAGATCGGCAAGACCCTTGCGACGACACCCGGCAAAGTGGTGATGCGCAATCGTCTCATCGAATTGATCCAATATTCTCCGGCAACCGATCAGGTGAAAGCCGAGCCGATCCTGATCGTCCCGGCCTGGATCATGAAATATTACATCCTCGACCTGTCGCCGAATAATTCACTGATCGCTTATCTCGTCAGCAAGGGGCATACGGTTTTCTGCGTCTCCTGGCATAATGTGACGGTGGACGACAGCAATCTCTCTCTCGAGGATTATCGCCGCCTTGGCGTCATGGCGGCCGTTGACGCCATCAATCGCATTGTCCCCAACCGGAAGATCCACGCGACAGGCTATTGCCTTGGTGGCACTTTGCTCTCGCTGGCCGCCGCCGCCATGGCGGAAGTGAGTGACGATCGCCTGGGCACGATCACACTACTCGCGGCGCAAACGGATTTCAGCGAACCCGGCGAATTGAAGGTCTTCATCGACGAGAATGCCCTCACGGCGCTCGAGGATATGATGTGGCTGCAAGGCAGCCTCGATTCAACGCAAATGGCCGGCGCCTTTGAATTGCTGCGTTCGAACGATCGCATCTTCGGCCAATTCGTGCAGGATTACCTGCTCGGCGACCGCCGTCCCCTGCTCGATTTGATGGCCTGGAATGCCGATGCGACCCGCATGCCCTATCGCATGCACTCCGATTATCTGCGTCATTTCTATCTCGACAATGATCTCGCTTCCGGCCGCTACATGATCGAGGGCCGCACCATCGCGCTGCAGAACATCCGGGCGCCGATCTTCGCGGTCGGCACGGAACGCGACTTCGTCGCGCCGTGGAAATCAGTCTACAAGATCCATTATTTCAATGATGGCGACATCACCTTCGTCCTGACGAAGGGCGGTCATAATGCCGGCATCGTCAGCGAGCCCGGTCATAAAAACAGATCCTTCAAGATCAGCCACAGGAAAGCCGGCGATACATGTTTGAGCCAGGATGAGTGGGAAGCCGCCGCGCTCCCGCGCCAGGGCTCCTGGTGGATTGCCTGGGAAGCCTGGCTCAATGATCATTCCTCGAAGACACTCGTCGCCCCACCAATGATGGGAGCGCCACATGCTGGTCTCGTCCCCCTCGAGGATGCGCCTGGCACCTATATCCTTGAGACGTGAGAGGCCGATGACGGACATCCTGCTCCAAAATCGCACCTTCGACGAAATGTCGATCGGCGAAACGGCAACGCTCGTCCGCCGCGTGACAGCGGAGGACATACAATTATTCGCGGCGGTGTCAGGGGATACCAACCCCGCGCATCTCGATGCCGATTACGCATCCCACGATATCTTCGGCCATATCGTCATCCACGGCATGTGGACCGCAAGCCTCATCTCGGCGCTTCTCGGGACGCATCTGCCCGGCCCCGGCACCATTTATCTCGGCCAGGAGATCCGTTTCTGCAAACCCGTCACGCCGGGTGATACGATTACAGCACGTGTCACGGTCAAAGAAAAGAAACCGGAAAAACATATCGTGTTGCTCGACACGGTCTGCGTCAATCAGCTTGATCAAGCGGTTCTGACTGGTACGGCTACCGTCCTCGCACCGACGACGAAACAATCGGTGACCGCCAAAATGGTGCCGCAGGTCACGCTGCAACACCATGATCATTTTGGCCGTTATGCCGAGGAAGCGAAGAGCTATCCGCCGGTTCCGACCGCTATCGTGCATCCCGTCTCTCCGGACGCAATCAAAGCCGCGATCGAAGGACGCGACGCGGGATTGATCGTTCCGGTCCTCGTCGGCCCGCAAAACAAGATCGCCGCAGCGGCGGAAGCGGCGGGCGTCTCCCTCGCCGGCATCACAATCGAACCCACCGAACATTCGACCGCCGCGGCGAAACGGGCGGTCGAACTCGCGGCAAGCGGCGCGGTCGCGGCGCTGATGAAAGGCAGCCTGGAAACCGAGGAATTGCTGGCCGCCGTCGTCGCGGAGCACAGCGGGTTGCGGACCGGCCGGCGCATCAGCCATATTTACGCGCTCGACGTGCCGTCCTATCCAAAAACCCTGTTTTTGTCGGATATTGCGGTCAATATCGCGCCCGATCTCGCGCAGAAACGTGAAATCTGCCAGAATGCGGTGGATTTTCTGCATCTTCTCGGCATTGCCCAGCCGCTCGTCGCCGTGCTCGCCGCCGTAGAAATCGTCAATCCCGCCATGCCGGCGACGGTCGATGCCGCTGCCCTGACGCTGATGGGGATGCGTGGCCAGATCACCGGGGCGACCATGGATGGCCCCCTTGCCTTCGACAATGCGGTCAGTTTCGAAGCCGCCCGCACCAAAAACATCACCTCCCCCGTAGCCGGCCGCGCCGACCTCCTGATCGTACCTGATCTCGAAGCCGGCAATATGCTTGGCAAGCAACTGGTTTATCTCGCCGGAGCTGAAGCCGCCGGACTCGTTCTCGGCGCGCGTGTACCGATCGCTCTGATGAGCCGTGCCGATTCCGTGCGGAGCCGGCTTGCTTCGCTGACACTTGCCAAGCTGGCCGCGAGCCGCAAGCCGGCAGCCGACAAACTCTGAAGAAGCACCTCGCCTTTCCACAGACATATCGGATTGACCATGAATGTATCCGTGCCACCTCAGGCAGCGCATCCTTTCTGGATTCGCTCAGCGGATTCCTGGCGGAAAGATCTCACCTGCCCGAGTGATGGGCTCACGGCGGCCGACGCGTCGTTACGGCTCGGGCAATATGGTCCCAATGCCGACGCTCCGGCCAAGGCGGAAAGCAGTCTGCACGCCGTCTTGCGGCGGCTTCTGGAGCCGCTCTCCCTGATCCTTCTACTAGCCGCTTTCGTCTCTCTGGGCACCGGCGATACGGCGAGCGGTTCCATCATCGTCGTCATCCTGATCCTGTCGATCGGACTCGATACGATTCAGGAAGGCCGGGCCGTCAAGGCGGCCGAGGCCCTGCGCTCCTCGGTCGCGCTCAAAACGGAGGTCAAGCGGGACGGATGTTTCCAGTCGGTGCCGGTGGAGACGATCGTCCCGGGCGACGTCATCCGCATTCGCGCGGGCGATATCATCCCTGCCGACGCCTTGATCCTCAAAAGCAACGCCTTCACTGCCGATGAGGCAGCACTCACCGGCGAACCCTATGCGGTCGAGAAACAGCCAGGCGAGGTGACGAGCCTCGCCGCCGCAGAAGCCAGCAACGCCCTGTTTCGCGGCTCTGTCGGTGTAACCGGCGAGGCGGAAGGTCTGGTCGTCGCCACGGGCAAGGCGACGCTCTTTGGCGCCGCCGCGCTCTCCCTTTCTGAAACATCGGCGATTTCCCCCTTCCAGCGCGATCTGCGGCATCTGGGTCTCGTCATCGCACGTCTGACCGTCGTGCTCGTTCTCCTCGTCCTCATTGCGCGCGTCATTGCCGGCCGGCCACTTCTCGATTCCCTGCTCTTCGCGGTCGCGCTCGCCGTTGGCCTCACGCCGGAACTTCTGCCGATGATTACCACGGTCACGCTGGCGCGCGGCGCCATGCGCATGGCCAGCCGCAAGGTCATCGTCAAGCGCCTCGCCTCCATTCATGATCTCGGCGCGATGAATGTCCTTTGCACGGACAAGACCGGCACATTGACATCGGCTTCCATCACCCTGGCACAGGCCGTCGATCCACAAGGCGTCAAGACGCAGACACCGGCGCGGCTCGCCGCGATCGTCGCGTCGTTAGGCGGCGATCGCAGCGCGCTTGACAAAGCCTTGCTCGACGGTGTTCCCGACGCCCCGCAAGGCTGGCAATTGCTCGATCGGCACCCGTTCGATTTCATCCAGCGGCGCGGCTCCATCCTCGCCCAGGGACCGGACGGCATCACGCTGATCGTCAAGGGGACGCCGGAAGCGATCCTTACCTTGTGCTCGTTGCAACGCGACGGTACGGGAACGAAGCCGATGGATCCGGCAGCCCATGCCGACGCCCATGGCAGGATCGCGTCACTCGCCGGGGAAGGTTTGCGCACGATCGCCGTGGCCACGCGCAAATTCTCCGCCGATCATCAAGCATTGGTACCCGGCGACGACAAGGAACTCGTTTACGAAGGGCTTTGCGCCTTCGCCGATCCACCAAAGGAGACCGCAGCCGCAGCGATTACGAGCCTGCGCGAACGCGGCATCAGGCTCGTCATTCTGTCCGGCGATGATCCAATCGTCGTCAAAAGGCTCGCCGGGCTCGTCGGATTGAAGACGGAGAAGGTTTTGTCGGGCGCCGATCTTGCCTTGATGAGCAATGACGCACTCGAATACCAAGTTCAACATGTAAACGCCTATGGCCGGCTTACGCCGGACCAGAAATCGCGCATCATCCGGGCCCTGCAGGCACGCAAGAATATCGTCGGCTTCATGGGTGATGGCATCAATGACGCTCCAGCCCTTAAGGCAGCCGATATCGGCCTCTCCGTCGAGGGCGCGAGCGGTGTCGCCCAGGCGGCGGCCGACATGATCCTGCTCGATACGGATCTCTCCGTCGTCGCTGACGGCGTTTCCGAGGGCCGCCGTACATTCGCGAATATCCTCAAATATATCCGCATGGGCGCGAGCTCGAATTTCGGCAATATGCTGTCGATGGCCATAGCGGCGCCGACATTATCCTTCCTGCCGATGCTGCCGACGCAGATCCTGTTGAACAATCTGCTCTATGACGCCTCGGAAACCGGCATTCCATTCGATCACGTGCAACCGGAATCCACTTCCCGCCCGCAGATTTTCGATGTGCACCAGCTTGTGCGTTTCGCCGCCATCATGGGGCCACTGTCATCCGTCTTCGATATAGCGACCTTCGGCCTGCTCCTCTTTGTCTTCAAGGCCGAGCCGGATCTCTTCCGCACCTGCTGGTTCCTGGAATCGATGATCACGCAGATTCTGGTGATCTTTATCATCCGGACTCAAGGCCGCCCCTGGCAGGATCGGCCACATCCCGCACTCATCTGGTCATCTTTCCTCGCGCTCGGCATCGCCATCATCCTTCCCTTCACGCCCATTGGGGGATGGTTCGGCTTCGTGATCCCGTCAGCGCCCATGCTTGCGGCAATCGGCGTGCTCGTTTTCCTCTATCTTCTGGCCGCTGAATATCTCAAGCCGCTCGCAACCGGAACCGTAAGGCCAAAGGGTCGATTCTTCTGAAACCATCCCTCCAGCGAGCCGTTTGCAACCAGATACGGGTCGGCCTGACCATTACGGTGTGAAGGCCAACCCGAAACTTCCGCAAACGGGAGAGCACGGATGGATGATTTCGCGCAGAACTCAACCATAGGACAGGTCCTTTCACCCGATCTCATGCGGCGCATGGACTCCTGGTGGCGGGCTGCCAATTATCTTTCCGTCGGTCAGCTCTATCTCCTGGACAATCCGCTGCTACGCCGCCCGCTGGCGCCGGAGGACATCAAGCCCCGCCTGCTCGGCCATTGGGGCACGACGCCAGGGCTCAATTTCATCTATGTGCATCTCAACCGGATCATTCGGAAACGCGATCTCGATATTCTTTTCATCGCGGGGCCGGGCCACGGCGCGCCAGGTCTTATCGCCAACGGCTGGCTCGAAGGGACCTATAGCGAATTTTATCCCGTGATCTCCCGGGATGAAGACGGTATGCGCCGCCTGTTCCGCCAATTCTCCTTTCCTCACGGAATTCCGAGCCATGCCGCGCCGGAGACACCCGGATCCATTCATGAAGGCGGCTGCCTCTCCCATGCCTATGGCGCGGTTTTCGACAATCCAGGCCTGATCGCCGCCTGCGTGATCGGCGATGGCGAGGCCGAAACCGGGCCGCTTGCGGCATCCTGGCATTCCAATAAATTTCTGGATGCTGCGCGCGATGGTGCTGTTTTGCCGATTCTGCACCTCAATGGCTACAAGATCGCCAATCCGACCATTCTCAGCCGCATTTCCTCCGACGAACTGGAGAGGCTGCTGCAAGGCTACGGCTATGCGCCGCTTTTCGTCGAGGGGGAGGATCCCCAATACATGCATCGGCGGATGGCCGAGGCGCTCGACGTCGCATTCGATGGGATCGACGGGATACAACGCAATGCACGCCTCGAAGGCCAAATCGAGCGCGCGCCCTGGCCGATGATCGTCCTGCGTAGCCCCAAAGGCTGGACCTGTCCCAAAACCGTCGACGGGCAGAAAACGGAAGGCTCATGGCGCGCACACCAGGTTCCCTTCACCATCGGCGAGGATCCAAACCATCTCGCCCTTCTCGAAGCCTGGATGCGCAGCTACCGCCCGCAAGACTTGCTTGACGAGACCGGCGCCCTGAAGCCGGAAATAGCCGAGCTCGCTCCCGCCGGGCCTCGCCGGATGAGCGCCAATCTCCATGCCAATGGTGGCGACCTGCCGCACCCGTTACAATTGACGGATTATCGTGATCATGCGGTCTCAGTGAAACAGCCGGGCATACAAAAGGCACAGGCGACACAAGTGATGGGAGCCTTCCTGCGCGATATTATGGAGGCCAATGAGGGTCACAGAAATTTTCGTGTCTTCGGTCCGGATGAAACCGCCTCCAACCGTTGGCAAGCCCTTTACGATGTCACCGACAAGACCTGGAATGCCGCCTTCGTCGCCGAGGATGAACATTTGAGCCCATCCGGACGGGTCATGGAGATCTTGAGCGAACATACATGCCAGGGCTGGCTCGAAGGCTATCTGCTCGCCGGCAGACATGGTTTCCTGTCGTGTTACGAAGCCTTCATCCATATTGTCGATTCAATGGTCAACCAGCATGCCAAATGGCTGAAGACCTCCCGCGAAGTCTCGTGGCGGCGCCCGATCGCCTCGCTCAACTATCTTCTGACATCGCATGTCTGGCGCCAGGATCATAATGGCTTCAGCCATCAGGATCCTGGCTTCATCGATCATATCGCCAACAAGAAATCCGATATTGCGCGGGTCTATCTGCCACCGGACGCCAATTGCCTGCTCTATGTCACTGATCATTGCCTACGCAGCTGGAACCGTATCAATGTCATTGTCGCGGGCAAACAGCCGGAACTGCAATGGCTCGACAAAGATGCAGCCATCAGCCATTGCCGCGCGGGTCTCGGCATCTGGAGTTTCGCCAGCAATGATCAGGAGAGCGACCCGGATGTCGTGTTCGCCTGCGCGGGTGACGTGCCGACACTCGAAACCCTGGCCGCCGTCGACCTGTTGCGCCGCCTTTTACCGCAAGTGAAAATGCGCGTCGTCAATGTCGTCGATCTCTTCGCACTCGAACCGCAAAGCGTGCATCCGCATGGATGGAGCGACAAGGATTTCGACACGCTCTTCACGCACGACAAGCCGGTGATCTTCGCCTATCATGGCTATCCGTCCCTGATCCACCGGCTGATCTACAAGAGAACCAACCATGCCAATTTCCATGTCCATGGCTATAGGGAGGAAGGATCGACGACGACGCCTTTCGACATGGCGGTCCGCAACGAGCTCGACCGTTTTCACCTCGTTGGCGATGCCGTCGACCATCTGCCGTGGCTTGGATCAAGGGCAGCCTATGTCAAACAAGGGTTGCGCAACAAACTCGCTGAACATCGAGCCTATATCATCGAACACGGCGAGGATATGCCGGAGATCCGCGACTGGCACTGGCCAGGCAGCGCCTGAGCGACGGAATCAACCGAAGGCTTGGTTTTCTGGCCTGATGCTAGGGCCTGTTAGTTCTTGAATTATTCCCTATATCTGATTGATGAGCACGGACAAGAGCTTACAAGTCTTCACGGATGAAGCCTGGGCGATCTG
>NZ_JQJH01000016.1 GCF_000745425.1 Beijerinckia mobilis
ATGAATTCGAAAATGCCCTAACTGATTCAAGAGCGACGGCTAAAGCCTTCAAAACAGACCTTAGAACGCGTCGGCGAGACCCATACCGGGATCGCTGACCGTGTGACGGCCAGTCTCGACACGGCCGGCCAGGCGACGGGAGAAGCCCACGTCAGCGTCATTGGTCACGACGAAATCGTACCAGCAGCCGTTGGCGCCCAGATCCCAGAAAAGCTCAACCCGCCGGTGAGCCGGGACCGCCACCTGCCAGGAGGTCGTGGGGACCGGGCTCAGGGGATGCGCCGGAACGAAATCAGGAAGCGGAGCGACGAGCGGAATCGGGGCAAACCCAGAAGCCATCGGCTTGAACACAGGAACCGGGCAACCGAAGCCGACGAGCGATTCATAGATCTTGTTCGACTTCACCGTCAGATGTGCCGCACTGCCGCCACCGTTGCGGATCTGCATATAAAGCCCGCCACGCACGGCATCATAGCCGGAAGTGATTTCCGGATTAGCCGAATAGCCCGCCTTGGCAACGGAAATATTCCCCTTGAAGGAGCGGTGGAAACCGTTCGGGCCGAGCACCCAGAGGTCATAGGCGCCTTCTGACGACACCGTCCATTCGTCCTCAAGCACCTTTCCGGGTTCCACCGCATAGCGCTGTGGGAGGTTGGTGAGGTTCAGCTTGTCATAGACATGGAACACCGCACCGGCATAGCCGGTATTGGCGAACAGCAGCTTGACGGCATTTTTCGCCGGCTCGACGCAGGCCGAGGCATGCAGCGCATAAGGCAGAGAACGCGAGGGCCGAACACCCGTTACCTGCACCGGCAGGCCACGATCGGCAGCAGGCGTGATCTGCGGCAGGGCCTGCTGCGCCGCACGCAGCGCATCGGCCTCGGCCTTGGTCTTGCCGCCCGCAAGTGTGGGGAGCTGCTCGTTGTTCGGCGATACGAAGTTGAAAGCACTGGTGAGATCACCACAAACAGCACGGCGGAACGGGCCGATGAACGGATGTGTCACACCGAAGCGCGTCTCAAGGAAACGCAGGACCGAGGTGTGGTCGAAAGTCTGTGAATTGACCCAGCCTCCTCGGCTCCAGGGAGAGATCACGAACATTGGCACGCGTGGCCCTGGGCCATACACATTCCCGTCGGGTCCATGTGACGGCTGCGTGCTGGCGGCAAGACCCTCGGGTAGCGGATGGTTGTAATATTCGTAGCTCAGATCGTCGCTGCTCAGCGTGGCCTTGCCCGCATAGGTACCATCACCGCGTGGAGAAGGGGCCGAAGGCGACGGCACGTGGTCGAAGTAACCGTCGTTCTCATCATAATTGACGATGAACACGGTCTTGCTCCAGACCTCTGGCACGGCAGTAAGCGCGTCAAGGACCTGCTGGATGAACCAGGCACCCTGGACCGGGCTCGATGGTCCGGGATGTTCGCAATAGATTTCGGGCGGGACGATCCACGACACCTGCGGCAGCTTGCCATTCACAATGTCGCTGCGGAAACTATTCAACCAGGCGCCGGCGTCAGCCTCAGCCTGGCTCGACACCGGCATCGTATTGGCAATGCCCTTGACCAGGGGATTGCCAACGGCATCCGACGGCAAATAGGCCGGCTGGTCCGCGTAGCTGCCCGACGTCGAGATCTGGTGGGATGCGGGCAAAGCCTCATTGGCCTTGCGGTATTGCCGGAAGCACATCCACGGATTTTTATGGCTGTAGTCCGGGATATTCTCGTAGACTAACCAGCTCACGCCAGCATCTTCAAGACGCTCGGCATAGGTCTTCCACTGGAACCCCTCGGTGGATGGACCGGGAGAATACCAATAGTCGATGTTATTCACAAAGGCGACACCGGCTGCAGCCGGGCCGTTGGTGCCTTCCCACATGAAGTGACGGTTCGCATGCGTGCCGGTGTGGATGCCGCAATGATAGCTGTCACAGACAGTGAAGGCATTGGCCAGCGCGAACTGGAAGGGGATCTCGGCCTCCTCGAAATAGCCCATTGAGGCCGTGTTTTTGTAGCGCGGCCATTGATAGAGTCGTCCCCCATCCCAGGCATTGTGAGCATCGTCCCAGGAATGCGGTGTACCGGAAACACGCTGGGCATTACCCTGGGTCTCGTCGAGATGATAGGGCAATACGACATTGCCGTTGCCGTCGATCTGCTCCCAGACCTTGCGGCCATTGGGCTGCGGAATAGTGAAACGATCGCCGAAACCGCGGATACCTTTGAGCGTACCCAAATAATGATTGAACGCACGGTTTTCCTGCATCAGGATAACGACATGTTTGACGTCCCTGATGGTGCCGGTCTCGTTGAAGGCGGGGATGGCCAATGCGCGGCGGATGCTTTCCGGGAAAGCAGCCAGCGTCGCCGCCGCAATGCCGCCGGTGGCGGCACCTGAAAGAAATTGTCTACGTGTCGTCACGGTCGGTATCAACCTTTCATAAGACAAAATTGATCGCCGGCACACAATCCTCACTGTGTGCCTCGCGGATATCCGAAAAGAAATTGAAGCCCGACAAAACTGCCCGACCTATTATGATGCGGTCTCCAGGCAAGCCATAGTAAAGCCCTGTCTCCATGCATGCGCGGAGGCTGGCTACGACCACTTGAAAGGGAGGCCAAAGCACGCGGCACAATGGCCGCGACGATTGTCAGAAGTTTCGCACCAGCAAAAGCGGCCGATGAGCGCAGCTAGCAGCGGCAGAAGCAAAATGACATGCAGGCCATGCTAAGCAGCGAAGATGACAATTATTGGTAAGAAAAATTATCATATAATGACAATATATAACGACCGTGAGGCGCAAGGGTTATATAAAGAAATTGTGATCAGGAGCCTGGATATGAATGGGCGCGTTCGCCGAAATCATTATCATGCAGGGTGACGCCATTTGTAGCAATGGCTTCCCTCGACAGCCCGTGATGACCGGGGAAGGATGTAGCAATCACGTCCGGCATGACAGCGCCTCATTCGGCGAAAGCAGCTTGGGAGAGCGGTCTTGGATGCGGGTTTTGCCATTTCACCCGCTTTGTCGTCATGGCCCCTGCCCCGATTTCGATAGCTGGCAGCGGTCCCGCCCATTATAGTCTTGCGCCATGAACTGGCTCGACCCTTCGACGATTCTTACGCGGCTGCTGCCTCAAATCCATCCTCTGCCTTCGGCGGGAGGATCGGCTGCGCCAGCCGGTAGTGCCGTTTCCGATTCTGGCGGGCTCACTTTGCCGGAAGGAACCTGGGGTTTCGTCTTCCGTACCTGGCTTGCCGCGTCGCTCACCCTCCTCCTGTGCTTCTATCTCCAGCTCGAATATCCAGCGACAGCGATCGTAACGACCATCATCATCGCTCAACCTGTCGTCGGTATGGTGCTGTCCAAAGCGATCTACCGCTTCATCGGCACGATCATCGGCGCCAATGTCGCGCTGATCATGGCTGGCGCCTTCGTGCAGGACCGCACGATGATGCTGACCGCCTTCACGCTATGGATCGGGCTTTGCGCCGCCATAGGCACACTGCTGCGCGACTTTCGTTCCTATGCCGCGGTGCTTTCCGGCTACACGGTGGCGATCATCGCGATCGCTCATATCGATTCGCCGCTGCATATTTTCGACGCCGCTGTCGCCCGTGTCTCGGCGATCTCGATCGCCATCCTCTCGACCACCGTCGTCAATGAATTGTTCTCCAGCCACCATGCCTGGACCGATGTGCAGCGCGCCATCAAGCTGAATGTCGCGGGAATCAAATTACAGTTGCGCCAGACGCTCGATGAGGGAAGCCGCCCCGATGTACTGCGGCGGTTTTCCCTGGCGAGCACATTAATGCCGCTACGCAGCCAGCTCACTTATGCGGCGCCGGAGCTTTCCGACGGCAAATTGCGTATGGCCGGTGCCCGCAGCGTGATTCTCGCTTTGTTTGATATGGCCTCGGTCAATCAGGGTCTGGCGCTCGGCCTCGGAGAATTGCGCGAAAAGCGCATCTTCATCACCGAAGCCATCGCCATCGCACGCAAGGGGCTCGATCAGTCCTATCCGGAACATTTCCGTCCCGATCTTACAAAACTCATTCGCCGTCAACTCACCGCCGGTGATCTCACCCTCGAGGAAGCCTTCGTGCTCGACAGGCTCGACAGGCTGTTTGAACAATATGCCTTTCTGCGTGATGGCATGCGGGCGATGCGGCTAGGCCATCGGCCTATCCGCGACGTCTCTCTGCCCGTTCACCAGGATCCGATGACAGTTTTCCTGAATACTGTGCGCGTCGTTCTCGCAGTAGGGCTCACCTGTCTGTTCTGCGTCCTCTCCGGCTGGCCGGAGACGTCTTTCGCGCTCGTCAACACCGTATCCTTCATCGCGCTCGGGGCGGTGAGTTCCACGCCCATCCTCACCGGCCGCGCGGCATTGATCGGCTATCCCCTTGGAGTCTGCACGGCGACCCTTGGCTATTTTTTCCTCATCCCGTCGATCACTGGCTTTCCGCTGCTCATGGTCGTCGTCTTTCCCTTCATCGCACTTTCCTGCATCCTCATCGCCATCGGGCAATCTCAGATGGGCATGCTCTCCGGAATGGTCTTCTTTCTTTTGACCAATCCCGACAATCCTCAGACCTATAATCCTCAGCAGTTTCTCGATCACGCCATCCTTCTGGTCGTCGGCGGCGTCACCGTCTACATTTCGCTTTGGCTTGCTCTGCCCGTCTCACTCTCCCGGCGCATTTTGCGCGTCGCCTTCGCGCTCGGTGATGATCTCCATGCCATGCTACGCGGCGACGTCAGCATCACCGAGGAGAATGAAGTGAGCATCCAATATGACCGCTGGAGCCAGATCCATGGCTATGCGCAAGCCCGCAAGATGACTCTTGGGCGCAGAAATCTGTTGGAACAATTTGCCGCGATGGGCGATCTCAGCATCCTCATCCGCCGCGCCGAAGTCGCCCTGGCGCGCGCGTCAATTCCGTCAGCACTGCGGATGCAGGCGCAAGGAGCGCTTTTCAGCCTCGATCCGCAAGCCCTGCGACAGGCAGCGGAAGAACTCCTTGCGCATTCCAAACGCCATCCGGATTTGCATCATTTCACGATCCTGCGGACGGCGGCGAGCCTTTACTCGATCACCCTGCAACTGCGCAAGGCGGAGCGCTTCCTGCGTCATTTCAAGCTTTATGAATCCTGGGCGAGCCGGCCCGAAAGTGAAAGCCCCAGCGCCGCCTTACCCCCACAATCGGGTGGTAGTGGCTTGACGCCGCAACCGCTTGCATGATGATCAAGGCGGACATCGATTTTCGGCGGAGAGAAGACACACCATGCGCGAACTGGTTCTCGGGGAGATTCTCGTCGCCCCCTTCATCCGCTATGTCTTCTTGGCGCTATTCATCTTCGTGCCGCTGCGCCTGATCCTCGTGCGCGTCGGCCTCATGCGCGCCGTCTGGCATCCTCGGCTTGCCGAGGCGAGTCTTTACATCTGTATTCTCGCTCTGCTCAATCTCAGCGCATGAATGCGTCCTGAAGGTTTCTCCACCGATGTTCAAGCGTTATCGCGATTTCGTCCGCGTTTCGATTACCGTCATCTTGATGATTGCCGCCTGCGCCGGCCTCTATGGATTGTTTGTCCATTATATGTATGCGCCATGGACGCGTAACGGCAGGGTCCGCGTGCAGGTGGCTAATATCGCGCCGGAAGTGTCGGCGACGATCGTCGGCGTGCATGTCACAGACAATCAACTGGTCAAAAAAGGCGACCTGCTCTATGAAATCGATCCTGCGGAATTCAAGATTGCCGTCGATCTCGCACGCGCCGTCCTTGCCAGCAAACGGGCTGATGCCAGCCTGAAACTAACCCAGGCGGAACGGCGTGCTGCCCTGACCACCCTCGCCGCCTCCGATGAGGAAAAGCAGATCTATGCCGCTGCGGCGGCTGTTGCCGCAGCCGACACGGGCGCGGCGCAGGCAAGCCTCGACAGAGCCGAGCTCAACCTCGAACGCACGCGCGTCCACAGCACGGTCAATGGCTATGTCACCAATCTCCTCATGCGCGTCGGTGATTTCGCCTCGACAGGCAAGGCGAATATCTCCGTCGTGGACAGCGATTCCTTCTGGATCGACGGCTATTTCGAGGAGACCAAGATCGAGAATCTTCATCTCAACGATCCGGTCTATATTCAGCTGATGGGCTATCAGCCGCTGCTCACCGGCCATATCGAAAGTTTCACGCGTGGCATCAACACCGCGAATGCAACACCCGGAACACAAGGGTTGCCGGATGTCGATCCGATCTATACCTGGGTTCGTCTGGCCCAGCGTATCCCGGTGCGCATTCACATCGACGACATACCCGAGGGTATCCATCTCGCGGCCGGCATGACTTGCACTGTCTGGGTCAAGGAGCGCCCCTTATTGGAGCGGATCAGCAGCTGGTTTCAACGTCACTGAGCTTGTGCGGCGCCTGCCGGCGCGGTGACGTCAGTTTGTGCGGATGGTGCAGGCGTTGATCCCCCGGGAGCCGATGCGCCCCCTTGCGCCGCAGGAATAGACGCGGCCGGCTGCGAGGTGGGCGTGGGAGCGACGTTAGCGCCAACCGGCGCCAGAGGTGTCGAGGCAATCGTATTGTCGATCGGCCTTTCGCCGAGAACCGCCTGGACATTCGCATCTTCGACACGGCTCTTGCCGAGCTCCGCACCCATATTGCGCACAGCCACCGGAACGCTGGCATAATTGCCATGATGCAGCAGATCCATCGACTCGCTGGAAAGATCCACGACCTTCACGCCTAATGCATCAAGCGCCGCATGATCCTCAGGTTTGTGCGGGTCGAGCGCCCCCAGGCGAGGCCTGTCGCCGGCGAGGGTGCGCGAAAGGGATAAAGCCCGGTCGTTAGCGGTGACGATCACAACGAAATGGGAGGGGTCGAGCCGTGCCATCTGCTGCTTGAACACGTTCAGGTCAATATCTGGCGCCGCCAGCATGACATCGCCGAGGCGTCCATTGAGATCCGGGCTTCCGCCGATTGCATTTTCCCGCAGCGCTTCCATGGCAAGCCAGGTACCCATGGAATGAGCAAGAATATGCACGCGGCCGACATCCGGCAGGGCCCCGACTTGCTGAATGAGCCGCGTCAGGGAATCGCGTGAAATGGTCGCATTTTCCTTCGCCGCGCCGTAGTCGAGCAGATTATTGGCGGAGGGCCATGTGAAAAGCACCGGCACACCGCCAAAACGACCGTCTTCGACGATTTGCGCCAAGCGATAGCGCGCATCGTCATAGGACGTGTTGAAACCGTGGACATAAATCAGAATGTCGCGATTCGAGCCGATCCGCCCGGAAAGATGCATGGCGATCGTATGCAGGAACTCGTCTTCCGCCAGTGAACGCCGGCCGGCAAGGACGATGTCGCGGTTTGGATCCTCGTCGCCAAGCGTAGGTCGCTCCACCTGCCCTGCCTGATGCGATGGCGGCACCGTAATGCCCTGAAGGGAAAACCGCGTCTTGTCCCCGGCTTCTTCCGACGCATCGCCGCGTTCCCCCTTGCGGCGCGAGACGACGAAGACGGAAAGCCGGTGCGGGCCCGCCTTGGCACTGTCCGGAAAGAGGGACGCGAAGGCCGTTCCCGGCACAGACACAGCCGAGAGGCCGGAATCCGCGCAGCCGGCGAGTCCGAAAGAGACCAGCCCCAGGCAAAGGAAGCCGAAACGGCGGGCGCATCGGACCCGAAGGCTGCCATGAAGGCGCCTGTGCTGAACGAGATGAGTGCGGTTCATGGGCAAGCGCTGCAAGCTTCCAGTCCTTTCAGCAGCTTTTCCGTCTTCCTGCGGCAGCGGCTTTAAGAATATGTCTCGTTGATGCCGGTCAAACTTGGCCAGATTGGGACAGATTTTGAGCCCTTCGTCACTCCGGGCTTATGACGTCAGTCCCGTCGATGCGCTATGCTCAGCTCAGCGAGCTGAGCAGGAAATGAATATAGGGGTCCGGAAAAACCATGCGACAACAGGGTGCTCCCGTTAAAATCCTCGTGACCGGCTTCGGACGATTTCCCGGGGCGCCCTATAATCCTACAGAAGCCCTCATGCAGCGCCTGGCCGTTTACCGCCCTCGTCTGAGGCGGCTCGGCATTCATCTCGACTACGCCGTTCTTCCCGTTGTTTATGCCGAGTTGGCGGAACGGCTTGCAAGGCTGTTGCAAGACCACGAGCCTGACGGCGCTCTGCATTTTGGTCTCTCGTCGCGGCGTTTTCATTTTTCCATAGAGACACGTGCGCTCAATCGGTGCTCGCCATTACGGCCGGACGCCGCAGGAAAGAAGCCCTGGAACTCTGAATGTCCCAGGAGCCATTTCCTTCAGGCAGGTGGCCCCATGATGATGGCAAGCCGCTTCCCGGCGCGAATGATCGTCGCTGCCCTCGATCGGCGCGGCATCCCGACACGACTTTCTCAGGATGCTGGCGACTATTTATGCAATATGGCTCTTTATCAATCTTGCCGATCTGGAATCGCAGCCACAGGCTTCATCCATGTCCCGCTGCGCATTCATATGCCGCAAGGCATAGGAACCCGGCGGGTGACTGCGTCCATGCTCGATCAGGCGGCTTTGATGGCGATAGAACTGACGGCACATCATTTACGCAGCACCCGCCAGTATAAAGTGTGATCAAAGGAGCGAAGGAAGCAATCGAGCCATTCAATGTGTGGCTTCGGCGAGACTCCGCAAATGCTCCAGCCCTTCGGTATAGAAAGCATCGACCTGGTTGATGGCTGCGGTTCTGGGAATGCCTTCGCGAACCTTGAAGGCCGAAGTCCAGATGACGATCGTCTTGCCGCCCGCTCCCGCGAGAACCTTCATTGTCGCGCGAAAATCCTGAACCGGAAGCGGGGATGTCAGCACATCATAGCTGAAAACATGACCGGCTTCGCTGAGATTGGTCAGCCGCTCGATGAAGATCGCACCGTCCTGTGACATCAGCGTGCGGACGGACACGTAATTTTCGGTGTCGAGCACACAGGATTTAAAAGCCGGATGCCAATCCTTGATGGCGCAGAAATCGCGCAACTTGGCCCACACACGGTCGACCGGCGCTTCGATCTCGATGCGCCGCATCGCCTGATCCGCTTTGCTTTCCTGAGCGCAAAAGGCCGCGACGAGCAGGAAGAGAAAACGCAACGCAAGGGACAAAAAGCGACCTTTCCCCTTGCCTGCGAGAGAGGATTTCTGGTTCAGGAGCGTTCTCGCTGATCAGGATGGCAGCCAGAGCCCAAGGCGGGAGACCGCCTCCACCATATCCCGCTCCGGCCCGGCAAACGACAGGCGGATAAAGCTGTTGCCCCGATTACGGTCGAAATCAAGTCCCGGCGTCACGGCAATCCCGGTTTCATCCAGCATGCGCCGGGAGAAGTCGAGCGAGTCGTTGGTGAAGCGAGAGACGTCTGCGTAAATGTAGAAAGCGCCATCGACCGGGTGGAACTCGGAGAGGCCGATCTGCGGCAGGGAGTTCAGGAGAAAATTGCGATTGGCGGCATAGCCGGCTTTGATCAGCTGTAGCTCATCGCGCGCGTCGAAGGCTGCCTCCGCCGCCACCTGACTGAGATAAGGAACGGAAATCGCCAGATTCTGCTGCAGGCGCTCAATAGGACGGACGAATTCCTCGGGCACGATGAGCCAGCCGACGCGCCAGCCGGTCATGCAATAATATTTCGAGAAGGAATTGGCGACGATCACCCGGTCGGAAAATTTCAGCGCGGTTTCCGCCGGCTCGCCATAAGTGAGGCCGTGATAGACTTCATCAGACACGAAAGTGATGCCGAGCCGATCGCAGACCGCGCAGACAGCCTGCAGGTCCTCCGGGCTCATCATCGTACCGGTCGGATTGGCGGGGCTCATCAGAAGCAGGCCATCGAGCGGCTTTTCGGCATGGGTGGCTTCGATCATAGCCGCGGTGACGACATGGCGGCTCGCGCCATTGGTCTCGATGACCACCGCCTCGAGGCCCAGAGCATCGAAAATATTACGATAGGCCGGATAACCTGGCGATTGGACGCCGATACGCGCTCCGGCGTCAAATCCCGCCAGGAAGGCCAGCATGAAGCCACCGGAGGAACCAATGGTCACGGCAACACGCTCGGGCGGAACTTCGACGCCATAGGTTTCCCGATAATGACGTGCGATGCGGGCGCGCAGGCTCGGACGACCGAGCGCTTCCGTATATCCGATGCGGCCGCGGGCGAGTTCTTCCTGCACGGCCTCGCGCACCAGAGCGGGCGTCGCCGCTCCCGGCTCACCGACTTCCATATGGACGATATTCTGGCCTTCCCGCTCGCGCTGGGTAGCCTGATTGAGAATATCGAGGGCCAGAAACGGAGCCATGGCGGAACGGGAGGAACTACGTCCGCGCAGAAATTGCTCCATCAAGCCTGTCATCCTTCCGACCTTTCGTCCTGATGTCTCCGAGCCAAACGGCAAAGATTTTGCTTATAAGCCCTCGCGTCGAAGAGACGTGGCTTAAGCTTTGTTGGTGGCGCGGAGACGTTTCTATCCTTCGCAGTCGAGACCCTTCCGTCTCTCATGCAATCCTTGGCGCTAAAAATTGGAAGCGAAGCCTCAAGAGTGAAAGCTCATGAGAGTGAACACTCGCGGATTTCGCGGTAAAGTAAGAGCAGACCGGAATCTCTGGAATCCGCTCCTATTTCAAACTCCTGGTGCCCTGACCCCAATAGACAGAAGATTGACTCGGCGAAGACGATCAATCCGCGATCCGTTCGAACTCTCAAGAACGTGCCTCCCGGGTCACCGTTTTGCTTAAGAGTTCAGCAAAGCGGCGGCACATTGCCGGAACAATAAAGGCATGGCAAGAACTGTCTTTCCGGATCGCATCAATTATCCTGACGTCACGCCGGAATTTCCTGCTAAAAGCGGGAATACAGCCCATTGCCGATGATCCAATTTCAGACCTTTTTCTTCACTAAAGCATGAAGCTGTAATCAAGTTTGCGCTATTATGGCGGAACTTGCCCAAAATCGTATCAAAATAAATTGGAAATGGAAATCAATTCCGCTTTGTTGCTAAGGGCTGCGCCATTTGGAGACAATGATGTTCGACAAGGACCTGAAAATGTCCATGCGTTCCACCGCTTCGGTCCTGAGACGTTCGGCGCTCGCCGGCGCCACGCTGATGGCTTTTCTCGCGCCCGTTTTGACGGGCGTAGGGGCCAATGCGGCGGATGAATTCACCGCCGCGCAAAAGGCCGAGATCGGCACGATCATCAAGAGCTATCTCCTGGAAAACCCGGAAATTCTCCGTGATGCCCTGACCGAGCTTGAATTGAAGGAACGGGCCGCCGCGGCGGATGCCCGCGCGAGCATCGTCGCCGATCCGTCGAGCCCGCTCTACACCTCCAATACGGGAGCGGTCGTCGGCAATCCCGAGGGCAAGATCAGCCTCATCGAATTTTTCGATTATAATTGCAGCTATTGCAAACGCGCACTCGGCGATATTGCACAGCTCATGAAGAATAATCCGGATCTGAAGGTCGTTTTGAAGGACCTGCCGATTCTTTCCCCAGGTTCCATTGAAGCCGCCAAAGTCGCCGCCGCATTCCGCAATCAGTTCTCTGGCGACAAATTCTGGGCGTTTCATCAGAAACTCCTCAGTTCGCGTACGTCGGTTGGCCAGGCGCAGGCGCTCGCTGTTGCAAAGGAACTCGGCGCCGACATGGACCGGCTCGAAAAGGACATGGCGGCACCCGCGGTCATCGAAGGCATCAAGGAAACGGATCGGATCGCCAAGGAACTGGACATCAACGGCACGCCCTCCTTCATTCTCGGGCAGGATGTCGTCGTCGGCGCGGTCGGCGAGACGGAATTGCAGACAAAGATCGCCAACGTTCGCAAATGCGGCAAGGCGCTCTGCTAAAAGGCTCCTCCCATGAGGGAATGCATTGCCGTCAGGTGATGCGCCCCTTATGATCGGGGTGATTGCGGCAATCGATTTGATTCCCTCACCCCGGACCACGAGCAGTTCACCAAGCAGTAGCGATAAGGCCTGCTCGTGGATCGCTTCCATTGCTTGCTAGCCCGGATGCGCGAGCGGAAATACGGCCCGCTAATGGCTGGACCGACTTATGCTTTATGATGCTAGCAGGCAGCGGCAAGCTGCGAACCAGCACGGGTGCATGGCAGAAGCAAGGTTTCCCGGAAGGCATCGGCGTTCGATCCGACAGCGTCCAGGAACCCGCATTGGACCGAGTGAGACATTCCGCAAGGCAGTGTTCATTAGGCCCGATGTTGATGCGCGCTCGCTCCGATTTGAAGCTTTGAGAATGAATTCTGTCCAGGCGGCGGTGAGGGTCAATCGATGAATGAAGTAATCAAACGCAAGGAACCCATGAACAAGGCGATCGTCGATGTCGACGCCGATCTGTTCGTGAAAAGCCTTCCGGGCTGGCTTGAAGTGACGCATTTCGTCATGGCCCAACGCGCTGGCAATGCGAAGCCGCTGAACGAGGACGGCTCTCTCCCGGCGTTGAGCAAGTCCGATCTGAACACCAGCGGCACACAGAAGATCGCCAATGATTCCGTCTTCTCTTTCGCAATCGCGGCGTCCCTCAAGGGTGACAAGGCTGCTTTCGACAAGGTCGAAAAGGAATTGTTAGCGCTCTATGGCGACAATTTCCCCGGCTCCTTCGCCTTCTGGCATTTCAAGCAAGAGCCGGATGCCAAGCCCGAGACGCTCGACGATTATGTCGGCATGATCGGCAAGACCATGTTGGAGCATGGTCATTTCGAGCCCAAGGATACATGGAACGCCGGCGTGCGCTTCCTTGAGAAAATTCGCGGTTCGAATTTCGTCGTGGAATTGACCACGCCGCTCGCGCAATGGCATCGCGATACCTGGACCAAGATCATAACCCAACTGAAATCACAGCTCGTCGATGCGGACAACAACATTCCGCCGATCAAGAAAGAGCTCGAAGAGACGCGTAATGATCAATCTTTCATTGCCGCTCTGCTGCTTTCAGCCGTCGCCGCAGTCGATCAGGAACTGACTGAAGATTATCAGGGTCTCCTGAAATCCGTTTCACGCCGCGTATAAAAACCCCAGGCACCAGGACAGGTTCGATCCATGATGGTGCCCACTGATAGTCACCATCTAGTCAGTATCTAGAGCAGCATCGCCCGGGAATTCGCTTCACCGGGCGATGCTCAATCTCGATGACATTTTAGAGAATCATCATTCTGTTTGCGGATTTGAACAGGCACCGCCATCGCACTCGTTCAAATTTTTCCATAATGGAAACAAAGTCGCATCAAGTCGGCGCCGCAGTGGACCATTCCGAGACAGACCGCAAACCGCGCCCAAACACCACAATCAATATTGATTAGATTCCATAAGGTGCGGATTATCTCCACCGGCATATACACCAGCAACAGATTAATGATCGCGTGCCAACAGGATCATATCATCCGAGAATGGCGCATGGCTGCGTGCGTTTTTTCAACAAACTCACTCGTTCTTCATGTGTCATCGGCTCCCACGGGACCAGCTTGTCAGCGAGGACATCCAATCTACGCAAGAGCGTCATTTCAAAAAAGAGATCCATAAAATCAATGTCGCGAAACACCAGAGAACCAGATGTTCTCATACGATCGGCGAGACGATCAAAATGCGCGGGCATTTCAGTCCAATGAAGGCCGGCACCATGGTGGTGACAAAGGTGATAACCTTCATTCATGAAATTCACTTCATCCAGGACAGTTACAGTGTGTGCGAAATATTCATCCGGATGATCGGGATCGTAGAAGGCGTGTTGGACCCAATTGATAATCGCGGTGATAAAATTCATGGCAAGCAAAGGAATCAATAAATACAAGATTCCAATTTGCCAATTATATAAGAAAACCACAAAGAAAAATGAGTAATATCGGACCATTCCCGATAGCATTCTTCGTTCATTTTTCACTTGGCCCTTGGCCTTGAAATAACGATAGGAAGCTATACCCACCATCGTCCAAAAGTTCTTGGTTAAATAGCCTGAAAAAAAGTCCCAGCGGCTCGTCCGATCGAAACGACGGGAATCGGATGTATCGTGAGGTCCATTGTGTTCTTTATGGTGAAGACGAACATGAGAGGTTCGATCCAGTTCAGGAAGACTCCCATAGAAATAAGCAAGGAAGAATTCGACATAATGGCCGAAGATCTTGTCGTAGCGATCCGAGAAGAAACCTTGCCGTCGATGGGCTTCCAGATGTTTAACGCTGAACATCCTCACAAAGCGGTTGAACTTAAGGCCATAGAGAGAAAGATAGAAGGCGACCACGAGTAACAGGTTGACTTTGTATAACACGAGCTGAGCGACGAAAATCGGCACGGTTGTGAGGGTGATCGAGACCATGAGTCGCAGTGCCGGAGTATCGCGCGAGTCCCTCAATACACTCGGGCCGATCCGTTCCAGCACCTGATCGTATGTCGACGAGAGGAATGCGTAGCCTTTGACAAGAGGAGAGATTTTGCCCAGCAGGATCGACAGTCCGTAACCTGCGAAGGAAACGGAAGCTACAGCGAGAACGGCAATCGTGCTCAAGAGAGCCATAAGAAGCTCGAAACAATAAGTCAGCATGCGGCGCAGGGATCTCTCGTCCACGACCCCGTTAGAACTTCCCTGCAAGAGAGATAGAGATGCATTGTGCTGGGAAGCTGTAATGACTTCTGAAACCTCGGCTTCCATTTACATTTCCTCCGCCTGATGACAAATGCGTCACACACACTCAACGACACACCAGGAACTTCGCTAAAGCGAAACACTATCATGTCACAATTGTATGTTGTTTTTATATACCGCATTCTGAATTTTTTATGCGTCGCAATCATTTTCCCTACGACAATATTAAATAAAATACGAATGTCGCTTTTTCTGTAAATCTTGATATATAGTCATTATAGCTATGAAATAGATATGTATAATTATCGGCAAACTCATATCATTGCCCGTTAGAGCGTTGAGGATATGACCAGAAACGCGCCAATCAAAAAACCAGAGCATCGTCAAGATTATGGAATCCTGAAGCGATTCGGCATTTTCGGAAAACGCTCTTGGAGCCAAACCAAGTAACTGACATTATTTCGCGGTCTCGACTGCAATCAATCGAGACAATCAAGACGACCTGGCAAAACACTGTTGCCAGCTCCACATGCAAGATGAAAAAGAAGAACTACTTGTCGTGAAAAGCAGACGAGGTTAACCGAAAAGGCCATCCTCGGTGAAATGTCATATAATTAGACTCATACATCACCCCTGAATGCTCTATCACGAAGCACCCAGAAAGCTTCCTCTAACACTGAAAGGATTAAGCCTTCTCAAGGAAACACAATATCACACGAGACAATCATATGGGTATTTTATAAAAGCAAATTAGTACAATATGATAATTCAAATTGTTAACGTCGCATATATCAACCGGAATATACTTCAAGAGGCCTCCAATATGACGCCGCTATCACATTTTCGTTAATACGCCGACTTCCAGCTCAGATCAAGCAAATTTATTGACATTATCAGCGTATCTACCCGACGATAGATCCAACCACGAACCAAAAAAAACCGCATCTTCAAAAGAAATGATCAATCATGTAATAAATATTATTAAATAAATTATTTCATCATTCTATTCACAAATCAATATATTTCCTGTATATAATATGTATGCATTACAATATAATATGAATATGATCGCTTAGTGCTTAATATTATTAAGCATGTTCTTTTCTGATTTGCAAAAATACATTGAGTTATATGTGTCTTGCATTCATTTTGCGACTTCATACAAATTTGCATGTTTCACACAGACAATCAATTATAAGTAATTGATTTACGAAGATGGTCATCGGAAATCCCTGAAATCCCTTTCAATCGCCTGTGCAGCGGCTTTCGCCGCATTGGGGAGCCAACCCTGCGGACACCGTTTGAGATCGGCGAGGATCGCCATTCTGGCACCGTCCTGATTGGCTTGGCAATTGGCGATTTCATGACCCATGGCTTCGAGCATTTTTGTCTGGAGCAGCTCTTCCGTCGATTTACCAACCTCGATCTTGCGGCTGTTCGGCGAAATACGGCGGACGAGGATCATATCCACCAGCCGGTAATGGGGATCAGGCGCGCGCCAATGCCCGTCGGCAATTTCCATCATATGAATTCTCTTGCCCGTTGCACCATAGTGCCGCGACCAGGCGGAAAGCACGATCGCCTTGGCTTCGCGGATCAAAGGTCCTCCCTTCCATTCGAGACGCGCAACGAAACGCGGACGCCCAAGGCTGCCGGTTCCGGCCGTTCTCGCGGCCATCAATGGCATGCCACCGCTCTTCGGCATCGAGGAAATAAGAACCTGCTCATAATCGGCTGGCGGTTTCGTCTCCTGGAGCTCCGCGAAACCCTGCCAGAATTCCGCTCTTTCCACTTCTGGGAGCATGACAGCCTTGCGCAACCATTTATGATTGCGCTCGAGTACGAACGGACAAGGTTTATCGATACCCTTCCGATAACCTTCCAGAAGCGGGGTACAAATCTCCTCGGGCGATAGGCCGGTCTTGCCGCGCGCAAGCAGGGCGCTCGTCGCGAGACGAACCAGGTCGAGCGGATAGGGCATCACGGCGGCTTCGTCGAAATCATTGACACCCCAGATCAGGCGGCTCTCCGCATCACGCCAGGTGCCGAAATTTTCAAGGTGAATATCACCTATAGAAAGCACCTCTGGCGCACGGGCGAGATCAGGGCAGATCTGAAGGATCGTCTCGGCCCAACGCCAATAGGTTGCCCGCAGGAAGCAAAAGACGTTCTTCTGCATCTTGCCATGTTTGCGGTCGAGATCGGCTTCGACGAAAGCCGGACCTATCTGATCGCGCAACCAATTGTCGTAATCGCGCGTCGATGCCACGATTGATGGCATAGCATCACCGGCTTGAGGTAATGGAGCTTGATGCCCCCTCATCCTCGCAGCGTTGGATGACACTATGTTTGCGGCCGTAGAAGAAATAGATCACCAGCCCGATGAATAGCCAGATGATGAGACGGATCCATGTATCCTTCGGGAGTCCACACATTAGAAAGACGGCGGACAATACACCGAGCGGCGCGACCAGATAGACGGCCGGTGTCTTGAAGGGCCGGTGGATTTCAGGATGACGGAGACGCAAAATGAGAACGCCGGCGCAGACGACGGCAAAGGCGAAAAGAGTCCCGATACTCACCAGCTCCCCGACAAGACCAATCGGAAGCAGGGCCGAGAGAACGGCGATCACGAGACCGGTGATGATGGTGGTTATATAAGGTGTCCGGAAAGTAGGATGCAACTTGGCGGCGAAAGGCGGCAGCAGACCATCCTTGGCCATGGCATAGAAGATCCGCGGCTGGCCGAAGAGAAAGACCAGGATGACGGAACTGAGCCCCAAAATCGCGCCCAGCTTGATCAACGCGGAGAACCATTTGAGCCCGATCGTATCGACGCCGAGAGCAATCGGGTCCGGCACGTTCAATTGATCGTAAGGCACAATGCCGGTGATGACGAAACTGACCAACACATAAAGCACCGTGCAGAACAGGAGCGACCCGAGGATGCCGATCGGCATCGTCCGTTGCGGATCATGCGCCTCCTGCGCCGCCGTCGAGACCGCGTCAAATCCGATATAGGCGAAGAAGACGACACCCGCGCCGCGAATAACGCCGCTCCAGCCGAATTCGCCTTGGCCCGAGGATGGAGGAATGAATAATCCGTCCGGATTGCCGGGCGTTACCCAATTGGCATAGGAAACGAAACCGATGCCGGCGGCAATGAACAGAATGACGATCGCCAACTTGATCATGACGATGATATTATTGACTCTTGTCGACTCGCGAACGCCAAAAACCAAAATGACCGTCATGAACAGAATGATGAAAAGTGCCGGCAGATTCAGGAGAGCGCCGGTATGCAGCCAGGCTCCCGTGGCAGGATCATAATCGAAAGGCGCGCGAGAGAGGCTGTCGGGAATTGTCAGTCCAAACCCCTTCAGAAAACTTGTGACGTAGCCCCCCCAGCCGATCGCCACCGTCGCAGAGGCGACGGAATATTCGAGAACCAAATCCCAGCCGATGATCCAGGCAATCAGTTCTCCCATCGTCGCATAGGCATAAGTATAGGCGCTGCCAGCGACCGGCACGGTCGATGCCATCTCTGCATAGCAAAGTCCCGCAAAAAGACAGACGATGCCGGCGATGACGAAGGAAAGACTCACAGCCGGACCGGCATAGGAAGCTGCCGCATGACCGGTGAGAACGAAAATACCGGCGCCGATAATGCCGCCAATGCCGAGCGAAAGGAGACTGACCGTCGACATCGACCGATGCAGGCCTTCGGAATCGCCAAGGCTGTCTTGAGCCTCGGCCTTCAGCATGGCCATGGATTTTCGGACCCAGATATTGCTCATGTCATTTCTTTCTTCGCCGCATCTACGGCGGAGCGGGACCGCGCGCCGGTCGTCACAATCGCTGCCGCCAATATGTTACATGGTCACGATGATGCGGCAAGCCGGAGGCACCGAACCGCAATCGAAGTCTCATGCTAAAATCGGGCAGAAAGCCGAGTTGCAGGATTGGAACGGACGATGCCGCTTTCTGAGAATGACCATTTTGACGTTGCCGTGGTCGGCGCCGGCGCGGCGGGCCTTGGCGCCGCCTTGCGGCTCGCTGCCTCATCCGCCCGCTTCTGCGTTCTGGAGGCGCGGACGCGTGCCGGTGGCCGTGCCTATACTTTGACGGACACTCCCTACCCCATTGATCTCGGCTGCGGCTGGCTGCATTCGGCCGACCGCAATCCGCTCGTACCGCTTACCGAAAACAGAGGATATACGATCGACCGTACCCTGCCCGCCTGGGGCACGCAGACCCTTGATCTTGGTTTCAGCGCGGCGGATCAACAGGATTATCACGCCGCTTCCGACCGTCTTTACGCGCGATACGCAAATTTCGGCGTCGACGAACCGGACGTGCCGAGTTCCGCTTTGCTCGAACCCGGTTGCCGCTGGAACCCGCTGCTCGATGCGGTCAGTACCTATCTCAGCGGGGCGGCGCTCGATCGTGTCTCCGCACGGGACAATCAGAATTATCACGATACGGGCGTCAACTGGCGGGTCATCGAGGGTTATGGCCGGGTGCTGGCGGATTTCTGGCCGGCCCTGCCTCTCCGGCTCGGCTGCGCGGTCCTCGCCATTGATCATTCGGGTGCCAAAGTACGCATCGAAACCAACGAGGGAATGCTGACGGCGTCAGCGGTCATCATCACTTTGCCGACCAATCTTCTGGCACGTGAAGCGATTCGTTTTTCCCCGCCGCTCCCCGACAAAATCGAGGCCGCGGCCGCGCTGCCGCTCGGTTTCGCCGACAAGGTGCTCATGGCGCTCGATCAAGCGGAAGACTGGCCGGTCGATGGTCATTTATTCGGCTCGATCACGCAGACCGACACCGGCAGCTATCATCTTCGGCCTTTCGGAAGGCCCCTGATCGAAGGCTATTTCGGCGGCGCTCTCGCCGCCGATCTCGAGGCGCGAGGTCCCGGCGCCTTCTTTGATTTTGCGGTCTCCGAATTGTGCCAGTTGCTTGGCAACACCATGCGCCATCGCCTGAAATTGGTTGTGGAAACCGCATGGGGGCAGGATCCGCTGGCGATGGGATCTTATTCCTACGCCCTGCCCGGCCACGCCGATGCCCGTGCATGTCTTGCCGAACCGGTAGACCAGCGCCTGTTCTTCGCCGGAGAAGCCTGTTCGTCCCACGCATTCAGCACTGCCCACGGCGCCTTCGAGACCGGTGATCAGGCGGCCCTGCAGGCGATCACTGCCTTGCGGGATCCAATTGCAGCAAAGGCGATGACGCCTCGATAGATTGCTGCATATGGTTTCGATATTGCTTGCCGCCCCATCGGGCTCTGTCCATTGTCGTTAAGAGCTAAGACGGCATAGTCTTTTCGATTCATGCCCGCACCCAAAGCCCGAATGTGAGCCGATGACATCTCCCTATACGATTCACATCGTCCAGAAGATGAGCGAGATCGATCCCGACGAGTGGAACGCCTGCGCCAATCCCGAGATGCATGCGCCCGGTGGGATCGGTCAAGCGGGGTCGTCCGCGCAAGGGCTGCCTCTCGACATGCTCCAGGGGCTCGGTGAAGCAGAGGCTGCGGTATCGGCGGCACCCTCGAAACATGAGATCGAGCGGTTCAATCCCTTTATCTCACACGCCTTTCTCAATGCGCTCGAAACCTCGCGCTCGGTCGATCCACGGCATGGATGGACGGCGACTCACGTCATCATCAAGGACCAGGAGGGGCGGCTCGCCGCGGCGGCACCGGCCTATCTGAAAACCCATTCCTATGGCGAATATGTCTTCGACCATGCCTGGGCGGATGCCTACCATCGCGGCGGCCTGAAATATTATCCGAAACTCCAGATCGCCGTGCCCTTCACTCCGGTCACCGGACGGCGCCTGCTGGTCGCATCAAATCATGGCGAAGAAGCGCGGCAACGGCTCATCACCGGCCTGCGCGCCTGGCGCGAGAAGATCGAGGCTTCTTCCATCCATGTCACCTTCTCCACGCGGGAGGATTGGGACAGTCTCGGCCGCGCCGGCTTTTTGCAGCGCACGGGCCAGCAATTTCATTTCATCAACGAGAATTACGCCGATTTCGATGCTTTTCTCGCCAGTCTCGCCTCCCGCAAACGCAAGATGATCAAGAAGGAGCGCAAGGAGGCCTTGAGCGCCGGCATTGAAATCGAGCTTTTGACCGGCTCCGATCTCCAGGAACACCATTGGGACGCGTTTTTCGCCTTCTATATGGATACCGGCAACCGCAAATGGGGCACGCCCTATCTATCGCGCGAATTCTTCTCGCATATCGGCGCCACCATGGCCGACCATATTCTCCTCGTCATGGCCAAGCGCGAAGGACGTTACATCGCCGGGGCGATCAATTTCATCGGCAAGGATGCGCTCTATGGGCGTAACTGGGGCTGTATCGAGGAGCATCCCTTTCTGCATTTCGAGGTCTGCTATTATCAGGCGATCGAATTCGCCATCAATCGCGGACTCGCGCGTGTCGAGGCAGGCGCCCAGGGCGAACACAAGCTCGCGCGCGGCTATGGACCCGTCACGACATTCTCGGCGCATGACATACCAGACAAGCGCTATGCCCTTGCAATCGATGATTATCTCAAGAAAGAACGCGCCTATATCGATGAAGCCATCGAACATTACGGCGAACTGACACCTTTCAAGAAAGGTCCGTGAAATAGGCCCTACTTGACCCTCGCCCTATCCTCACGCATCACTCGCGTCACCGGACAGATGGATCCGGGATAGGGCCGCGATCAGCGATCCATTCAGGTTCGAGCGGCGCTTCCATGCGGGGATTTGCATGAGCACGACGGTCTACGACGACAACAATATTTTCGCCAAAATCCTTCGCGGGGAAATCCCCTGCACCAAGGTTTACGAGGACGATGTCGCTTTGGCCTTCATGGACATCATGCCCCGCGCCGATGGTCATGTGCTCGTGATTCCCAAGGCGCCCGGCCGCAATCTTCTCGATATTGATGCCGCTGCGCTCAGCCAGATGATGCCGCGTGTCCAGAAAGTGGCGCGCGCGGTCAAAAAGGCGGTGAATGCGGATGGCATCACCCTGCATCAATATAGCGAGAGCGCGGGTGGCCAGGTCATTTTCCATCTCCATTTCCATATTCTGCCGCGCTGGGCGGGCGTGGAACTGCGGCCGCATACGGGAGAGATGGCCAAGCCGGAAAATCTGGAGACACTCGCGGTCAAGATCAGGGCGGCGCTGAACGAGGCCGGCTGATCAAGCGGCACGACTTGATCGTGCTCCGAGTATTTTCAGGTAATGTTGATTCGCCGAGAGCGTTTCGGATTCATCCGGCAACGCTCCACCCAGAAAACAAGAGCATTGTCAAAGAAACGGCATCGCGAAGCGATTCAAACTGATCGGAAAATGCTCTAGCGATTCCGCGACTTGAAAACGGTCAGGCTGGTGAGCGCGCCGGCTTGACTGGCCCGACATCGACCTGAATCTCGTCCCCCTCGATCCGCAGCGGATAGGGGTGAAGCGTGTTGCGGACGAGATGCGTCACGCATTTTCCGTTCACGGCGTCAAATCCCCAATTATGGATCAGACACGTGACCTTCTTTCCGTCGAAAGTCGTATTATCGAGTGGCATGTCCGCATGCGGACAGCGCCCGCGATAAGCCTTGAGTTCGCCACCTTTCGGCCAGACCAGAAGCACGCTCTTGCGGCCCGCCTGGAACAGGCCCGTGTTCCCTTCGCTAATATCACCTGTGTGACAGAGTGCGGTGAACGCCATCAGGGTCGCTTTCCGAAACGAATGTCTTGCATGGAATATCCTGGCGGAGCCAGCAAGTTATGGACCAGCACAAGCCCATCCAATCGAAGCGTTCCCGCCACTCGCAAGCTCAACCCGGTCTTGACTTGAGCCTTGCATGATTCTCTCCTCCAGCTTCGTCGTACGAAACCTTCGGAGCCAGCGGACACCATGACAGAATTATACAATAGCTATCGCAAGGATATCTATACGGAGCCGTCCGGTGTCGACAAGGACACGTTGAAGAACCTTGGTCCGCTGCGTCCCATGGCGGGAATTTGGCGCGGATCGAAAGGGCTGGACGTCAATCCGAAACGGGAGGGACCGGAAACGCAGGCTTTCGTGGAAAGGCTGGAGCTGCAGCCTATCGATCCGCAGACGAACGGGCCGCAATTGCTTTACGGGCTTCGCTACCATCAGCATATCGTCAAACCCGGTGAGATCGAAACCTATCACGACCAGATCGGCTATTGGCTTTGGGAGCCCGCGACGGGCACGATCATCCAGACGCTCACCATTCCACGCGGACAGACCGCAATGGCGGTCGGCACCGCCGCTCCGGACGCGAAGGAATTCGAACTCGTCGCAACCCGGGGTCTCACCACCTATGGCATTTGCTCCAATCCGTTTCTCGAGCAGGCCTTCCGGACCGATGAATATCGCATCAAGATCACGATCAATGACGATGGAACATGGGCCTACGACGAGACCACCACATTGATGATCAAGGGTGAAATGCCTTTTGCCCATACCGATAAGGATACGCTGATCAAGATCGGCGAGCCCACCCCGAATGGCGTCGCACGGCCGCACGAGGCTTCGTGAGCCCGTTGCGATATCGGGCAAAATCATAGGCTAAGAGTATTATGGGGCCATTCGGATCATTCGAATGGCCCTATTGGCATGATGAAACGCATGTCCGGTGCCGCGATTATTACCGTTCAGAAAATTTTAAATTTAATTTTAATATAGTGACATTGAATGGTGCGCAGATACCGCCCGCCGCGCCGCCCAGGTCGGCGCAATAATGCGGGGGTAATTTATGAAATCGGATAATAAGACATCGCGCCCGTCCGAACGGAGCTCGATCGATAATGAAACCGCTGGCATCGACCGGCCTGGACTTCATCCTGATTCCACCGGCGGACGCGCCCATAACGAAACCTTCCAGACGATCCTGGCGCGCAATCTCGCGCGGCGCTCGTTCCTCGGAGGAATCACGGCCGCTCTTCCGGTCCTGATGACCGGTTCTTCTCTGTTGAGCCCCACCCCGGCCAAGGGATGGCCTTTGAGCGCCGGCGAGACGGAAAGTCTCGGCAATGGTCAGTTAACCTTCAAGGCAATCCAGCCGTCGCAGGAGGATGATGTCATCGTCCCGGAGGATTACGAATATAATGTCGTGCTGCGTTGGGGCGATCCGTTGACGCTCTTCGCACCCGAATTCGATCCCACCGCCCAAGCCTCATCGGCCCAACGCCAGCAATTCGGCTTCAACTGCGATTTTCTTGGCTTTTTCCCGGTCCATGGTGCGCCAAACCGGGCACTTCTCTGCGTCAACCATGAATATACGACTGGCGAGGATATGTTCGCCAGTTATGTGCCAGGCGCAAATAAGGAAGTCGCAGATATCGAAATCGCGGCACATGGGGGCGCCGTCGTCGAAATCGAGCTCAAGACCATCAAGGGCCAATCCGAGTGGAAATATCTGCGCCACTCCCCACTCAATCGACGCATTACCGGCGACACCCAGATGCTCCTTACCGGGCCAGCGGCTGGCCATCCGTTGATGCGCACGAGCGATGATTCTTCGGGCCGCAAGGTGCTCGGCATGCTCAACAATTGCTCAGGGGGCAAAACACCCTGGGGCACGTGGCTTACTTGCGAAGAGAACTTCAACCAATATTTTGCCAATAGGTCACAAATCTCTGATTCACAGATCAAAGCGGCTCATACCCGCTATGGCGTCTCCAGCGGAGCAACGGAGCGCCGCTGGGAAAACTTCTATCCCCGCTTCGATACGGTCAAAGAACCGAACGAACCATTCCGTTTCGGTTGGGTCGTCGAAATCGATCCCTATGACCCGCATTTCGTGCCGCGCAAGCGCACCGCGCTCGGCCGTTTCAAACATGAAAGCGCGACCACCGCGCTCGCCAAAAGCGGACAGGCCGTCGTCTACACCGGAGACGATCAGCAGTTCGATTACGTCTACAAATTTGTGTCGGAGGGGCGTTACAACCCGCGCAACCGATGGGATAATTTCGACTTGCTCGACAAAGGCACGCTTTACGTCGCCAAGTTCCATGACGATGGCACGGGCACCTGGATTCCACTGACGATCGATAATCCCGTATTGCGGGCGCAATTCGCCGACCAGGGTGAAATCCTGATCAAGACGCGGCTTGCCGCCGATGCTGTCGGCGCCACGGCGATGGACCGGCCGGAAGATGTCGAGCCCAATCCGGTCAACGGCAAGATCTATATGGCGATGACCAACAATAATGCGCGGACTTCCGTCGTCGCCGATACCGGAAGCGCCAAGGCCAATCCCCGCGTACCGAACCCCAATGGCCATATTATCGAACTGACCGAAGATCAGGACGATCACGGCGCCACCCATTTCACTTGGAACGTGTTTTTGCTCTGCGGCAATCCGGAACTCAACCTGTTGACGCAGGAAAGCCAGCTCAGTCCCGGCCTTCCATCAAACGCGACCTTTTTCGCGGGTTATGCCGAGGTGGACAAGCTTGGCAAGATCGCTGCGCCGGACAATGTCGCCTTCGACAAGAAGGGCAATCTCTGGATCGCCACCGACGGTCAACCGTCGTCAGCGGATATCGGGCGCCCCAATGATGCGGTCCATGCCGTTGCGACTGAAGGGCCGGAGCGCGGCTATCTGCGGCAGTTCCTCAGCAGCCCTTCCGGTTCTGAAGTATGCGGTCCGGAATTCTCGAACGATGGCAACACCTTCTTCTGCGCGATTCAGCATCCGGGTGAAGGTGGCGGCGTGCCCAATAGCAAAAGCAACTGGCCTGATCGGGCCTCCTATACGCGTCCGAGTGTCGTCGCCGTGCGGCGCAAGGATGGCCGCTCCATCGGCAAGTAAACAAAAATCCCCCGGTTTTGCCGGGGGATCAAGTTTAGGCTCACAATGAAAGGGTTGGCTGAACCCGATGGTTCAGCCAACTTATTTTGTTTCAGTTCTTCGGTTCCTCGCTGATCACCGGCTCGCCGCCTTCGCCGTCAGGAGTATCCGTGCGCTCGAGATCCTCGTCCGGGCTGGTCTCGTCCGACTTGCGGCGGCTTTTAGCACGGCGCACTTCCGGTTCGGGGCGCACCCGCTTCTTGCCGGCTTCGACGATCTCCTTGTCGGGACGCGGCAGGATCGGGCCCTCCGGGTAGACGAAGCCGAGTTTTTTGGCACCCGCCTCGTCTGTCGTGACAACGACCTTGACGGTCCCGCCATTCTTGAGCCTGCCGAAAAGAACCTCATCGGCAAGCGGTGTCTTGATCGTCTGCTGGATGACACGCGCCATGGGCCTTGCACCCATCTGCTGGTCATAGCCGTGCTCGACGAGCCAGTTGCGCGCCTCGTCGGTCAGCTCGATCGTGACGTTACGTTCGGCGAGCTGCGCATCGAGTTGCATGATGAACTTGTCGACCACCTTGACGATCACTTCCGGCGGCAGATGCCCGAAGGTGACGATCGCATCGAGACGGTTGCGGAATTCGGGAGCGAACAACCGGTTGATCGCCTCGATATCCTCGCCTTCGCGCTTGTTGGACGTAAAGCCATAGGCCGCGCGCTGCATATCGGCGGCACCCGCATTGGTCGTCATGATCAGGATGACGTTGCGGAAATCGACCTGCTTGCCGCTATGGTCGGTCAGTTTGCCGTGATCCATGACCTGCAACAGGATGTTGTACAGGTCCGGATGCGCCTTCTCGATTTCGTCGAGCAGCAGCACGCAATGCGGATGCTGGTCGATTGAATCGGTCAGGAGGCCGCCCTGATCGAAGCCGACATAGCCGGGAGGCGCGCCGATGAGGCGGGACACGGTATGCCGCTCCATATATTCCGACATGTCGAAGCGCACGAGTTCGACCCCGAGGCTCGTCGCGAGCTGGCGGGCGACTTCGGTCTTGCCGACGCCCGTCGGTCCCGAGAAGAGATAGGAACCGATCGGCTTTTCGCCGTCACGCAAGCCGGCGCGCGCCAGTTTGATCGCGGCCGTCAGGGCCTCGATCGCGCTGTTCTGACCATAGACGACGCGTTCCAGCGTCTCGGTCAAATGTTCGAGAACCTCGGCATCGTCCTTGGATACGGTTTTCGGAGGGATACGCGCCATCGTCGCGATGGTCGCCTCAATCTCCTTGATGCCGATCGTCTTCTTGCGCTTGCCTTCCGGCAGCAGCATCTGGCTGGCGCCGGTTTCATCGATCACGTCGATCGCTTTATCCGGCAGCTTGCGATCATGGATATAGCGGGCGGAAAGCTCCACCGCCGCTTTGACTGCTTCCGTCGTATAGCGAATCTTGTGGAATTCTTCGAAATAAGGCTTCAGCCCCTTGATGATCTCGATCGCATCCGGGACAGATGGCTCGTTGACGTCGATCTTCTGGAAGCGCCGGACGAGCGCCCGGTCCTTTTCGAAATATTGACGATATTCCTTATAGGTCGTGGAGCCGATGCAACGCAGCGAACCCTGCGCCAGAGCGGGCTTCAGCAGGTTCGACGCATCCATTGCCCCACCCGAGGTGGCGCCGGCGCCAATCACCGTATGAATTTCATCGATGAAGAGAATCGCCTTCTTATGCGTCTCGATTTCCTTCATGACCTGTTTCAGGCGTTCTTCGAAATCGCCACGATAGCGCGTGCCGGCGAGCAACGTGCCCATATCGAGCGCGAAGACCGTCGCCTCGGCAAGAACCTCCGGCACCTCACCCTTGACGATCTTGCGGGCGAGACCTTCGGCAATGGCCGTCTTGCCGACGCCGGGATCACCGACGAGCAGCGGGTTGTTCTTGTGCCGGCGGCAGAGAACCTGAATCGTGCGCTGAACTTCGGCTTCGCGGCCGATCAGAGGATCGATACGGCCATCCTTCGCCTTCTTGTTCAGGTTGATGCAATAAGCATCGAGCGCACCTTCTTTTTTCTTGCCATCGGCGTCCTTGGCATCCTTCCCTTCGCGGCCTTCGGCTTCTTCCTCGGCGCCGCGGGGTGCCTTTGACGGATCGGACATGCCGGGCCGTTTGGCGATACCATGGCTGATGTAATTCACCGCATCATAGCGGGTCATATCCTGTTCTTGCAGGAAATAGGCGGCATGGCTTTCCCGCTCCGCGAAGATCGCCACCAGCACATTCGCGCCAGTGACTTCTTCCCGTCCGGACGATTGGACATGGATGACGGCGCGCTGGATCACCCGCTGGAAGCCAGCGGTAGGCTTGGCATCCTCGCGGCCATCGCTGACCAGATTATCCAGTTCCTGATCAATGTAATCGCGCAGATTTTTCTTCAGAAGGTCGAGGTCGACGGAGCAGGCGCGCAGAACGGCCGCCGCATCGGCATCATCGGTCAGGCTCAAAAGGAGATGTTCAAGCGTCGCATATTCGTGATGACGCTCATTGGCGATTGCGAGAGCCCGATGAAGCGATTGTTCCAGATTGCGGGAGAAGGACGGCATAGGCTCCAACCTCTCATTTCTTTTCCATGATACATTGCAGGGGATGCTGGTGCTTGCGCGCGTAGTCCATCACCTGCGTGACTTTGGTCTCGGCGACTTCATAGGTGAAGATGCCGCATTCCCCGACGCCATGCTGATGCACGTGCAACATGATGCGCGTCGCTTCCTCAGGCCCTTTGTTGAAATATTTCTTCAAAACCGACACGACGAATTCCATGGGCGTGTAATCGTCGTTCAAAAGCAGGACGCGATACATGCTGGGCCGACGCGTCTGCGTTTTCGGGCGGGTGATGACGGCCGTGCCCGACCCGCCGTCTCCGCCTTTCTGGTGATCCTTGCCAGCTCCGCGTATCCGCAGACCGGCGATCACCGCCTGGCGTGTGAACAGGGCCGGGCGACGGACTGCGGACAAGAAACGTCCCTGCACCCGGAAATTCGATCGCCGAAGAAGTCCTGCCGTCACGCCTAAGTCCTCGTCTTCTTCTCATTGTCCCGCTCTGATGGTATGAGCGGGATTTTGCTGCCTAAGGCCAGAGGCCCATACCTACTAGTGAACAACGTCATCGAGTGCAGGGCAAGTTCCAATCCGAGATCCCATCAAAGCATCGGCCGCGCCACTTTCTCTGGTTTCTGATTTTAGTCTGCGGCCCAGAGATCGGCCACACGTGTTTTTGTGCAAAAGCGCCTTGTCGCATTAAATTCATGCCAATGCCCTGCACTAAAGTTCTAAAAAATAGGCAATTTCAGAAAATCCCTCGGCGCCAGAAGCCTTTTAGCCAAAGAAATGGCGGCTCCCCGGTACATGGACAAGGGGAAGATTCGCTTCCGCGCCAAGCTGACGAAAGAGACGATCGCGGCGGGCCTTCACCGCCTCCCGCGAGACCGCGTAGAAGCGCATCTGTCGGGATATCCCTGAATGACTTCGAACAGGGCGGTAGCCGCAATAAGCGACCCACGTTGTTGATCTTGATCAGGGCCATCAAGTTATGAATATAAGTTGATGGAATAATTATTATTTTAAAATATATCGTCTCGGACGATGCCAAAAGTTTTGCCTCTGCACATCCCGCCACCAGCAGAGGAGAGACAAGCTGCCGCATGCATAAGCTTGTCGATTTATCAATATCTTTAGACAATTTATGAAATTATTTTCCTAATAATATCGATCAACTAATTGATTAAAAAACGCAGGGATCTCCCGGCTTGAAACGGCAAGCAAATGGAAGCTTGTCTTTAAACCTTGAGGTCTGCACGAAACGATCAACCTGGCGAATAATAGGCTGCTGGATCGATGGGGCAGGCAAAAGACAACAAAAAACCCGGCATAGCCGGGTTTTTCAGTGCATAGGATTCTGATAGTCGGTCGCTACGATTAAGATAGGCCTTCGCGCCTTAGTGTAATGGTGCGAGCCTGAGACACTTATTCAGCGCGCGACTGCACCTTCGCGATCACCTTTTCCAGCGGCTGGAAAGCCTCCTTGGCGAGGGCGGTGTAAAGCTCACCGAACTTGGTCGCCTGCGCCACAAAGCCGGCATAGGAGGTCTTGGCGAATTCGGATTGAATTTGAATAGCGGTATCGAGGGTCTTCGCGCCAAGCAGCTTCTCGAAGAAGGCCGAGCTGTGATCGATCGAACGCTTGGAATAGTCAGACGCTTCGGTCGCGATCGCCTGAACGTTTTTAGCGAAAGCCGAAGCAGCGGTGTTCACCGCCTCAAAATGCTCTTTACCGAACTTCTGAAAGTCTTCCAACCCAACAGACATTATCAACTCCCCATGCGGAAAAAGCGCCTCCGTAAACTCGATCGGGACTGTCGGACGATTGAGCCGAACAGACGGCATCCGAAAAACTTCGGTCCACCGCGACCCAGTTTCCTCAATATCCCCGGCGCAAGAAAGGTATAGTGCATTGCACAATTAGGAGTCAAGCGCGATATTGCGGTGCAGCAATTCAAAACGATACAATCCGCGCGAATTTCAAAACCACGCTTAACCAAAGCGTAACCGCACACCCCTACCATGCTGTTTCTATATCACCCTCCTCCAACAGCAAATCCGATCAATGGCAGATCGAGGGCACAGGATGACGAAGTTTCCTGCGGCAAAATGTCGCTTTTTTTTCGCAGGCGCACGAGGCGATCTTCCACCGCTTGCCCGCATGAAAGCCTTTGCCGCAAATCAGTCTGTCTTCAAGACGCGGGTCGATTTAAAGGCTTTATGCACAAACCCTTTTTCCGCATTGAGCCTCGCCCTGATCCTCGGAAGCATCGCCGCTGATTCCGGACTGGTTTCGTCCGCCGAGGCACGCCTGCGCCATGCCCATCATTCTCATGCTGCGCTGCACCATCGTTCTACTGCAGCGCACCATCGCCCGCATGCTACGTCATCGGGCGATTCCCTCGGCGTGCCCGCCTCCATCGCGGCGATTGTCGTGGATGCCAATTCCAGCCACACGCTCTATGCGCGAAGCGAGCACGAATTGCGTCACCCGGCCTCGATCACCAAGGTCATGACGCTTTATCTGCTGTTCGAGCAATTGGAGAAGGGCCGTCTGCATCTCGACAGCAGGTTGCCGGTCTCTCGTCACGCGGCTGCCCAGAAACCGACCAAGCTCGGTCTGCATGCCGGGGCGACGATTAGCGTCGACGATGCCATCAAGGCTATCGTTACGCGCTCCGCAAATGATATGGCTGTGGTGATCGCTGAGGCAATCGGCGGAGAGGAAGGGACATTTGCGGATTTGATGACCCGCAAGGCCCATCAATTGGGCATGAGCCGGACGCATTTCGAAAATGCTTCCGGTCTCCCAAACGATGCCCAGGTGACGACCGCACATGATCTCGCCATTCTGGGACGTGCCATTCAGGATCGCTTTCCGCAATATTTCCCTTATTTCTCCACTCACGTCTTCAATTATGCGGGCCAGTCAATCCGCAACCACAACCATTTGCTCGAGCAGGTTTCCGGCGTCGATGGAATCAAGACCGGCTATACCCAGGCGTCGGGCTTTAATCTCCTGACCTCCGTCAAACGTGGAGGCCGTTCCCTCGTCGCCGTCGTCCTGGGTGGCGCGAGCGCTGCCGGCCGCGACCGCATCATGGCCCGGCTGATCGAAAACCAGATCAGCAATGGTACGACCTTCCGTACCGCCGGTCTGTTGACGGAGAACACCGCGCATGACCGGCTGGTGAATTCCGGAGAGGAATTGCCGCCTGAATTGCGGCGCATCAATATACCCATGCCCCCACGCGCCAGCTTGCTGGGAGACGACAGAACGGCGAACAGCAAGACTGACCCGTCACCAGAGCCCATCCGTGTCGCATCGGCGAGCAACGAGGTCCCAATTGTAAAGCCGCGTCCAGCTTATGTCGCCGGGACCCCTTCCCTTCCCGACCGCTCTGCCGGTGAACAGATCGCATCGAAATCCACCGATGGCTCGACCGCACATGCAGCCGCATCCACCGGCACGACGAAAGCGGCGGTCACGCCGGCGTCTGGCCGGTATGCCCGTGCTGAATTGACGCAAATTCTGAAGGCCGAAATGACCAAAGCGGCCCGCAGCGAATCCAGCGAGAGTGCGGCCGACAAAGCGGAGGAGGCACAAAGTCTCGCGAATTCGGCAGTCGCGCCTCGCGGCTGGGTGATCCAGATCGGCGCCACAAGCGATTTGGATCAGGCGACGGCTCTCTTGTCCCGCGCCAAGACGAAAGGCTCCAAGGCTCTGGCCAAGGCGCAGCCCTATACCGAAAAGATTCACAAAGGGTCCGAGACGCTCTATCGCGCGCGTTTTGTCGGACTGGGTGCCGAAAGCGCGGAAGAGGCCTGCAAGACCCTGAAACGCTCAGGCTTTTCTTGCTTCGCAACAAAAAATTAAAACCGGCTTGGATCATCCCCATTCGGATCATCCACAGAGAACCACTCAATTTCCGGGCGCGTCGCGGCTAGCAGCACGTCCGGAAAATGCATGCACTCAACCAGCAGAGCAAAGCGCTTCAATGTCGAACTCAACGTCAGGACCCGTTGCGACAGGGTCCGTTGAGGGGGGCTCACCCTGAATTTCCGGTGGGCATTAACATAAAATTCTCAGTAGAAAGAAAATATAAATCCTTTCTCGTCATAATGGCTTCGATCGCAATGGATCGATAAATAGCATCGATCGAAGGTATAGATGCTTTTATTACCTGCTCTCGATCGAGCATGACTTGTTGCGCGTGGTCCGCTCATAGATTTGGCTTCTTCTCGCGGCCATTCTCAAGACGGGCAGCGGCTCTCAAACCCCTATGTTTGATCGCATCAGGTCGCGAGCAAAGAGACTGGTATCGATCGTTTCGCGATGGTTTTTTCCGATCCTGTACCGCACCTGCAATGGACTAAGCCTGATGACGCCGCATCAGAATATCTCTGGCCTCATTGACCCTCGCCGCCAGATCAGTCGTCCCTCCAAGATCCGGATGCAGTTTTTTCATAAGCATGCGGTGCGCACGAACCAGGTCCTCACGCGTGGCACCCTTCTTAAGCCCCAGAATCTCATAAGCTTCATCTTCGGACATCGCGCCATCGCTCGCCGCCGCATGCCGCGTGTTTCGTTCACCCTCACCTGCTGCACGCCATCGGGAAAATCGGCTGTCGAAATAAGCTTCCAGTAAACGGGCACCGGCAGGATCATTGGCGAGGCAGAAATGATATAAAGCCTCGCAAGTCGGCCAGCTTTGCCGGTCGAGCCATTGCCCTTCATTCGGTCCGGCGAGGATCAAGCCGCGAATAGTGCCGGTCGTATGGTCGATTTCCATTTCGATCATCGCCGAACGCAGCCTCGAGATTCTTCCGGTCTTTCTCGAGCGGGAAGAATGGCCCTCAATCTTCTTTTCTTTATAGAGAGAAGCATAAAGACCGAAACCCAAAGCCGCGACAACCAGCGCGAAATCGAACCTTCCGCGAAGCATCAGGAGCAGCGCCAGGGCAAAGAAAAGCGTCGCTACGATTTGTTTCATCAAGCGTATACGAGCAGCAGGTTCAGCACGCACAAATTTCTGACGGAGGACCAAGCCCGTCAAAATAATAAGAAGCCCCGCTAAAACAAAAAGCATGGCCTGCCCCACGGCATATGAAAACCATTCGCATCACACCATAAATGACCGGCCATGAGCCAATTCCACCGGAAAAACAAGCGGGCGGAAAATATATCATACTCACGAAACTGGTCGGCGCGGCAGAATAGAATATCCTCGATCAAATAGGCAGAATTTTTGAAATGCCCTCCGGCTTTATCGAAAAGACCGGCAGCCGGCAGCGCATCGATAGCGGCAACGCTGGCGCTCCTCGCCTTTCCCAGAGCACCAGGAAAGACGACCTTCGCGACAAACAATGCAGTGCGCGGCGATAAGAAGCACATCGTTCACGCCGCGAGAGGTTCGGGCAAGGCTCTAAACGGCCTCATATTTTTCTATAAACCAGCTTTCCTGCGCCGCGCCCTGCTCCCAATCGCGCCACGCAGGAAGGGCCATCATCGCTTCCATGTAGTCTCGGGTCGGAGCGGAGACCGGGACCTCATAGATGTGGAAGCGATTGACGATCGGAGCGAACATAGCGTCAACTGCACTGAAGGCGCCCGCCAAAAATGGCCCATCCTGCCCAAAGCGCCCACGCATCCTCGCAAAAGCCTCTTCCAATCGCGCAACTTCCGCAACGACTTCCGGAGTCAATTCCTTTGCCGCAGGTTTACGCCGCATGTTCATCGGCAGCTGGCCACGCGTGCGAAGAAATCCCGAATGCATTTCAGCAGCAAAAGAGCGGGCTTCGGCGCGCGCCTTTTCATCACGCGGCCAGACGGCCAAGTCAGGAAACTTTTCTGCTATATATTCGATGATCGCGAGAGAATCCCAGATGACGAGATCATCAGCATGCAGGACAGGGCATTTGCCGGTTGGTGAGTAGCGCAGAAAAATCTCTGTCGTATCAGCCTGACCAAGCGGAAGCGTAATGTCCTCGAAGGCGATGCCAAAGTGCCGCATTAAAATCCAGGGCCTGAACGACCAGGAGGAATAGGCCTTATTGGCGATGATCAATGTTAAGGGCACGGAAGTCTCCAGCTGACATCTCGGCACGCCGGCCCGAGCAAATCTGAAAATAGCCTCGTGGAATCGGCTCCGCGATCAGAAACGACCACCGTCACTATCCAATACGCTATGGCGCGGGAAACAAAGCAGTGGTCTTGCCGGTCAGATAATAGACGACGAGCCCGATCCATTCCCGGATACTTGAATCGAGCGTCTGCATCCGCTCCTGCACCGTCGCATAAGTCGTCCAATCGAGATCATTGCCGAAGGTCCGATAATCGGCGTTGTAAGGAATGACGTCGAATCCGACTTTGCGAAAAATACCGACAGATCGCGGCATATGGACTGCTGACGTCACCAGAAGATAAACCTCTCCCGGCTTAGGCTTCACCAGATCACGGGTGAAGACGGCATTCTCCCACGTATTGCGGGACTCTTCCTCGAATTCCATCCTCTCCGGAGGAACGCCAAGGTCGAGCCATAATTGACGCACGGTGGTCGATTCGACCGGCACATTTCGGTTCAGCGTTCCATTGCCGCCCGTAAAGATCAGTTTCGCTTCCGGAAACATCCTCGACAAAGTGACCCCACTGGTCAGACGCGATCCGGAAGCCGCCAGCACCGGCACGCCGCGAGTCTGCGCACGCCAGGGATCGAGCGCACCGCCAAGCACGATAATGCCGGTGGGATGAATTTCGTGAAGATTGGGATTAGGAAACCGGTCTTCGAGCGGCCTCATCACCAGCGTCGGCAGGGGAGTCAGAAAGGCTATCGCCATCAGGAGAATCGCCGCCGCGACCAGCCGGCGGCCGGTGTCCTTCCACCAGGTACAGGTCAGTATAAGACCGACAAGAGCAAGCAGAAGCAGGAAATTGCCGGGCTCCGCGAGAGTCCAGAAAATCTTCGACAGAACGAAGAACATCGTAAATCCTGATGTTCGAGCGGAACCGGTTTCCCGCTTCGCTCAAGCAAACGATGGGTGGCTTCAAAACGGAGGCGGGATCCGACCGAGCGAATCCGGCCGTTCTGCTATGGGCCAGACCTTGACTGTTTGCAAGCCTGGCACGGCCATCGTTTACACTTCAACCCGAACGAGACCATTCTCTCGGAGGATCACGGCTGACGGGGATTCATTCATCAGCACTTTCTTCCCCTTCCGGCGATGGCACCGAAGACGAATCACCGGCCACGACATAGCTGCCACTCAGCCAGCGGTGCAGATCAATATCGGCGCACCGTTTGGAACAGAACGGACGATAGGACACCATCTGCGGTTTCCCGCAGATCGGGCATGGCCGGGAAGACGCTGCTTCCTGTCCTTTATTGGTCTCGTCTTTCGCCTTCATGGATCGCTCGACTGCATAGGCCAAAGAGACGTGGCGGCGAATATAGAATTAAGCAAGCCCCGTCTTCCATCCCGCATGAACAGGAAAGCCCTCACCCGCCAGCAAGGCCATAGTCTCGTATAAAGGCAGTCCGACAACGCTGGGATAGGAACCGGACAGTTTGAGAACGAAGGCACCGGCCAGACCCTGAATCGCATAACCGCCAGCCTTGCCGCGCCATTCTCCGGATTCAAGATAAGCCTCGATCTCGCGGCGCGACAGGCGTTTGAAACGGACACGCGTCTCCACGAGCCTATGCCGCGCGCCGCCATGCGGCGTGATCAGGGTGACGCCTGTATGCACCCGGTGGGCGCGTCCGGATAAAAGTTCAAGGCAGGTCTCCGCCTCTTCCACCAGTTCGCATTTCGGCAGAATGCGGCGGCCAACGCTTACGACCGTATCCGCTGCGAGCAGATAGGCCCCGACACCGTCCGCTCTTGTCTTGGCGATTGCGGCAGCCGCGACAGCTTTTTCCTCGGCGAGACGGCTCGCGAGCTTGCGCGGCAATTCCCCCTTTTCCGGCGTCTCGTCGAGATCGGCGGGAAGCAAAGCATCTGGCTCAAGACCGATTTGCTGCAGCAAGGCTACGCGGCGAGGCGAGGCGGAGGCCAATATGAGTTTCGGCCGCGCGTGCTGCCCTGCCTTGCTTTCATTTTCAGAGGCCAATTCGGAGACCAAGCAGACGCTCTCATTTTTGTCGCTCATCACGGCGCGGCGCCCACAAGCGGAGATCGAATCATTTGAAGCGATAGGTGATGCGACCCTTGGTCAGGTCATAAGGCGTCATCTCGACAAGAACCTTGTCGCCGGTCAACACGCGGATGCGGTTCTTGCGCATCTTTCCAGCGGTATGAGCGATAATCTCATGTTCGTTTTCGAGCTTGACACGAAACGTGGCGTTGGGGAGCAATTCGACGACGACACCGGGAAATTCGAGTAATTCTTCTTTCGACATTTGTTTCCTTGTTGCAGGCCGCCAATTGCTCAATGCTTTTCGCAATTGTGATAAGCGGCAAGATTTGTTTCAGACACCCAATGTTCAATACTGCGGAGGCGAACAATCGCATCCACAGCGTTCAGAACGATCAAAAGCCGGATCACCCACACCACCGCGGTCAAGAAACGGCTCGTGAAAGGCGCCGGCAAATCGGTCGAAGGCGCTCGACAGCGTCGATCGGCCCGTTTTGAATTCGGGGACCCTAATCGAGAATGGGGGATTTGTGAACAAGCGAAGGCCGCTGGTCGATAAGTTCGTACCTTTTCTTTATGGAGACGGTGACCGCCCGCTGTCCGAGCGTGCGTTCCGGAAACGCCGAGAGGGAATCCTATGCCGCAGGAGCTATGGATCGAAGTCGATCATTATATCAATGATCTCTTTATAAAGCCGGACAAGGAATTCGATACAACGCTCGAAAAAGTGCTGGCACGCAGCACAGCCGCAGGTCTGCCAGCCATCAATGTCGCGCCGAACCAGGGCAAGCTCCTCTCCCTTCTGGCACAGATGATCGGAGCACGCGCCATTCTCGAAATAGGAACCCTCGGCGCCTACAGTACCATCTGGCTGGCACGCGCCCTCCCGGCTGGCGGCTTTCTCATCAGTCTCGAAGCCAATGCGGATCATGCCGCGGTTGCGCGCGCCAATATCGAAGATGCCGGATTTCAGGACAAAGTCGAAGTGCAGCTCGGCCCGGCACTTGAAACTCTTCCGCGGATCAAAGCTGAAGGGAAAGGCCCCTTCGACCTCGTTTTCATCGACGCCGACAAGCCCAGCACACCGGATTATTTCCTGCAGGCGCTTCAGCTTTGCCGCAAGGGCGGGATCATCATCGTCGATAATGTCATCCGTGACGGAAAGGTGATCGATAAAACGAGTACAGACCCCAATGTCCGGGGAATCAGGAAATTCAATCAGCTGGTTGCCGCCGAACCACGGGTTACAGCCACGGCTCTGCAAACCGTAGGATCGAAAGGCTATGACGGACTTGCTCTTATTCAGGTGATCGGCTGAACTGACTGTGCGGGAATAAGCATTGGACAATCAAGCGATTGGAATGAAACAGCCATGGTTTGGAACCATCTCATTTCGCAGCGGAATTGGATATTCTAATTGAGCCATGCAGGCCGCACGCCCTTTGGTTTTTCCAACACTTTGATTGTCAGAGGATATTTACCTGTCACTTTCAGGATACCTCCGCTGAGGGAAAGAAACGGGCTCTCAATGACAGGCCGCTCGGCATAAGGCATGATCTGTCCGTCACGAAGGATTTCGGGAAGGGCTTTCCAATAGCCCGGATGTTCGACATCCGGATTAGGAATTATGAATCGAACTTCCGTATTCCCATAGCGAATGCTGGGATGTTCACGATCATACGTCGGAAGATCTGCCGTGACCCTCTCCTGAAACTCTTCAAATGAGTCCTTTTGACTCTCGACTGCAATAAAAATTGCGGTCTTCGGCTCGCGTATCTTCAGCACGATGAATTCATCATCGAGAGTTTTGGGTAGATCAATGGCCTGTTCGAACAGGCCATTGAGACTGACGAGCGCCATAAAAACTTTGTCCTTACGGATAAAAGCCAAATTATCCTTCACGAGTAGTTGATCGACGGTTTTTGGAATCCGGCACTGTACCAGTCGAAGCAGATGATCCTGATGCTGGTCACGCTCGTTCGGATAATGATCACGGCTAGTAAAAGCCTGTGTGTTCGGCCAAGGATCCTGCATCGGAATCGAGGTAAGCAACACGGCATGGTGCTCATCGAATCGCGCAGTTTGCAGAAACGGCGACCAGAAATCCGTCGTCCAGGCATTCTCCCCGGAATTGCTGCGCCAATAAGGGTGCTGGCATTCAATCATATTGCGGGCAGCATCGGACTTGAAGGCAAGTGCGAAGCTTTGATTATGGTCGCTATAACCGAAGGGATTGAAAACGAAATTTCCCGTTGCCAGAGCGTAGTCGTGGTCGAACCATGCGTCTCCATAGGCAATCGGGAACGTCGGATCATCCCATTTTGTGAAGGCCGGAGTCCTTACCCGCAGCGCATATCCCGTGTTGGGCAACGACCACGCCGTTTGCGGCGGGCGCCAGCCTGAAAGCGCAAGCATCAGAACAAAGTCATCACCGTGATGGTCGGCACCGGAGGGACCTCTCAGACTGAGCTTGGGTTCTCCAAAATAATACCATAGTATTTGTTGTGTTATTGCTTGGAAACTCGGCCAACTTTTATATTTTGATACGTTTAGCTCGTCAGTATTCCTTCGGGTCAGTGGAGGCAGGACAAGGCCATCAAAGGAATCCACTTTGAGCGTCAAGACCTCAAGTGCCGCCTGTTCTTTTGCCATCTGGACAACTTCTTTATCCGCCGCAAAATCAATCAAATTCAGCAATGGGACAAGATTGACGGCGGCGTAAGTCGTCGAAAGCATTTCGTCCATACCGGATTGAAACAATCGCCAATGGCGTCTTTGCAAAAGATCTTTCAACTTTGTCATCACCTCCTGAGAAGTGAATTTATGGCCCTTACTGTCAGTCCAGGTCCTTTCCGGAAATAATTGTGCAAGCAAATACCATGAGGATTCTTGTGTTATCATCATATTTGAGGTTCCATGCCCGAACAATGGTCTGTGTCTCGAGACCAGATCTGAAGAAACCTCCTCCAATTGTACGTCACTGAGGCAATTTTTATATGTAAATAAATATCTAACTAATGGTGGCAGAACGAATAGCTCATCCTTATACTGACCAAGCTGTAACTTTCCAAGATCGGTCATGTATTTTGTATGATCGCTATTTTCACAGCCGAGCTTCGATATAGCACCCAAGATATTATAAGCCTTGAATTTATCGGCATCAATTGGGGCTGCCGATGGATACATATTTATAACATTTACATGTCGATGTGCGATGCCAAGCTTAGTATCATTTACAGAGTTGACTGATATGTTCATTCCTACAGCGTCAGGATTCTTTGGATCAGCGATTACAATATCTGATGAAAACAAGATAGCTAATTGAAAATATATAACGGCAGCAGAAGAGCGGAATGTCATCATGGCCGGGTCTCTGAGATTGCATCGAAGGTCGAGTACCGAATTTGCGTGCTTGCCTCACCAATTTACTGCGACACAACCCCTGCTCGACAAAAAAATGTGATACTCGTTTTTTCGCTAAAGCAATATTGTGCTTTCGCATATGACACTTTATAAACGATCAAAAGCACTGGCTTGTATGACAATAGAGTTGTCAATTGCTTGATAATTTCATCAGGTAAAGAATCAACTCATATATCACTTATGTCATCTCAAAGAAGATATTTTCCTAACTAAACATAATGTTATTTGCGCAATTAAAATAACTTAGCAGCATGTATATGTATATGTATATGCCATAATAAATATACATTTCTATAAATAAAAATATTAAAAATAAAAACATTCGCATTTCTTGCCAGAATTTTATGAACCGATTCTATATTTTATTTACGATGGGACTTTATAATGCAGAAAGATGTTTTGCAAGACACTAATAAATATGCACCTATTTCGATGAAATGGTTTATATACTTTTTTTATTTACATTGCTTCCAATATTATATTCTATAAATTTTATTCTCGTTTATATTATATATATATTTATGCTTAGCGCGATAATATTTTTTTATTTGAATACAAATAGGAAGTTTTTTCTTGAAGTTCCCTTGTTGATTTCCTGTAAGTTTATTATTATCGCTTTTTTATTTGTTATATATGCCTATAATACTTCCAGCGTTATGAATTTAGCTGCGATTTTATTTGTTGAATTTCTTACTATGATCATTGTATCTGGCCTTATTAGCCAATATAATTACATCAAATTTTTCCGCTATCTTGCTGCATTCTGTATTGCAGATGTTGTATTATATTTCATACTTTCATTGATCTTCTCGAAATTCCTAGAGATCGAGAACCCGATTGAGGATTTCCTTTCAGGTGAACGCGTCCGTCTCCTCGCCTGGAAGACAGGTCATAGTATATTAATAGATCTTTCTTTTATTTGTATGCTAATCGCATTATCTAATATTGCGCAATTGACTATAAAGCAAAATATAGTAATTATGGCATTCTCTCTTATTTCGATAATCGTGGCCAAATCTGGGGGAGGCTATCTACTCGTTGCTGTTACATTTTTTGTTTTTGCTGTCGAAAATAGCTTTCTTCCACCAATCATAAAATCATTTATTTATCTCCCGCTCGTTTTATTCATCGTGGCCTATTTCGTTGAACCAGATCTGCTCAACGATATCCTGCTTTTCATAAGAGTTAATTTACAGAATGCAGACACCGCGCGATATACAAATAATGATTTTACAGCAGGGAGGGCCGATCTAAATTTGCTTCTAATTGAATCGATAACGAATCATCCATGGTTCGGAGTAGGGCATGAAGATCCACTGATTCAATATGGTGTGAATATTTATTCTGCGCTCAGACTCGATGTGGGAAGAAACGCAACTACCGAAAGCGGTCTGCGCAACGCCGCAAAATATGGTTTGATTTACTTTACAGTCATAACTCTTTTCATGTTTCAACCACTCTTAGCGATCTTTCAGACCACAACTCGATCTATCCGTGTTTTTTCGGTCGGCCTTTCATTTGGTCTATTAACACTTTCCGCTGTCAATTCCCAATTCGAGGTCCCTCACGAACCTCAGCACATGATATATCTGGGGTTGATTACGTTATGTATCTTCATGCAGAAATTCGATCGAACAATGCCTTGCTCGGAAACAATGGTCTCACCCGGCACAAGGCGGCTTCAGCTCGCATATGAACGCTTTCTCAAATCCCAATCGCTTCATGACGTGAAATAGGTATAATCTACAGTTGATATCATACACGATTCATTGCTTCTTCAAAAGGGGAGTAACGCCTGAACATGGACACTTTCAGAAACCGGTGTTTTCCTCGACTTGAATTGATGAAGACCCTTTTCATGGTGGTTATTACCTGACTTCATGCGCCTATCGAGTGGCCTTTTCAAACATTATGAGGCCAGTTTCTGACCTTACGGACCTCGGGCAGACGCAATTCTCCTTTCGAGTATCCAGCAATTCATGTTGTAAGTTCATGGAAGCGATGTAGGCGGGATCAATCAGGCCTTCGCGCAAACACGACTGTCAAGAGCAGCAGTGTCTATGAATTTACACTGCTTCGGGCGGGAAACCAGCATGGCATCTAGGATCTATCCCGACCTGGACATAACACCAGCGGCGCTGATAACTGGCCGCGACATGCGCATAGATCGTCCAGAGTTCTCACCAAAAGCAACAGTTAAAACAAGCCTTCGATATTCCCTGCTGCATCCACGCCGATATGCCAAGCGGCCGGCTGGCGAGACAACCCCGGCATGGTCATAACATCCCCGCAGATCATCACGACAAAACCAGCTCCGGCAGAAAGCCGTATCTCACGGATCGGCACGATATGGCCCGTTGGCGCACCAAGGAGCTTCGGATCGGTCGAGAAGGAATATTGCGTCTTGGCGATGCAAACAGGAAAATGACCAAACCCTTGCGCCTCGATGTCCGCGAGTTGTTTCTTCGCTTTGCCGTCTAGGGAGATATCGTCCGCGCCGTAGATCTCTCGGGCAATGACGCGCATTTTCTCGATCAGCGGCAGCTGATCCTCATAGAGCATTTTAAAGTCCGCCGCGCCGCCTTCGGCCATGGCAATGACTTTTTCGGCGAGCGTCAGGGCCCCTTTGCCGCCTGCCGCCCAATGCCGGCATTCGATGGCCTCAACGCCGAATTCGTCGCGGCAGACATCTGCAATCAATCGCTGTTCCGCATCGGTATCACTGACGAAATGATTGATTGCCACCACAACCGGAAGGCCGAATTTCCGCACGTTGGCGACATGGCGGCCGAGATTGGCGAGCCCTGTCCGCAAGGCATCGAGATTTTCCTTGTTGAGATCCGCCGCCGCGACGCCACCATGCGCCTTCAGAGCGCGCGCTGTCGCCACGACGACGACAGCCGAGGGTGTAAGCCCCGCCTGGCGGCATTTGATATCGAAAAACTTTTCGGCACCGAGATCCGCTCCAAACCCCGCCTCCGTCACGACATAATCACCAAGCTGCATGGCGGCTTGCGTCGCCATCACTGAATTGCAGCCATGGGCGATATTCGCAAAGGGACCGCCATGCACGAAGGTGGGGGTTCCCTCGAGTGTCTGGACCAGATTCGGCATGAGCGCATCCTTGAGCAGCACGCTCATGGCGCCGACGGCCTGCAACATAGCCGCATTGACAGGCTTCTTATCGCGATCCTGTGCGACGATGATTTTCGCCAGCCTTTGCTGCAAATCCTCGAAATTCCTCGCGAGGCAGAAAATCGCCATGATTTCGGACGCGGCCGTGATATCGAAGCCCGTTTCACGTGGATATCCATTCCCCGCGCCGCCAAGGCCGATGACGGTCTGGCGCAAGGCCCGATCATTCATGTCGAGAACGCGTTTCCAAGCGATCCGGCGAGAATCGATCGGCGGCTCAGCATTCCAGTAGAGATGATTATCAATCAGGGCGGCGAGCAGATTATGCGCCGTCGTAATGGCGTGGAAATCGCCGGTGAGATGCAGATTGATGCGTTCCATCGGGACGATTTGCGCGAAACCACCACCCGTCGCGCCGCCTTTGGTGCCGAAACACGGACCGAGCGAGGGTTCACGCAAGGCGATCACGCAATTTTTCCCGAGCCGCCGCAAAGCATCACCAAGCCCGATCGTGGTGGTGGTCTTTCCTTCTCCGGCAGGTGTCGGATTGATGGCGGTGACGAGGATGAGCCGCGCTGGCTGTTCGGACTTCGGCAATAAGGACGTATCGACCTTGGCGACATGAACGCCATAAGGATGCAGCGCTTCGGCCGGGATCTTCGCCTGTTCGGCTATGGCTGTGATGGGCCGAAGCTTTGCAGCACGGGCAATTTCCAGGTCGGTCGGCACGTGAATCCCTCCTTGCGGCTCACAAGCAATGGCCCGCATCTGCGATTTATGGGCCGAACTGATCGCATATTTCGCGCAAGTCGGAAATTATTTCCAGCCACCACCCGACCGGCCGTCAATTTTACCGCGCTCCCACGAAATCAGAGCGTTTTCAAATATTCCACGAGGTCACGACGCTCTTCTTCCGAGAGGCGTCGTCCAATAACGCCTCCTCCGAGTGGTTTATCATCGAAGACATGTCCCTGATTGGAATTGCCGGCAATTGTCGTGTCGATCGGAGTCCCTCCAGGAAGAATATCATAGACAATTCCAACATTAACCGGATCGAATTCCCGGTGGCCGAGTGTGAATGATTTAGGCCTCTCCTTGTCTGTGTCCGGAGACAACAGAGCATAGAGTGTCGGCACGGAACCATTGTGGAGATAGGGTGCAGTTGCCCAAATCCCGTCGAGGGGACGTGCCTTATAGGCCAAGGGTGCCTGGATCAGATTGCCCCGGAAGCCATTCATCCAAGCCCGGACATTCTTCGGCACATTTCTGTCATCATACCAGCGGTTGACCGTCTTCTCGACGAGAACACCCAGCGCCTCACCAAAGCCCGTCTGATTGATCTCAAGCATGGGTGGCGTCGTGACCTTGCGCTTGTGCATGCCATCAGCCTGCGCGGGATCCGTACCCACTTCATCAAGTGAGATCAATTTGAGACGAAGATAGGATTCTCCGACGCCATTCGGCGCGGTCCAGAGATCAGGTGCATAAAATGCCGAGCTTCCAACCGGCGGTAAATGACAACCCTGGCAAAGTTCCTTGTAAAGTTCCGCCCCTTTCGCCGCGCGCGCGCGGTCTATCTTTGGCAGAATATTTTCGGGCCATTGCGGGGCTTTCAGTCCGGAAAACCCCTGGGCGCTATCAGGCTGTTTTCCAGCAAGCAAGCTCTCGATCGAAAACAGGCCGGCAACATTCACGGTGGAAGCAAACAGCGGCGGGTCGTTGGTGACCAGATTGACCAGAGCGCGTAGACCGAGCGCCTCCCCGGCATTCCGGACCATCGGCTGCATGATCGATCCGTTATATTGAACCCAATCAAACCAGGACGCATCCCAGACAGGCGGATAACGCACCGGAGCGCTTGTCGCCGCGTAATTGGCATTATTATCGAGATCGAGGCCGAAAACCTGGTTACCAATGCGATTCAAGGCATCAAGCCGGCCGAAACCTTCAGTCACCGATTGTTTTTCGACAGAAGCGTCCAGCTTTTGCACTTTTTCGACTTTGCGCAAGACTTCGAGAAGCCGGGTCCGTGTATCCGTCTTCGCCTTTTTGAGAGTCCCTTCCCCGAACAGACGCGTGACGAAACGGTCGAAACGGAAGGGAACATAACGCGTATAAAATAGCGAAATGGCTAGTGCCTTGCGCAGTTTGTCGAGCTCGATACGGGCATTCGCGCCATCAATATAGATTTCAGTTCCTTTGTATGTCAGGCGTCCCGTATGGCAGGCGGCACAAGTGAGGCCGAGGAATTTCATGGGTGCGCCGGTACGCGGATTGAGCCACGGCTTTTTCGTGGTGGGATCGACGTAATCTTCGCCCTTCGCAAAACCGACGGGAAGTTCCTCGTTTGGAGAGGGAATGAAACCGAACCGATCAAGATAGTCCTGATCTTTCAGAAGACCGGTTTCGCCAAGAGACAAGACGGGCTGTTCCAGCGCGACGAACCATTCATAAGGTATCCCGAAAGTAACGGAGCCCTGATCGGCATGATGATACCAATCGCGTTCCTTAGGGGTCCAATTCTGTTCGAGCCAAAGCGTTCGCTCTGGTTTCGGATAATCGGGAGTGACGATCCTCAATTTCTCCAGTTTATTGTAAAGAAAGATTGCGGCTCCGGTAGCCAGGACCAGCCCGACAAGAATCAAAATACGCCTAGCCTGCGTCATGGAAGAGAACCCTGTCAATTTGCTTCCGGCAAAGAAACCACAATCTGAAACTCACGAATACCGGACACTGAACGGAAAAACGAAACCCATCATCAAGACATGAATCATGCACTGCGCGTATTGACGCGAGCAAGTGACAACCCACAAGATATTATCTAACCTCACAATGGTACCTGATACCCAGACAATCGGATGATTGTCAAAAATTATGACATACACACCAACATGCAGAGCTCCCAGGAGAATATTAGCTCTTATCTAATAATATCAAGACAAATACTTGTTCCGAAGCATCTATACCATGCTAAAATTAACACCGCAATATAACGTACGCAAGTCAGCTTAAGATTGATTTCAAAAGATATACTTGAAGAGTCTCTTTCAAAGGCCATGGGGAAGGTCATTCCATGAAAGAATCGGAGCACACTGAATTTCACATCGGATTGACGATGTCGGGAGCCATATCGGCTGGAGCTTATACGGCCGGCGTATTCGATTTTTTGATTCAAGCCCTGGAAGAATGGGAACAGGCAAAACAAGCCGGCGCGCCGACGCTTGCGGCATCCGAGGAAAAAATCCCGCCCTACAGGGTCGGTATCAAGGTCATGTCAGGGGCTTCCGCAGGAGCGATCACAGCCGCGATCGGCGCTGTCGCTCTTGCCGACGCCAAGCAATCGCCCATTTTCTTCAAGGATCCCGCCACCGGAAAACAAAAAATCAAATGCTATCTGCCGAAGCTTTATGAAACCTGGGTTGAAAAACCCACGATGGTTGCATCCCAACAAGGCGATATTGATTTTCTGAGTTTCGAGGATCTCGACCCGACCCAGTTCGCAGGCGAAGCCGATTTTTCTCACACATCGGATTCCCGAGCATCGAACGCCACTATAGACAGCGTCGGACAGCCAATCGTTTCACTCCTCAACTCCCGGCTGCTCGATGTCATCGCCGGAACGGCCATTGATGTCGATACCATCAAATCGCCTCGTCCTTATCTGGCGAAGACTCTCCATCTCTATATGACGTTGTCGAACTTGCGCGGCATCCCCTACAAGGTGCCGTTTGACGGCGGTAATTACCATATGATCTCACATGCCGACCGCGTTCATTATGCCATTGCCGGCTTGGGAACATGGGATACACAAAGCGCCTTCGCAGATAATGATCAATACCGATTGATCAATGTGGATTCACTCATCAATCACCATCACCTAAAATATAGATGGAAGGATTATGCGATCTGCGCCCTCGCATCGGCAGCCTTTCCGATAGGCCTCGCGCCACGCGATATCGGAGCGACACTTGGTGCCGCCACCGCGACAGATGCCTTCAATAACGAATACAGCAATCGGCGCTTTCCGCTTGAACAATTGGTCGACAAGAATGATATCGCGCCTGATTGGCTTCAATCCGTTCTTGGCAGAACCCCGTTCTGGTTCACAAGTGCCGACGGGGGCATCATCGACAACGATCCCTTTGAATATGCCCGGTTCTCATTGAAAAGAAATACGTCTGAATTGGACCGTCCGATTGAAAGCGACCTCAGAAAAGCTGATCGTGCCGTCATCATGATCTCGCCATTTCCAGAATTGAAGCCTATCCGTTCAGAAGGTCAGCCGGCTTCCGATATCGTCAGCATCTTGAAAGCGCTTATGCCTTCACTCATCAATCAAGTCCGGTTCAAACCCAGCGAACTCGTGCTCGCTGCTGATCCGGTCCATGGTAGCCGATTCCTGATCGGTCCCAAAAGGATTGTCGCTGACGAAAAGGAAGAGCGCTATGCCATCGCCAGCGGGCTACTCGGCGGTTTCGGCGGCTTCCTGGCACATTCCTTTCGCGACCATGATTTTCAGCTTGGCCGGCGTAATTGTCAGCGGTTTCTACAGAAGACATTTGCACTTCCCGATGAGAATCCGCTGAATCGGAACTGGCCGGACCAAAATCTCAAAGAGATTTTTAAGATTCCACCGGGCCCGGGCGATGAAAACACGGACTTTTATCCAATCATTCCACTCTTCGGCTCTGCCCACGACGAAATTTCTCTCCAAAATTGGCCACAGATTTGTCATTCCGACATTGAAAAACTGCTTGAGCGGATCGGCGATCGATTCGACCGTATTGCTCCGGCCTTGATCAACAGCAACGTCAAAGGATTCCTGGGCTTTCTCTTTCAGCTTCCCTTGCAGCCAGGCCTCAAAAACCTTCCATTTCTCATCCGCAGCAGAATTTTGAAATTTGTGAAACTTATCATCCTCGCCGATCTCGTACGGCGTGATCAAATCCAGGGGTGGGATCTGGGAAGCCTGCCAGAGGAAACTGGCATGGATTGTGACGACATTCGCGCAATTCTTGCCGAACTCATCAATCCCGCCTACGATCAAAGAAATATTGAAGGCCTTGTCGTCGCTATAAACAATTCACGTCCGGTGGGTTCTGTCGCCGCTGTTGTCGATGCGAAGCAGATCGCGCATGTTCTCACTCTATGTGAAAATGCAAAAGGCAAAGCCTATGAGGTCTGGCGCGCTCCCTGGAAGGATAAAAATGGCGCGGAGCTTTTCACCCTGGCAAGCAGGGTGCCCAATCTGGCTGAACGTCTCATCATCCAAAGCGGCCGTGCAATAGCACATTCACCCCTAGCCGCTATCGGACAGCTTTTTCCCCAGCCGACGATTGATTTTCCCGGTTTCTGAGTAAGAGCGAAATGCTGCTATCGAGAGGCAGCCGTCGCTTATGAGAGTGGCTCTTTCTGGAGCTCAGATACAGATGTCAGCCTGATAGAGCGATTGGCTTTGCGGCAGCACGCAAAGCCAATGATATCGCATTTGCAATTGTCCTGTTACAATGCCAACGCATTCAAAATACGCGCCCAGCTCCTTGTTCCCTTGTGGAAAGATGACAATTCATATTTCTCATTCGGTGAATGTGCGCGATCGTCATCCAGGCCGAAGCCCACCATGAGACTATCCATACCAAGGTCCTGCTTGAATGCGCCCACGATCGGAATCGACCCCCCAGAGCCGGCCAAAACTGCTTCCTTGCCCCATTCGGCTTGAAGTGCACGGCGCGCGCGCGACAAGACTTCAGAACTGAACGGCAATTGCAGCGCCGGCGAGGCTCCGTGAGAAATGAACTCCGCCTTGCAATCGGCAGGCAGACGTTCAAGGACAAAAGCACGAAATGATTCCGCGACTTTTTCAGGCTTTTGTTGACCAACGAGACGAAACGAAAATTTGGCGCTTGCTTGCGCCGGCAAGACGGTTTTGGAGCCCTTGCCGGTATAGCCACCGATAATCCCGTTGACGTCGCAGGTCGGACGAGACCAGATCATTTCCAGGACGCTACGGTCCTTTTCTCCGACGGGAATCGACACACCCACGTCTTTTAAGAAATGGTGTTCATCAAAAGGTAATTCGCGCCATTGCTTTGCCACATCCTTGGGCAGCTCCGTCACGCCTTCATAGAACTCTGGCAGCGTCACATGCCCCTCGGCATCGTGCAGGTCGGCGATGATTTTCGACAGGACATGGATCGGATTCACCACCGCTCCGCCAAACATGCCGGAATGGAGGTCGCGAGTGGCACCATGGATCACCACTTCTTCCAAGACCAGACCGCGTAGCATGGTCGTAATCGCGGGCGTTTTGCGATCCCACATGCCAGTGTCGCAAATCAGGGCAAGGTCTGCTTTCAGTTCAGCTTTGTTCTCGGCAAGAAAGCCGGGCAATGAGGGAGAACCGCTTTCCTCTTCTCCTTCAAAAAGGATCGTAATATTGCAGGGAAAGTCGCCGGTCTCCTTGAAAGCACGGCAAGCTTCAACAAAGGTCATTAACTGGCCCTTGTCATCCGTTGCACCGCGCGCGACGATTATCTTATGCGATGGTTCCGGTTCCGCCAGCCGCGGCTCAAAGGGAGGAGTTTGCCAAAGCTCAAGCGGATCCGCTGGTTGCACATCATAATGTCCATAAAACAGGACATGCGGGACGTCAGGCCGCGCAGCCTTAGCCTTTCCAACGACGATAGGATGCCCCGCCGTTGGCCGCAAACCGGCTTCAAATCCAAGTTCCTGCAGCTGATCGACCAGAAACTGCCCGGCTTTCACACAATCGTCGGTATAGGCTGGATCGGTCGAGACAGACTTGATCGCCAGCAATTGGAACAAACGCGCGAGTGCCTGCTCTTGATTATCGTCGATCCGTTCAAGAACTTTTTCGAGCGCGGCCATAAAAATTCTCCCAAATTCGCATCGCGGCCATACAATCCATTTCCACCGAGGGTTTGAATCGATGCAATGCGGTCCGATAAGAGATTTTATCGAGCTTGGCTTATGAAAGCGAGATCGCGCGGATGAAGCCTCTCGCCGCATGGTTCAGTTTTTTGGCGGGAGCGCCATCCCCTTCTGGAAAACCACCCAGATTGTCCCTTGATTTCCATGATCGAGATGGGCTTCTCAAGTAACGAAACGACCCTATTTTATGCGCATTACAACTGACTTCTGGGCATCAGCCTATCTGCGCCGCTGTAATAGTGCCGGCGTCTCCGCCGTCTTATTCCGGCGCGGGGCTTTACAGGCTGGCGCAGTCCTGGTCCGGCTAGATCGACTTGACGGACGTGTCACATTGTTTGGCCCAGCACCTAACAGTGAACCGGATTCCCTAGGGGAACGACGCTTCATCCGCCTGCATCAATCGGAATCGATCAATTATGGCGACGCCCAGGAACGCCTGCAGCGTCAGATTGCCTTCGATCCCGATTTATGGATCATCGACATCGAAGATCGCGAAGGGAGGCATTTTCTCCCCCTGGTTGAACAACTATAAGGGTTTTGCGGCGTCTCATTGATTATATTTGAAACTTCTGACGAGATTCCGCGTGGACACCACTACCTCATCTCCGCAAGGTTCGGAGACGATCGCTACAGGTGAGATCGATCCATCAATCAATTGGTCCTTTTTCAGATTTGGTTTCATCCGTTCCAAATATTGAAGCCTACGCGAATCGACGACCTTGAAAAATCGCCAACCTCCTATCGCGCATAAGTTGTTAATCTCAGAAATGGAAAATTGCGCGGCTCGATTGTCTCATCAAGCAAGGTACTGTACAGTTCGTAAATCATTATGCGTACAGTACCTTGCTTGAGCCTGACTTTCTTTCTCCATTCATAAAACGTCCCTGGAAATTCATGCAGCAGCCCTTCGAAAGATTGCAGATCGCACGGCAGCGCGCCGGTTTTGAAAGCGCGACAGAGGCTGCCCGGGCATTCGGCTGGAATGAAAATACTTATCGAAGTCACGAAAATGGAGAACGCGGGCTCCGCCTCACGGTAGCTGAACGTTATGCAAAGGCATTCAATATATCAGCTGCATGGCTGTTGACTGGCGAAAATGACGAAGAGGGGCAGAAGCCCGACGAGCCGCCGAAATATACCGTGCGCCTCGTCGGCCGAATTGGTGCGGGCGCTGTTATCGACTCGGAATTCGAACAGGAGCCCCCCGAAGGCTTTGATGAAATTGAGATTCCTTATCCCGTTCCAGCCGGAGCCGTTGCTTTTGAGATCGTCGGGGACAGTATGTGGCCACGCTACGATCCGGGCGATATCGTGATCTGCTGGAAGGTTGCTCAGACGCGAACGGAGGCGGATGGTTGGGAAGCCGCTGTTCGCCTGACGGATGGGCGCCGCTACCTGAAAACCATTAGGCGCGTAAGCAAGGATCGCTTTGACTTGATCAGCCATAATGCAAGCCCAATTCGTAACGTACAGATCGAATGGGCGTGCAAGGTTTTCGGTAATATCCGCGCTGGTGAATGGACGCTTGTCGAACATAATCCAGGTAAGAAGAAGCACATTTGACAAAAATATAGTTCACAATAGATGTGCTTTCATACCATTTAATTATATTTATTATATTGAATACAAAATAATTTACAAAAAATACAGATAAGTATCAAATCTTAAACGCTAAAAGGACAGCTTTATTGACACATCGTCAAAAGCACAATGATCTATGCCGACTGCGACGAGCACGATTTCTTGGGATTGACCCTCTTTTAAATTCAATCACCGTAAAGACACATCTTTCATTGGTTCTTACGGGCAAAGTTCCGGAATGACCGGAGTCAATTAACCCGCAGTTCGAATATATTGCGAGTGGAAAGCAGCAAAACGTACAAACTCCCAATTGCTGTACGTTTCGTGTTGACGGCGCATTGTACTTAACGTACTGTACGAACATCGAGACGACAACAATTGGAATTTCTCCATGATTGATCCGGAAATTGCCTTGATCGAAGCACTTTATGCTCAGGCTGACGCCGCGGCCGCAAATGAGCGCTCCCAGATCAATCGGCTTTATGCGATGGGAGATTTGGGCCTTTCGAAACAGCTTCAGTCGACACAGGCGTGGCGTAGCGTCAACTCGAGACCGATCTCGGAAAAAACTGCCATTGCGCACGCGTCTTCTTACGTTGGCCAAAAACTCGGTGAATCTGCCATTGGCCTGCCCGCCCGGTAATGGCCACTAAAGACTCAGCGGAGCATCCCAACCGATCATCGAGTTTGCGGTGCAGCAAGATTTATAGCAAATAGGAAAAGACAGGAGGGCTTTCAGGATTAATCCCAACATTGTGGAATTATCCGAGCGTTCGGACCTAAACACCTAATGCGGGATCTTCAAAGCCATCAAATCAACCGGGATCAGCGATCGATTCCTAAGATCACTGGTAGGACCAAGTACAAAACGACTCATTCGCCACTATCCGAGCCAGGATCGGACACCCGCTGGCAGGCAGAAAAATCCAAAGACCGCCGCATCGGTCTTTGTGAAAACCGACGCTAGATTTTGATTTTCTTTGGTGAGCGCGATGGGATTCGAACCCATGACCCTCTGATTAAAAGTTAAAATTGGTGGGTAAAAATGGCCTGACGTGACAGGACACGTTGGCAACGATCAGCCAATGATTATTCTTGAGATTTACCTCTTTGTCCGGCATTGTCTAAGACACTGGGTAACATTCGAAGACAGACATAAATGATTACCCCTATTAGCCGGGGTAACAATGTCCAAGGTTTTAACCGCCCAGGGTATCAATTCACTGCTTCGCGTTACCCCCGCCTCTCGGAGAGAGGTTCCTGATGGTCGGGTGCGCGGACTGTACTTCATCCAGCAACCGAGCGGCAAAGCCTCATGGGCTGTACGATACCGCTCGAAGGCCGATGGCAAGCCCGTGAAACTCACTCTTGGCGCCTGGCCAGCCTTGGATCTTGTGAACGCGCGCGCGAAAGCTATGGCAGCTCTTGCGGCCGTGGAAACTGGAGAAGATCCAGCCTCCGAGAAAAGACGGGCTAAAGAAGAAGCAAAAGCCACAAAGTCGGCCTCTCTCGATCGCATCGATTCGGTTGTCGAGACTTTTATTGTCCGACACGCCCAGGCCAAGAATCGTTCCTGGGCCGAAACAGACCGCATCCTAAAGAAAGAAGTCCTGAGCATCTGGAGCGGCCGCAGCCTGTCGAGCATCTCACGGGCTGAGGTGCATGACCTTCTGGATGGCATTGTCGATCGAGGTGCGCCGGTCATGGCGAATCGCGTGCTGGCGGCGCTGCGCAGGCTTTGCAATTGGGCCATTGAACGCGGGATTATCGAAACGTCGCCCTGCTCCGGCATTAAAGCGCCGTCTTCCGAACGTAGCCGTGATCGCATCCTCGACGACACCGAGTTGGCGGCCGTCTGGCAAGCTTCTGAAAAACTTGGATGGCCGTTTGGTCCCATCGTTCAGCTTTTGATCCTGACCGGCGCCCGGCGGGAAGAGGTCGCGGCCATGCGCTGGAACGAAATCGACCTCGAGCAAAAGCTTTGGACCCTACCGGCAAGCCGCGCGAAGAACGGCAAAGAGCATGTGATTCCTCTCTCGCCCCAGGCAATTGCGATCCTTGAGGCTCTGCCAAGGATCAAATCGGGGAAGCATCTTGTCTTCACCGTCACCGGCGAGACGGCGGTTTCCGGTTTCACGCGTGCCAAGGAACGGATCGATGCCTTCCTGCCGGAGGGCATACCACATTGGACGCTGCATGACCTACGCCGAACGCTGGCGAGTGGATGCGCGCGGCTTGGCGTAGCGCCACAGGTTGTCGAGGCCATCCTCAATCACAAGAGCGGCACCATTCGCGGCGTAGCAGCCGTTTACAATCGCTACACATATGAAACTGAAAAACGCGCCGCTATGTATGCGTGGGCGAACCATGTGAATGCGGCGGTTATCTAATCGGATGATTCGCATTATCACTCACATAATCCACACAATTCACCTAATTCACTATATCCACAGATTCAACATATCGACAATGTAAATTTTTAGAGCAGTCGAGATGGCGCAATTCATCGGTTTCCACCGAAAAATTCGGTCACAATTCTCTCGAGAAAAGGTACGGTTTCAGCGTTTCAGGAAATGGCGCGCCATTTTTTTTCTTGTCCCACCGCGCCTGTTTTTGGCACGATTCGTCGTGTCACCACTGGAGTTTCAAAACGTGCATACACACACAAATACGCAAACGAACATAAACACGGACTCAATGTCTTTGATAGCGCACCAAAAGGCCGCGAAGGTGTGCGGTATTTCGGGTCGCACGTTGACACGTTGGGTCGCCGCAGGGACGTTCGCCTCGCCGATCAACATCAATGGGCGAAAGTATTATCGCATACTGGATCTGAATGATTTTTTGAGCGGAAAGCAAAATGAGAAATGAAGTTGTAATTCCGAAGAGTTCGCGATCGGAATTCAGAATAAGGAAAGTATTCGATGATGGGGCGGAAAAAATTGAGATGCGATTATATTGTAAAAATGGAAAACGAGAGTTCGTTCCGACTGGGTCGGGTCTGAAATTTTCTGCGGAAATGGTGCCGAAAATTATTCAAGCGATAGAAGCGGCGGCCGCGTCTGGGGCTGGAAATCTCGACGTGACCGCCGCCGATGATGGCCATTCCGGCATCAGGCCGGTCCGGCAAATGTCAAGTTGACCTGTAAAGGATCACAATGACCAATGAAACTTTGGCGCAAAATGCGGCCGTTCGTCAAGGGCGGCGCACGCCGACCTGTGCAAAAATCCACCTCTGGCATAATCGCCGCCGCCCCATCGTGCAAGTGGGAGGCGCTGCATGAGTGCTTCCCTTTTTCTGGGCGTCGACATAGGTGCCCAAGGTGCGATTGCGATCGTCACGGCCGACGGCAAGTTGCTCGACATCCAGGACATGCCGGTTCTCCGTGATGGACCGGCCAACCGCCGTGCAGTGAATGGGCCGCTGCTCGTGGACATCATTTTCAAATCGCACGCGAACTGCGCATTTGTCGAGCACGTGGCCGCCAGACCTGGCGAGGGAGCCGTTGGTGCGTTCGCGTTTGGCCGATCGAGGGGCGTCATTGAAGGTGTGCTGGCAGCCGCCGGTATTCCCGCGACGTTCATCGCACCGGCTTCATGGAAGCGTTCGGTTGGGCTGTCGATGGCATCAAAAGATGCCGCCAGAGCGGAGGCGATTCGCCGTTGGCCTCGGCACGCCGAACTCTTCGCCCGCAAGAAAGACGATGGCCGGGCCGAGGCGGCGCTGATCGCCGTGGCCGGAATCTTGAAAATGGAGGGTGCGCGATGACTCGTTCGCCTCTCCGCTCTCGCCGCGCATCGGAGATTATCGACTTTCGCCATGATGGCCTGCGCTATACGGCGAGCGTGAGTTTCTTTGATGACGTGCGCCTTGCTGAAGTTTTCCTTGATGCTGAGAAGATTGGCACTGCGGCTTCTGTTATTGCGCGCGATCTCGCCGTCACGGCATCGCTGGCACTCCAATATGGCTGCCCGGTAGCTGTCCTGCGCAAGGCTCTTACTCGTGATGCTCGCGGAATTGCCGCCGGCCCGCTTGGTACGCTGCTCGACCTCATCGAGGGAGGCGTTGATGAGTCATGACCTTACACCCGAGCGAATCGACGAAGAAGCGCAGCGAATTTATGAAAAATTGGGGTTTATTCGCATACATGCCGAGAATGCGCAACGGTCGATGCAAATTGGCGATCGCGTTGGAGCGCAATGGGCAATGCGCTCGCTTGCTGCGAATACGCGTGATGCCGTCGACCGCTGGAATAATTTACGCAGGCAGGTGAGGGAAACACGGCAGCGACATCTGGAAATGGAGGCGCCTGACCATGCAGCCTCCACCCCTTGACGCGGATTATCTCAATTCACTAATGGCGTTTGGCGAACCAATTTTTGACAATGACCATGTAAAGCCGTTTTTGAAAAAGGTCAAGCGCGGCAGCGACTTTCTGTCTGAATATCGGCCGATTCATTATGTCGTTGATGGCGTTTTGCCGTCCGGATCGCTGTATGCCATCACCGGCAAACGGGGAACCGGAAAAACCGCATTTTTGATCGGTGTCACGATGGCGATCATCACTGGCCGGGCCGACCTGATCGGCTTCCCCGTCGAGGCCGGTCGCGTGGCTTATGTCGCGCTGGAAAATCCAACTGACATCCGAATGAAAATGTCGGCAAACGCATTCGTCGCGAATGTCGATCGCGAGCTGTTGAATGATCGGCTTGCCGTCATCGATGGGCGCCTTCCGCTGCCGGAAATCGCCGAGCAGCTTACCGTTGACATCGAGGAGAACGGCGAATTTCAGATTGTGCTTTTTGATACCTTCCAAGCAGGTTTTGCTGGTGGCGACTTTAATGATAACGCTGCTGTGCTCGCGTATGCGAGGCACCTACGCGGACTCACAGATTTGCGCGGATCGCCGGCCGTGCTGGTCGCGGCGCATCCTACGAAGTCGGCAGGAGAGGACAATCTTGAGCCTTATGGCGGCGGTTCCGTCATGAATGAACTCGATGGCAATCTTACCCTTTGGGCCGCAGACGGTCAGATCAAACTGTCGTTCAACAAAGTCCGTGGACCGGAATTCGAGCCCCGTCACTTTCGGGTTGAGAAAGTGTCCAGTCCCGACATTCTCGACAATCGGGGACGCGAAATTCTTCTGCCCCGGATGATTCCTGTCAGCGCGGAAGCTGCGGAAGAGCGGGCTCAGCAGGGCATTAACACGACGCGGGCCTTGCTCAAGGCCATGGCGGAAAATCCCGGCGGCTCGCAGCGCGAATGGGCGGCGGCCATTGGGCGGGCAGTCGGGCTTGTGAACAAGAACCTCCAAAAGCTTAAGGATCAGCGACTTGTCGAAGATGTCCTCGGCAAATGGAAGCTGACCGCAAAGGGCGAAAAAGAGGCTCTGAATGGTTAAGCTCAAGTGTTCACCGATGGTGAACAAGACCGCCTTTTTTGTTCACCCCTTTTTGGTGAACAAAATGGTGAACAGTGAACAGCTTATCACATTGAAATAGTTTATGTTCACCGGTGAACACTTGAGGTGAACGAACCGTGTTTTGTTCACCGTTCACCGCCCGCGCTTTCTTTAGAAAGCGGGCGGGTGAACACGGCTGGGCTTCCGAGTGAACGCCTGACTGCAATCGCGCGCTGCGATCGAAGGCTGGATGTTGTGTGGGTATCCGCCCCGCCAAGCCGCTTGCCCCATCATTCCGTCGATTTCGGGACATATTTTTCTGTTTACTGATTGGAAGTCAGAAAATTTATTTTATAAATAATTGTTTTTACTATATTTTATAATCAATATCGCACGAGGGTAACGCCAGGGGTGGCGGAAGTTGCGCCGAGACGAAAATTTTCGTATTATAATTTGGTCGATCGAAATCGACTGCTGATGGGCCTTACGGCAGCCGGCGCAAATTCCTAGTGAAGGAAAGCGCGTGGCATGGTGCCCGAAATCTCCCTAAATTTATTATCTAGCTTTCACGCACGCCGCCTCGAACTCGAACGCAGGCTGGAAACGAACGCCCGCGCCCAAGCGAAATTGCGGGCGGCCGACGATGCCGAGGCAGCCGCGATGGTCGAAATCCGCGAAATCGCGGATGCCGACGCCACCGCCTTGCGCGCATGGGCTGCCGATGGCTGCCACGGCAATCCGCCTTCGCCGGACATCGCGGCGCGGCGCGGCCCTGCGGAGCGGCTTGCCGCGGCCCATGCGGCCCAGGCGGCGGTGGAACGGGTGGCCGGCGAACTTTCGGCCGAGGCAGCGCGGTTGCGCACCGAGTTGGTAAGCCTGCAGGCACAAATTGAGGCTGCCGCTCTCGACGCGGCTCGCGGGGAATGGCGGGAGGCGGTTGCTGATGCTTGCAAGGCCGCCGATGGCTTCCGCGTCGCATATGCTCGCGCCATCGCCCTGCGCGGCTTGCTGCACGCCCAAGCGTCATCGCCGCGCCTGTCGGCCTCGCAGGAGGCTATAGCCATGCACCGAACGGCCGACACATTCACTCCGCCAATTTTTGACCTCGAACCATCGCCAGCGGATCGCGCTGCCGCGATGGCGGCCTGGGATGCCCGGCTTGCTGAGCTTGCAGGGGGCACAGCATGAGCCTGACCGCCGCTCTCGAAAAACTGAATGCCGCATCGGCGGCCTTGCAAGCATCGGCAACCGCCGTGCGCGCTGCAAGCGCAGGTAGACTACCGGAAATCGAGAAAGGCCACGCCACCGGCCTCGCCGACGATTTAACGAAGGCCATTGATGCTGATCGGACTGCCGGCGCAGCTCTGATCGAAGCAGCAGAGGATTTGGCACGGGAACTCCGATCCCTCGCGGGTGGCCCGATTCCGTTGATCCGACAGATCGTGAAGGCCGATGATCCCGCGCCCGCTGAAGTTCGAGGCTTTTTCATCGATCTTGCCGCTGCAATCAATCGAAGCGGAAATCTTTCGACTGATGAAGAGGCCGAACTTTTTCGCCGCATGTTCGATGAATGTGATTTCTCTGCCGGCACGCGGCACATGATCCGATACGCATTGGATCGCCTTGGCGGCCTGCAATGAGTTGGCGGCTCCGCCGGCTCGAGGGCGCAAAGTCAGCTTCATTCATCCTTGGCAAGCGCATCGATCCCGATGAGCAAGGCTATGTAACTGTCGACGGCGAAGATGGGCGAATACTGAGTGCAGCCGGATGGAGCGTGATTTCGATGCAGGTCGATGAGCCGACTGCGCTAGACGCCATCAAACTCGCCAAGCCATTGACACTACAGAAGCTTTTTCGAGGAAATTGATCATGACACTTATTCGATCGGTTGCCGGCGGATTGAGTTCGGACAATCCCAATGACCCCTATGCGCCGAATCCATACACAGCCGCCTCGGTGAAGACCTTCGGGACAGGTCCAAAGGGCACCCAATGCTTTTTTGCGTATATGCCGCAAGGCACCGGCCTGTCATCATTGAATGGCGGTTCGCCAGTGATGCCGCTGAAAGGCTCGACCACCTATGAGGTGTGGGCCATTCCGATTGTTGATCGGCGCGATTACGTCGCCTTTCCATGGGCGATTATCGGCGAGGCAAACGCAAGCCCATTCACCATCACGCAGGGTCCGCAATCGAAGCGTCCTGCGGTTGCTGCTGGCCTCTATTTTTACAACCTTGACACCGGCCGAATGAATGTGCCGAACGCTGGCGTTACGGCGTGGGTTGACTACATCACTGGCGCGGCGGCCTGACATGGCGAAGCGGGGCCAATGCCAAGTCTGCGCGCATCATGAGCGGGAGCGCATTGAATTTCTGCGCGCCGCCGGGGTAAGCTTTGAGGATCTAGCAATAAAATTCAGCCTCCAAAGCAACGCCATCTGGCGGCACTGGCACAAGCATGTCTCGCCGGAACTCAAGGGCCGCTTGCTCATGGGGCCGGCGCAGCTCGAGGAATTGCGCCTCAATGCAATCAAGGAGACAGGCAGCGTCCTCGACCACCTGTGCATCCTGCGGTCGGCGCTGATGGCCCAACTCAGCGTCACCGGGGAGAGTAATTCGCCGATGGCTTTGAGCCGTGTCGCCGATACGCTTCTGCGGGTCTTGACGGAAATCGGCAAGATCAATGGCGAGGTCTCGCGGCTCGCGCCGATCGTGAACATTCAGAACACAACAAACATACTCAATTCGCAGCCCATGGTCGAACTGCAGGGGGCGATCCTCACGGCCCTTGCACCGTTTCCTGAGGCGCGAAAGGCAGTCGTCGCGGCGCTGCGCGGGCTGGAGGCGCCCCAACCTTCATCCTCGGAGCCGCGGCGGCTGCCGGCACTGATCGAGGGCGAGTGCAGCAATGCTTGATGGTGCGGCGATCTTCCGGCGCATGGCCGATGCGCTCGAACGGGATTGGCGGGCCATTGCGAGGCCCGAGCAATTGCCGCCGCATGGCGATTGGACAGTTTGGTTGATTAAGGCCGGGCGCGGCTGGGGCAAGACGCGGACGGGCGCGGAATGGGTCCGCTCGATGGTCGAGGCCGGCGCTCGGCGCATTGCTCTGATCGGGCCGACGACAGCGGACGTTCGGAAGACCATGATCGAAGGCGAGTCAGGGTTGCTGGCGATTTCGCCCGAATGGAACCGCCCGAATTATGAACCGTCGAACCGGCAATTGACATGGCCGAACGGCGCGATTGCGACGACATACAGTGCAGAAGAGCCGGAACGCTTGCGAGGCCCGCAGCACGATGCAGCGTGGTGCTGGATTGGCGGCACGAAGGTGTCAACGCCAAACGGTGATTGCTCAATTGAAAATATTCGTCCCGGCGATTTGGTATTAACCAGATCCGGACCATCGCGAGTTGTTGCCGTCAAATCTCACCTCGACCAAATTGGCGAGATGACGATCGGCAATGCAATTCTCACCGGCACTGCAGAGCATCCGATCTACCTAAATGGGGAGTGGATCAGAGCGGATCGAGCCAAGATTGGGGACACTGCATGTGTAATCAATGTGTCGAATGGAACGGGAAGTTCTGGCATCGATATGGTAATGATCGTGGCTCTTATTACGAGCGTACAGATAAGTCGGTTCGGCCTAAAACTCGCCGGCTGCATCGCGAAATGTGGATCGATACTTTTGGGGCTATTCCAGCCGGATACGAGGTCCACCACAGAGATGGCGACAAATCTCACAACGCCATCGATAATTTCGAGCTGCTCACAAAGAGCGGGCATCGTAAGCATCACTTTTGCGCGATGCCAATTCCGGCCAAGGATTGGACGAAGCCACCAACAATCCGGCTATGCTGTTCAGCATGTAATACACAAATTATGCGGCGTCGCAGAACAGTGCACCCACTATGTGAGAAATGTTTGGCGAGAACTGTGGAACTGCGGCGGCGCAACAAGCTCGTTAGATATTGCGAGCAATGCGGAGAATGTTTCCAAACTCGTTCCGCCCACTTCTGCAGCCAGCGTTGTGTCAACCTGGCAACCCGCGGGGGAACAAGAAGTATTTTGCCTGACAGTCGAAGGCGCGCATGAATATTTTGCAAACGGGATTCTCGTTCACAACTGTGATGAATTGGCGGCATGGCGCAATGCTCAGGAAACCTGGGATCAAATGTTGTTCGGCCTTCGCCTGGGCATGGATCCGCGCATTTGCGTGACGACGACGCCGAAGCCGACGAAGCTTGTCCGCAACCTTCTCTCGCGCGTCGGCAAGGATGTCGTTTTAACGGGCGGCTCGACTTTCGAGAACAGGGAGAACCTGGCGCCACCGTTCCTTAATGCCATCGTTGGCCGCTATGCGGGCACGCGGCTCGGCCGGCAGGAGTTGGAAGCCGAACTTCTTGAGGACACGCCTGGCGCGCTCTGGAGCCTTGCCATGATCGAGGCGGCGCGCATCGAGCCGCGCGAACTGCCGCTCATGCGGCGCGTCGTGGTGGCGATTGATCCAGCGGTCACGGCCAATGAGGATTCTGACGAAACCGGCATCATCGTCGCAGGCCTTGGCCAGGATGGACACGGCTATGTGCTGGAGGATGCGTCCGGCAAGATGACGCCGACAGAATGGGCGCGCAGGGCGGTGTCTCTGTATCATCGCTACCGGGCCGACCGGGTGATTGCGGAAGTGAACCAGGGCGGCGCTCTGGTCGAGAATACCTTGCGCGTGATCGATGAGAATGTAGCTTTCCGGGCGGTGCATGCGACGAAGGGCAAGATCCTGCGCGCCGAACCTGTTTCCGCTCTGTATGAGCAAGGCCGCGTACATCATGCCGGTACGTTTCCCGAGCTTGAAGACCAGATGGTAACATTCGCCGGCGGCTCTGCGGATTCGCCCGACAGACTCGACGCCTGCGCTTATGCGCTTACGGATTTGATGGTGGGCATCGCCGATGGAACGGGCATCATCGAGTTCTACCGGCGCCAGGCCGAAGGGCAAGCGAAGGATGGGCTCGCATTCGGTTATTCGATCGGCGCGCAGGAAGGAACTCGCGACGTTGCGCTTTATGCGCCTGCCGGGCTGTTCGGGATCGTTACAGGCGGCGCAACTGGTCGGCCTTATCAAATCGATCCAGATGGCATCGTGACCGTCGCGGCTGAGGATGTGGCGCTCATGCAGCGCGCAGGATTCCGCAAAGTTGAAGGAGCATCATCATGAGCAGGGTGAAAATGCGCGCGCCGGCCGGCATGACCGGCGGGATCAATGGACTGCCTGGCGTGTATATTGTTGATGGAATGATCGAAGTCGAACAATCAGCCGTGGCATCATTACAGAAATCGGGCTTCACGGTGCATGTCGATGGCTCTCTTGAAAGCGCCACGACTGTTGCCGATCTCATTCCGGTCATTCAATCGCTGCAGGCGGATAATGCTGCCATCAAGGCGGAAAATGAATCTCTGCGGAAGATCGTGAATGAAATCGTGACGCGCGCCAGCAGTGCCATGAAGGTGGCATTCGGCTGAATGGCATCTCTTCCACCGCGGGCAACAAAAAAGGGGCGATAAAGCCCCTTTTTGATATGCCTGAGCCAGGATGCAACCCCTGGATCACTTTCTGACCATTTCAGGCGTGGCGGTCAGCAGTTCCGCCCTCAGCAGGCACAACGGCAACATAATCCCCCTTTCATCCATCAACAAGACGGAATCCCCATGGTGCGACGCGGCAGGCCGAGAAAAGCTGGACCGAGAGAAGCGAACGGCCAATTGCAGCGGCCGAGCACGATCGAGCGAAGGGAGCGCGCGGCGAGAGAAGCCGAATGCGTGATGGCGGTTGCTCTGAGGCAGCCGCACCGGCGCGGCGATTGTGACCAGGCCCTTGGCGATGCCCTCGGGCGTTTCGTGCGCGCCCATGGCCTGCGGCAAGAATTGATCGATGCCGGCGAAACCTATGCCCGCCTTCTACGGCGATGGCGGCTCGAGAACGCTGTTCCTCTTTTTGAGAATCGCACTTCCCACGGTCCCGCACCCGATCCATTGAGCCGCGGGGAGAACGATGACCTGCGGCGCCAGGTGGTTGCGATGGAAATGGCGATGCACCGCGCTGGACCCGATGCCCTGGCTGCCGTCAAGCGGCTCGCGGTCGAAGGGAAAGACATCGACGGCTCGCAGGTCAGAGCGGCGATGGATGGCTTGATGGCGCTGGCCACGCATTTGAGGATGGTGCGAGCACAAGCGTAAAAAAGAAAACCTACGCCAACGAATAGAAGCAAGATCAGGCATAAGTTCTGATTGATTCAAGATAGCGTATATGTTCAGCGGGAGATGAACATATTAAGATGAAGGCTCATGCGGAAATAAGGTGACACCTATTTCTCGAGTGCTGCGGCAGACACGACGAGATGCAAGGGGGTCTCAGGACCCGCCTTTACCAAAGATAAATTTCTTACTTGGACTATGCCGGAAGGGCTAGCCTCGGCCGGATTAGGCCCCGCTATCAATGCAGCAAACCCAAATTCAATAGAGACCGTCCAATTGCCCTCTGAAATTCCTTGCTCTTTAAGTAGAGCGGTGATCACTTCTTGTAATGAAAACTGATAAGCGGTTGGTTCAGCCATTGCAGACTTCCGCGTAATTTTCACATTGCGCTATTGGTTGCGGGGAAGTAGGCGATGTGGCGCGTACAAAACCCCTAATTTCTGTTAAATACTTTGTGCTAGCTTCATAGCTGGGCGTTACGCTTACGGTCCGTGTGACCTGTTGTGGATTGTGAACTGTCCATACTGCCGTTGCAGCTGCACGCGTTGCCATTTCTGCGTAGACACTCGCAGACGAAAGCAAACAGATGACATATTGATTGAGGCTAACTTCTTGCAATTTCGCCTGTCCAGCTAATCTAGCGTGCAGATCTTTCGGCATTCGAAGAAGCAGCTTACCGCTGTATTCAGCAGGACTCGGTGCAGGAGAGGGCGGAGGAATGGGATTTCCTGCCTCATTAGCTGCCTGAACCCAAGCCTCCATCGCATCCTTAAGCTCTACCAGCGCCTCAGCACGATTCGCTCCCCATGCGGAACATCCGGGAAGGTCTGGGGCGAGCGCAATGAATCCCTCATCGTCGTCGCTCCAAAACACTTGGGAGGGGTAGCGATCCAGATTATTCATCGTCTTCATCCTCCGGGATGATCCCATAGCCATATTTATCAATAAAACCAATTAACTGCATCGCTTGATAAGGAAGAATCTTCCCGTTGCGATTCTGGAAATTTAGCGAGTATGGTTCGCCGGGCCTTTGAAAAACGCAATGGCTCCCTTTACCGCCCTTCCCGATAAAACCAAGGCGTTCCGCGATTTTCAACGCATCCTCAAACCGAACATCCTTCGGATTGTTCCGGATGGACGCTATTAGCTTAGAGAGCTTACTCAAGGCTTGATACTATATGTAGTAGCAGATGGACATGCGAAAATATGGGCATATGAGGAAATGCTGAGCATGATAGGGCATTTTTCTATATACCTCTGACCAAAAGGCAGTTTTGAATCGTATCAGTGGCCTTGCCGTTATCGAAGCCACCCATTTCTAAAATCTATGCGTGAAATTCTTCACGCAGACCATATAACAGTTGTCGCTTAAAATGCCGATGCACGTCGTCCCATCGTGACTCAAGTCATCAAAATCGCGGAAAAGATCCTACAAACTAATGCGCATCTAGTGCAGGCCTGGGCGAGCGGAACGGTAAAATGCCTTACCCTTTTAGGTAAAACTCACTTCCCGTCCTTCCGCATCTGCACACCAAGCCCACCGCCATTCCCCGTGATGAACTCCACACCGGCGGATCAATCGGTTCCCTCTGGCGCCCATCGGATTAACAATCGCACGCCAAGCCAGAGGGTGAATTCCACACCAATGCATAGGCCAAAGAGTGCTGCAGAAATGAATTCTAACAAAGCTGACGGGTCCCTGTTCGGCAATTTCAGGAGCGCCCAGAAGGCGACATAGAAAACTGTCAGGGTGACTGCCCCACCAGCAACCAGCGTGGCCGCGGTGCCAATGACCACTTTCCCGATGATCAAGAAAATTCTGACCGCTTGATTCACCGCTTCCGCTGCCTCACCCCTGCACCCTACTATCGCCGTTGTACTTTCTGAGTCCAATCGCTTTGAAAAACCAAAATGTGAATGCCAGACCGGCGAAGGCTCCCATGGGTGCAGCGGACATCATCGCGAATATAATCGGAACCCCTTCTGCGATGCTCAAGTCATTGATGGCTTTCAATTCTGGCAGCGTAAACCAGCTTGCGATCAGGAATGCTATCGCCGCGAAAATCGTCGCGCCGATCAGGGCGGCAACAATCCAGAGACCCATCAGTGCCGTGCTTTTCCCGATTCTCGCAGCGATCGTTGATAATCGGTTCACTTCCCTGTCCTCAACCTCATGCCCAGGCCCCCGCCGCTACCGGCTTGGATTACCGTTCCCTGGACCATGTCGAGCGTCGAAATCGCCGAGCTGTGCGCGAAGCGGCACGGGGATGTGATCCGCTATATTAAAAAGATGTGCCTCGACCTCTATAGCGTCGATATTTCCAAAAAAGATGACGCAGATTTTCGTTATCAAGGAATTTCAATGGCTTACGATGATCACGGCTATATTGAGCATGTCGATCTCGACCGGGCAAATTCCTACACTCCGGTGACCGGATCAGTGGTTCGCCGCAAGCGGGTGATCGATCGCTGGATGCTCAGGGAATCACTTGGTCAAGCCAGTCTGTAAAGCTTTCAGAACAAAAGGAAAAATTCAACTGTTGGCATATGTCAACGGTTGGGGCCGACGGCAAATCTCGCGAAATGCTCTGCATGCCGGTCGAGAAGCTTCCGTTCTACCAACAGGTAGAAAATGCCATTGAATTAGTCACTCTGCCGGGTCGTGGTGATGTTTTTCCTGCCGCTCACTGATCAGCACAAATCCCCAGGCTGTCCCGAGAGCTATGGCCGGGACGATGATAAACGCGACGATCCAAAGCCCTGTCATTTAACCAATATCGTGACGAACAAGCCAATAGACACAGGCCGTAACGACTAGGCCGGCAATCGGAACGAACAATAATGCAGCGATTTGCGAGGCGGTCATGGGATCAATCCTTTAAGGATTTTCCTTGCAACAAAATGAATGGCGATGCTCGATATAAGAGCAATCCCGGCAATTGCGAATGATACCACATGGCTTGACCCATCCCAATTGCTGAAATTTGTGACGGCTGGAGCCAGGACGCCCACGCCAAATATGGCGACGGCGATTCCGTTGAGATAGGTCGCGGTCAGCTTTGTCCGTTCATTCTGAATCAGGCTCATTTCCCCTTCCGCAGCCTGACGCCTGGGCCTTCCCCATTTTCCTCGACGAAGATCACGCCGGCGGATTCGAGAGCCTGACGGATGGCGGCGACATTATTCATCATACCAGCGGCTGGGCCTGGACTGCTTTCCATCCTTCGTAACGTGGCGATTGAGATGCTGGCTGATTTCGCGAGCTGATCTTGCCCCATTCCCAAAAGTGCCCTTGCCGCAGCAATCTGCCTTCCGGAAATGTGAGTGATTTCGCTCATACTGATTGATACCTATTGACATGCGCGCGGGATGAGCGAAATATATCACTATACGCGAAACCAATCAAACCGGAAAACCCAATGCCGAAACCCACCATTCCGGCAAACACTCGAACTTTGCCGTCTTCCTGCCGGTCTATTCCTGCCCGGAATTCAGCCCGTTCCCAGGCCGAAGAACTTGAGGCTCTGGCGCGTGAGATGCGCGCGGCGACCTATGCCACAGCGGCGCGCATCGAAGCTCTCCGGCAGAAGGAGGCGCAGCATTGAGTACGTCACGCCGCTTATTCCAATGTCGGGGTGCCCAGGCCATCGTCTCGGCTCTGCCGGGCCTTCCCACGATTATCCGCTCATGGCTGGCCCGCGGTTGCTTCGCGCTTGCCGCAGGCTTCGCCGAACTGGGGCTGATTCTCAACCGCCGACCAAAGAGGAAAAACACCAATGTTTGATGACCTGCCGAACCATCTCGATCCGCATCATACGATCAACATGGTGCTCGGTCTTGCCCGATCGGGCGAGCTTGCCGCGCGCCGGATGGCCGAAGGGGATGGCTGCGACGACTATAATGCGCGCGCCATGGAAGCGATCTTCGACGCCATCCAGATGCACCTGCTGCCGATCAGCAGACACTTCGAAGAGCAAGAGAAGCAAGCCGACGCCGCCATCCAGGGGAACACTTCGCAATGAGCTTCCAGGCCGTCGTCACGGCGATGTTGAAGGAGGGATGCACCGCCGAGCAGCAAGCCCCGGCGGTCATTGCCGTAGAGCAAGCGGAAGAACGCGCCAAGGAAACACGGCGGGAGAAGGAAGCCGAGAAAAAGCGGCTTCAACGTGCCCGGGCCAAGGGTCTGTCTGACAATGGATGCCGCCCATGAGTCTCGACATTATCGCCAAAGCCTTGCTTGAGAAGGGATGCACGGCCGAACAGATCGTTGCGGCGGTGCAGGCATCTGTTCAGGCAGAAGAACGTGCAAAAGCCGAGCGCAGGGCCAAATGGGCTGAGGCAAAAAGGCGCCAGCGCGCGCGGGCTAATGAAATGTCTTCATTTGTCTCGAGGACTCTTGAAGACCCTTCCCCTGATAAAGAAAGGTCCCCCACACCCCCTAAAGAAAATAACCCTAACCAATCCCCCTCTCTCCCGACGCGCCTGCCGGCGGATTTCGAACCTTCCGGGGAGGACCGGGCTTTCGGCGCGGCCGAGGGCCTGACCAAAGCCGAGATCGGCCGGGCCGTCGAGGACATGCGACTTTGGGCAGCCGAGGCCGTTGGCGAAAAAGCTCTGCGGCAGGACTGGCACGCCACAGCCAGGCGGTTCATGCGCCGCGATGCCGACGCCAAGCGCGCTGGTAGGCTCAAGGGGTTCGAGAAGGGCGCAAAGCGGCTCGATTTCCGGCCGCCAAGGGAAACGCCCGCAAAGGACGCCACGCCGCTCGTTCACGTCAAACGCGACTCACCGCAGGGGGAAGCCTGGGCGGCATGGTGGCGGACGACGAAGGGCGGATCACCGCCAATAGATCGGGCTGGCGGCTGGCACTTTCCGAGCGAATGGCCGCCGGGTGATTCCAGAACTGTGCGGCAGACTGTCGCATCTTCGGGGTAAATCCGTCACTAGGAGGCTTTTACCCCTATGTTACCCGGCAGAAATTTGGTTTGCTGCAGAACTTCAAGAAATCCTGTCTAACTATTTGATTTATTTGGTGAGCGCGATGGGATTCGAACCCATGACCCTCTGATTAAAAGTCAGATGCTCTACCGACTGAGCTACGCGCTCCCGTGAAGCCAGCCTCACGGATGTGTTGGAAGTAAACGGATCATTGCCCAGGGTCAATAGAGGAATGGCAGATCCACGTGTTTCGCACGTGCCACTTGCGCTTTATTGCTCGTAATATGCAAGTACGACGACGATCGCGAAAACGATACAGGTGACAAACGTGGTCCAGGCGATTTTAGACCAGAAGTGCAAAGCGACCGGCGCTCCCGGATCCGTCCCCGGTACCACCTCGCCTGTTTCATGCTGTGAGCGGATTCCGAACGGCAGAACCGCAAACAGGACAATAAACCAGGTGGTAAAAAAAATCGCGCAAGCAGTTGGTATCGGAAAGGGAAGCTGCATAAATCACCAAAGCAGAATCAGGTGAGAAAGGAACATGGAACGGGGTGGAACTCTTCCTCTCGGAAATATTTTCTCATGGGACCCACCCTGCTCTATCGTCAAACGCCTTAAGCCAGTCACCTTAGGTACTGGGGTCTGTGCCAGCAAGAAGGTGCGGAATATTCCTGTTGCCCAGTGATCACAGAATATGAATTTCCATTTCCAGCCTATTGTGCAGCGCGAAAAGGATTGCCACGAGTTCATTATGGCAGGATTATGATAATTCATTCTGCCTTTTCTTCTTTATTCGCTTTGGCGAAATCTATCCTGGAGGTGGTCGCATGGATCGCTTTCGTTCAGCCCTTGGCGGGGCCGCCATAATACTGCTTTCGTCCACCTGCGTCTCGACCGCGCAGGCTAATGACCATGATGATTATGAGCTCACGGCCCAACCTGCTCCCTCGGGAACCTATGCCAATCCCGGCATGGAGGGCCGTCCCCAGGCCGTCGCACCGGCGCGGGAAACTGTCTCTTATTCAACACATTATTCGCCAGGAACGATCGTTATTTCAACGGATCAACGTCGCCTCTATTACGTCCTTCCGAACAACCAGGCCATTCGCTACGGCATTGGAGTAGGTAGGCCAGGGTTTGAATGGCACGGCGTCAAGAAAGTCGCGATGAAACGGGAATGGCCGTCCTGGTCCCCACCAGCACAAATGCTGCGCCGGCGTCCGGATTTGCCCCGCCATATGGCTGGAGGGCCGGAGAATCCGCTCGGCGCACGCGCCCTTTACCTTGGCGGCTCCCTATACCGCATCCATGGATCCAACGAACCGGAGACAATTGGACAAGCGGTGTCGTCGGGATGCATTCGCATGACGAATGAGGATGTGACCGATTTATATGATCGCGTTAAAGTAGGGACGCGTGTCATCGTCGAATAAGGACGATCCCGGCTTTTGGGAGGTTCGCTCTGCAATAGGGTGAGACGAAGACCGATGAGTTCCCAGTTGCAGCCCTATGAGACCTGGAAATAAATAAGGATAAATCAGTCCCTTACTGATTTATCCTGAAAGTCTCATTGGATGTTCAGAATACCGAACAAGTCGCGGCGGCCAACTAGAGCATTTTGCATTGCCGTTGAATGTCTTCGTGATCCCATAGCCTTGAAAACACTCTAGTTTTTTTAGTGAAGCGTTTCTGGATATATCCGAAACGCTCTAGGAGCTTCGTAAATCTTTGCTGCAATCAGGGCAGGCTTTAAGCGATCGGGCTCAAAGCTGGCCCGGCCTATCGCGCGAGAGGCCCTTGGCCGCGAGTTCTCCGAGATAGAAATTCCACTTTTCCTCATGCTGGCTGCCAAGCTCATGGAGGAAAGTCCATGAATAGATGCCCGTGGAATGCATGTCGTCGAAGGTCAGGCGCACCGCATAAGTGCCAACCGGTTCGACGCCTATAATGCGGCATTTCTCCTTGCCGCCCACGGTCACGCGCTCCTCGGGACTATGACCCTGAACTTCCGCACTTGGGCTCATCACCCGAAGATATTCGGCCGAAAGATCATAAGCATCGCCATTGTCGAATGCCACCGACAAGGTCTTGCCACTATCCTTGAGCCGAATTTCAGTCGGCCATTGTCCACCTTGATCCATCATGGGTTCAACCTCGGCCTTCCGCTTCCATTTCCATTCTTCTGCAGCCGTGTCGCTGGAGCATTAAAGTCGATACAAGTTCATCGTTTGATGCATGTTGGCCTATCAAACTGACCTTTCAGCACCTGCTACACCGCGAAATCATCGCCCGATCCAGCTTCGTATTTTAAAACCAAATCAACGAGCTGACGACTTATCATCCTCATTTACAAAACAAAATTCCTGAACACGTCTTCGTTAGGCTCTTATGTGGTCCGATCGGTTGGATTATATGGTGAGCCATGACGCTTCTGATGCCGAACGACGCAAAATCCGAACCAGAGCTTTCCCAAACGGGCCTACCTACGGAACAGCGGAAACCGCTCATCGATCCGTTCGGAAGACGTGTGAGCTATGTGCGTCTTTCGGTCACCGACCGATGCGACATGCGCTGCACCTATTGCATGGCGGAGGAAATGCAATTCCTGCCACGCGCAGAGCTTCTGACACTGGAAGAACTTAACCGGCTTTGTACGGCCTTGATAGAGCGCGGCGTCGAAATCTTGCGGATCACGGGCGGAGAACCCTTGATCAGGCAAAATATCATGAGTCTTTTCAAGGCTCTTTCCAGACATCTCTCGACGGGTGCGTTGCGGGAATTGACTTTGACCACCAACGGGTCACAGCTCGCCCGTTTCGCCAGCCCACTCGCCGATTGCGGCGTCCGCCGTATTAATGTGTCGCTTGATTCGCTCAACGCCGACAAATATCACGCCATCACGCGCTTCGGCCATCACGCTGAAGTGCTTGCCGGAATTGAAGCTGCCCGTAAGGCAGGTCTCAAGATCAAAATCAATATGGTTGCCTTGCGCGGTGTCAATGACGATGAAATCGTCCCCATGCTCGAATGGGCACATGGCTATGGCATGGATCTGACTTTGATCGAGGTGATGCCGATGGGCACAATCGGTGCGGACCGGGCGGATCAATATCTACCACTCACACAGGTTCGGTCCGATCTCGAAAGCCGTTACACTTTAAAGACCAGCAGCCATAAAACCGGCGGTCCTGCCCGTTATGCCGAGGTCCAGGAGACCGGTGGGCGCATCGGCTTCATCACACCTTTGACCCATAATTTCTGCGAGGGCTGCAACCGTGTCCGCGTGACCTGCAAAGGTACGCTTTTCATGTGTCTCGGGCAGGAAGATGCAGCCGACCTGCGCGCACCTCTGCGGGCTTCAACTTCCGATGATCTGCTCCATCAGACCCTTGATGAGGCCATTTTGCGCAAACCCAAAGGCCACGATTTCGATATTGGACGGCACCATGCACACCCCGCCGTCCCGCGTCATATGAGCATGACCGGCGGCTAGAGCGTTTCGACTTATCCGAAAACGCTCTACTCAGAAATCGAGAATATTTTCAAGACCATGGAATCGCAAAGCGATTCAACATTATCGGAAATGCTCTAAAGGATCGAGGCGGAGAGCGCAGACAGCGGTTGCCGCTTTCACGGCCAGCCACCCGCCCTACCCGATCATTCAATCACGATTTTCGGCGCGACGCGCTGCTGGCCCTTTTCGAGCATTTCTTTAATCTGACCTGCTATATCCATGTAAATCTTGGCATAAGCACTGTCAGGTTCAGAAATGACCACGGGCTTTCCGGAATCCGCGCGCTCACGAATCGTCATATGCAGCGGAACCTCTCCCAGAAAGGGTACGCCAAGACGCTCGGCTTCGGCCCGCGCGCCGCCATGGGCGAAAATATCCGACCGGCCGCCGCAATGCGGGCACAGGAAATAACTCATATTCTCGACAATGCCGAGCACAGGCACATCAACCTTGTTGAACATGGTGATGCCGCGCCGCGCGTCGATGAGTGCAAGGTCCTGAGGCGTGGAAACCACGACCGCCCCAGCCAGCGGGACATTCTGCGCCAGCGTCAATTGGGCGTCGCCAGTGCCGGGCGGCATATCGACGACGAGGCAATCGAGTTCACCCCAAGCCACATCGCGCAGCAATTGTTGCACGGCCGCCATCACCATGGGGCCGCGCCAAATCATCGGATCTTCTTCATCGACCATAAAGCCAATGGAGATCGCCTTGACCCCGAAAGCCTCCAGAGGCTTCATGAAGCGGCCTTCCGATTCCGGCTGGCCGCTGAGGCCGAGCAGACGCGGCAAAGAGGGGCCGTAAATATCCGCGTCGAGAATGCCGATTTTCCACCCGAGCTTGGACAAAGCGAGAGCAAGATTGACCGAGGTCGTCGACTTGCCGACGCCGCCCTTGCCGGAGGAAACGGCGATGACACGGGCAATACCGGGAATGGCGATGCTGCGCGGCGCCTGCGGCTTCGGAGGAGCCGGCGGCGGCGCGGCTGGTTTTTCGGCGGTCAGGCTGACCAAGGCATTGGCGACCCCGGACAGTTTCCGCACCGCGGTTTCCGCAGCCACTCGCATGGGCTCGGCGGTCGCAGCCTGTTGCGGATCGATCGCGATGGAAAGATAGACTTTATCGTCCTTGATCGAAAGGCCGGCGATCGCGCCTGATTGCGGCAGCGGTGTCTTCCCATCAGGCCCGGCGACCGTGCCGAGCGCGCCGAGAACATCTTGCTCGCTGACCATATGACTCGCTCCTGTCGAGGTCCATTTCGCTTCGCCGGCTGCTTCTAAGGATCACAACCGCCAGAAGCAGATATTCCACTTCCATAAGCCTGCAACACCAGCGCGCGCCCGAGGCTTATAGGCGTCCGTTCCCATTGCTTCAACAGCGATCGAAACATCCTTGAACGACACGATCATAGCAAGAGCCACGCCATAGATAGGCACGCAAAGGCCGTCGCACACCGCATCGAACCTCCACGCTTTGCTTCCTAATTCAACGAAATTATATGGAGTTACAAAATATTTTTAAAGGATTTTTGGAAAAAACAAGAGCAAACTTCCAAACGTCTCGAGTTTAATCCTAAAGCAAGGCGATCCTCTTTGTGCATTTCTCTCCGGGATTGCCCGAAACCGATCGAGATTTTGTTTGCGATAGGGCTCCAACACCTCGTATCAACGAGAAATCTTCAAGCGTGAGGCCTTGCGCTCCTTGCCCAATATTCAAGCACAAGCTAGACAGAAACGGCATTCTCCTCGTTTCCGGCGTTCGCAATGACCGACGCCTTTCTCACCGCCGTCTGCCTCATGAAGCATATGAAGGAACGGGACAAATCAGCGTTTTGGCAGGTCGCAGCGGCGATTTTCTTTGTCTTCGGCCTTTTTGTAGCGGTTGGAATGGCCCGAGCCGAAGACAATATTCCGGACGTGATCCGCATCGCCAGTGAAGGTGCCCGGCCCCCCTACAATTACCTCGAGAACAACGATCTCGCCGGTTTCGAGATCGAGCTTGGCCGCGAGCTCTGCGCGCGCATGAATGTCACCTGCACCTTTGTCACGCAGGATTGGGACAATCTCATTCCCGGCCTTCTCGATCATCACTATGATGCGATCATGGCAGCGCTGAACATAACCGAAGAAAACCGGGAAAAACTCGCCTTCAGCACGCCCTATGTTCGGATGCCGCTTGCATTCCTTGGTCGCCGCGACGAACCGATCGCTGGCGTGAGCGCCGAGGCACTCGCCGGCAAGAAAATCGGCGTTATCGCCAATACAGCCTTTGAGGCCTATGCCGAGGACCACTTCCCCAAGGCACAAATTCAAAACTATGCGAGCCTGGAAGAAGCCATTCTCGATCTTGGCGAGAAACGCGTCGACCTCGTTCTCGCCGAGAAGGCCGATCTCAATGATTTCCGGACAAACCGGCGCGAAGCGCAAAATACCGTCATCATTGGGGATTTACCGCGCGATCCAGCCTATTTCGGCGAAGGAATTGGCATCGGGTTGCGCAAGGGCGACACCGCCTTGAAAGCCAAATTCGATCAGGCGCTTGAGGAAATCCGTAAGGATGGAACGTTCCGCAAGATCCGCGAACGTTTCTTTCCTTATGAGATAGAATAATTTGGCGGCAACCTGCCTCTCAACCGGCCGCCGCAGCGGGCATAGCACAAGAGGCAAAGCCCGAGCGCCGGCCAGCCAACTGGGCCGAGTCTTGCTCGCCAAACGGTTCACGAACGGGATGCTTTGAGGATCTTCAATGGCAAAAGTCGCCTTCCTTGGTCTTGGCGTCATGGGCTATCCCATGGCTGGGCATCTCGCGAAAAATGGGCATGAGGTCAAAGTCTATAATCGCACCAAGACCAAGGCCGAGAAATGGGTCGCGCAATTCGGCGGTCAGGCCTCCGACACGCCGGCTGCGGCGGCGGAAGGCCGCGACATCGTCTTCGCCTGCGTTGGTAATGATGACGACGTGCGCTCGGTGACCCTTGGCGAGACTGGTGCCCTCGCCACGCTCCCTTCAGGAGCTGTTTTTGTCGATCACACGACGGCCTCCGCGGCCCTAGCCCGCGAGCTTGCCGCCAAGGCTGCGGAAAAAGGTCAACATTTCCTCGATGCTCCCGTTTCAGGCGGTCAGGCGGGGGCAGAAAACGGCGTCCTGACGGTCATGTGCGGCGGTGATGAAACTGCCTATCACATCGCTGAACCCATTATCGGCGCCTATGCCAAATCCTGCCGTCTGATGGGACCCGCCGGCGCTGGCCAGTTGACCAAAATGGTCAATCAAATCTGCATCGCCGGCCTGGTTCAGGCGCTTTCCGAAGGGTTGCATTTTGCCCGATGCGCCGGACTCGATGGCGCGGCGGTGATCGAAGTCATTTCCAAGGGCGCGGCGCAATCCTGGCAGATGGAAAACCGCTATAAAACCATGCTCGAAAACAAGTTCGACTTCGGTTTCGCAGTCGAATGGATGCGCAAGGATCTCTCTATCTGTCTCGACGAAGCCCGCCGCAACGGCGCAAGCCTGCCGGTCGCCGCTCTCGTCGATCAATTTTATGCGGAAGTGGAAAAACTCGGCGGGGCGCGGTGGGATACCTCAAGCCTGATCGCCCGGTTGCAACCAAAGAGTGTCTGATCGGAAATTCCGGTCAAGTTCTTCCGGCGACGATCCCGCTAAAAGGCGGCGGTGCGGGCGTCTGCGATAGAATCGGAGCTGCCCGATACGGCACCAGGCCGAAAATGCTCCGTTTTGAGTTCAAACGCTCTAAAGGCCGGTTGGATAGGTTTCCTCAAGTTCTCCGGCATCCCATTCCGATGTCCGTTCCAGCGGCTCGACCGCTCGGGTCTCGTCGAAATGCAGCACCGCGTCGAATTGCGCCGCGAGATTGGCATGGAAATAATGACTGGCCCTCTCCGTCTCGGGCCGATAGATGACGCCGATCGCTCGCTCCAGCAGTTGTCGCGGGAGACTTTCGCCGTCCTCCCGCAGATCGAGAGCGAAACGATCGCAAGAGATCGCATGGAACAAGGCCTCGTAACTTCCCGGCAAGGCGGCGAGGACATTCTTGCGATCCGCCCGGCCGCCCCAGTCTGACGCGGCGGTCACCGTGCCACGATGCGTGCTGAAGCCGATGAGAAAAGCCTCTCGTCCGTGTGTTTCGCGGATGAGTTGCCCCAGATTGAGCTCTCCCTGTCGGCTTCGATCTGTCGCCCGCGCATCGCCGAGATGGGAATTATGCGCCCAGACGACGATTTTCGCCGGTCGGTCGCGCCGAGTAAGGTGCGTCGCGAGCGCTTCGAATGTCTCCGCCATATGCCGATCGCGCAGGTTCCAGGTTGATTCGACCACCAGGAACATCGCGCGATAATAGGCCTCCGCGTTCTTGACCAGGCGGGCATTCTGCTGTGCCGCGAAGAGTTCGTCTTCGCGAACGTCTCCTTCCGACTCGGCCGTCAGGGGGCGCCGTTTCAGCATCTCCACCAATTGCGTCACCACGGCATCCTCGCAGGATTTCGCAATTTTGTTGCCCGCGACGAAGCCGTAGACTTGCGGATCCGGTCCGAAATGGTCGAAACAGGCATAGCGGTGGCGCGCCGCCTCCGCCGCGCCAGGATCGACCTTTTTGAGATAATGCAGCACCGCTTTCATCGCGCCGTGCAAGGCATAGAGGTCGAGCCCATAAAACCCGGTCTTCGGCTGCCCCTGGCCGAGCGTTTCGTTATGCCGGCGCAGCCATTCGACAAAATCGACAACGACCCGGTTTCGCCACATCCATGTCGGGAAACGCCGGAAGTCCGTCAGCGCCTCTTCGGCGTCCAAATCCTCGCTCACATTCTGGACATAGCGATTGACCCGATAGGCATCCGGCCAGTCGGCCTCGACCGCGACGCCAGCGAAACCCTTCTCCTCAATCAGCCGCCGCGTGATCCGCGCGCGCTCTTCATAGAACTCATGCGTGCCATGCGAAGCTTCGCCGATCAGCACGAAACGCGCCTCACCGATCGCCTCCAGAAGCCGGTCATAGTCCTCATTGCCCCCGGAGAGCCGGACGATGCGTTTGCGCAGCGCACTCGCGGCCTTATGTTCGGCCGAATCCTCTTTCGAGCCAAAAACCGGTCCAACCCGGGAATCGGAAGGAGTGGACGTGGTCCCTGAGGGCTTCGTAAGCGTCGACCCGGCGAGAAGCGTGCGGACCTCCTCATCGCTGGTCTGAGAAAAATCTTCATACCAGCGCCCGACGCCAAGGAGTGGCTGTGGCGTCGCCACACAGACAATTTCATCCGCGATCGCGCGCATCATCTCGCAAGTCTCGGGGCTGCCGACCGGGATGGCGACGACGATACGGGTCGGGTGGCCGTCCCGCAATGCCTTGATGGCAGCCGACATGGTGGATCCCGTCGCAAGGCCATCATCCACCAAAATTATGGTTCGCCCTTTCACCTTTAGCGGCGGGCGTCCGCCACGATAGAGGCGCTCGCGCCGCAGAAGTTCCTTCTCTTCCTTGGCCGTGACCGCATCGATGAGATGAGGCGGAATGGCAAGAGCCTGAACAATCTCATCGTTCAGGACGCGTACGCCGCCGGTTGCAACCGCCCCCATAGCCAGTTCTTCGTAACCTGGAACCCCGAGCTTGCGCACCACGAAGACATCGAGCGGCACTCCGAGAGCTCGTGCGACTTCGTAGCCAACAGGCACCCCACCCCGCGGCAGCGCCAATACGGTTACATCATCGCGCCGCGCATAATGGGTAAGCTTGCCGGCAAGGCGTCGTCCTGCCTCGCGGCGATCTGAAAAAACAATGGTCATGGCCTTGCGTCCGAATGCATGGGCTTCAAGCTTGCGCGAAGCCGCTTTGTCCAGCGCGATTGCAGCGGGACACCCGTCCTTGCGATGACAGATTTAGGCCCCGGAACCGACCCGCCGTCGCCACGATTTTGGAACTCACCTCGCGCTCTGGTGTTCCAAAATCGGTTTCAAAGAGAAGCAAGGGAGCAAGCCGATCATGGCATTCACGCTTGAAAGCCCAGCCTTCCACGATGGCGAAAAAATTCCGGACAAATATGCCCGCAAAGGGAGGAATCTGTCTCCTCCACTCATCTGGAAAGACGCCCCCCAAGGCACCAAGAGTTTTATCGTGGTCGTGGAGGATCCCGATGCCCCTTCCGGAATCTTCCGCCACTGGGGTGTCTATGACATCGACCCTGAGTGCGATGGCCTATTGGAAGGTGCCGTGAACGGTGAGGCCAAAAGCCTCGTTTATGGCATCAATGATTTCGGCAATTCGCATTATGACGGACCGCAGCCGCCAAAAGGCCACGGTATCCACCATTATCACTTCCGTCTCGCGGCTCTCGACGTCAAGGCGCTGCATTGCGGCAGGAATGCCAAAATCTCCGACCTTCTGGAACGGGCAAGGCCGCATATCATCGCAGAGACCGAACTCGTCGGAACCTATGAAAACCGGTGAAAGCATGCTTTCCGGAAGGCTTGGCGAAAGTCTCTACCCGGCTCCGCCTTCAGCTTGTCCGGCGAACCACGTCAGGGCGAAATAGAGACAAATCAGAATGCCGTTGACGACGATCCAGAGCGGCGAGAAAAACGGACGCACGAGCAGCGCCGTCGAAATTTGCGCCAGGGCGGCGAGGAGCCACAGCACCCCGCCCCATGGTGTCGCCAGCCAGAGGCCGACAGCCGCCACGAGATCAAAAACCGCGAAGAAGATGATTCCCGCGCCGGTGATCCAGTCCGTATGATTGAACAGCGGTTCCAGCGGCGTCAGGATAGTGACCCATTGCATAAGGCCCTGCGCCATCCAGATCATGGCGAGCAATCGCATGAAAATGACGAGTATCTTGCTCCACGGCGCGGCAAACGTCTCCGCGCCCGGTCTTTCAGTGAGCGAGATCGCAGCCTCGCTGTTGAATGAGCGCATGAGAACGCCCTGTTGCAACAAACGCGCGCGACGACGGAAAACCAGCCATTTCATCGTGCGATCAGGCCGTCCGAACAAAGTTCAAATCGGCCTCACCCGCCGGTAATGGCGCGAAAAAGGGTTCGATATCGGCGGGTTTCACGGCCTCGATCTCCTTGAAGCTCCACTTCGGCTTATGATCTTTGTCGACAAGGACCGCGCGGACCCCTTCACGGAAATCGGGGCTCTGCAGAATATGGCTCACGACACGAAATTCCGTGCGCAAAGCATCTTCGAGATCGAGCTTGCTGCCCATTTGCACGAGTTTGAGAGCCAGATTCACACTGAGCGGTGACCGTGTGCAAATGAGATCATAGGTCTCCATGGCAAAACCAAGCCCGCCATAGCCCGCTTCGTCGATTTCTTCGAGAACGGCAGATACTGTCGCAGCGCCGAAACAGCCATCGACGAAATGTTTCAGCTTGGCGAGTTCCGGTTCTGGCGGCGTGGCGGCCAGACCAGCGATTGCGGCCCCCGCTTCCTCGCCAGACGCAAGCTTGGCGATCAGGGCCTCATGCTGCGCCACCGGGATGAAAGCCGTGGCAATGCCAAATGCGACGCCGTCGCCGCATTTAAGCCGGGCTCCTGTCATCGCAAGATAGGCGCCGAGTTTTCCCGGCAGACGCGGTAGAAAATAGGTCGCGCCGACATCGGGAATGAATCCAATGGCGGTTTCCGGCATGGCGAAAAGAAAATTCTCTCCCGCAACCCGGTGCGGTCCGTGTACGGATATGCCCGCGCCGCCACCCATGACGATGCCTTCGAGCAGGGAGACATAAGGCTTGGGAAAACGGGCGATACGTTGATTGAGCTGATATTCCTGGCGGAAAAATTCCATTTGCTGGGCATAATTGCCGGCGCTGCCTAGCTCATAGATGAATTTCATATCGCCGCCGGCGCAAAAAGCCTTGCCGCCCGCGCCTCTCACCAGCACCGTCTTGACGCCAGGCTCCTTTTCCAACTGGTCGAGCGCCGCGTTGAAAGCGAGAATCGTTTCCGTATCGAGCGCGTTCAGCGCCTTCGGCCGGTTCAAAGTGATGATGCCGCAGGCACCTTGTTGTTCAGTCAGGATAACAGGATCGCTCATAATGCCTCCACTCGCCGCGCATTATGAGCAAAATCTTCGCCGTGGAAATGGTCTGTCGCACTGGAAGCCGCTTTTCCGGTGGCATTCCAGTACTCATACGACGGGACACGCGCCGATCGTCTATTTCGCACAGGCCTGCTGCGGCAGAAGCTCGAGGCTCGACAAATCCCCGCCGAGGACGAAATCGCCATAATCCAGCCGAAGCGCACGCGAAATGCCGTTTTCATAAAGGTCGAAAGACAAAGTATAGAGCGGACTCTCGTCCTTCTGCGCATTCTCGAAATAGGCGATCGTGACGGGCCAGCGCCGCAACCCTTCAAGTGCCGGAAGCTTGATCGCCGTTTCTTGAGCGGGTTTGCGGATCTCATCGCCGATAATCGTCGTGGTCTCAAACAGTTTGTCGCCCTTTTCCGAGCCGTCGTAGACCTTGACCTCGAGAATATGCTTGCCAGCTTTGGCCGAGGCCAGGATGCGGCGCAGATGCTCGGTGGGAAACACCGTATCGGCGGCGAGATCGAATTTGCTCTTCCTGGGCTTGGCGAGATCGACAAGAACCGGCCCGGAACCCGCCCGGCGTGCCGCCTTGCCATCGACCAGTTCTCCGGCGCCTTGGTCGTTCGACGTCTGAATCTTGAAGGTGAAATTACGGCCGTCGCCGTCTTCAAATGTGGCGGAGCGCATATCGGAGACGCGCACCGGCCCTTCCACCGGCTGCAGCTCGGTAAACTGACGGAAATTCTGAGCGTAACCTTCGCACGACGAACCGGAGAAATCGAAAGCAATCTGACCTTGAGCGGAAATCGGGCTTTTCGCTCCCGTGGAGCGCAACATGGTCAGATCGTAAACGGCGCGATGCGCAGCGAGAGGAATTTCCGCCGCGAGTTTCGTGATACCGTCACGCGTTTGTGGTTCCGAGGAAACATTGCTCTGATTGGGCGCAGCCGAAAGGCATAGAGGAGCCAGCGGCATTGCAGCACCCAAAAGGGCGGCCATCGCCTGTGCAAGCCAAGCGCGGTCGGAAGGTCGAGACATAGACTTTGCCTTTCTGGCAATGCCTGCCTCACGCAACATTTCCCGGATCCAGCAGGCGCATTTGACTTAATCCTTTTAGTGTATGATCCGGCCTGCGCCCTTGCAAGAATCCTCTGCACATAGATTCAAGGAATTTTCCCGCATGAATCAAATCGAAACCCGGCTGAAGGAAATGGGAATCACCTTGCCGACACCAGCCGCTCCGGTGGCCAATTACGTCCCCTTTGTCCTCACCAAATCGCTGTTGATCATTTCCGGCCAGGTCGCCTTTGGAGCCGACGGTGCGATCGCACCCGAACACAAGGGCAAAGTCGGCGGATCGGTCTCGCCGGAAGCGGGACAGGCGGCGGCGAAAGTCTGTGCCATCAATGTTCTGGCTCAGGCAAAGGCGGCGCTTGGCGATCTTGAACGCATCAAAGCCTGCCTGCGGCTCGGTGGCTTCATCAATGTGGCGCCGGGCTTTTCCGCCATTGCACCGGTCATGAACGGCGCTTCCGATCTCCTCGTCGATGTGCTTGGCCACAAGGGTCGCCACGCGCGTTCGACGATCGGCGTTGCCGAACTGCCGCTCGATTCCGCCGTTGAAGTCGAAGCCATGTTCGAGTTCGAATGATGCCCATGCGTGAGATGGCGCGTGAGAAAGTCGCTGTCCCCGCCTGGCTGACGGCGCAGCCGATCGCCCATCGCGGCCTGCATGACGAAACGTCAGGCCGCGTTGAAAATTCGCTGGCCGCGGCCAGGGCAGCAGTCGCTTGGGATTATGCCATAGAATGCGATATCCAGCTCAGTAGCGATGGCGAAGTGATCGTCTTTCATGATGTCCTGCTCGACCGCCTCACTTTCGCCGAGGGCAGGCTCGACCAGCGGTCACGCGCCGACCTCACGCATGTCGCTTTCCGCCACGGAAACGAAACCATCCCGGCGCTCGCCGACCTGCTTGCGGTCGTCGCTGGCAAGGTTCCGCTGATCGTCGAGCTCAAAAGCCTTTTTAACGGCGATACCCGCCTTGCCGACGCCGCCCTCACCTGCGTCGCTTCCTACGCGGGACCGCTTGCCTTCAAGAGTTTCGATCCTGATCTGCTTCGTCGTCTTCGCGACTGTAATGCAAGCCAGCCATTAGGGCTCGTTGCCGAGGCTCTCTACGCGCCCGCCGAATGGCCGGAATTGACGCCGGAGCGCCGAGCCGGCCTTTTGGCCTGGGAATTCTTCCCCGATATACGGCCGGATTTTCTGTCCTGGCACGTGAATGACCTTCCACATGCGGTCCCGCGGCTCTGCCGCGACGGGCTCCATATGCCGGTGATGAGCTGGACCGTGCGGACAGAGGCGCAAAAGGAACTCGCCACCCGCTATGCCGACCAGATCGTCTTCGAGGATTGCACCTCCTGACGGCCGAAAACAGAATGCCCGTTGAACCTTCGCCGCATCCATCCGTTCCTTGAACGGAGCCGCGGCACCGGGTTCACTCCATGAACTGTCGCCGACGTTCCTTCTTCTGTCTATGAACGAGGCCGCTATGGCGAGTGTCATCCAATATGTCCTTGAAAGGCTCAAGGCGATCGGAATTTCGGATGTCTTCGGTGTTCCGGGTGATTATTCCTTTCCGGTGAATGACGCCATTTGTAACGATCCAGATTTACAATGGATCGGCTGCTGCAACGAACTCAATGCCGCCTATGCCGCTGATGGATATGCCCGCCTCAAGGGTGCCGCCGCGCTTTGTACGACCTATGGTGTCGGAGAATTGAGTGCGCTGAACGGCATTGCCGGCTCCTATGCCGAACATCTGCCCGTGTTCCACCTCGTCGGCACACCGTCCATGGCCGTCCAGTCCGCACGCGCGCCGGTGCATCATACGCTCGGCAATGGCGAATATGATCTTTTTCGGCGTATGACCGAACCGGTCGTCTGCGCTTATGCGGTGATGACGCCGCAGAATGTCGCATTCGAGACGGAGCGGCTGATCGCCGAGGCACTGTATCACCGCCGCCCTGTCTATATGGCCTTTCCCGCCAATCTCGCCGATCAGCCGGTTCTCAGCGCCGCAGCACCGATCACCCTGCCGCACAGCGATCCGCAAACACTCGCACAAGCGACGGATGCTATTCTGACGGCCCTCGCGGAAACGGATACAGCCTGCATCTTGCCGGGCAATCTCATTCACCGTTGTGGCTTGCAGACGGTGATGCAAAGTATCATCAACCACTCCGGCCTGCCCTTCGCGACCATGTTCATGGACAAATCCGTTCTCGATGAACATCACCCTTCCTTCGCCGGCATGTATGATGGCGCCTTGCTGAATGAAGACGTCCGCCAGTTCGTCGAAAATGCCGGCCGCATTCTCTCCATCGGCACACTCATGTCCGACCTCAATAGCGGCGCCTTCACCGCGCGTCTCGACCCGGAGAGGACGATCACCATCGCCCATCACGCGGTTTCCATGAATGGCAAGACCTATGCGAATGTCGAGATCGGCGATGTGCTGCAAGCTCTATCCGAACGGATCAAGCATCGCGACTGGCCCTGCATGAAGGCCCATGCTTTGGGCGAGGCCAAGGGCGCCGACAAGGATCCGATCGATGTCGACGCTCTTTATCCGCGCTGGCAAATTTTCCTGCAGCCTGAGGATATTGTCGTCGTCGAAACCGGAACGGCCTCAATGGGCCTCGCCTTCGCCCTGATGCCGAAAGGCGCCAATTTCTATAATCAGACGCTTTGGGGATCGATCGGCTGGGCGACGCCTGCCGCGCTCGGCGCCGCTGTTGCCGCCCCGCAGCGCCGCCTGGTTCTGATCACCGGCGAAGGCTCCCACCAGATGACGGCGCAGGAAATCAGCCTGTTTGGACGCCTCGGCCTCAAACCAATTATTTTCGTTCTGAACAATGACGGCTATCTGATCGAACGGCTGCTCTGCAAGGATCCCGAAATCGCCTACAATGACATTGCGCAATGGCGCTACAGCGAATTACCGCATGCACTTGGCTGCAACGATTGGTTCACCGCCAAAGTGACGACGTGCGGAGAGTTCGATGCGGCGCTCGCCAAGGCCGCACAGACGGATACCGGCGTCTATATCGAAGTCGTCACGGATAAATACACGGCCTCGCCCTTGGCGAGGAAACTTCATGAAAACATGAAGTCTCTTTACAAGGCCTGAGCCCCGCCTCGATCCTCACCACCATCGTGATGGTCATGCAGCCTTGTGTGGCTAGGGCCTGTTAGTTCTTGAATTATTCCCTATATCTGATTGATGAGCACGGACAAGAGCTTACAAGTCTTCACGGATGAAGCCTGGGCGATCTGGGAGCCTCTGATCCAGGCGGTACAGCCGCATGGTAAAACGCCTTTGCAGAACCTGCGTCGGACCATTACGGCGATCTTCTGGCGGCACACCAACGGTGCCAAATGGCGCAGCATTCCGCCGGAGCTTGGTCCGTGGTGGAAGGCGGCGCAGACATTCATCCGCTGGTCGAAGCTCGGGGTCTGGGAACGGCTGCTTGCCCTGGTCCAGAAGCAGAA